>JAXMCH010000022.1:0-10118 GCA_046349455.1 Hyphomonadaceae bacterium | reverse complement strand
CCAAGGACTTTTCTGCCCGCTTCGTGTGTGCGCTCGCATTGGCTGAGCCTGACGGCGCGCTCGATGTCTTCGAAGGGGAGGCGCGTGGTGAAATCATCTGGCCGCCGCGCGGCGACAAAGGTTTTGGCTACGATCCCATTTTCCTGCCGACGGGCGAGACGCGCACGTTCGGCGAGATGACGCACGAAGAGAAGCTGCCGCTCACACACCGCGCGCGCGCGTTCGAGAAACTGCTCGCGGCGCTCAAGTGAGCGAATTCGGCATCTACGTGCACTGGCCGTATTGCGCGGCGATCTGCCCGTACTGCGACTTCAACGTCTATCGCGCGCGCGGCGCCGCCAACGCGCCTCTGATCGACGCGATCATCGCGGACATGAAAGCGCACGCCGCCCGTTACGGTCGGCGCGAAGCCGCGAGTCTGTTCTTCGGAGGAGGCACGCCTTCACTCTTGCGCGGTGACGAACTCGCACGCCTGATTGACGCCGCCTCAAACGCGTTCGTGCTCTCCTCCGATTGCGAGATCACGCTCGAAGCCAATCCCGAAGATTTCGCACTCTTCGCTGAACAAGCCGCCGCCGGCATCAATCGCTTTTCCATCGGCGCGCAAGCTTTCGACGATGCGTCGCTCAAAGCCCTCGGCCGCCGCCACGATGCGCAAAGCGCGCTCCGCGCCATCGACGCGGCGGCTGCCACGCATCAGCGCGTCTCGCTCGATCTCATCTACGCGCGGGAAGGGCAAAGCCTCGCGGACTGGCGCACCGAACTTACGCAGGCGCTGACCCTGCCGATCGAGCACCTCTCGCTCTATCAACTCACCATCGAGCCGCAGACAGCCTTCGCGCGCCGCGTCGATCGCGGCCAGCTCATCCCGCCGGACAATGACGCCGCCGCCGAACTCTTCGAAGCGACGCAGGAGATCTGCGAAGCCGCCGGCATGCCCGCATACGAAATTTCCAACCACGCGCGCAGCGAAGCGGCGCAAGCGCGGCACAATCTCGTCTATTGGCGCAGCGGCGATTGGGTTGGCGTCGGCCCCGGCGCGCATGGCCGCGTCACGCATGAAGGCGCCCGCATCGCTACCGAAGCTCACCGCCACCCGCGCGATTACATCGATGCCGTCAATGAAAACGGCGTCGGCTGGATCAGCGAGTCAACGCTCACCGCCGACGAAACCGCGGACGAAGTCCTGCTGATGGGCCTGCGCATCGCCGAGGGTTTGGACGCCGCGCGGGTCGAAACACTGCGCGGCCGCGCCCTCAATCCAGAGGCCGTCAAATGGCTGATCGAGCAAGAGCTCATCACGCGCGATGAAACGCGTCTGCGGCTCACATCACGTGGCCGCGCGCTCGCAAATCGAATTGCGCTTGAGCTTGCCGTCTAGGAGCGCGGGAACGAACGCGGCGCCGCGTCGATCACAGCCACGTCGTTCTGCCGGACTTCGATGATCGCCAGCCCGCGCTCGATCGCGCCGTTCGAGTGGAATCGGAAAAGCCCGTCCGAGCCCGCAAAGCCTTCGCCGTTCTCGATCCGATTGCGCGTAAACCCGCGCGGCCCGCCATCGCGTGAGAGCAGGGCGGCCAGCGCCACTGCATCATAGCCAAGGCTTGCCAGACGCGTCGGCGATTCACCGTACGTAGCCTGGTAGCGCGACTCGAACGCCGTGCGTGCGGAGGGATCCGCCGAAACATACCAGCCGCCAGCGAGCGTCGGCTCGCGCTGCGCTTCGCCAGCCCATACGCTGGTGCCGATGAAGCGCGTCTGCCGCTGATCGACGCCGCCGCGCACCAACGCGGTGGAGATCGCACGCAGCGCCGTGCCGCTTTCGGCGATCAGCACAGCCTGCGCCGGGGTTGCGCGCAGCGAAGCTGCCATCGCCGTCGCCGCTGTTGTCGCTTCCGTGTCGTTGCGCGCGTAGAGCTGAACTTGCGTCACCGTCATGTTGTGCAGCGCCGCTTCCGCGCGCAGCGCGCTCTCGACGCGGCGGCCATACTCGTTCGAAGGCGCCAGCAACGCGATCGTGCGAATGTTCTGCGCCGAAGCGTAAGAGACGATGCGCTGCACTTCGTCTTCCAGCTGGAAGCTCAGCAGGTAGGTGCCGTTGCCTGCCACGGTGCGGTCAGAGGAAAAGCCGATCACCGGCACGTTATTCGAACGCGCCGCGGTAGAAGCGCCCAGCACGCCCTCGCGCAGCACCGGGCCGACGATGACGTCCGCGCCGTCATTGATCAGCGCCTGCGCCGCGGCGTTGGCCGAAGCCTCCGTCGAGCCAGCGTCGCGCGGGATGATCAGCGTATTCTGATTGCCGTGATCGAAGAGTGCGAGTTCGGCGGCATTGTAGAGCGCCGAGGCGTCCTGAGGCCGAAGCGTGAAGGGCAAAAGTAGCCCGACCCGCACGATATCGCGCCCGCGCATGAAGGGCGGCGTCACGCCTTCGCGCGTCTGCACCTGCACGTCCGGCGGTACGGATGGCCCAGGGCCGGGCGGGGGTGGCACATTCGGGCCCGGCGCCGTCGCGCAGGCGGCCATCAAAGCGGCGACGCTGATCGCTGCGGCCGTCTTTGCGCTTGGCGCGGAAAGCGGGCGCGGCGATGATTTCGCGGAAGCCATGAATAACCCTTCGTCTGATCCCCGGACCGGGCCCGAACGTATCGGCGCCCGCGAATCCAGTCCACCGCTTGAACCGGGCCTTTATGTGGTCGCGACGCCGATCGGGAACCTCCGCGACATCACTTTGCGCGCGCTCGACGTGTTGGGCGGCGTCGATCGCGTCTATGCCGAGGACACGCGTGTCGCACGCAAGCTGCTCGACGCGTACGGGCTAAAGCCCAAGCTCGCCGCTTATCACGACCATAGTGGCGAAGCGGGGCGGGCGGACATTTTGGCCGCGCTCGAAGCAGGCGAGCGCGTCGCCCTTGTGTCCGACGCCGGTACGCCGCTTGTCTCCGACCCTGGCTTCAAGCTTGCCCGCGCCGCGATCGAGGCTGGACACCGGATTTATCCAATCCCTGGCGCCTCGGCCGCGCTCGCGGGCCTGGTCGTCTCCGGTCTGCCTAGCGATCGCTTCCTGTTCGCCGGCTTCCTTTCCGCCAAACAGAACGCGCGCCGCGAAGCGCTCACCGAACTCGCCGACATCGATGCAACTTTGATCTTCTACGAGTCCGGCCCGCGCCTGTCGGACTCGCTCGCGGACATGGCCGAAACGCTTGGCCCACGATCCGCCGCCGTCGCGCGCGAACTCACCAAGCTTTTTGAGGAAACGCGACGCGGCGCTCTCGATGAACTCGCCGCGCACTACGCCCAGGCAGGCGCACCCAAAGGCGAGATTGTCGTGCTTGTTGGCCCGCCGCTGCCGAAAGGGGAGGTCAGCGATGAAGCGCTCGACGCGTTCCTTGTTCGCGCGCTCGTGCGCGGCGTGAAGGAAGCCGCGAGCGAAGCGGCGCGTGATCTCGGCGTGCCGCGCAAGCGCGCTTACGCCCGCGCACTCGAACTTAAGGACCGCGCGTGAGCCGCCGGAAGGCCGAGCGGCGCGGCCGCGTGGCTGAATGGCTCGCGATGGCGTACCTCATGTGCAAAGGCTATCGCATCCTCGGTCATCGCTTGCGCACGCCTTATGGCGAGGTCGACATCGCTGCGTGGAAGCAGAACGTTCTCGTGATCGTCGAAGTGAAGGCGCGTAACACTTATGAAGCGGGTGTTTACGCGGTGACGCCGATGGCGGCCGATCGCATCTCGCGCGCGGCCAAGGTGCTCGCAGGCCGCTGGCGGCTCACAGCCGCGCCCATTCGCTACGACGTCATCGTGGTCGGCGCCGGTCTGTTGCCGAAACATGAACGCAGCGCCTGGTTTCAAGATCGCGTTGGCGCCTGACGTTAAGCGCCTCGCAACACACAAAGCGCATCTTACCCGCCAAATGCGCGCATTTTTGACCCTTTCCGCCATGCTCGCCGCTTCCGCGGGCGTCAGTGGCTGTATGACAGCGGCGCTCGGCACCGCCGCCAGCGTCGGCGTTTACGCGGTGCAAGATCGCACCATTGGCGAAGGCATCGACGACGCAACCGCCTCGCAAACCGTCAAGACGCGCTTGATGGTTGCCGACAGCACTGCGTTCCGCGAAGTCGATGTCGAAGTCGCTGAAAGCAATCTTCTGCTTTCCGGCACGGTGCCGACGCAAGAGCATCGCCAGGCCGCCGAAACGATCGCGCGCAGCATGCCGACGATCCACAACGTTTACAACGAACTCGTCGTCGGCGAGCCTTCGACGATGATGCGCAGCGCGCAAGACGAGTTGATCACAGCGCAAATCCGCACGCGTCTCACGGCGAGCCGCAGCGTGCGCGCCATCAACGTCAATATCGAGACCTTCCACGGCAACGTCTACTTGATGGGCACCGCTCGCTCGGATCAGGAACTGCGCCGCGCGGCTGAAATTGCCAGCGTCGTGGGCGGCGTCCGCCGCGTCGTTTCGTTCATGCAGGTGCGCGCGCCCGACGTTCCGTATTACGCGCAGGCCCAAGCCCGCGCGGAGGGCCCGCCGCAGCCCGAATATCGCGGCTCCAGCGAAGACATTCCGCCGGAACAGCCGCCGTCCGGCTCGTCCTATTAAATTCCCCTAAGCTCGGCCAAACCCGTGGTCTCAACACAGAGCTGGGGGTAAATTGTGCGGCTCGTCGCGTTCCACGCGGCGGAGTTCATTTTATGTTGCGTGTTTGTTCTAGTCGTGTACTAGATCGCGCCCGGTCTGTGGATAAAGGGCGGGCGTCATGCAGACATGCGCCAGTGCAACCACGGTAGCCTTCGCGGGTCTCGAAGCGCGCCGGGTCGAAGTTCAAGTTCAAATGACGGGCGGCCAGCCCGGCATCGTCATCGTCGGTCTCGGCGATAAGGCCGTCAGCGAAAGCCGCGAGCGCGTGCGCGCCGCGTTCGCTTCGATTGGTCTCGCCATCCCGGCCGGGCGTTTCGTCGTCAACCTCGCGCCTGCTGACATGCCGAAGGAGGGGACCCACTACGATCTCCCGATCGCGCTTGCTTTGATGGCCGCTATCGGCGCGGTGCCGCGCGATGCGCTGGATGGCGTCATCGGTTTCGGTGAAGTCGGTCTTGACGGGGCGCTCGCATCTGCGCCTGGCGCGCTGCCGGCGGCAATGGCCGCGCACGGGATGGGCGCGGGCTTCATATGTCCCGAGGTCTGCGGCGCTGAAGCCGCGTGGGCCGGCGGCGAAGTCGTCGCTGCGCCGTCACTGCTTGCGTTGGTCAATCACTTCCGCGGCGGCGCTACGTTGAAGGCGCCCGAGCGGGGTGATCTCATCAGCGGCGCCGGCGCGCCCGATCTGCGCGATGTCCGCGGCCAAGAACAAGCCAAGCGTGCGCTCGAAATTGCGGCCGCCGGCGCGCACAATATCCTCTTCGTCGGCCCGCCCGGCGCCGGCAAATCCATGCTGGCGCAACGTTTGCCTGGGCTTTTGCCGCCGCTTTCGAGCGAAGAATTGCTTGAAGTTTCGATGCTGCATTCGGTTGCAGGTTTGCTCGAGCGCGGCCGGCTTACGCGCACGCGCCCCTTCCGCGCGCCACACCATTCTGCATCAATGGCCGCGCTTGTTGGCGGCGGGCTACGCGCTAAGCCCGGCGAACTTTCTCTCGCCCACCAAGGCGTGCTCTTCCTCGACGAGCTGCCTGAGTTTTCGCAACAAGCGCTCGACGCGTTGCGCCAGCCGCTTGAGAACGGCAACGTTCTCATCGCGCGCGCCAATCATCACGTCACGTATCCCGCGCGCATCTTGCTTGCGGCCGCTATGAACCCGTGCCGTTGCGGCGGCGGTCCGGGTGCTGGCGCGTGCCGCCGGGGCCCGCGTTGCGCTGCAGACTATCAAGCACGCCTCTCAGGCCCGCTGCTCGATCGCATCGATATCCAACTCGATGTGCCGCCGGTAACCGCCGCCGATCTCGCACTGCCGCCGCCGATCGAAGGCACAGCTGAAGCCGCAGCTCGCGTCGCCCGCGCCCGCGAAGCGCAAACGGCGCGCGGCGCTGGCCTCAACGCCATCCTCGATCTGCAATCCCTTGAGCGTCTCGCGGCGCCAGACGCGCCGGGCGCTGCGCTTCTCGCCAAGGCCGCCGAGTCCCTCGCTTTGTCGGCCCGCGCATACCACCGCACTTTGAAGGTGGCGCGCACCGTCGCCGATCTTGACGGGTCGGACGCGGTCCGCCGCATTCATGTTGCCGAAGCATTGAGCCTGAAACGCCAATGGGCAGGCGCCGATCCTGGCGGCCTGGCCAGGGTTTCTTAACCGGCCCAGGGCTTGATCGGCGCATGGCTCAACCGGCCGCCGCCGCCCAAGCGTTCGATGCATTCAACGCGTTGCCCGATCCGATCGCGATCCTCGCGGCCGATGGCGCCATGGTGCGCGCCAATCCCGCGTTCCGCGCTACCTTCCGGCAGTGGATCGGGCCAGGCCGACCGCCTTGGGGCAGGGTGCAGCCGCCCGATTTTGTCGACGGCGAACGCCGCTTCGATGCGCCGGCGCCGGATGGCCGCCGCTTCGAATGGGCGGAACGGATTTTGCCCGACGGCGCGCGTCTGATCGCCGCGCGCGACATCACCCGTCACGTCAGCGCCGCCGAAGACGCGCTGCGGGCCAAGACCACACTCTTCGCCACACTCACACACGAATTGCGCACGCCGCTTAACGGCATTCTCGGCATGGCTGGCCTGCTCGAACGCGGCGCACTTGAGCCCAACGAACAAACTTATGTCGCCGCGATCAAACAATCCGGCGAATTGCTGCTCGATCTCATCACCGAGATTCTCGACTACTCGCGCCTCGAAGCGGGCCGCGTCGATCTTGAATCCGCACCGTTCGATCCCGAAGCGACGATGCAAGACGTTGCCGAACTGATCTCACCAAAAGCGCACAGCAAGGGTCTCGACATTGCTGTCACCACACGCAGCGATGCGCCGCTCCGCGTAATGGGCGACGACGGTCGCCTGCGGCAAATCTTGTTCAACCTCGCCGGCAACGCCGTGAAGTTCACCGACAATGGCGGCGTGATCATGGAGCTTGCGCCGCGCCCCGGCGGGCGGCTCCGTTTCAATGTGCGCGACACCGGCCCAGGCGTCGCACCAGAGAAGCAAGCGCTGATTTTCGAGGAATTCGCGCAAGCCGACGCTGGCGTCGCGCGCCGTCACGGCGGCACGGGCCTGGGCCTCGCCATCGTCAAGAAGCTCGCCCTCGCCATGGGGGGGGAAGTGGGCCTGGTTTCGCGACCGGGCTTCGGCGCAAATTTCTGGGTCGAGCTGCCGCTGCACGCCGTTGAAGGCGGCGCGCCGCCGCTCTCGCTCGAGGGTGTTCGCATTTGCGTGCTCAGCCGCTCGGCCCTGTTGGCGCAAGCGCTGCGCGTGACCGTGGTGTCGCTCGGCGCTCAAAGCGTTGAGCACGACAGCGGCGCTGACATCATCCTCTACGATTGGCGCGAGGGCATCGACGCCGAGGAAATCGACGCACTGAAGCGCAGCGCCCGCGCCGTCATTGCGCTTATCCCGCAAGAAGAGCGCGATGAGATCGAGCGCGTCCGCGCCGCCGGTATCGAGCACTACACCTTAAAACCCATCCGCCGTCGTTCGCTCGCGGAGCGCATCAAGGTGGCGCTGGGCGAAGCGGACCGCACGATGGTCGAACACGTGAAGCAGACGGAGTCAGCGCCGCTTGCGCTGACCGGCCTGCGCGTGTTGCTTGCCGAGGACAACCCCATCAACGCACTGCTCGCGCGCACGTTGCTCACACGCGCCGGCTGCGTCGTCACCACCGCGCAGGATGGCGAGGAGGCCGTCGCCGCCGCTGCGGCCGCACCCTACGATCTCATTCTGCTCGACATCCGCATGCCGCGCCTCGACGGCCTTCAGGCCGCAGAACGCATCCGCGCGGGCAGGGGACCATCCGCTGCCGCCCCCATCGTTGCGCTTTCCGCCGAGCCCGATGAGCAGGGCCGCGCCAAGGCGCTCGAATCCGGCATGGACGACTTTCTCACCAAGCCCATAGACGCCGCGCGGCTGCTCGCCGTCGCCGCGCGCTTTACCGAACGCCCGAACCCCGCCACGTTCGCCGGCGAATAAAAGCGGCGGAGAGCACGCGCATGTCCGATACACCAGCCGCCCCGGCGCCGAAGCGTTCAACCTGGGAAGCGCTTGGCGTTTTCCTCGAGAAGCGCAGCCTCGTGATGCTGATGCTTGGCTTCTCCGCAGGCCTCCCGAACCTGCTGCTCTACGACACGATCTCCGCCTGGATGCGCCAAGCGAAGTTGCCGCTCGATGTCATCACACTCTTCAGCTTGGTGACGATCACGTACGCGATCAAATTCCTGTGGGCGCCAATCGTCGACCGGGTGAAGATCCCGGGGCTCTATCAGCTCTTTGGCAAACGCCGTTCGTGGATGCTGCTGGCGCAGATGGGCATCATCTTCGGTATCTGGCTGATCGCTATCAACATGCCCGCGGTTTCCGCTGCCGTTGCAGGCGGCGTTGAAGGCGCGGAGCAGCCCGATCCCAATCTCAACGTGATCGGCATCGTCGCGATCTTCGCGGTGATGACCGCGATGTTCGGCGCAACGCAAGACATCGCCATCGATGCCTGGCGCATCGAAGTGGCCGCCGTTGAGCGCCAAGGCGTCATGGCTGCCGCGTATCAGTGGGGCTATCGCCTCGCAGTGGTTGTGTCGGGCGCCGCGCCGCTCTTCCTCGCTTCGCGCATCGGCTGGACGGCGTCTTACTCCGCGATGGCCTTCGTGATGGGCATCGGCGTTCTCGGCGTTTTGCTGGCGCCGCGCGAAAAGAGCGTTGAGCCGAAGCCGTTTCCGCCTGCGACTACGCCCATCTGGGCCGAAGCGCTCGAATGGACCGCGCGCGTTGGTCTGATGGTGTTCGGCGCGTGCTTCATCGGCGCGGGTCTTTCGGGCAAGGCCGAGCCCCTGACATTCATGTTCCCATGGATCGGCATGGCCGATGCGGCGCCCGGCTTCGCGGAAGCATGGGGCGCAAAGCCGTGGGGCGCCGTCTGGCAAGTGATCGGCGTGGCGATTGGTCTGGTTATCGTGGCGTTCGCGACCTATCCGCTCTTCAAATCACGCCCCAGCGCTTATTTCGCCGGCACGCTGAAAGAGCCGCTGGAGGATTTCTTCAAGCGCTATCGCGGCACAGGCGCGCTCATCCTTGCGATGATCTGCGTCTATCGGATCGCCGATTTCGTGCTGAACCTGATGACGGCGTTTTACGTCGACGTGGGCTTCTCGCTCGATGAGATCGCCGGCGCCCGCAAATTGTTCGGCGTTGTGATGTCGATGGTCGGCATCGGCCTTGGCGGCTGGATGGTGGCGCGCTTCGGCCTGATGCGTTCGCTCATCGTCGGCGCCATCGTGCAACCGCTCTCGAACATCGCGTTCAGCGGCCTTGTGTTCACAGGTCCCTGGTTGCCCGGCCTCTACGCCTGTATCGCAATCGACAACATCTCCGCCGGCATCGCCGGCACTGCGCTCATCGCTTACATGTCGAGCCTCACCAGCCTCGGCTTCACAGCGACGCAATACGCACTCTTTTCGTCGCTCTATGCGCTACCGGGAAAAATCCTCGCCGCCATTTCTGGCCGCATCGTCGAAGGCGCCACATCCGGCGCCGCGGCGGGGGAGACGGAATGGTTGCGCAGCTGGTTCACCAGCATGTCGCCGACAGCCTTCGCGCATCTTGTGCAGGAGCGCGGCATTCCCGCCGAAGCGTTCGCCGCCGGCTACATGACGTTCTTCATCTACTCGGGAATCATCGGCATCGGCGCGTTCGTGTTTGCGATCGCCGTAATGCGGATGACACCGCCCGCAACCGACGAAACCCCGAAACCCGCGTCCACCTAGGCTTCGCCTTCCGCCGCCTGGAACGCAGCGAGCGTCGCATAGGTCACGATATCCGACACCGCGCCACCCAGCGGCGCGATCTGAATCGGCTTAGCAAGGCCCGTCAGCACCGGCCCGATCACCGTTGCGCCACCCGCGGTCGCCAGCAAGCTCGTCGCAATCGAGGATGAGTGTAACGCCGGCATCACCAGCACATTCGCCGCTTCCGTGAGGCGCGAGAACGGATA
>JAXMCH010000021.1:0-12077 GCA_046349455.1 Hyphomonadaceae bacterium | reverse complement strand
TTGAAGCGCTTGCCGCGCTCGCTGGTTGTGATCGGCGCCAGTGTGATTGGCATCGAGTATGCGACGATCTTCTCGGCGCTGGATGTCAAAGTGACTGTGGTCGAGCCGGGCGCGAGCTTGCTTGGGTTTGTCGATCGCGAATTGGTGGATGAGTTTATCCACGATCTCCGGGATCGCGGGGTCAGCCTGCGCTTCAACAGCAAAGCGGTGAGCGTCGAAAAGCTCTCCGCCGATAGCTGCCTGGTGCAGTTGGAAGATCAGCGCCAGATCGTAGCCGAGATGGTGCTGTTCGCCGCGGGGCGTGTGGGATCAACGGGCGCGCTCAATCTGCCGGCAGCGGGGCTTGCGGCGGACGAGCGCGGGCGGATTGCCGCCGACAAAGCGAGCTTTCGGACGTCCGTGCCGCACATTTACGCTGTCGGTGATGTAATCGGCTTTCCGAGCTTGGCGTCGACGTCGATGGAGCAGGGGCGCATCGCGGCGTGCCATGCCTTTGGCGCCGAGGCGCACGCGCCGCCGGAGTTCTTTCCGTATGGCATCTATTCGGTGCCGGAGATTTCGACGGTCGGCATGACCGAAGAGCAGGTGCGCGAGAAGCACATTCCGTACGAGACCGGGATCGCGCGTTTTCGCGAAACTTCGCGCGGTCACATCATGGGCCTGAATTCCGGCTTCATGAAAATGATTTTCGATCTGAACACGCGGCGTCTGCTCGGCGTGCACATCGTCGGTGAGGGCGCGACCGAGCTCATTCATATCGGCCAGGCCGTGCTCAATCTCGGCGGCGTGTTGGATTATTTCGTCGAGAACACGTTCAACTATCCAACGCTTGCGGAAGCCTACAAGATCGCAGCGCTGGATGCGTTCAACCGCATGCCGGCGCGCGAAAAGCCGGCTGTGCACGATCTTCAGGAAATCGCGCACATCGCGGCGCAACGCATCGCCGCTGCTAGCCGTTAGGCGCCGTTTGGCGCGGGCTTGCGCTTGCGCCGCGGACGGACAGCGAGTGGTTTCTCAAACGCGCCGACTAGATCTTTAGTGGGCGCTGCCAGCGAGCCGAACATGGCGCGCGCGGCGTTTTCGATCGCCTTTTCCCAACGCTCGGAATGGCGGATCGGCAGCCCGAACTTTTTGCCCATCGCCAAGAACACCAATTCCGGCACGTCGATCTCGCACGCGCGCTCAAGGCCCTGGAAGCCCGGCGCGGAGTTAGCTTCGCAGATTTTATATCCGTCCTTGTCGAACAGAATATCGATGCCCGCGATGTCGAGCTTCAGTTCGTGCGCGACCTTCACCGCAAGCGCGGCCATCTCCGGCGGCGGCGTGAACGCCTTGGCGCTGCCGCCGAGGGAGATGTTCGACTTGAAGCCGCCATCCGTTGACTGGCGCTCCATCGCGGCGACGACTTTTCCATCTATCACCAGCACGCGCACGTCGCGGCCATGACTGACTTTGATGTATTGCTGGAAGAGAAAGTCAGACGCGGCGGTCGCGCCGTCGAGCAGGTTGGCAAGATCGTCGAAGTCGCCGCGGCTGTTGCAGAGCACGACGCCTGCGCCGCGGGTGCCGCGCAGCTTCTTCACGACGACCGGAAAACCCAGCTCGCGCTCGACCAGGTCAACGTCCGCCGGGAACTTGCCAAGGATGGTTTTCGGGATTGGCAGCTTCGCACTGGCCAGCACCTGCAGCGTGTGGAGCTTGTCGGCGACGGACTCCACCGCCGCCGGCCTGTTGGCGATGGCGACGCCCTGGCGCTCGAAGTGGCGCAGCACAGCGAGCGTGAAATAGGTGGTCTCACTGCCACAGCGCGGGATGATCATGTCCGGCTTGTAAAGTTCGCGTCCCTGATAAATCGCCGACCAGCCGTGATTGGAGTCCACCACGAGGTCGAATTCGCTTGGCTTCAGAACCAGCAATTCGACGTCGAGCGCGGCGGCGGCTTCTTGAAAACGTCGCACTTCGTGGGCTTCGGGCACATCAGGCCCGAGGTCTCGATTGAAAAAGAGCCAGCAGCGCATGGCGTTCCCCTCGATAAGCGCGTCAGACGACTACGCGGCGCCCCATGTGTTTGTTCCCGGCGAAGCGCAGTGTGCCTGTCGAATGTGACGGTATGGAGCCGAGCCATTAGGGCGGCTAAAGCAACACTTGGGAGTTGGCTCCGGTGTGTTTTCGCGCCGTCGACGCAAAATGTGCGCGATGAAGCGATCTCCAGAATTTCTGACGTTTGTGTTCGTGAGCGCGATTATCGTCGTTGGCCTCCTCAGCTGGCGCGGCGCGGCCGAGCCAGCATTCCCCTGGGCGGCGCTGCTTGGCGCGCTCTTCTTCTCGATCACGCTTTACGTCGATGTGCGCGAGGGTGCGGCGACATTGGCGCATGGCGGCCAAGTTTCGCGCCGGCAAAATCCGGCAGCGTTCTGGGCGATTGAAAGCCTTTGGCTCGCGATTGCGCTTGGCATGGCGGCGACCTCGATCGCAAACCTCGGAGCCTTGGCCCGCTAACGCGCTGGCCGATCTTCGCCCATCACGGTGACGCGCTCGACGATGCGCTCGTGCGGCCAATAATCGAGCACGCCGTAGTGCTGCGTCGCGCGATTGTCCCAGAAGGCGATGGCGTTGTCCGACCAGCGGAAGCGCATCTGGTATTCGGGCGCCTTCACGCGATCGAGCAGGTAGGCGAGCAACTCCTTCGCCTCGGCCTCGGGAAGACCAAGAATGCGCGAGGTGAAGACGTGATTGACGAAGAGGTGCTTTTCGCCCGTCTCTGGGTGTTTGCGCACGACTGGGTGCGTGACGGGCGGATACTCGGCGCGGAGCTGTGCCGCCTTCTCCGGCGTCACGCGATAGCCGTATGAGCGGGTGATATCGTGCTCGGCGTCGAGCGCTTCGATCTTGGCTTTCACGTCCGGCGGCAAATCGGAATAGATCGCTGCGGTGTCAGCGAAGATCGTATCCCCGCCTTGGGCGGGGCGTTTGCGCATGCGGAGGATGCCCGCCATGGACGGCTTTTCGCGGAAGGTGACGTCGGTATGCCATTTGTTGGCGGGCCGCGCGATTGGATAGACGGCGTCGGTGACCTTCATGCCGTCCGCGGCTTCGATGAAGAGGATCTCTGGGAATCCGGGCACGGTGGCTGTGACAGGGTGGCCCTCCAACTCGCCGAAATAGCGCCCGAAGCGGACGTGATCTTCGTACGAAATGTCCTGGTCGCGGAAGAAGAGGACTTTATGCCAGAGGAGCGCCGCGCGGATCGCGGCGACCTGCGCGGGCGTTAGGGGCTTCGTGAGATCGAGCCCGGAGATCTCCGCGCCGAGGAGAGGACCCGTCGGTGTGACGACGATGGAGTCCGCATCTTTGCTTGCGATCGCGCTGTTCCCATCCATGATGCGTTCCTCTTGCTGTGCGCTAAAATCATGTAGTCTGATCGTCGGCGCGCCGAGCTGCCCGCATACGGATAGCTTCGCGCGCTGAGTGGAAGCCTTACAAGAAAGCTAGCCAGCGTGAGCCTCGCGAAACTGCCTGTCATCGACGTCGCGGCGTTGTTTGGAAACGACGCGAAAAGCCGCGAAAACACCGCGGAATCGATTGGCAGCGCGTGTCGCGATCTGGGCTTTTTCTACGCCACACATCATGGCATCAGCGCAGATACGTTAGGCGCGCTAAACGAACATAGTCGCGAATTCTTCAGTCTCCCCGAAGCGCGAAAAATGGAGATCGCGATGGCGCGCGGCGGGCGCGCGTGGCGCGGCTATTTCCCGGTTGGCGGCGAACTGACGTCGGGCAAACCCGATCGCAAACAGGGGCTGTACTTCGGCGAAGAGCTTGGCGCAGACCATCCGCGCGTCGCCGCGGACTTGCCGCTGCACGGCGCCAATCTCTTTCCGACCGATGTGCCTGCGCTGAAGCAAGACGTGCTGCGCTTCATGGAGGATGCAACGCGCGCCGCGCACGCGATCATGGAGGGTGTTGCGCTAAGCCTCCGGGTCGATGCGCAGTACTTTCGCCAGACCTACACCGCGCAGCCGACGCTGTTGTTTCGTATTTTTGAGTATCCGCCGGCGCCCGAAGGTGACGATGGCTGGGGAGTGGGCGAGCATACCGATTACGGCCTGCTGACATTGCTCGCGCAGGACGAGCACGGCGGCCTGCAGGTGAAAACGCCCAATGGGTGGATCGAAGCGCCGCCGATCGAGGGCGCTCTGGTCTGCAATATTGGCGACATGCTGGATCGCCTGACCGGTGGCTTTTATCGCTCGACGCCGCACCGGGTGCGCAACATCAGCGGCAAAAACCGGCTTTCGTTTCCGTTCTTTTTTGATCCGGGCTGGAACGCCGAGATCGTGCCGCTGCCGGCGCACGCGGGCGCGCGTGATAATAGTAGCGAGCGCTGGGACCGCGCCAACGTGCATGCATGGAGCGGCACGTACGGCGACTATCTTCTGAGCAAAGTCTCGAAGGTGTTTCCCGATTTGGCGGCGGGCGCGAACGTCAGCGCCTAAGCGGGCTCGCGCCAATCCCACGGAGGGCGGCCGAACATCTGGGTGAAATTGTCCGGGAAGGCACACGCCTGCCAATTACCCTTCGGGTCGAAGCCGTGCGCGCTCCAGCACAAGCGCGTCGCGTAACCCGGGCACTCGAAATGGGTACACGTCATGTGGCGCGGCTGCGGATCGAGGATGTGCAGCGCCGCGCCCCAAAGCGCTTCGGCGTGCAAGAGATCCGTGACGACGCCGTCGTGCTCGCGGAGCACGCCCTGTAAGAAACCGCGCCCGCCGTTGAACATGAGAAGCGGCGCTACGCCAAGCGCGCCTTGCTGATCGGGTAAGGCGAGATGCTCATACGCAAAGAAGAGATGGTGGGCCGGGCGCGCCAACATATCGATCGCGCGCGGGCCGGCCTGCAGGATCGCAGCTTGTGTAGCCTTTAGCCACGAGCGCGGGATGAGCCGGGTTGTCGCGCCGCGGAACGCATTCATCCACTGCTCGGCAAAGCCTGGCGCAAAGACGCGATGGGGCGCCGCGAGCATGACCATGTCCCAGTTGATCGAACTCATCTCGCGGATGCCCCGCACTTCGTCATCGAAGGCGCGGCTTGGGTCGCTGGTTTGCAACGCACGAAAGGCGCAGAGCGGGAAAAAATGCACGATGAACATGGCGCCGAGTTCGTCGCGCAGTTCGGTGATGAGCTGGAGATAGATCGGGGCCGGGAAGTGCTTGTAGAATTCAAGCGCCGTATCCACGATGGCGTCGGCGTCTCCGCTTAGATCGGCGAGCGCCGCGATACTCTCGATAACTGCTACCGATTCCAGTATTTGCAGCACCGAATAGCGGCCGGTGGCGACTGTCATCTCTTGTGCGAACGCGCGATATTGCTCGCGCAAACGCGCCATCGTCGCGCGGTCGAGCTCTTTCTTTAAGGAAGCGCGCGCGAGCGTTGCGATCATGCCGTCCAGCCGGCGCATGCGTTCGATGAGATAGAGGCACGAATTGTATTGAATGTAGTGAATGTTCTCGTGTGCGAGCGTCACCGGGATGGCGATCCGGCTCAGTTCGTGCGCGCCGCGGCCTTGTAATTGAGTGAGCGAGCGCATCTGCGCGTCGAAGTCTTCGTAGGTGCAGCGCATGCGCACGACGCCGGTGAAGGCGCTGGTGCGCGCGAGCGCGTCGCTCAGAATGTCGGGGCGATAGGGCTCCTCACTCAACGGCGATGCCTTGAACCGGGCCGATCTTACTTGTGGCTTCGGCAAGTTTTTCGATCGGCACCTGTCCGTCCGGCGCGACCTCTATTTTCGACGCGCCTTTGACGCCAGTCAGCACCAGGTTGATCGTTTTGGCGACTTTGGCTTCGCCGGCTTGTTCGGCGTCTGGCGCGGCGGACGTAGCATGGGCGCCGCTATTGGCGTTGTGCGGCGCCGCGCGGCCGCCGAGTTCGGCGATGCGCACCTGAACGACGGCAAGGATAATGGATTGGAGGATCGTCGCGGTCGCGGGAATGGCGGCGGCGATGATCGTGAGTGTGACGGGATCGGCGGCCGAGAGTCCATCCGCGCTCTGGCCGTCCTTGTGGACTTCGAGCTGTTGCGAGACCGCGGCGAGCCGCTTCTCGACCTCGGTTTTCCAAACGCCATCGGCGCCCGGCCAGCGCACCGTAACGATATCGCCCAGCATATCAGCCTCCCGCTGTCATACTGGCACGCGAGGCAGCGCCCGAAAACCGTCTGCGTTTATTGCGCCGGCATCATCTCGACGAGCGCGCCGCCGACCGACATCGCGATCTGCGGGAAGACGTCGCGCAGCGAGGCGTCCACGCCTGAATAGAGCGGATTGATCGGCGAAAGCGGCCCGACGCGCAGCTGAACGTTGGTCGGCTTCAAGGTCGCGGCGCTCTTCACCAGATCGACCATGAACGGCAGGCGCGAGCCGCCGCCGGCCAGTACAACGTCGATCACGTCGCCGCCATTGGCTTCCGCGCGCGCGACCACCCGCTGCAAGCTCGCGGCGATGGTTTGGCGAAGGGCGCCGAGGTAGGTGCGGAAGTTCTGATCTTCCATCAGCTCGTTGGCGCGGATCGTCGTCGCCATCCACCCGGTCTTCAGCGAGCATTTGCCGGTGGTGAACAATTCGCGCTTCAGTTCGCGCGCATTGAGCACGGCGGTTTTCAGCAAACGAACTTCGTCTTCGCGATTCTTCTCGCCGCCGCGCTTGCGCAGATAGAGTTCGACCAGAATGCGATCGATCTCATCTCCCGCGAGCGCGCTGCATTGGCGCGCTTCTTTAACCTCGGAGAGCGCCGGGGGATCGGTGCGCTCGTCGAACTCGAATGCGGCGATGTCGACGGTGCCGGCGCCCATATCGAACACCATGACGTAACGCGTCGGCGCATTTGTGAAGGCTAGCGCAGTCGCAGCCGCCGCGTGCGGCTCAAAAATGCCGGTTTCGAGCAGGCCGTTGCCAGGCGCGGCTGCTGCCTTATCGAGCGCGTCCTTGCACTGCGCGATCGAGATGCCTTCGGGCTGTAGGAAGAGGTTGCCCAAACGCTGCGAAACGGCGGCCGCCTCGTTGAAGATTGCCTCGAAAGTCTTGTCGACACCGCTGCCCGGGCGCCAAACCGGGCTGGTGTAACGGCGTCGTGCGTTCGCGACCGCGTTGGGAATGTTGGGCGCGAGGTCGATGGCTTCGCGGATCAACTGATCGAGGAACGCCAGATAGAGCACGAGCGCATCGCGCGCTTTGAAGGTGCCCGTCGGGTCCATCGAGGGACGCAGTTTTTGCGCAAGCGCCGCGTGCGGATCGGTGGCGCCGAGTACAGTCTTAAAAGAAAGCAATGGATCGCGGGCGAGGTCGACGCCGCGCCGCGCGTGGTCAAGCGCGGCCGGCCCGAAGTAGAGCCGTCCCTGATCGACGTAGAGAACCGATGGCGTAAGCAGCGGATGTTCCGCACGCGAAATCGCGCCGATGGGCAGAGGTTTTACGCCAACTTCCAGGGGCAATAGCGGATCGAGACAGATGCTTGCCTTCGAGAGCGCGGTTCCGAAGTCGATGCAAATGCGCGCTCGCTCGTAGCGGTTGCTTTCGCCGTCATCCATAGCCGATCAGCCCAAAATCTTGTGCCCGGCCCCCAGCCGGAACACAGCCTTAGTTCGATCCTGGAGACTTTGGAAGCGTCGCGGTGCAAGCGCGGAAGTTACTCACAACCGCCTGTGGGCTATGCAGGCCGCGGCAACCGCAATGTTGCGCGTAAACCGCCGAGTTCGCTTTTGCTCAAGATGATGTCGCCGCCGTGGCTGCGGGCCACGTCGCGCGCGATGGCGAGGCCAAGACCCACGCCTTTCTGATGGCGTGAGCGTGTCTCATCGAGCCGCGAGAAAGGGCGGAAGGCTTCTTCGTAGAGCTCCTCAGGGATGCCGGCTCCGTTGTCTTCTACCGCGACCGTGACCGCCTCCTCTTCGCCCCTCACAGTGACCCGCACCTGGTCGCCGTGGGCGGCGGCGTTGTCGATGAGGTTGGCGAGGCAGCGTTTCAGGGCGCGCGCGCGGCCGGGCGTGGCGGTGTCGCCGCTCACTTCAACGCTTATGTCGCCGCCCAGGGCGCGCAGCGTATCGGCGACGATCTCTTGCGACAAATGTGCGAGGTCGACTCGTTCCGGCGTTTCCTCCGTGAGCCCCTTGGCAAACGCGAGGTACTCGTCGAGCGTTTGCTCCATCTCGCTAAGATCGCGCTTTGCGTCCTCAATCTCTTGCGAAGGCGGCATGAGCGCCAGTTGCAACTTCATCCGCGTGAGCGGCGTGCGCAGATCGTGGCTGACGCCGGCTAAAACTTGCGAGCGTTGTTCGATGTAGCGCTTGATGCGCTGGCGCATGTCGAAGAAGGCGAGTGTCGCGCCGCGCACTTCGCGGGCGCCGCGGGCGCGAAAGAGGCCGCCGTCTTCGCCGCGTCCAAAACGCTCCATCGCTTCGGCGAGTTGTTCGATCGGCCGCACTTGGTTGCGGATGAAGATGACCGACACGATGCACAAGAAGAGCGTCGCGCCGGAGATCCACATCACGAAGAGGGGGCCCGAGCGCGCTTGTAGGCGATCGCGAAACGCTTTGAGTTGCAGGATGCCGCTCGGCGTTTGCACGCGGATGATGACCTGTGGGCCAGGGCACGTGGAGTCGTAGAAAATCTCGCGACCGATATCCTGCCGAAGCGCTTTCAGGAAATGGCGATCCAGCGTCGATCCCCATGGGCGGCAGCGTGGAACGGCGAGCGCGGCGTCCGGCTGGAGCTCGATTTCCAAGCGGAGCGGCCGCAGCGCGAGCGATTGCAGATCAGCAAAGTTCTCCGGCGTCGGTTCGCGTTCGTAGAGCTGGATGATCAGCGCGACATCCGCGGCCACGCCCTGGCTCATGCGTTTTGATGTCGCCTGCCAGTGATCGTCCAGAAACACGAGCGTGATGATCAGCTGCAGCAACGCCGCCGGTGCGACGATGATCAGCAGGGTGCGCCAATAGAGCCCCTTCGGCATGATATCGCGCAGGCGAAAGAGCGGTCGCGACATCAGTCCGTCGCCAAGCGATAGCCGACGCCGCGCACGGTCTGCAGATAAATGGGCGCGCGCGGGTCGGTTTCGGTTTTGCGCCGCAGGCGCGTCACTTGCACATCGACAGAGCGTTCGAGGCCTGCGCCGGTGCGCTTGGCCAATTCTTCGCGACTCACAACTTCGCCTGGCCGCGCGGCGAGAATGCGCAAGAGGGCGACCTCAGCTTCCGTTAGGCGCACTGGCGCGCCTTCGCGGCTCAATTCACCACGCGCGCTGTTGAAAGCGAACGGGCCAAACGTCACCGTCTCTGGTGTTTCGCTGCGCGTGGTGATCGTGCGTCGAAGGATGGCGTTTATGCGCAGGGCAAGCTCGGCGGGCTCGAACGGCTTTGGCACATAATCGTCCGCGCCGATGGACAGGCCGCGGATGCGATCTTCGGCAAGCCCGCGCGCTGTAAGCAGCACGATCGGCACTTTCGAACTGCGGCGCACGCTCTCAGCCAAGGAAAACCCGTCTTCCACCGGCATCATCACATCGAGGATCAGAAGGTCGAAATCCATCGACTCCAGCAGCTTGCGCGCGGAGGTTGCGTCAGGCGCGGCCGACACCCGAGCGCCGGCTTGGGAGAGATAACGCTTCAAGAGTTCGCGAATACGGTCGTCGTCGTCGACCAGCAGCAAGTGCGGCGGGCGGTCGAGGGCGTCGAAAGCGGGGGCGGTATTCATGTGCGGCAGCCCCCTTACCGAAGCATCAAAACTGAAGCAATATTGCTCTCTTGTGAGGCAATTGAGGCATTTCTTGCCACACTTTTGGTGGGTTGGTTGACAGGCATGTCGCTCAACACATCATGTCTCTAAAAACCAACCTCCGAGATCGGATTGTAACAATCCCACCGGAGCCGCGGATCGGCAAGAGCCGACCTTACAGGAGGAACGCATGGCGGCGCAGTCTTTCGACAATCGCGATGGCTGGATCTGGATGGATGGCCAATTCGTCCAGCACCGCGACGCGCGCGTCCACGTGCTGACCCACGCCATGCACTACGCCTCCGCCGTGTTTGAGGGTGAGCGCGCTTATGATGGCGTGATCTTCAAGAGCCGCGAGCATAGCGAACGTTTGCACACTTCAGCGCGCATTCTTGGCTTTCAACTTCCATATAGCGCTGAAGAGATCGACCGCGCCAAAGCCGAACTCATCGCGCGCCAAGGCACGCCCAATTGCTACATGCGCGCGATCGCCTGGCGCGGCTCCGAACAGATGGGCGTTTCGGCCAAGCGCGATGACGTGCACGTCGCCATCTCCTCGTGGGTGTGGGGCGACTACTTCGCCGACAAGATGAAGGGCGTGCGCCTGATGATCGCGCCGTGGCGCCGCCCCGCGCCGGACACGGCGCCGGCGAATTCGAAGGCTGCTGGCCTCTATATGATCTGCACGCTCTCGCGCCACGCCGCCACGGATGCGGGTTTTGATGATGCGATGATGTTCGATTGGCGCGGCCAGATCGCCGAAGGCACCGGCGCTAACATCTTCTTCGTGCGCGACGGCGTGCTGCATACGCCGACGCCGGATTGCTTCTTGAACGGCATCACGCGTCAAACCGTGATCGGCATGGCGCATCAGCGCGGCATTGAAGTCGTCGAGCGCGCGATTTGGCCGAACGAATTGCCGACATTCACCGAGTGCTTCCTCACCGGCTCGGCGGCCGAGATTACGCCGGTGCGCGAGATCGCGGGGCTGAACTTCAAGCCAGCATCGATGACTGAGCAATTGCTGAATGACTTTGCGGCGCTGACGAAGCGTAAAAACGCGGCTTAACCGACGCTTCGCTCGCGACGAGGGCCAGCGGGGGCGACCCAGCTGGCGTCGTCGTCCTCAACGCCTTCGCGCGCGGCGGCGAAGTCCGCCGGAGCGATATATTCCTCGCGATACCAGGGGTTCGCGCGCGCATCGAAGACGCGCTTCAGCCAGTCGATCACGCGGCGCGTGCGTTCGGTTTTGCCGGCGTCGCGATGGTTGACTAGGTAGAGCGAAAGCTTGGCGAGCGGCGTGTCGCCAATCATCACCAGTTCGGGCGCAACGGTTAGCGCCGCGGTCGGCAGTGCGCCGATGCCGGCGCCGGCGCGTATGGCGATCAAGGCTGCAGCGCTCGAATTGGTTTCGATCTGCCTGTCCCACAAGGATTGCAGCGGCGCGGCCTTGGGATGCCAGCCTTCGGTTTGATGGCGCTGCGCGACGTGGTGAACGACGCGATGGTCAGCGACCTCGGCGAGCGTGCGCGGCGCGCCGTAGGTGCGGATGTAGTCGGGCGCGGCGAAGAGTGCGTAGTGATAAGTCGCAAGGCGCGTCACGACGTCATCGACGTGCTTGCTCTCTTCGAACTGGAGCGAGATGTCGGTCTCGCGGCGCGCTTCGGTGTCCGACCAGAGGCCTGCATCAAGAGAGACGGCGATTTTCGGATTTTCGCGCTGAAATTCGGGCAGGCGCGGCGCTAACCAAAATGCGGCAAGGCCATCGGGCGCCGCTACACGAACGCGGCCCTCGTTGCGTTTGTCACGACTGAGCGCCAAACGCTCAATTGCCTGGGCCGAGCGCTCCATAGTTACGACGTGGTCGCGGATGAGGGCGCCGGCCTCGGTAAGCGAGACGCCGTTGGAGCCGCGTTCAATGAGCCGCGTCTCAAGCCGGGCCTCGATATCGTCCATGCGACGGCTGACAGTGGGCTGGGTCATGCCAAGCAGACGCGCCGCGCCGCTGAAACTTCTAGTTTCAACAACCGCCAAGAACACGCGTAGGTCGCTCCAGTCGACCCGCTGGCGTCCGATCATCAGTGAGGGCGCCGATTCCTGCATCCGCCGTATTCACACATCGCCGAGGCCCATTCCTTGCAGCCAGCGTAGCGAAGTTCGCCAGCAAAGATAGCGGGGCTGGGTAATGGTGGGTGTGGCGCAGATTGCGGAGATGGAGGGGCGCATCAGTGCGCCGGGCAGAATTTGCGGCGTCGCCGCCGAGTTTGGTTTGAAGCTGGCCACCGACGATGAGATCGCCGCGGCGCGCGAGAT
>JAXMCH010000020.1:0-13233 GCA_046349455.1 Hyphomonadaceae bacterium | reverse complement strand
ATCTGCCGCCACTTATAGCGTCGCTCTTGGCCGTTGGCGCCGACGCGCACGAGCGCATCGTCCTCGACGCGCCATTCGCCCTCGCCGCGCGAAATCGCGCTCTGCCTCTTGCGATAGACGACCGGCTCCATGCGCCCCACGATGACACGAAACTGGCGCACCCGACAGGATTCGAACCTGTGACCTCTGCCTTCGGAGGGCAGCGCTCTATCCAGCTGAGCTACGGGTGCTGGGCCGGGAACCGGCGGAGCGCACTCCTAGCCGAGCTTTGCGGCGAAGGCGAGCCTTGCCAATGCCTTCGCTTCGCCCGACGGAAGAAGCATGCGCGCCCTCTTCTCCGCCCTGCTTGCCGCCGCGGTCTGGACCCTCGCCGCCTGCGCGCCCGCAGCGCAGAGGGAGCCGGCGCTCTGGCGCATCGCCGACGGCGATAGCGAGATTTGGCTCTTCGGCTCTGTCCACATGTTGCCGGCGGACCTCGCTTGGCGCGGCCCGCGTGTGGACGCGGCGCTCGCCAGCGCCGAGGAGTTCGTCACCGAAACCGACATGCCCGGCCCCAACAGCGCGTCCGAATACACGGCCTACGTCCAGGCCCACGGCTTCCTGCCCGCGGGGCAAACCTTGTCTTCGCAACTTTCGCCCGCCGAAGCCGCGCAACTCGCGCGCGTGATCCGAACGCTCAATCTTGATCCGGTGCAGTTCCAGCAACAGCGCCCCTGGTACGCCGCGATACAGCTTTCATTCCAGGATCAGACTCGCTCAGGCCAAAGCGCCGAAGCCGGCGTCGAAAACGTGCTTGCCGCCGAAGCGACGCGCCAAGGCAAGCGCTTCTCTTCGCTGGAAACACTCGATCAGCAACTCGACGTGCTCTCGGGCCTGACGCCGGAAGTGGAGCGCCACTTCCTCGCGGTCACGCTGAACGAGATCGAGCAGCAGGACACCGCCACTGTCGCCGAAATGGATCGCGCCTGGGCGCGCGGCGATACCGCGACGCTCAAGCGGCTCTTTGCCGAACAATGGCGCGAGTCAGGCGACGCCTTGCACGAAGCCATCATCCTCAACCGCAATCGCGCCTGGGCCGGCGAGATCGAGCGGCGCCTCCACGGCTCAGGCCGAATCTTCATTGCCGTCGGCGCGGCGCATCTTATCGGCGATGGCAGCGTCGTCGATCTGCTCCGCGCACGCGGGATCGAAGTCGAGGGCCCTTAGCTCGCAGGCGGGCGAACGATGCGGCCCTGCAGATTAGCCTGCACCTCGCGCGCGTCGAACGCATCGGGATTGTCAGCGGGCTTGCTGCCACGGAACATCGCGATTTCGGCGACGGCCTCGTACCGCGTCACTTCGCGATAGCTCGTCGGCTCATCCCAGAACGGATCGTACCAGGGGCTCCAACCGCGCCGTGGCGAGAAGTACCAATAATCGAACGCGAAGCGCGGCCGCGGCCCGGTGCTTTGCAGCCGGCTATGTTCATCGGTGTCTCGATCGGCGACGATGAAATAATCGTAGCCCCCAGCGAGCGTCACTTCGGCCGCGCGGTAGAGCAGATACGTCTCCACCGTTTCACGATCCGTGAGGGTGTTCCCGCGGAAGGTTATCCGCACACGGTTCTGCTCGATTTGTTGTTCGCTGAAACCGTAGGCTCCGGTTCCGCCGCCCGGAGGCGCCGCCTGATAAGGCGTCGCCGTCGCGCACGCCGCCAACAGTCCCGCCAACGCCGCCGCAAGCATGAACTTACGCATGCACGCTCTCCATGGTGATCTGTGCCCATTCACTATGTAGAGCGCGGAGCGGCGCCGCCAATCTCAAACTAGTGATGCAGAATGGCCTTGGCGGTGTTCAGCTTTGGCGGCGCGATCGTCTCGCCCGTCGCTAACCGCACCGAATGGATCACGGCGTCGATTTCTCGTTTCCAAAAATTCAGGAAGCGATGAATGCGCGGATAGTCTGGCGCAAGGTCGAGCGTCTGCCAGACGAAGCTCTGCAGCAGCGCAGGATGATCGGGCATGTAATAGAGCACTTCAGCTGTCGCCAGCCGCCAGCCTTCCAAACGCAATCTAAGATCGTCATGCAGCATGTAAGCGCCACCTCAACTCAAATAGAACGTGTTCCTCGACTTTCGATCCTCTGTGACTCGAAGGCTGACTGATGCGACATTACCAAGTCAATATTATCCCGCGGCTAGCACTCCGCACGCGCGGCTGCCACGCATGCGCCATTCATCAAAAAACACGTTTGCATTGAGCGCGTTGGCAAACGCGCGCACGAACGCAGCTCAAGTATTCGCGCTGAGAGCGTGCAAATAAATGCAGCGCCGCGCCGTCGAACTCAGCGGCGGCCTTCCAAAATCTGCGCCTTAACCATGCGGCGCGATGCAAAGTGGCACGCAAGATAGCCCAGCATGATCGGCGGGGCGCCGATGGCGGCCGGCACGAACGGCGAGGCGCCCTCGTGCGAAAGCGCGTTCGCGACCATCACAAGCGTCGTCGGAAAGCCCAATCCCAGCAGGATCAGACCGGCGACGGTGAGCAAGCGCGCCTCAGCGCGCAATGAAGCGGGAGTGGGAGCTGCCGTTTTCATGGCTGCGACCCTGCGAGTTTCGCGCCATACGCCGCCGCGCGCTACGCGCATGGTTTACGTTGCATGCGCGCCTCAGGATCAAGCGCTTGTGTTGCGTAGAATCCTCGCTTTGCTCATCCGACATTAAGGCAGAGGAACTATATCGGAGTGTGAGGCGTCCCTCTCGCAGAACGCAGACCCAAGAAGACGCAGACGGTATGGCAATTTCGGACCTCCTGACCGCGGATGAGCAAGAGCTCGCGGAGCACTACCCAAATCGGGTTGAGCACGCAGCAGACGGGATCGTGCACGCGATTGGCATGCTCGCCGCGCTAATCGGCGGCGGTATTCTGGTTGCCGTGGCGCTTGCCTATCGCGGTGTGCCGATGGCGACGGCCGGTGCGATCTACGCGCTCTGCCTGATGGCCATGTTGGCGGCGTCCGCCGTTTATAACCTGACCCGCCCGTCCCGTTATCGCCGTATCCTGCGCCGGCTCGACGAAGCCGCCATCTTCCTGATGATCGCAGGCTCCTACACGCCGTTTACCATCAAGCTCATCCCGCCCGATCTTGCACTGTTCGTGACCGCCGCGATCTGGCTCGCCGCGTTCGCCGGCGCCGCGGGCAAAGTGTTTTACACTAACCTCTCCGACCGGGCTTGGTGCTTCATCTATCTCGCCTTCGGCTGGCTCGCCGTTCTGGTGCTCGGCCCCGCTGTGCCCACCCTGCCGCCGCTCGCCATTGGCATGTTGGTCGTGGCCGGCCTCACGTATTCGGGCGGCGTGCTGCTCTACTTAAACCATGCGCTGCCATTCCGCCGCGCGCTCTGGCATGCGTGCGTCATCATCGGCGCCGCGGGGCATTACGGCGCTGTACTGGTGGGACTCGTCCTCAGCTAGGAACTGCTAGCCCAGCACGCTGTTGAACTCACTCCACTTCTACTCAAGAGGAGCGAGCCCCCATGCCCACACCGACAGGTCACACCACCGCCATTCGCGCCAAGAAAGTCATTGGCACGTCTGTAAAGGACACGAGTGGCGAAAAGATCGGCACCGTCGAAGACGTCGTGCTCGATAAGCAAAGCAACTCGATTCTGTTCGCCGTAGTCGGCTTCGGCGGCGTGCTGAAGATGGGCGAGAAGTTCCACGCTGTGCCGTGGGCGGCGCTCAACTATGACGAAGAGGAAGACGCCTACGTCGTGCCCTACACCAAGGACGAACTGAAAAGCGCGCCATCCGACACGATCAGCGAACTCACGAAGAACGATGGCATTCCGTACCGGGATCAGAGCCACGCGTTCTACAAAGTCGATCAGTATTGGACCTAAAGTCCGCCGTATCTCAAACGAACGCGCTCGCCTTCCTGGCGGGCGCGTTTGCGTGTGCGCGGTGCGCCCGCTACTTCTGAGGTCAGCGGAGAATACCATGGGCGGTTGGCGCGATGCAGACGGACGAACGGCAACAGATCGTCGCCATCAGCAGAACGCCGCCAATCGCGCGGATTTCTTCGACACGTTGCGCAACCGCCCGCTGAGCCTGATCCGCCCCATCCTCGGCGCGCTCTTCATCCTCGTCCTGGTCTTCGCGTTTCTCGCGACTTACTGACGACTCGCGCTCACAAAGAAAATCGCCGCGCCCAAAAAAGCTGACGCGCTATGTCAGCTTTACCCCCGCATGGTCCGCGCCTCACTTGGGAGGCCAATTTGGATTCGATCAATCGTCGCGATGCGCTGTTTGCAGCGCTCGCTGTCAATCTCGCCTCCGCTTCCGCATCAGCGCAAACCGGAGATCACGCGATGACCGACCACACAGCCAACGACCACCGCAACGACTGGGCCTGGCTCGTCGGCTCATGGAATGTCCGCCACCGCCGCTTAAAGGAGCGGCTCACCGGCAGCACCGAATGGGAAGAGTTCAACGGCGCGTGCACGATGTGGCCCACACTCAACGGCCACGGCAACGTCGACGACAATTGGCTCGATTTTCCCACCGGCGCTTATCGCGCCGTTAGCCTGCGCGCCTTCAATCCCGAGACTCAACAATGGGCCATCTGGTGGCTCGACGAACGCTCTCCAAACTCACTCGGCGAACCGGTGCGCGGCAGTTTCACCAACGGCGTCGGCGAATTCAGCGCTGATGACACATTGCGCGGCCAGCCCATCCGCGTGCGCTTCCGCTGGAGCGACATCGCCGCAAACTCCGCCCGCTGGGAGCAGGCCTTCTCTCCAGACGGCGGCGAAACCTGGGAAGTGAATTGGGTGATGCACTTCACCCGCGCTTAGGTCGCGCGGAACGTCCAGATCGGCCCCGTCCAGTGCTCGCCATCGCCTTCGGTTTGCTCGACGTCGCTGACATTGGGCGCCGCGGCGATGGCGCGTGACCAAAACGCGCGCGCCGGCGCATTGCGCACAGCAACCGCTACTTCCCACGCGCCTGGATGCAACGCGACCACTTGGTGAAACGCTTCCGTCGCCACGCCGTGGCGGCGGAACGGACGCCCCACGAAGAACTCGCCCATGTTGCGCTCAACATGGCCGCCCGTGAGGTGGGAATGCTGATTGATCAACGCGAAACCCGCGATGTGATCCTCAACGAAGATCAATAACGGCCAGCGATCAGCCGCATCGAAATAATCTTCCAGATGCGGATAAGGCCGAAACGCGCCCGTCTCATTGAACCGAAAATCCTTCGGCTCGCGCGCGAACTCGGAGAAGTCGTAGATATAAAACTGCATCAGCGCTTCGATCAGCGCGCGATCTTCCGCTGTTGCGGGGCGCAGCGTAACGCTCATGTGCGCCGCCATTGGCGCGCAAACGCGATCATCCGCGCGCGGCTATATGAGCGCCCATCCTCCAGCGCGCCCGTCTCCTGGCGCCCAAGATACGAGCCGTCCGAGTCCAAGATGAAGAAGTCCGGATAGCCATTCGACTCCGGAAACCGTGACAGAAAATCAGCGTTGCGATTGGCGCGGCTCATGTTGACCTTGAGGATCAAGAACGAGTCCGCGAACGCCGCATGCGTTTCTGCGTCACGCGCCAGAAACGCATCGAGCACAAAGCACCATGTGCACCAACTGCCGCCGACCACCACGAGTATGCGCCGGTCCATCACCTGCGCGCGCTGGATCGCGAGCTGAAGATCGGCCGCCGGATCGCGCTCGGGATAGTAATTGTCGACCACGTACAGCGCAGGATCGACTGCAAAGTGACGCGAAGAGTCCGCCGCCGCGCTCGTCGCCAAGCCAAAAGCGAGGCCGAACGCGAGCAGCGCGCGCATGCTACTCGTTCTTCCCGCGCTTCTTGTCGCGCTCCGCGAGGATGCGCAGCCGCAACGCGTTGAGCTTGATGAAGCCTTCAGCATCGGCCTGATTATAGCCGCCCGCCTCGTCAAAGCCGACCAGCTTCTTCGAATAGAGCGAATACGGTGACGAACGGCCTACGGTTCGCACGCCGCCCTTATAGAGCTTCAGCTTCACGTCGCCCGAAACGCTCTCTTGGCTCGCGTCGATCGCCGCCTGCAGCATCTTGCGCTCAGGCGTCCACCAAAAGCCGTTGTAGATGAGCGACGCATATTTCGGCATCAGCTCATCTTTGAGATGCATGGCGCCGCGATCCAGCGTGATCGACTCGATCGCACGGTGGCCGTGCCACAAGATCGTGCCGCCTGGCGTTTCGTAATAGCCGCGCGACTTCATGCCGACATAGCGGTTCTCAACCAGATCGAGCCCGCCGACGCCGTGCTTGGCGCCCAAGCGATTGAGCTCGGCCAACAGCTCATGCGCCTTCATCGCCTTGCCGTTCACCGCGACGAGATCGCCGCGCTCAAACGTCAGCGTCACCACCTCAGCCTGATCCGGCGCCTCTTCCGGCGTAATCGTGCGCCGATCGGCGCGCTTGGCCACAACGTCAGGCACTTCGACGTCCGGATCCTCCAGCACCAAGCCTTCGCTCGACGTGTGCAGCAAATTCGCGTCGATCGAGAACGGCGCTTCTTGCTCTTTGTTCTTCGCGATCTCGATGCCGTGCTTGCGCGCGTAGTCGAGCAATTGCGGGCGCCCTTCGAACTCCCATTCGCGCCACGGCGCGATCACGCGCACATCGGGCTTCAGCGCATAGTATGAAACTTCAAACCGCACCTGGTCGTTGCCCTTGCCGGTCGCGCCGTGACACACGGCGTCGGCGCCAACGAGATTCGCAATCTCGATCTGACGCTTGGCGATCAGCGGTCGCGCGATCGAGGTGCCGAGCAAATAGAGGCCCTCATAAAGCGTGTTCGCGCGAAACATCGGAAACACGAAGTCGCGCACGAACTCTTCGCGCACATCATCGATGAAAATATTCTCGGGCTTTACGCCGGCCTTCAGCGCCTTCGCCCGCGCCGGCTCCAGTTCTTCGCCTTGGCCGAGATCAGCGGTGAACGTCACCACCTCGCAGCCATATTTTTCCTGAAGCCACTTCAGAATGATCGAGGTGTCGAGGCCGCCCGAATACGCGAGCACGACCTTCTTCACTTTGCCCTGTGTCATCGACGTCTTCCTCGCGCTCGGGAGTTGCGCGCGGCGTCTTCCTTTCACAAGGGGGCGCTCAAATCAATTGGACGCCCGCTAGACCATCACCTGGTTGCCCAGCTCCACCGCGCGGCCCGACGGGATGTGGAAGAAGTCCGTCGCGTTGGTGGCGTTGCGGGCGAGGAAGATGAAGAGGTGATCCTGCCACAGCGGCATGCCGCTCTTTTCGCTGGGCACGATCGTACGCCGCGACAAGAAGAAGCTCGTTTTCATAATATCGAACTTCAGCCCGTGCTTGCGCGCCTCGGTCAGCGCTTTGACGACGTTCGGCGTTTCCATAAACCCGAACGTCAGCTGCACGCGCTTCACGTCCGGCAGGAAGTCCTCGACCTTCACCCGCTCGCGTTCCGGCGCGCGCGGCGCGTTTATGGTCTTCACCGTCAGGATGATGATCTGCTCGTGCAGGACCTGATTGTGTTTGAGGTTGTGCATCAACGCTGCGGGCGTCACGTCCGGATCGCCGGTCAGGAAAATCGCCGCCCCGCGCACGCGATGCGGCGGGTGATGCGATAGCGTCTCGAACAGCTTCGCCAATGGTTCATCGCGCCGCGTAGTCTCCAGCAGCAGCCGCGACCCGCGCACCCACGTCCACATCACGATGATGAGCCCGATCGCAAGCAGCAGCGGCACGAACCCGCCTGACCAAACACGCTGCAGGTTCGACGATAGGAAGATGAGCTCAATGATCACGAACGGCGTCACGATCAGCGCCGCCAGCGCCAACGGCCGCTTCCACAGCTTCCAGATGACAATGAACATCATGCACGTGCTCATCAGCATCTCGCCAGTGATCGAAATGCCGTATGCAGCAGCAAGCCGCGTCGAAGAGCCGAAGCCGACGGCCAGGATCAACACGCCGGCCAGCAGCAGCCAATTGATCTGCGGCATGTAAATCTGGCCCGCCTGCGTCTCCGAGGTTCGGCGGATTTCCATGCGCGGCAACAGGCCGAGTTGGATCGCTTGCTGCGTCAACGAAAATGCGCCCGAGATCACGGCTTGGCTCGCGATCACGGTCGCGGCGGTCGCCAAGATCACGAGCGGCAGGCGCACCATGTCCGGCGCCATTTCAAAGAACGGGCTGAAGTCGAACGTTACGTGTTCGGCGCCGACTGCCCGCGCCGCGTCGCGCGCCGTTGTGTATTCGGCGTTCATGCGCCCGAGCTGATTGATCACGAACGCGCCCTGGCCGAGATAATTCAGCGTCAGCGCCGGCAGCACCAAGGTGGCCCACGCAAAGCGGATCGGGCGGCGGCCAAAGTGGCCCATGTCGGCGTAGAGCGCCTCGGCGCCCGTCACGGCGAGGAAAACCGAGCCCAGAACAATAAACGTCAAGAAGCGGTGCTCGATCATGAAGCGGATCGCGTGGCTCGGCCACAGCGCTTCGACGACACTCATGTTCTGTGAAAGCTGCCAGGCGCCCATGACGCCCATCACGACAAACCAAACAATCGTGATCGGCCCGAAGAACTTGCCGACAACTCCGGTGCCTCGCGATTGCACCGCAAAGAGCCCGATCAGAATTCCAACCCCGATCGGCAGAATGAGCGGATCTATCCGCCCTTCGAATTGCGGCACGGCTTTCAAGCCTTCGACCGCCGAGAGCACCGAGATCGCCGGCGTAATCAGCGCGTCGCCGTAGAACATCGAAGCGCCGGCAACCCCGATCAAGAACAGAAGCGGCGTTCGCCGTCCCAGCGCCCGCTGCGCCAGCGCCATAAGCGAAAGCGTGCCGCCCTCGCCCTTGTTATCCATCTGCATGACGAAGATGACGTACTTCAGCGTCACCACGATCATCAGCGCCCAGAAAATGAGCGAGACCAGACCCAGCACTTCTTCGCGCGTCGCCGGCGTGCCGTCCTGCAGCACGTGCGCAAGCGATTCCTTGAACGCGTAGAGTGGGCTTGTGCCGATATCGCCATAAACGACACCGACGGATCCAATCACGAGCGCCCAGAAACTGCCATGCGCCACACCACGGCTGCCATCATGGCCCCCGTTCGACGATGCATTCGGCTGGGGCGCTTCGGCCGGGGCCTGCGCCATGAAATGAATCCCCTCGGGCGGTCGTGTCCGACCCCCATCAGGGCCGGGCGTTTACGCCCTTTCACTTAGAGGAGCAAATGCTTGCGCCCAGGCGCCTTGTCGATTGGTTACCTTAATGGCAACCACACCCGCTGCCGCCGCGACCGTGCCCGCCGCCACGGCCCCAGCTGCCAGCGCTTGCGCGAGCCGACGCAAAGGCAAAGGCCGAGGCTTGAGCGCCCGAGCCACGAACGATGACGGTAGTGCTGGAATAAGAACCGCCGCCGATATCGACGCCAACGCCACCGCCCGAACCCGCGAAGAAGGCGTTCGACAGCGTCACAACTTCCGGCCCCTGCTGAACGACGACAACCGGCGGCGGCGCTTCTGCGCGCGGCGGCGCGGGCGGACGCGGACGGGGGCGCGGGCGTGGCGCACGCGGGCGTTCGATGCCGTCGGCATACGCAACGCTCGGCACGACAATCATCGGCGCCGCAACCAGCGCAATGGCAGCAAACACAGCAAGCGCGCGCATTAACGATCTCCAGCACGTAAGCGGCTGAGTGTCGCGCACGCGGGCGTGTCCGCAAAGGCGCTTCACCCGTGGCGCGCGAACTTCGCGTCAGATCAGAAGTCCGAGACGATTCCCTTACGCTCCCAATCGCCGTAACGCGTCGGTTCCGGCCCAGACGGCCCGCCAACTTCAGCCGGCGCTTGTTCTTTAGCTGCGGCGGCGCGGCGCGCCTCGGCTTCCGCCAGCGCGCGTTTGGCCTCCGGCGTCAGCTTGCGCTTAGGCTCGACCGCATCGTCCATATTGAACCTCGCTCCTCCACTCTCGATATCACATGGCAGTGACGTGAGGAGTAAGATGAACCATCTCAAGACCTACATTCTGCTGGCCGCCATGACGGCGCTGTTCGGCGCGGTGGGTTACATGATTGGCGGCGTCGGCGGCATGACGCTGGCGCTGATCGTCGCCGCGGCGATGAACCTTTTCGCTTACTGGAACGCCGACAAAATGGTGCTCCGCCATTTTCGCGCGCAGGAAGTCGATCCCAACCACCCGGATCACCGCGTGCAAGCTTACGTTCAGGACACTTTGGCGCTGGCGCAACGCGCCGGCCTGCCGCCGCCAAAGGTTTACATCATCGACAACCCGCAGCCGAACGCCTTCGCCACCGGCCGCGATCCGCAGAACGCCGCCGTCGCCGCCACCAGCGGCCTGCTCGGCCTGCTGTCGCGCGAGGAAATCCGCGGCGTCATGGCGCATGAACTCGCACACGTGAAAAACCGCGACACGCTGACGATGACCGTTACCGCCACGATCGCCGGCGCTGTCGGCATGCTGGCGAATTTCGCGCTTTTCTTCGGTGATCGGCGCAATCCCATCGCCGGCCTACTCATCATGATCCTGGCGCCGCTGGCCGCCTCGCTCGTGCAGATGGCGATCAGCCGCGCGCGCGAATACGAAGCTGACCGCATCGGCGCCGAGATCGGCGGCGAACCCGAAGCGCTCGCCCGCGCGCTCGAGAAGATCGAAGCGTATGCGCGTCAGCGCGTGAACGTCGATGCTGAGCGCAACCCAGCGATGGCGCACCTTTTCATCATCAACCCGCTCGCAGGCCACGGCGCCGACAACCTGTTCTCGACGCACCCCAATACGCGCAACCGCATCGCCAAGCTGATGCAGCTCACCCAACGTTTCGGACGGCCAACGAGCGCGCCCGCCGCCGGTCCGTGGGGCTCAGCCACGCAACGCCAACGCGGCCCCTGGGGTTAAAGACAGGCAAGGCGCCATCATCGCTTCCTTGGCGCTTGATTTCGTGAAAGATTTCGCGCGGGCGCGGGGTGCAGGCCTCCGCGTATGGTTGATGAAGCGTTAACCGGCGTTCTGCGAGCTTTGGCACGGCTCGCGATGCGTCTTTTTCCCGTCCTCCCTGCCGCGCTTTTCGCGGCGATCGGCTTTGCCGCCGGCGCTACGCCCGCATGGGCGGATTCGCCCGTCGTGCTCGACGGCGCCGATCACGACATGCGTGAAGCCATTCTCGATCTGCTGCCCGATCGCGACGAGCCGACGACGCTGTTCGAAGCAGAGCGCATAGCCGAGGAAGCCGCCGCACGCGCAATCGCCTGGTTGCGCTCCGAGGGTTACTACGCAGCGACCGTCACGCCGGAGACGAGCGAGAATCCTGTGCGTGCACGTCTCGTCATCGCGCCCGGCCAACGCTTTCGCTTCGCTACGCCCGAGCTCGATTACACTGACGCGGCGCCCAACGAAGCAGCAAACACCGCCGCGCGCACCGCGCTGGCGCCTGTCGAAGCCGGCGCGCCCGCGCGCGCCGCAGCCGTGTTGCAGGCAGAAGCCGACGCGCTGAGCGCGCTCCAAAACGCCGGCTACGCGGATGCAAGCGCCGGTGAACGGCGCGTCATCGTCGATCACGCCGCAAGCACCGTCGCGCCGGCCTATCGCTTCAGCACCGGCACACTTGCGCGCCTCGGCAACATCCGCGCCGAACCGAACACCATCTTCCGTCCCGGCTTCATCGCTGGCCTCCGCAACTGGGACGTTGGCGACACCTACACACCAGAGGCGCTCGCGCGCTTGCGCCGCGACATGAGCGCAACCGGCTCCGTCTCGCGCGCATCCACACGCCTCGCCGAGCCCGACGCCAACGGCGTGCGCGACGTCATCCTCGAAGTTGAACAAGCCAAGCGCAACGCCTACGAATTTGGCGCCGGCTACTCGACCACTGAAGGCTTTGGCGTTGAAGCCGAATGGACGCGCCGCAACTTCACCGGCCGCGCCGATGCGCTCACCTTCGCCGCCAATGTCGGTGAGATTCAGCAGGAAGGCAGCGTGCGTTGGTCGCGCCCGCACGCAGCGGGCCTAGGCCACACAGTCACGCTCGGCGCCTCGGCCGAACGCGAAGACATCACCGCGTACACGCGCGAAGGCGTCTCACTCTTCGCCTCCGTCGATGCATCGCCGCGCCTGCGCATAGGGCAAAGTTACGGCGTCGAACTCGCCGCGGACCATTACGATGACATCGCCTCCGGCTTGAACGACGCCATCGTTCTCTCCGGCTTCTACGATATCCGCCGCGACACAACCGGCTACACGCTCGATGCACGCCACGGCTCCATCGTCGAAGCGCGTGTCGAGCCTTCCGTCTCGTCCGGCGACGAAACACTCGGCTTCGTGCGCGCCACAGCCGAAGGTCGGACCTATCGCTCGTTCGGTCGTGAGGACAGCCTCACGCTCGCCGCCCGCATTCGCACCGGCTGGCTCGAAGCCGTTTCCGGCAGCGCCGACAACGTCCCGCCCGATCGCCGCTTTTATGCAGGGGGCGGCGGCTCCGTGCGCGGTTACGAATACAATTCGATCTATCCGCAGGAGCGCGACCTACTCGGCCTCACACCCGGCGGCCAAGGCCTGCTCGAAGGATCGATCGAAGCGCGCTATCGACTCAACGACACATGGGGCGTTGTCGCGTTCGTGGACGGCGGCACTGCATTCGACAACTGGGGTGAAGCCACCGACTTGAGCTTCGGCGCGGGCCTCGGCGTGCGCTACAATCTCGGCTTCGCGCCACTGCGCTTCGACATCGCCGTCCCGCTCGACGACGAATTCAGCTCGGAGGATTTCGCGCTCTACATCAGCTTAGGCCAAGCCTTCTGATGAGCGGAGAAGAACAACCCGTCTCTCCGGTCGTGAAGTCCAACAAGCGCAGGCGCCAGCGCCGCTGGATTGCGTACGCGGCCGGCGGCGCTTTCGTGGCGACCGGACTTGGCGTTGCTATCGGACCAGGCGCAGCATGGATGGTGGAGCGCCTGGACGGCCAACGCATCTGGCGTCTTGGGCGTATCGACATCGACGGCGTCTCCGGCGGTTGGCTCGGCGCGCTCCACGCCGATCACGTCAGCATCGAGGACGAAGAGGGCGTTTGGCTGGAGGCCAACAACCTCTCGCTCAACTGGCGTCCGCAAGACCTGCTTGGCGGCGCGGTGCGCATCGATGCCGCGCACATCGAAACGCTCGCCATCGCGCGCCAACCCGTCCTGCTCGAAAAGCGCCCGTCATCCGGCGCAGAC
>JAXMCH010000019.1:0-13981 GCA_046349455.1 Hyphomonadaceae bacterium | reverse complement strand
ATAGGGAGCCGCCCATGCGCGTTAAAATCGTCGAGACACCCCCTCAAGAGGTGCGGACGTTCGAGAACGTCGATCTTTCCGACAAACTTACCATGCAGGACGTGGAGACCATCCGCGAAATCTTCCACACGCCGCTGACCGGTTCGTTCAACTGGGATTACGACAGCGCCAACGCGAAGATTCGCCGCCTCTATGAGCTCGGCAAACAATTCAATTGGAATCCAACGGCGGACATCGATTGGGACGCGCCGTGCGACATGACCGATTTTCCGTCTGAAGCGGCGCTCAGCGCGCTCAACGGCTATCCTGAGTACGAAGCGCTGAGCCACGAAGAGAAGGTGGCGTTCTCGTGGAAATCGCACGCGCAGACGATGAGCCAATTCCTGCACGGCGAACAGGGCGCGCTCCTGGTGGCTTCGCAGCTCGTCTCGTGCGCGCCGACGGCGGATGCGAAGCTCTATGCGGCGTCGCAAACATTCGACGAAGCGCGGCACGTTGAGGTGTTCAACCAATACCTGCGCCAACGCTGCGGGCGCATCTATCCGATCAACAAGAATCTCAAGGCGTTGATCGACAAAGTGCTCGCGGATGAGCGTTGGGATCTCAAATTCATCGGCATGCAGCTGATCATCGAAGGGCTGGCGCTCGCCGCCTTCGGCACGACAGTGCGCACGACGAAGGACCCGGTGCTGAAGCAGGTGGTTGAGCTGGTGATGCGCGACGAGGGCCGTCACGTGGCGTTCGGCGTGAATTATCTCGAAGACTGGATCAAGGCGTTGCCGGAGAACGAGATCGAGGATCGCGCCGAGTTCGCTTATCAGGCCTGTGCGATCATGCGGGACCGACTCTTCGGTATGGACGTGATGCGTGAGTACGGCTTCAACGAAGAGGCCGCCCGTAAGTACATCATGGATTCCATGGTGATTGGCCTGTTCCGCGAACTTCTGTTCGAGCGCATCATGCCCAACCTCAAGCGCGTCGGCCTTCTGACCGACAAAGTTCGCCCGAAGTACGAGGCGCTGGGCGCACTGAAATACGAAGACCTCGCCGGCGATGTGCTGATCGACTGGGCGCAGTTGGAGAAGCCGCTGCCGACGAAAGAAAACTTAGCTGCGGCGCGCGTCGCAGCCGAGTAGGGGCGCACGTGGGACGCGCGGCGGCAGGGAAGACGCCGCCGCGCGTTTGGGGTGATTGATTTTTGAGGCGGCGCAGGCGACGAGGGCTCCGGGGGTGAGCTTGACGGAGCCCGAGCTTTCGCAGCGTGCGCTGAAGCTGTTCGAAGCGGCTCTGGATGAGCCGGAGGACACGCGCGCCGATTGGGTTGCGCGCGCGACGTCTGGAGATGAAGCGCTAAAGGCCAAAGTTCAAAGCTTGATCGAGGCGGATCGGCGCGCGTCGCAGATGCTGCCGACGGGCGGACTGATGCCCGATGCGGGGCCGGCGCCGCCCGAACGCGTTGGCCGCTATAAAATCGTGCGCAGCCTCGGCGGCGGCGGCATGGGCGAGACGTTTTTGGCCCAACGCGACGACGGCCTGTTCGAACACGAGGTCGCTATCAAGTTTGTGCGCCCGAGCCGGATGGCGGAGACCGCGCGTGTATTGTTCGATCGCGAACGGCGGGCGCTGGCGAAGCTCAGCCATCGGCACATCGCGCAATTGTTTGATGGCGGTGTTGCCGAAAACGGTGCGCCTTATCTGGTGATGGAATATGTGCGCGGCGCGCCGATTGATGAAGTTGTTCGCAGCAAGAGCGCGCGCGAGATCGCGACGCTCGTGAGTGATGTGTGTGACGCGGTGCAGTACGCGCACCAGAATCTGATTGTGCACGCGGATCTGAAGCCGTCGAACATTCTAGTGAACCAGGCTGGCGATGCGAAAGTAATCGACTTTGGCGTCGCGCGGCTGTTGTCAGAGGTCGAGTCCGGCGAGACGCTGCATCCGTTTACGCCGGGTTTTGCGAGCCCCGAACGCGAAGCTGGCGCGGCGCCGACGCCCGCGGACGATGTATTTGCGCTCGGCGCATTGCTGCGCGAACTTGCCGGCGATGGGGCGCCGGAGGAGTTGGCGGAGATCGCAGCGCGCGCTTCGGCGGTGGACGTAGCTGCGCGTTATCCTTCCGCGGCGGCGTTGCGCGACGATCTGCGCGCTTGGCTGGAGACGCGGCCACTGGCGGCGCGGGCGGGTGATCGCTTTTACGTGCTCAAGAAGTTCGTGCAGCGGCGCAGGCTCGGCGTGATGGCGGGCGCGATCGCAATCGTGGCCACGTTGATGGCGCTGGCAGCGACGACGTATCTCTATTTGGAAGCCGATCGGGCGCGGCAATTGGCGGAGCAGCGCTTTGCCGACGTGCGTGGGCTTTCGCGCTATTTACTGTTTGAGGTGTACGACCGATTGGAGCGGACGCCGCGGACGCTGGAGATGCGCCGCGACGTGGCGCGTGAAGCGCAAGGCTATCTCGAAGTGCTCGCCCGCGCGCCGAATGCGCCAGTCGATGTGCGTATCGAGACCGTGGAGGGCTTGCTGCGCGTGGCGGAGCTGCAGGCCGGGCGTCAGCATTCAAACTTGGGCGAATACGACAATGCGCGCGCGAGCTTGGCGCGCGCTGAAGAATTGGCGGCGGCGTTGCCGCAGAGCCCTACGGTCGTCACGTTGCGCACAAGGGTGGCGCTGACGCATGCGAACATCCTGATGGATGTGGATCAGGATCTTGAAACTGCCGGCGTGTTTCTTGGCCGTGCGTCCGATTGGATCGAGGCATTGCCGCAGGATGTGCGGGGCGCGCTGCCGATGGCGCTGGCGGTGGAGCGCGCCACGCTGGCGAACTGGCAAGGGCGCTATGCGGATGGCGTGACCATTGCGCAGCAGGCGTTGGCGCTCGCGCCTGCCGAAGCGACGCGCGAAACATCGACGTTAAGCTTGCGCGCGCGCGATGCGTTGGCGGAGGCGTTCTATTATCAAGAGAAGCTTGCAGAAGCCGAGGCGGAGTATCGCGCCAATGCGCGCGCGGCTGTTGCATTCGCGACGCAGAACCCCAGCGACATGGAAGCGCTCCGCTATTCAGTGCGCGCGCGCTGGGCGTTGGCCACGACGTTATTGCAGCGCAATCGGCCACGCGAAGCGCTGACGGAGCTGAACGCCGCTGCTGCGCGCGTGCCCGAATTGTTGGCGTTCGAGCCGGCGGATGACGCCGCGCGGCGGATGGATCGGATCGTGCTGGCGGCGCGGGCGCAGGCGTTGGCGATGTCGGGCAATTTGGCCGAGGGCGTGCGCTTACTGCGTGCGCAGATACAAACGCGTGAAGCGCTTTACCGGCAGTCGCCGCAGGTGGGTGACTACGCTCGCTCTTACGCAATCACGCTGGCGATGCTGGCTGACCTGTACGCCGATCATGATCGCGCGCGCGAGGCATGCCCGCTTTACGAGGAGGCGCGCGGCGTTTTTGGGGATTTAGAAGCGCGTGGTTTGCTCTCCGAACAGGATCGCTCAAGCGCCGTGCGGATGATCTCCGAACGGCAAACCACGCATTGCGGGCAATGATCCTATTCGAAGAGTGAGCTGACGCTCTCTTCGTTGGCAATCCGCCAGATCGCATCGCCCATCAGTTGCGCGACCGACATCGTGCGGATTTTCTTGCTGGGAGTCTTGCGCGCGTCCGGATCGATCGAGTTGGTGACGACCAATTCCTTCAGCTTGCTCTCCTCGATGCGCTTGATGGCGCCATTCGAGAGCACGCCGTGGGTGATGTAGGCGGAGACCGATTTCGCGCCCTTGTCGAGCAAGGATTGGGCGGCGTTGCACAATGTGCCGCCGCTATCGACGATATCGTCGACCATGATGCATTCGCGGCCTTCGACGTCGCCGATGATGTGCATGACTTCGCTGACACCGGCTTTTTCGCGGCGTTTGTCGACGATGGCGAGGTCGGCGCCGAGGCGGTTGGCCAAGGCTCGCGCGCGCACGACGCCGCCGACATCCGGCGAGACGATCATGAGCTTAGTCGTGTCTTTGCAATTCTCGCGAATGTCGCGTTCGAGGACGGGCGTCGAGAAGAGGTTGTCCGTCGGGATGTCGAAGAAGCCTTGGATTTGGCCCGCGTGCAGCTCAAGCGTCAGCACGCGATTGGCGCCGGCTGTTGTGATGAGGTTCGCGACCAGCTTTGCGGAGATCGGCGTGCGGCCGCCGACTTTGCGATCCTGACGTCCGTAGCCGTAATAGGGGATGACAGCGGTGATGCGGCGGGCGCTCGCACGGCGAAGCGCATCGATGCCGATCAGCAATTCCATCAAATGGTCGTTCGCCGGATACGACGTCGATTGGATGATGAACACATCCTCGCCGCGTACGTTCTCTTGGATCTCAACGAAGATCTCGTTGTCCTTGAAACGCTTCACTTCGGCTTGCGCCAGCGGCGTATCGAGATGGTCCGCAATCGCTTGCGCCAGCGTGCGGTTTGAATTTCCTGCGAGCAGCTTCATGGGATGCGGGCCCCAACGCGATCCTGGATGTGCGCGTCTTACGCTGCGAGTCGGCGGACGGGAAAGGGATTCGCTGCAGTTTTGTGACGGAATCGCCGACGTGGCGCCGGCGACACGGATTCAACCCAGCGCGATCGCTGCGCAGTTGCGTCCGTAGTCGCCTTCGTTCCGGTGGACGCTGCGCCGGTGGCTAAAGAGCGTGTCGGCATTGGGGTAGGTGTCGAGCCGGAGAATGTCGACGTGGTCAACGCCGGCTTGCGTCAGGCGCGCTGCACAAAATGCGGGCAGGTCGAACCGGAATTTGCCGTCTTGGCCAGGCGCGAAGAAGCGGGCGTAGTTTGCGTCGGCCTCGCGGAAGCGGGCTTCGAATTCGGGGCCGACTTCGTACGAGGCTTGATGAATGCAAGGGCCGATCGCGGCAGCGATGCGCGTCGCGCCGTGCTCGCGCATGAGCGCGACGGTATTTTCGAGCACGCCCGAGATCGCGCCTTTCCAGCCGGCGTGTGCAGCGGCGATGACGCCGGCTTTTTCGTCGGCCAGCAGGACTGGCGTGCAGTCAGCTGTGAGCACCGAAATGACGACGCCCGAGGTTTTGGTGACGAGTGCATCCGCGTGTGGGCGGTCGCCATGCCAAGGGCCATCGACGAAGATTGCGGTGGGGGAGTGCACTTGATGTACGCCGACCAGATGATCGACAGGTGCGCCGAAGCTTGCGGCAATGCGCGTGCGGTTTTCGCGCGTGGCGCCCGCGTCGTCGTTTGAGCCCGTGCCGGCGTTGAGCGATGCGTAGATGCCAGTCGATACGCCGCCGCGGCGGCCGAAGAACCCGTGGCGCACGCGCGCCAGCGCATCGCTTTGCCAGTGCGGCGGCGCGTCGGCGCTTAAAAGCCGGCCGGCGGCGGAAGTTCGGGGCTCGACAGACATATGACTTTGAACAGCGCGCCCATTTGGTCGGCGCTAGTGAGACGATGAACTTCGCGCTCCAAGCGTTGCGCGTGTTGTGGATTGGCTTGCGCAAGCGTGTTGGCGCGCAATTCGATACCGAGGCTACGCAGGAATTGAGATTGAGTTATCGGGCCATGCACGGCGATGTTGGCTTCGCGCGCCAGTTCCGCGACACGGAAAAAATCGACGTGGGCGGTGAGGTCGGCCTCGCCCGGCGTTTCGATCGGGTCGACCTTTTTGTGATGCTTGATCGCTTGCAGCGTGTCGGCGCCTTCGGGGCGGACATAGCCGTAATCGATCAAAAGTACGCGGCCCGGCGCATCGTGCAGGCGGCGCTCGATCTCGTAGATGATGCTCTCAAGGCCAGGCGCGATTTCGCGCACCGTTCCCGGCTCATCGTCACTCTCGGGCGCGGCGATCGGCGCGCTAAGGCCAAAGGTGAGTTTTTCGGCCTCGTCGAGGCCGACGAGTTTTTCGTGCCAGCCGTCTTCGCCGCGGAAGAACTGGCGGATCGGCAAGCAATCGAGAAATTCGTTGCCTATGACGAGCGAGGGGCCGGGCGGCGCGTCTTCCAATCGCGCGCACCATTCGGCCAGCGGCACGCGTTCGCTTTGCTCTTCGCGTAGGGGTTCGCTGACTTCGACCAGCACGATGTTGGCGGCGTCGTGAAAGCCCTCGATGCGTTGTGTGGCGCGCCAGGCATCTTGCATCAGCACGCCTCGACCTGGGCCAAGCTCGATGAGGTTGAACGCCGGCTTGCCGAGCACGTCCCATTCGTGCGCGCACCAAAGGCCAATAAGCTCGCCGAACATCTGGCTGGCTTCGGGCGCGGTGAGGAAGTCAGCGTTGGCGCCGCCGATGGAGGGACGCGTTGCGTAATAGCCATCCTCGGAATCGTACAGGCACGCGCCCATGTATTCCGCGACCGTCATCGGTCCGTTTTCGCGGATATGCTCGATAAGACGCTCTGCGAGGCTCACGCCGCCGCCAATTTCGGTTGCGTCAGCGCACGGCGGATGAGCCAGGCGCCCAGAATAATCATCGGGATCGAGAGCAGCATGCCCATGGTGATGAAGCCCTTTAGAGCATCGGGCATGTGCGCGTCGGGTTCGCGCACGAATTCGAGCGATGCGCGGAAAAGGCCGTAGCAGACGAGGAAGACGCCGACGTTGAGGCCAGGCCGGCGGAAGCTATCAAAGCGCAGCGTCATCACGTTGATGATGAGGAAGAGCGCGAGGCCCTCAAGCGCTGCTTCGAAAAGCTGGCTTGGGAAGCGCGGCGTCATGCCGGCGGGGCAGTAGCCGTTATTGAGGCGCATGATCGTCTCGTTGCAGAAGACGACGCCAATCGGACTATCGGTGACGCGGCCCCAGAGCTCGCCATTGATGAAATTGGCGATGCGGCCGAAGAAGAGGCCGAGCGGCGCGGCGCACGCGGCGAGGTCGCCGAGGCGGATGAGATCGATCGTGTCGGTCTTGGCCTTCTGGCGCGCGCTCTCGGCTTCGGTCTTCTTCACCCAGCCGACTTCAGGCAGCCGCGTGAACTCACCTTTTGAATCGGCTGGCGGCTCAGCGACTGCGTGCTTCTTCGCAAGCGCTGCGAATTGCGTTTCGTTGACGTGCTTTTCGCGCGTGAACCAAACGGCGGCGAGCGCGACGCCGATGAGGCCGCCGTGGAAGCTCATGCCGCCGTTCCAGATTTGGAAAACTTCGGCGAAGTTCTTCCAGATCATGTCGGGCTTATAGAAGAGCACATAGCCGATGCGCCCGCCTAGGATGACGCCGAGCGTCGCAAAGAAGAGGAAGTCATCCGCCTGCATCGGGGTCATCGGCGGCTTGCCGGGCGTCCAGAGGCGGTCGCGGCGAATGAGCCAGACCATCCAGCGCCAGCCCAGAACCAGGCCCACAATGTAGGCCAGCGCATACCAGCGCAGATGGAACGGCCCGACCATGTTGCCGAAAAGCGGGAAGGCATCGATGGTGAATGCCGACGGGTCGATATTGGGGAATTGGATAGCCGCTTCGATCATCGCCCGCCCATAGCCTTGAAGTTGCTCAGCTGTTTGGCCGCATTGCCCGGCCGCAGCCGGGTTTCTAAGTAGGCCGAAAGGATCGGTCCACATGCAAACGCAAAGCTCGGTGTTCGATGATCTGGCCCGTTTGATGACGGGCGCCATGGGCATGGCCCAGGGCATGGGCGATGAGGCCAAGAGCTTTATGCGCGGCCAGGCAGACCGGTTCGTCGCCGAAATGGACCTCGTGAGCCGAGACGAGTTCGAGGCGGTAAAGCAGATGGCGGCTGACGCCCGGGCCGAGGCCGATGCGCTGCGCGAGCGGCTGACCGCCCTGGAAGCTGCGCTGCAGGCCCGAGAGTAAACCGCGGCGCCGCCGTGAAGAGTTAGCGAAGTTTAGGAACAGGTAAGACTCTGGGCGTTCTCCTAGGAGCGTAGGGGCTTGATTCGACGCGTCCGCTAAAGATGCGCAACCCAAGGCGAAGCTTCGTTCTGTGGCCGCGAGGGGCGGCGAGGGGGACGCGCGCATGGATCTGTGGCTCGACGACGAGAGCGAAGCACCGAGCGATCCGCTCGAAACGGTCGAAGGCGTGATCGGCTCCGACGATCGCTTCATGTGCCAGCGCGCCGAGGACGGTGACGTCCACTTCTCCTTCAAGTGCTCATCCGGAGAGGTGGTTGGCTATTTCTCTTTCCGTGACGAACTGCCGGCGATGCTCTTCACTTTGGGCTTTGACATCCAGGCGCCCGTGTCGCGCCGGACCGAGGCCATTCGGCTCGCCTCGCTGATTAATGAAAATCTCTGGCTTGGCCATTTCGACGTGTGGTCGGACGACGGCACGATCATCTTCCGCCATGCGATGCCAATGATCGGGCGCGACGACATTTCCGTTGGCGAAGTGCAAGCGATGCTGGCGGCGGCGATGGATGCAGCCGAGCGCTTCCTGCCGGCGTTCCAATTCCTTATTCTCGGCAGCATGTCGGCCGAGGACGCGTCGCAGGCCGCGTTGTTTGAAACCTGCGGAGAAGCGTGAGCTTAGACTCTCCTTCCATTGCCCTTGTTGGCGCCGGCGCCATGGGCGGCGCGCTTGTGCGCGGCTGGATCGAAGCCGTGCGCAAGGGCGGCGGTTTAGAGCTCACCGTCATTGAGCCGAATTTTGACGCTGACCTGGAGCGCGAGCTCGATGCCGTCGGCGCTGTGCTCAACCCGCCAAACGCGGGCGTGGTTGATGTTGTCGTGCTGGCGGTGAAGCCGCAGACTTATCCAAGCGTGTTCGAAAGCGTGCGGCCCTTCGTAGGCGAGAACACATGCGTGATGTCGGTGATGGCGGGCGTCACGATCGAGATGCTATCGCGTGATCTTGGCGCCAAGCGCGTGGTCCGCTGTATGCCGAACACACCGGCGCGAATAGGCAAGGGAATTACGGCGTACGTGGCCTCGCAGGCGTGCACGCCCGAGGATCGCCGACTGATCGAGCAGTTGCTGGCGCCCTTAGGGGCGGTCGAGCCGATCGCGGCGGAACGGCTCATGGACGTGGTGACTGCGGTTTCAGGTTCGGGGCCGGCCTATGTTTTCCTGCTAGCGGAAGTGCTGGCTGCCGCGGCTGAACAAGAGGGTATCGACAAGGACGCGGCAATGCGTTTGGCCACGTGCACCGTCGCCGGCGCCGGCGCGCTGATGTTGGAAACAGGTGATAGCGCCAGCACGTTGCGCAAACAGGTGACCTCGCCCGGCGGTACGACGGAAGCGGCCCTCGACGTGTTGGGTGCGGCGGATGGGCTTGGCCAGCTGCTGCGGCGCGCGGTTTCGGCGGCCGCCAAGAGATCGCGCGAACTCGGCAAGAGCTAAGCGCTTCTCAGTTCCCCCACAATTTGGCATGACACGCGGCGCATGGCCGTCCTCGATTTCGCCCCGGGCAAGAATACGCAGCGCGGCGCGTGGGTGACGGATTTTCAGATCGTTGATGGCTACGTGCACGTCAAATCGACCGGCGTGCGGTTCAAGAATGATCTGCAACTTTGGTCCGATATTTTTCGCTGGCTGACGTATTACGCGTTTGTGCGCGTACGCGGGTTTTGCGTGCGGCTGACCAATCCGCGGGGGCCCCGCATCTGGTTCGCACCGCACCGTCCGCGGCCTTGGTACATCGTTTGGGCGGCGATGGTGTGGGGCGGCATGGAGTTCGCGGGCACGCCCGAAAGCGCGGATGCGGCATTCTATTTTGAAGATCAGACCATAGCGACGCCGCCACCCGCGCGACACGCGAAGGCGTTGAACTTTGGCGTCGGGAATGTGTCGAAGACCTATGTGGCGCAAGTGATGGAGCGCGCATTCGGCTATCCGTTGGCGCTCGACCCGACGACGCACGATGGCGAAGCCGTGGAGAAGGGCGAAGGCAACGGTTTGCACGACGGTCGCTTGGTGCAGTGCCCAACGCCGCGCGTCGCCGGAAAATCGTATCAGCATGTGATCAGGACGGAAGGCGCGGATGGCTGGGCGATTGATCTGCGCACGGCATGCGTCGGCGGACGGCCGGTCGTCGTGTTCGTGAAGCAGAAGCCGGCCGCGGTGCGCTTCTCAATTCAGAACACGAGTGTTGTGGTGAAGGCGCCGGCAGAGGTGTTTTCGCCGCAGGAAATTGCGCAGATCGCTCATTTCTGCGCTGAGATGAAACTGGATTGGGGTGGGCTTGACGTGCTGCGTGAGCACGCGACTGGGCGACTCTATGTAGTGGATGTCAACAAGACGGACACGGGACCGGCGGTGGTGCTGAACTGGCGCGATCGCGCGAAGGCGACGACGCTGTTGTCGGATGCGTTGCGCCAAATGGTGATGCGCTAGCGCTTGATTGCGACTAGGCCGACGACGGCGATGCGTTCGACGTCGACGTAGTCGGGGCGTTCCAATTCTTCGCCGAACACATCTGGGTCGAGCTCACGGTAGCAGATGTCGAAGCCGCTGAGCGCCTCGAACAGCGCCGACTTTAGCGCATCCTGGCCGCCAACGATGGCGCTGCCGGTGTAGAGCAGGAATGCGCCGCCGCACCTTAGCCGCGCCGCTGCGGCCTTGGCCCATGCGAGCGAAAGCGCGCCGCCGTGCATGTCGCCGCCGTCGCGATAGGCGCGATGGGCGGCATCGGCGATATAGGGCGGGTTGGCGATGACGCAGTCGATGTCACCGTTCACGCTATCGAGCGTGCTGGTCTCAAGCGCTTCGACGCGTGCGCCGGCATGCGCTGCATTGATGCGCGCCAGACGCACGGCGCACGGATTGATATCGGTGGCGAGGATCTCGGCGCCGGGTGCGCAGCGCGCCGCAACGATGGCGCCGACGCCGCTGCCTGTGCCGATATCGACGAGGCGGCGCGGGGAGAGCTTTGGTAGCTCGGCTTTGAGAAACGCGGCGAAGCGATACGAGTCAGGGCCGAAGAAGACGGAGTCGTTTTGCGTCGTTGGGAAGGTCGAGTGCAGGAGGAAGAGATCGTCCAGCGTGGAGACCCGGAGACGACTCGCGAGCAGCGCGCCGCGCGCCTCGATGATATCGGCGTCGCGCGCTAGGCGCAGAAGCTCTGGGTCGAGTGTCGCTTCAACGAAGGGCAGGCTCCAGCCGAACACGTCGCGGACATCGAGTGCTGCACTGCGCCGCGCGAGCACGCGCGCGTGCGTTGCTGGAGTCGGCGTTACAAACGCGTAGCGCCGCGCTTGCAGCGCGTTGAGCAGAGCTAGGAGTTTGTTCTCCCCCATCTCGTTCAAGCGGGCGGCGCCTTGCCGTCGCCGCCCCAGAAGTGGCGGCGATACGCGTCGAAGCAATCGGCGCCGCATTGAAGGCGCATCAACGCGCCTTCGGCGAGCCAGGGCGCGGCCTCGGGCTGCTCAGCGACGATGCAGGCGAAAACTTCGCGGTTCCAGGCTTCGGAGTGTTTAACATCAAGCACGGCATGGAGATCGAAATAATGCCGGGCTTTGGCCGAGACTTTGAGGCGGCGGAGCGCCGCGCTCACCTGCAGCGCGCGACCGGGAGCGGTGAGCTCGATCACGCCAAGCGCGCCTATGGCGTGAAAAGCATAGTTCCGATTGGTCGCCAGCGCCGCCATTGTGTTGCCGAGCGCGAGCGAGGGCGCCAGCGTGGTATCGATATGCGGTGTGACGCCGAGTGCGTGAACGAGCGCTTCGAGCATCGGGCCGTGCATGCCTTTGGCGTTGCCGCGCCCCATTTCGTCCCAGTAATTGCGGGCGAGTTCGAGCTTGGCTTGCGCCGGCATCTTCACTTGCGCGAGCGCGACGAGATCGTCGAAGCCAGCTTCGCCAGCGGCCTCCTGTTCGACGAACCATTTCATCTCATCAAGGCTGGCGCGCTCGGCCAGCCAGGGAAACAAGGCATCGCCTTGGCCCGGGCCGTCATCTTTCAGCGCTTCGAACCAGGCCACGAACGCGTGCGGCTCGCGCGGCGCTTCCTGCGCGCGCGCACATTGTTCTAGACGAAGCGTTTCTATGAACTCGATTTCAGCAATGCGAGTATCGCGGTCGCGATCGAGCGCGGCGCGCCAGTCTTCGCGTGGGCCTTGCGGCGCCAGGCGCTCGCGGTTCCAGGCCGCCAAGCGCGCTTGCAGCGATTGATCGTGGGTGGGGTGGGGGCGCACGCGCCCCAGGACTGTCCCGTCCGGCATCTCTTGCCTCCTGCGTTGCGCACCCGGCCCCTGAGGGCGCGCCCGCTTGACGGGCCAGTCCAAGCCGGGCCTTGTGCCGAACGCAACTCAAATTCGTCGCGAAGGTTTCATGTCTGTCCACCTCGACCCTGCAGTTCGCCGTGATCTTGCGCGTGCGGCGCTGACTTTGGCTGCCGCCGGCCCGTGGCGGGAGGTGACGCTGGTCAAGCTGGCGCATCAGTCAGCGCGCCCTGTGTCGGACTTCTACGGGGCCAGCATTGGCGAAGCTGTCGATTGTGCCGAAGAAGCGTTCGACCGCGCTATCGCCGACAATACCGACACACTCGACCCGGGCCAGAGCGTGCGCGACCGGTTGTTCGAACTCATCATGCGCCGGTTCGAAGCAATGGAGCCGCACCGCGCGGCTGTTCTGGCCATGGAGCAGGGCGTGGATCGCGACCCAACGTTGCTAGCGGCAGCACACCAACGGAACGTGCGCTGCGCGCGCTGGGTGCTTGCGCTGGCGGGGTTGGAGGCGGACGGCATGACCGGTCAGGCGCGGGCGCAGGGCCTGGGCGTCATCATCGGTCAGGCGCGTGCGGCCTGGCGCGGCGACGACGCCGGCGATTTTGCCAAGACCATGGCCTCGCTCGATCGCAACCTGCGCCGCGCCGAGGAGATGTTTGGGCGCTGGGCCGGTTTCGACCCCAAGCCGAAAGCGGATGCGACGCCGCCATGACAAGGCTGCACGCGCTGCGTGGCGGCGAGGTTGAGCGCAAGCCGATCGAAGCCGGGCGCCTCGTCGATGGTGCGCCTGTCGCTGAAACCCGCATCGCTTACGAGCGCGACGAAGCCACTTATGTTGGCGAGTGGAGCGCCGATGTCGGCGCGTGGCGCGTGAGCTACGATGAGTGGGAATTTTGTCATATGCTGGAAGGCGTATGCGAACTCACGCCAGATGGCGACGCGCCGCAACGTTTCACGGCGGGAGATTCTTTCGTTGTGGAACCAGGCTTTGTTGGCGTGTGGCGCGTGATCGAACCGATGCGCAAGCGCTTCGTCGTTCGGGTCTAACTGCACTTCAACTGCGCTCGGCGCGTGCGTAAACTTTTTGGTGAGCGATTGTTTACGCTTCGCACGCAATGATTGACGTGCATTAGCCATGGGCGCGTCACATGTTCGGTTACGTCATCGACCTGAGCGGAGTGAAGCAGAAGCTGCGTCGCGTCATGGACGCGAATTGGCGAACGCTTGGCGGCGTGATCTTCGTGATCCTGGCCATGGTCTCGATCCAGTACGATGAGCACGTCGCGCCCGAGGTAAGCCGCCTTTCCGACGGCTGGTCCACGGTGGCGACCGATTTTGGCCGTCGGCTCGCGAGCTTTACGCTCTAAGCGGGGCCCTCAGCCCTCGCGTTTCAGCTTTTCGCGCCGTGCAAGCTCCGCCGCAGACGGATTATCGGCGCCGCGGATTGTCATCGTTCGCACCTCGCCCTCGCGCACATAAGACGATGCAATCATGCCTGTCGGACTGACCCGCGCGTGCGTGAGCTTGTAGGCGCCGGACCGCGCGCCGTCCTTGAACAGCTTCTTGCCGCCGCCAAGCAGGACGGGGAACGTGAAGATGTGGAGTTCGTCGATCAGATCGTGGGCGAGCAACGTCTGGATGAGTTGGGTTGAGCCTTGTGTCACCAGCGGCGGCCCGTCCTCCTGCTTCAGCTTCGCGACGTCTTTCGCAGCGTCATGCAGTGCCACGGATCGCTTCCACGTCAGCGGCTCGGTTGAGCGTGTCGCCACGTATTTGGTGATGCGGTTGAATTGCTTGGCGATCTCGTCGTCGGGGCCGCCTTCGGCATAGGGCCAGTGCGCGGCGAAGATGTCGTAGGTGCGCCGGCCGATGAGAAG
>JAXMCH010000018.1:0-24361 GCA_046349455.1 Hyphomonadaceae bacterium | reverse complement strand
AGGAACGGCGTTCCGATCGTGGTGATGCTCGCGATGCTCTCTTTCGTTCGGCGACGACGACGTCCCCAGCGCAGGAGTAAGGCGGCGTCGTTGGCGACGTTGCCGCCATGGGAATGACCAACGACATGGATGCCTGCGTAGCGTGGCGCGAGGCGCTTGATTGCACCAGCAAGGTTCTCCGCGCCCTTCTCACGCTCTGAGGCGCTGTTCGCTCCGGACCAAAGGAAGGGCACGATCTCAGCTTGTATGCCGCGCGCAGCCAAGCGCGCCGTCACCGCTTCGGAGAAATGCGATCCTTGCTGAAACCATTTCTCGCCCCGCAATTCTGTTGCGGTGTCGTTCGTGCCGTGGACCGTGACCACAGCAATTGGCTTCGGCGCTTCTCCGCTCATGTGTTGTTCCCCCTCCGGAACACACACTAGAGGGCGCAGTTCTGCGAAGCCAACGTGTAGCCGGAGTTTTGCTCCTGGCGGCGCAATATCCGCTTCCGGTGGACAAGTTGCTTCGCGGTGCGCTGGCGGGGGTGTAGCGTCAGCTCATGAGGCGGGAAGCGCGTTTGATTCTGGCGGCTGCGACGCTGATGTTTGCGGCGGGATGCGAGCGCTTCAGCGCTGAGCGTGTCGCGCCAGAGCCTGCAACGGCGGTCGCCGCCGAACCGGCCCCGGACCTTAACCCGTTTATCGGGATCGCCTTTTCCGAGTTCGTCGCCCGTGACCGGAATTACGAACCGGAGGCATTGGGGCTTTCCGCCGCCGATCGCTCGCGCCTGTGGCGCGCTATGGCGGTTCCCACGATGGGCGCCATGACGGATGGCGGCGGGGTCCGAGCGCTGGTTTTTCGCGGCTGTGCAGAGACCGGCTGCGATGACGGGCTTGCGGTCGTCGCTGTGGACGCTGCGTCAGGACTGGCATTTGTGGCCGTGAGGGACGCCGGCGGCGCGGTTGTGTTCAGTCCGAATGACCGGGTGGAAGCGCTCCTGCGCCTCAATTCGCCGACCCGCGACTGGGCCGACCCTGCGCTAGCGCAAACGGCGGCTGTCGAAACAGCGCAGCCTTAATCTTTCTCTGTTAAAAGCCGCACCTTCGCGTGCTTGACCCCGGGAACGGCTTGGCCTAACTCCGGCGCCTCTCGCGAAACGAGATTACGCGGGTGTAGCTCAGTTGGTTAGAGCGCCGGCCTGTCACGCCGGAGGTCGCGGGTTCGAGCCCCGTCACTCGCGCCACTTCATTCCTACCGGATGAAGACTAGGCTTTCGCGATGCACCAGCATCTCAAAATCGCGGTTGAACATGGCCTTTTGCAGGGGGCCGCTCGAATGCTTGCCCGGCAGCATCCAGTCGTGCGGCTCAACGATGAGGGCGGCGGTGTCGTCCAGCCATTCGGTGCTGGTTGAGAAGAGGTCGGCCTCAAAGCCTTCGATGTCGACTTTGACCAGCAGAAGCTTGGCGTTCGGGCCGGCGAGGGCCCGCAACTCGGCGATCGTGTAGATTCGCGTCGAGCCGCTTTCCGTGCGCTCTGTGCGGACGGCGTAGCCCTGGCCGGTAGGGCTTGCGAGTTCGACGGCGCCGGCTTCCGCGCCGATTGCGCCTTCTACCAAGCGAATGTTCGCGAATGGCGCGACGTTGGGGCGGCACATGTTGAGGTTGCCCGGATCGGGCTCGATAGCGACGATTTGCGCCTTGGGATACCGTTTCGCGAACCAGATCGAGGCGATGCCGATATTGGCGCCGCAATCGATGATCAGCGGCGTCTGCCCGGCGGCAAGGGCGGTCTCGTAAGCGGCCTGGAGCCGGCGCTCCTGCGGGTACTTTTTCAGATCATACTCCCGGCGCGAAAACACCTGCCGGATCACGGCCGCGTCGCTGTCGCGATACCGCATGTGCAGTGGGCCGACGCCGCGGATAGGGAGCGTGACGGTATTCTGACCTGCAAGCGCCATCGGATGGCGCATCAAGAACGCGAAGCCCAGCTTCGGCGCATGCTTCAGGTCTTTGAAGAAGGATTTGAGTTCGTGGAGCACGGTGAGCGCCAAATGCTTGCGGCGGGACGCGCGGTCAATCCTGCGACTCGCTCGCAAGAGGGCTGCATTGCGTTCCCGTGCGGGCGCCACTAGCTTCCGCGCCGATTTCGCGGCTGCGGCGCCTCATCCCTGGCGGCGCGGCCCGATGCGGCTTAGGTGGGGTACATGGGCCTCGATCTGCTCGATTATCTGCCGATTATCATCTTCTTCGCGATCGCGCTCGTCATGGGCGCGGGATTTCTCATCGCTGCCTGGGTGGTGGCGCCAAAGGATCCGGATAAAGAGAAGGTGTCGGCCTACGAGTGCGGCTTCAACGCGTTCGACGACGCGCGCATGAAGTTCGACGTGCGCTTCTATCTGGTGTCGATCCTTTTCATCATTTTCGATCTCGAAGTTGCGTTCCTTTTCCCGTGGGCGATCACGCTGAAGAGCATGGCGCCCGAGATCGCTCAATTCGCCTTCCTTTCGATGATGGCTTTCCTCGGCGTGCTGACGGTTGGTTTCATCTACGAATGGAAGAAGGGCGCGTTGGAGTGGGAGTGAGCGCATGAGCACTATCGTTCCAGCAGGCGCCGCAGGGCGCGCCGGAGTCGAAGGCGGCTTTCCGGTGAAGGAAGACGATCCGTTTTATACGGGCCTCTCCAACCAGCTTGCTGATAAGGGCTTTCTCGTCGCGCGAGCGGATGATCTCATCACCTGGGCGCGCACGGGCTCGCTGATGTGGATGACGTTCGGCCTTGCGTGCTGCGCGGTTGAGATGATGCAGGCTTCGATGCCGCGCTATGATCTCGAGCGATTTGGCTTCGCACCGCGCGCCTCGCCGCGGCAGTCGGACGTGATGATCGTCGCCGGCACGCTGACCAACAAAATGGCCCCGGCGCTCCGCAAGGTTTACGACCAGATGCCGGAGCCGCGTTACGTGATCTCGATGGGATCATGCGCGAACGGCGGCGGCTATTATCACTACAGCTACGCTGTCGTGCGTGGCTGTGATCGCGTGGTGCCGGTCGATATCTACATTCCGGGCTGCCCGCCGACGGCTGAAGCTCTGGTGTACGGCGTGCTGCAGCTGCAGCGCAAAATCCGCCGCGAAGGGAATATCGTCCGATGAGCCAGGCGCTTCAGGATTTGGGCGCGCATATCGCGTCGTCGATGACGAATGCGGTTGGCGAGCAATCAATCCATGTCGGTGAGCTGACGATCGATGTCCGCGCTGATCAGATCTACGCGGTGCTGAAGTTTCTGCGCGATGATCCGCGCTGCAAGTTCACGACCTTGATCGATATTTGTGGCGCGGACTATCCGGAGCGCGAGAAGCGGTTCGACGTGGTCTATCACCTGTTGTCAATGCAGCTGAACCATCGCATCCGCCTCAAAATCCAGACGGACGAGCAGACGCCGGTCGCGAGCGTCGCGGATATTCATCCGTGCGCCAACTGGTTCGAGCGCGAGGCGTTCGACATGTACGGCATCTTGTTCTCGAACCACCCGGACTTGCGCCGTCTGCTGACGGATTACGGCTTCCAAGGTTTCCCGCTGCGCAAGGACTTCCCGCTCTCGGGCCATGTCGAGGTGCGGTACGACTCCGAGCAGCAGCGCGTCGTGTACGAGCCGGTGAAGCTCACACAGGCGTTCCGTAACTTCGACTTCCTCAGTCCATGGGAGGGGATGACCCTTCCGGGCGACGAAAAGGCCGGCGCAGCCGACCAGAAGAAATGAGCGCCGCACATGGCTGACGACATCACAAATCGCCCCGCCGAAGCGGTTGAAGAGAAGCGCACATTCACGATCAATTTCGGGCCGCAGCACCCGGCGGCGCACGGTGTGTTGCGCTTGGTGTTGGACCTGGACGGTGAAGTGGTCGAGCGCGTCGATCCGCATATCGGGCTTCTGCATCGCGGCACCGAGAAGCTGATCGAGTACAAAACCTATCTGCAAGCGATCCCGTATTTTGATCGCCTAGACTACGTCGCGCCAATCAATCAGGAGCACGCCTTCTGTCTCGCGATCGAAAAGCTCGCCGGCATTGAAGTGCCGCGGCGCGCCTCGATCATCCGGGTGCTCTATTCGGAAATCGGGCGCATACTGAACCATCTGCTGAACGTGACCACGCAAGCTTTGGACGTCGGCGCATTGACGCCGCCGCTCTGGGGCTTCGAAGAGCGCGAGAAGCTGATGGTGTTTTATGAGCGCGCTTCAGGCTCGCGCATGCATGCCAATTATGTGCGCCCAGGCGGTGTCCACCAGGATTTGACGCCGCAATTGATTGAGGACATCGACGCCTGGTGCGATCAGTTTCCGGGCAAGGTGAAGGACATCGAGGGTCTCCTCACCGATAACCGCATCTTCAAGCAGCGGAACGTCGATATCGGCGTGGTGTCGGTGCAGGATGCGCTGGACTGGGGCTTCTCGGGCGTGATGGTCCGCGGCTCAGGCATGGCCTGGGATTTGCGCCGCTCGCAGCCGTACGAGATCTACAGCGAACTCGATTTCAAAATCCCGATCGGGAAGAACGGCGATTGCTACGATCGCTATCTTTGCCGGGTCGAGGAGATGTACGAGTCGACGAAGATCATCAAACAGTGCGTCGAGCTTCTGCGGAAAACACCTGGCCCGGTGCTGCCGGAGAATTCGAAATTCGCGCCGCCGCGCCGCGCTGAGATGAAGAGTTCGATGGAAGCACTGATCCATCACTTCAAACTCTATACCGAAGGCTTCCACGTGCCGGCGGGCGAGGCGTATGCGTGCGTCGAGGCGCCAAAAGGTGAGTTTGGCGTCTATCTCGTGGCAGATGGCACCAATAAACCGTATCGCGTGAAAATTCGCGCTCCGGGTTTTTCGCACCTTGAGGCGATGGACTATCTCTGCAAGGGCCACATGCTGGCCGACGTCTCCGCGGTGTTGGGTTCGCTCGACATCGTGTTCGGAGAAATCGATCGGTGAGACCCGAGCATGCACCGCTCATGCTTTGGATCGAGGGCTTGGTTGCACTCGTCATCGGCGTCGCATTCGTGCTGCATGCGCTCTGGGCGTTCAAGCCAGAGCATGTCGAACATCATCCGACGCGGGTGCTGATCGGCGCGGCGATCCAGGGCATCACGATTGGCCTGCTGATCGGGTTCGTCATCGTGCCGCTTCGCATGCAGGTGATGGATTTTCGCGGGGTTGAGACGGCGCTTTCGCCTGGCATGTCCTCGCTCTCGTTCCTGCCCGCATTTTTGTTGCTGATCATCATCCGGCGTGGCGCGTTGCTGAAGGCGCCGGTGCTGAAAACGTATCTGCGCGCATACCGGCGGGCGTCGTTGCTCAAGTCGCGCGACGACACGACCAAGGCGCTGGCGAAGCTTGATGTCATCGAAGGTCGGAGCCAACCGACATGAACGTCATCAACGGCGCGTCGCTGCTGACGCAGCTCATTCTTTGGCTGGTGATCGCGATCGCGTTGGCGGTTGCGTTTTCGTACTTTACGCGGCCTCGCACGCGGGCGGCTTATCCGGGCGGGCAAGGGCGGTACATAACAGCGCTGCTGGTGCAGGCGGCGGGCTTTATGATTCCAATCCCGATCGTTTTGGTGCTGCTGCTTGGGCGGCCGATCCCGCCGGGCCTTGATGTCGTGCTTGCGGTGCTCGCTGGTTTGCTGGTGGTGACGGCGCTGCGTGCGGCGCCGGTGACTGGGCCGATGTTGAAGGATTTGCACCGAGCGCGCCTTGAAGCGGCGATGCAGCGCCTGGAGCCGAAGCCATGAACGCGGTCGATGTGGTTCAGCGCCAATTGGACACGTACAACGCCCAGGACCTCGAGGCGTTCTTGGCGACGTATGCGTCAGATTGCGTGATCTGCGATCTTAATGGCGCCGTGACCCAGAATGGCATTGGCGACATTCGCGCGCGGTACGCTGCGATGTTTGCGCAGTATCCGGAGAATAAGGCGCGTCTTATCCATCGCATGGCGCTGGGAGATGTGGTGATCGATCACGAGGATGTCGTGCGCGGCCCTGACGGCCCGCGCCTCGAAGCCATCGCGATTTACACTGTCAAGAACGGGCTGATCGCCCGCGTCGATTTTGTGAAGTGAGACTGAACCAATGAGCGTCCGTCGCCTCGCCGCCGAACAACCCGATAGCTTCGCCTTCAAATCGGAGACGATGGAGCAAGTCCGTTGGTGGATGGCCAAATATCCACCCGAGCGCAAACAATCGGCTGTGATCCCGATCCTCTGGCTGGTGCAAAAGCAAGAAGGCTGGGTGAGTGAGCCGGCGATCCAGGAGATCGCGAAGCTGCTGGCAATGCCGACCATCCGCGTGCTGGAAGTGGCGACCTTCTACACGATGTTTCACCTCGCGCCGGTCGGGAAACATCACTTCCAGCTTTGCGGGACGACGCCGTGCATGCTGCGCGGCGCGGAAGACCTGAAGAAGGTGTGCAAGTCGCGCATTGGTGAAAAACACGCGGTCAGCGCGGATGGCTTGTTCTCATGGGAAGAGGTGGAGTGCGTTGGCGCGTGCGTAAACGCGCCTGTGATCGCCATCGACGATTATTACCACGAAGACCTGACGCCCGATGCGCTCGAGGCGCTGATGGATAAGCTGGCGCGCGGCGAGAAGATCACGCCCGGCTCAGCAATCGGCCGCGATGCGTCTGCGCCTGAAGGCGGTGCGAAGACGCTGACGGATCCGGCGCTCTATGACGGCTCGCTCGGTCGGCCGATCACGTTGCCAGGTCTGCCGGAAAAGGTGTGATGGCCCAAGACGCCAACCCCGAAGTGAAAGCTGCGATCGCGAAAGGCGCGACCGCGGAAGCGGTGCTGCTGGCGATCGGCTGCATCGTCTTTGTGTTCACGGGGCAAGTGGCGTGGCCGCTTGGAGCTGGTGTTATCGGCGGCGCGATCATGGTGCTGCTGTTGGCGCAAGCCGGCGCCTTCAAGGGCGGCGCATGAGTGACGCCGGGCCTCCGCGCGAACTTTATCCGCGCCGCTCGCGGTTGCCGGTGGAGATGAATCCGTTTGGTGGCGCGATGAAGCGCGGCGCTGTGCTGCTGTATGGCTTGCTGACCGTCGGGCTTATTGGGCTTGCGGCTTATATGGCGCTCGTGCGCGGCTTGCCGTTGACGAGCGGCTACGTCGCCGCGCCCGCGGTCGGCGCGATCTGGTTTGCGTTGCGTCTCTTCATGACAATGGCGCCGCGGAGGTAGGATGGCCGCGCAATCGCCGCCTGATTTGTCGACGCAGCAAGGCCGCGATGCTTATCGCGCCGAGCTGCGTGGTGTGGCGCGGTTGACGCGTTTGCTTGGATTTATCGTGGTGGTCGCCGGAGCGGGGCTCCTGATCGTTGCGAAATCGGCCGGCGGGCAGCCGGCTTGGGCTTTGAATGCTGGTTGGGTGCTTTTGGGCGCCGGCTGGCTTGTGTTGGCGTGGGCTATGGTCCAACGCACTCTTTACAACCGCCGCCGCATGGCTGGCGGTTCAGCCGGGAACGACAATGCTCGCTGACAAGGATCGCATCTTTCTCAATCTCTACGGGACGCGCGGCGCGGACCTTGAGAGCGCCAAAAAGCGCGGCGCCTGGAATGGCACCAAGGACATGCTCGACGCCGGGCGTGATTGGATCATAACGCAGGTGAAGGAGAGCGGCTTGCGCGGCCGTGGCGGCGCGGGCTTTCCGACGGGCTTGAAGTGGAGCTTCATGCCGAAGGAGGTGAAGGATCGGCCGCACTACCTCGTTGTGAATGCGGACGAGTCCGAGCCAGGAACCTGCAAAGATCGCGACATCATGCGTCACGATCCGCATCTGTTGATCGAAGGCTGCTTGGTCGCGTCGTTCGCGATGCAGGCGCACACCTGCTACATCTACATTCGCGGTGAGTACGTCGCCGAGCGCGAAGCGATGGAGCGCGCGATCAAGGAAGCGTACGAGGCCAAGCTCGTTGGCAAGAACAACGTGCATGGCTGGGATTTCGACATCTACATACACCACGGCGCCGGCGCGTACATTTGCGGCGAAGAGACGGCGCTGCTTGAAAGCCTTGAAGGCAAGAAGGGCCAGCCGCGCTTGAAGCCGCCGTTCCCGGCGAACGTTGGTCTCTATGGTTGCCCGACGACGGTGAACAACGTCGAGTCAATTGCGGTGGCGCCGACGATCATCCGACGCGGCGCAAAGTGGTTCGCCGGCATTGGCCGTCCGAATAACACCGGCACAAAAGTGTTCTGCGTCTCAGGCCACGTGAACAAGCCGCTCAACGTCGAAGAGGCGATGGGCATTCCGCTGAAGACGCTGCTTGAAGATCATGCCGGCGGCGTGCGCGGCGGCTGGGGCAATCTGAAAGCCGTCATCCCGGGCGGGTCGTCGGTGCGGATGCTGAAGGCCGAAGAGTGCGAAACCATGCTGATGGATTTCGACTCGCTGATGGCGGCGCCGCATCGTTCGGGTCTCGGCACAGCGGCTGTGATCGTGATGGATCAATCGACCGACATGATCCGCGCGATCGCGCGCATTGCTTATTTCTACAAGCATGAAAGCTGCGGCCAGTGCACGCCGTGCCGCGAAGGCACCGGCTGGATGTGGCGGGTGCTGGAGCGCATGGCGAAGGGCGAAGCGGATCATAGCGAGATCGATCTGCTGCTCGATGTGGCGGGGCAGGTCGAGGGTCACACCATCTGCGCGCTCGGCGACGCGGCCGCTTGGCCGATCCAAGGTTTGATCCGGTGTTTCCGCGGCGAGATCGAACAGCGCATCGATCGCTATCGCGCCGCGAAGGGCGTGCACCAGGTGCGAACGCCGGTCGCGGCAGAGTAGAGCGATGAAGCACTTCCTCCTCATCTACACCTACGCGCCGGACTATCTCGAGAAGCGCGCTGCGCACCGTGCAGTGCATTTGGAGATGGCGCGCGCTTCGGTGGCGCGGGATGAGCTGCAGCTGGGCGGGGCGGTGCCGAATGATGAGCCGCCGTTTGGGTTGCTCTTGTTCAAGGCCGAGACGGCGCAAGTGGCCGAGGATTTTGCGCGGGCCGATCCCTATACGAATGGAGGGGTTGTCACCTCGTGGCGGGTGCGCGAGTGGATCACCGTAGTCGGCGAGGGTGCGCTGACGAAGGTGTGAGCGCATGGCCAAGGGCGTCATCGAGACGTGGGAGAAGCTTGAGGATTTCAAGCGCCGCGATGTGACGTTCGACGGCTTGAAGCGCAAAGTGTTCGTGTCGGGCGCTGGCCCGGCCGTTGTGATCATCCATGAAATCCCAGGCATCACGCCGGAAGTGGCGCGGTTCGCGCGTTGGGTGCGGGATGCGGGTTTCACGGTTTATCTGCCCTCGCTCTTCGGCAAGCCGGGCAAACCCAACAGCAAAGGCTATACAAACGCGTCGATCTTCCGCGTTCTGTGCATCGCGCGGGAGTTCAAGATCCTCGCCGCGAACGAGCATAGCCCGGTCGTCGATTGGCTTAAGCAGCTGGCGGCGCAGGCGCACGGCGAATGCGGCGGCAAGGGCGTCGGCGCGCTCGGCATGTGCCTTACGGGCAATTTTGCGTTCTCGATGATGGTGGAGCCCGCTGTGCGGGCGCCGGTCCTGTGCCAGCCATCGGTGCCGGTGAACAATCCCGCCGGCATCCACGCTTCGCCAGAAGATGTTTCCATCGTCCGTGCACGCATGGAGCGCGAGGACCTGACGCTGAAGGCCTATCGCTTTGCCGGCGACAAGCACTGCAAGGCGGCGCGGTTCGAGGCGTTCAGCGCGGCGCTCGGCACAAGATTCGAAGGCGAGGTTCTGCCGGATTCGGCGGCTAAGCCCGATACATTCAATACCAATCCGCACAGCGTGGTGACGACGCACTTGATTGATGAGGCAGGTTCGCTGACACGCCAAAAGGTCGACGAGATTATCGCGTTCTTTAAAGCCCGCCTCTGAACGCGAAAACGGAGCGGACGAGCCGCTCCGTTCCAATGGTTCTCGCTCGATGTCGCCGCGCTATTGCGGGCGCTTTTGGTCCGGACGATCACGCTCAATGCGGTCGTCTTCGCGCTCGGGGCGCTCCATGTCCTCGCGACCCTGGTCGGGGTCTTGGCGCCCCGGTTGTGCTTGGCGCGGATCGTTTTGTTGTTGCTGTTGCGGATTGTTCGGCATGAGGCAGCTCCGTTTATTGCCCGCCCATGCATCACCAACGTCCGCAGGCACCTGTCGTTCCGGAAAAAAGGGCATTCGTATCCGTAACTTACATGTTCCCCGCGGAACTGTTAGCGGCGGCTCGGAATGGCAACGAGCGGTGCAATCTACGGTAACCTAAGAACTGCGAACGGTTCTCATATAAGGCGTTGGCGCGGCGGGCTTTTGGCCCACTTGCGGCGACGCAATAAATCGTCCATGCGCGTGCCGCGAAAGCGGACTCTGCAATGACGAAAATCCTCGTCGACGGCGTTGAAGTCGACGTCCCTCCCGAACTCACATTGCTGCAGGCGTGCGAAGCCGCCGGCGCTGAGATTCCGCGCTTCTGTTACCACGAGCGGCTCTCGGTGGCGGGCAATTGCCGCATGTGCCTCATTGAGGTGAAGGTCGGCGGAAAGTCTGGTCCTAAGCCGGTCGCTTCGTGTGCGCAGCAGGTGAAGGATCTGCCGCCGCCGCGGGATAATCTCTTGAACGAACTCGTCACCAAAAGCGCGACCGTCGATAAGGCGCGCAAGGGCGTGATGGAGTTCTTGCTCATCAATCACCCGCTCGATTGCCCGATTTGCGACCAGGGCGGCGAGTGCGACCTGCAGGACCAATCCGTGGCCTATGGGCGCGGCGGTTCGCGCTTCGATGAGAACAAGCGCGCCGTCGAAGAAAAGTTCATGGGCCCGTTGGTGAAGACGGTGATGACGCGCTGCATCCAGTGCACGCGGTGCGTCCGCTTCGTCACCGAGGTTGCGGGCGTGCCGGAATTGGGCGCGACAGGCCGCGGCGAGGACATGGAAATTACCACGTACCTGGAAGCGGCCCTCACGAGCGAGCTTTCGGCCAACGTGATCGATCTTTGCCCTGTGGGCGCGCTGACGTCGAAGCCATACGCTTTCAATGCTCGGCCGTGGGAGCTGACAAAGACTGAGACCATCGACGTGATGGATGCGTTGGGCTCGAATATCCGCGTCGATGCGCGCGGGGATGCGGTTTTGCGCGTGTTGCCGCGCGTGAACGAAGAGATCAACGAGGAATGGATCTCGGATAAGACCCGCTACGCGGAAGACGGTTTGAGCCGCCAGCGGCTCGATCGTCCGTACATCCGTGAGAACGGCAAGCTGCGTCCCGCGTCATGGGGCGAAGCACTGGAAGCGACTGCGAAGGCACTTTCCGGCGATGCGAAGAAGATTGGCGCCATCGCCGGCGATCTCGCATGCGCTGAAAGCATGAAGGCGACACTCGATCTTTTCCGCGCGCTGGGCTCGCCGAACACGGATTGCCGGGCCGACGGCGCAGCGATCGGCGGCGGCCCACGCCAAGGCTATCTCTTCAATTCGACGATCGCCGGCATCGACGAAGCGGATGCAATCCTCATCGTCGGCGCCAATCCGCGCACGGAAGCGCCGGTGCTGAATGCACGCATGCGCAAAGCCTGGCTGCGCGGCGCGGAAATTGGTTTGGTCGGAGAGGCGGTCGATCTCTCTTACAAGTACGCGCACATTGGCGCGGGCGCGTCCGCGCTGAACAATTTGGGCGCGTTCGGCGATGTCCTGAAGAACGCCCAACGGCCGATGGTGATTGTTGGCGCTGGCGCGCTTACCGGCGACGGTGGCGGGGCGGTGCTGCGCGCCGCGGGCAAGCTTGCGGCTGGCCTGGCGAAGGGCGGCTGGAACGCGTTCAACGTGCTGCACACGGCGGCTTCGCGCGTGGCAGGTCTCGATCTCGGTTTCCTGCCGGGCGAGGGTGGCAAGAGCGCGCGTGAGATGCTGAAGGGCGGGCTCGATACGCTGGTGCTGCTCGGTGTCGATGAAGTGGCGCTGCCGAGCGCGGGCACTGTGATTTACATCGGCACGCACGGCGACGCGGGCGCGCATCGTGCTGACATCATCCTGCCGGGCGCCGCTTACACCGAAAAGGACGCGACCTGGGTCAACACTGAAGGCCGTGTCCAGTATGGACGCCGCGCGACATTCCCGAAGGGCGACGCGAAGGAGGATTGGACGATCTTGCGCGCACTCTCGGGCGTGATGGGCAAGACGCTGCCGTACGATTCACTCGGCGCGCTGCGCGCGAAGATGATCGGCGATCATCCAACATTCGGTCAGGTCGATTACGCGCCGGGCGCTGCTGACGCAGCGGGCTTCGATGCGGGCAAACTCGGCGTCGATGGCGCACTGTCGAGCGATCCGCTGCACAGCCCAATCACGGATTTCTATCTCACCAACCCGATCGCGCGCGCCTCGAAAACGATGGCCGAGTGTTCGCGCCTGAAGGCTGGCGCGCTCAAGGTGGCCGCGGAATGAACCCGAGCGCAGATTACGTCCCGTTCATCGCGCTGCCCGTGGAATGGGAGTGGGGGCTCATGAAGGCTGGGCAAGTGCTCGGCATCATGATCCTTTTGCTGATCTCGCTCGCGTTCCTGTTGCTGTTCGATCGCAAGGTCTGGGCGGCGGTGCAGTTGCGGAAGGGGCCGAACGTCGTTGGCCCGTTCGGCCTGCTGCAATCCTTCGCGGACTTCTTCAAGTTCGTGTTCAAGGAAATCGTCATTCCCGCTGGCGCGAACAAAACCGTGTTCATCCTGGCGCCGCTAATCAGCTTCGTGCTGGCGTTTGTGGGCTGGGCCGTTGTGCCTTGGGGGCCGGACGTTGTGATCGCCAACTTGAACGTTGGCATCCTTTATCTCTTCGCGATCAGTTCGCTCGGCGTTTACGGCATCATCATGGGCGGCTGGGCTTCGAACTCGAAGTATCCGTTCCTAGGCGGCCTGCGCTCCGCGGCACAGATGGTGAGTTACGAAGTCTCGATCGGCTTTATCATCATCACGGTGCTGTTGTTGGTGGGTTCGCTCAACCTCACCACGATCGTCGATAGCCAGCGCGACGGCATCTGGATGTGGCACGGCTTCCGCATCTTCAATTTCGGTGAGTTCCCGAACAACATTCTCGTCGGCGTCGTCATGCTGGCGATGTTGGTCATGTTCTTTGTCTCGGCCCTCGCGGAGACCAACCGGCCGCCGTTCGATCTGCCGGAAGCGGAGTCGGAACTCGTCGCGGGCTATCAGGTCGAATATTCGTCGACGCCGTATCTGCTCTTCATGATCGGCGAATATCTGAACATCGTGCTGATGTGTGCGATGACGTCGATCCTGTTCCTGGGCGGCTGGCATTTGCCATGGGGATCGGTCGAGAGCCTTGGGCTGGACCCGTTTTGGACGTCGTTTGTCGCGATGGGCGTATTCTACGTGAAGATCTGGATGATGTTCTTCATGTTCGCGATGGTGAAGGCCATTGTACCGCGTTACCGCTATGACCAGCTGATGCGTTTGGGTTGGAAGATCTTCCTGCCGACGTCGCTCGTGGCTGTGGTCGCCATTGGATACTATGTCACGTTCTTGGCGCCGGCCGCCGCAACCGCTGTGGCGGGCGGCTGATGCGGATTTGGTTCGCCCCCATTCTGATGATCGCGGCGTGCGCGCATACTGAAGCGGAAACGTCGCCCGGACCGCGAACGGTGTCGGTAGAAGTCAGTTCCAACAGTGATGGCGAAGCGGAACGCTTGTGCGGCGGCAGAGTACGCCCGGAGACGATCCACCACGAGAGCAACGTCATCACGTATCGCTGCCTGGAAGGGGCAAACTGATGTCGCGCTTAATGCAAGCCGCGAAAGGCGCGTTGATGCTGGACATGCTGGGCGGGTTCGCGCTCGGCATGAAGTACTTCTTCACGCGCAAGGCGACGATCAACTACCCATTTGAAAAGGGCCCGCTCAGCCCGCGGTTCCGCGGCGAGCACGCGCTGCGCCGCTATGCCAACGGTGAAGAGCGCTGCATCGCCTGTAAGCTCTGCGAAGCGATCTGCCCGGCACAAGCCATCACCATTGAAGCCGAACCGCGCGAAGACGGCAGCCGCCGCACCACGCGCTACGACATCGACATGGTGAAGTGCATCTATTGCGGCTATTGCCAGGAAGCTTGCCCGGTCGATGCGATCGTGGAAGGTCCGAACTTCGAGTTCGCGACCGAGACGCGCGAAGAACTTTACTATGACAAGGAGCGTCTGCTCGCGAACGGCGATCGTTGGGAGCGGGAGATCGCGAAGAATTTGGAGCTGGACGCGCCTTATCGCTAAGGCGGGTCATTCTTGAGCGCCGGCGGCAGAAGTCGCGGGCCCAATCGGGTTGGGAGAGCGTAACGGATGTTGGCGTCGATCGCCTTCTACGTGCTGGCTGTGGTCGCGGTGCTGTCCGCGATCGCGGTGATTTCTGCGCGCAACCCCGTGCACTCAGTGCTCTTTCTGATCCTGACATTCTTCACGTCAGCGGGTCTCTTCGTCCTGCTTGGCGCGGAGTTCCTCGCGATGCTTCTCGTTGTCGTCTATGTCGGCGCAGTTGCGGTGCTCTTTCTTTTCGTCGTGATGATGCTCGACGTCGACTTCGCGGAATTAAAGCAAGGCTTTCTTTCCTACATGCCGATCGGGATCCTGGTCGCGCTGGTGCTATTCGGGGAATTGGCGCTGGTGGCGAGCGCGGCGCTTTCAGCGGGCGGTGCGCCGATCGCGATTGCGCCGGCCGGTCCGCCTGAGGTCACGAACGCCGAAGCGATCGGTCGGGTTCTCTACACCGACTATCTGCTCATCTTCCAAATGGCAGGCTTGGTGCTGTTCGTCGCGATGGTTGGCGCAATCGTGCTGACGCTGCGCCATCGCCCAGGTGTGAAGAAGCAAGACATTGCCGCGCAAGTCGGCCGCCGGCGCTCCGAGGGCGTTGAGCTGAAAGACGTGCGTCCCGGCCAAGGGCTGGGTTAGGGGGCGCCGCGATGGAAATCACGCTTTCGCATTATCTGTTCGTCGCTGCCGCTCTGTTCACAGTCGGCGTCTTCGGCATTTTCGTGAACCGCAAGAACGTCATCATCATTCTGATGTCGATCGAGCTTGTGCTGCTCTCGGTGAACATCAACCTCGTGGCGTTCTCGACCTACCTGCAGAACCTTGAGGGGCAGATTTTCGCAATGATGGTGCTCACGGTCGCCGCCGCAGAGGCTGCGGTGGGGCTCGCGATCCTTGTGACGTACTTCCGAAACCGCGGCGGCATCGCCGTCGAAGACATCAATCAGATGAGGGGCTGAGCCGGTGCAATTTTCTCCGGAAGTCCTGATCGTTGTCGGGCCGCTCATCGCGGCGGCGTTCGCGGGGCTGTTGCAGCGCTACATCGGCGACAAGGTCGCCATGGCGATCACGACGCTTTCGGTGGGCGTGTCGCTGGCGCTGTCGTGGCCGATCTTCATCGATTTCGTATGGGGCGAGGGCCAAGCGCGCACGATCGAGCTTTTCCGCTTTATCGATGTCGCCGGCTTCAGTTCCACCTGGAGCGTCCGGATCGACACGCTCTCGGCGATCATGCTGGTGGTGGTGAACACCGTCTCGTTCCTGGTTCACCTCTATTCGTGGGGCTACATGGCCGAAGACCCGCACAAGGCGCGGTTCTTCTCGTATCTCTCGTTCTTCACCTTCTCGATGCTGGCGCTCGTCACAGCAAACGACTTCCTCCAGCTCTTCTTCGGCTGGGAGGGCGTGGGCGTCGCCTCCTACTTACTGATCGGTTTCTGGTTCCAGAAGCGCAGCGCCAACGACGCTGCCATCAAGGCCTTCGTCACCAACCGAGTGGGCGATTTCGGCTTCGCGCTCGGCATCATGGCGGCCTTCTTCTGTTACGGCTCGATCCAGTTTGACGCCGTGTTCGAAGCGGCGGCTGCCGCGCCGGACATGATGATTGGCGTGGGCGACGTTCAGTTCCGTGCGATCGAAGTCGTCTGCTTCCTTCTGTTCATCGGCGCGATGGGCAAGTCAGCGCAGTTCTTCCTGCATGTGTGGTTGCCGGACGCGATGGAAGGCCCAACGCCGGTCTCCGCGCTCATTCACGCCGCGACAATGGTGACGGCCGGCGTGTTCATGGTCAGCCGCTGCGGAGAGCTCTTCCATCTGGCGCCGCTCGCGTCGGGGTTTGTCACCATTATCGGCGCAGTGACGGCGTTGTTCGCCGCCACGGTGGGCGTCGCGCAGAACGATATCAAACGCGTCATCGCGTATTCAACGTGCTCGCAGCTTGGCTACATGTTCTTCGCGGCCGGCGTCGGCGCATACAACGCGGCGATGTTCCACCTGTTCACGCACGCCTTCTTCAAGGCGCTGCTGTTCTTAGGCGCTGGTTCAGTCATTCACGGCATGCACCACGAGCAGGACATGCGCTTCATGGGCGGCGTGCGGAAGCCCATGCAGATCACCTGGGCGATGATGACAATCGGCACGCTGGCGCTGACCGGGTTCGGCATTCCGGGCATTGGCGGCTTCGCTGGGTTCTACTCGAAGGATGCGATCATCGAGGCGGCGTACGGCAGCCACGGCATCGGTGCGCAGTTTGCGTTCTGGTGCGGCGTGAGCGCGGCGCTGCTGACGAGTTTCTATTCCTGGCGCCTTGCGTTCATGACGTTCGAAGGCAAGTTCCGTGGCAATCCGGACGCGCACCATGATGATCATGGTCACGGCGCGCATGACGGTCACGGCCACGATGATCATCACGCGAAGCCTGCCGATGGCTCAGCGCCTGCGCATGAATCCCCTTGGGTGATGCTTGTGCCGCTATTTGTCCTTGCGGCTGGCGCGGTGCTCGCCGGCGTCGTGTTCGCGCCGTACTTCCTCGGTGAACACGCAGAGGACTTCTGGCGTCATGCGGTGCCGCTCGCGCACGGCGAAGGCCATCACGAATTCCCAGCTTGGGTGATTTGGGCGCCGCTGGCGGTCACGATCACCGGCTTCTTGATCGCCGTGATCTTCTATCTTTGGAAGCCGGACGCGGCGAAGGCGATGGCGAAGGGGCCGGTGTGGGCGTTCCTCTACAACAAGTGGTACGTCGACGAGATTTACGACTTCATCTTCGTCAAAGGCGCGCGCGCGCTGGGCGATCTCTTCTGGAAGGTTGGCGACAAGCGCCTGATCGATGGTCTGGGCCCGGACGGCGTTGCGTCTTCTTCCAACTTCCTCTCACGTCAAGTGCGCCGCCTTCAGACAGGTTTTGTGTACCACTATAGCTTCTTGATGCTCATCGCGGCGGTGGCGTTTGGCGCCTATGCGATCTTCGCGGGCATGGGAGGCCGGCCATGAGTGAGCTCGTGGCGGGCTGGCCGCTGCTTTCGATCATTACGTTTCTGCCGGCGGCAGGCGCGTTGCTGATCCTGCTCGCGCGCGCTTCGTCGCGCGGCGCCAATCCTGGTTACGACAATGGCGTGCGGTTGCTGACGCTGTTCATCACGCTCGCGACCTTCGTGGTGTCGGTCTTTGCGTTCGCGGCGTTCGATCCGAAGAACCCAGATTTCCAACTGGTCGAGAACGTGCCGTGGGCATTCGGCATTTCGTACGGGATGGGCGTTGATACGCTGGCGATGTCGCTGGTGATGCTGACGACGTTCCTGACGCCAATTTGCATTCTCGCGAGCTGGTCGATCGAGAAGCAGGTCGCCAGCTACATGGTGCTGTTTCTGCTGCTTGAGACGCTGATGATCGGCGTCTTCTGCGCGCAGGACATCGTTCTCTTCTACATCTTCTTCGAGGGCGGCCTCATCCCGATGTTCATCCTCATCGGGGTTTGGGGTGGTGAGCGGCGCGTCTATGCGGCGTTCAAGTTCTTCCTCTACACGCTGCTCGGCTCGCTGCTGATGCTTGTCGCGATCGTCTACATGATCGCGGTCGCGGGCACGTCGAGCATTCCCGCGCTGACGGAATTCGCGCGAACGTCGGGATTCGATCCGAATATCCAGATATGGCTCTGGCTGGCATTCTTCGCTTCGTTCGCTGTGAAGATGCCGATGTGGCCGGTGCACACCTGGCTGCCAGATGCACACGTTGAAGCGCCGACGGCGGCTTCGGTCGTGCTGGCGGCAATTCTTTTGAAGATGGGCGGCTACGGCTTCCTGCGCTTTTCGCTGCCGATGTTCCCGGACGCCTCACACTACTTTCAGTTCTTCGTGTTCGCGCTTTCGGTGATCGCTATCGTCTGGGCCTCGCTGGTGGCGTTTCGCCAGCTCGATATGAAGAAGTTGATCGCGTACTCCTCGGTCGCGCACATGGGCTTTGTCACCATGGGCATCTTCTCGGGCAACGAGCAGGGCATCCAGGGCGCCATCTTCCAGATGCTCTCGCACGGCGTGATCTCGGGCGCGCTCTTCCTGTGCGTTGGCGTGGTTTATGATCGCATGCACACGCGCGAGATCGCGTTCTACGGCGGGCTTGTGAACCGCATGCCGGTTTACGCGGCGGTCTTCCTTCTGTTCACGATGGGCAATGTCGGTCTGCCAGGCACCAGCGGCTTCCCGGGCGAAATCCTGACGATGGTCGGCACATTCCAGGTTAGTGCGTGGATCGCAGCCGGCGCGGCCCTTGGCGTGATCCTCTCGGCCGCTTACGCGCTCACGCTCTATCGCAAGGTCGCGTTCGGCGTGATCGAGAACCCGAAGCTCGACAAGATCACCGACCTCGACGGGCGCGAGTGGGTGCAGTTCGTGCCGCTTATAATCGCCACTTTGATCATGGGCTTTGCGCCCAGCATGGTGCTCGACTTCACGCGCAATTCCGCTGAGGCCGTTGTCGCCGCGTTCGCGGGAGCCGCGCCGTGATGTCCCCGGTTCAAGATTTTATGGCAAGCTTGCCGCATGCGCGGCCGGAACTGCTGCTGGCGGGCTTTGCACTGTCGGCTGTCGTGATCGGCGCTTGGTCGAGCGAGAAGGCGTTTGGCATTCTCGCCACGCTGGGGGTGCTTGTGCTGGCGGTTGCCGGTGGACTAGCGATCGCGTTTGGACCAGTTGCGCCGGTTTCGATCTTCCAAGGCGCGATGGTTGTCGATGGCGTCGCTGTTTACGCGAAGGCGCTGATTGCCTTCTCGGCGGCGGCGACGTTGTTATTGGGTGCGGCGCACTTCAGCCAGACTAACGAGAAGCGCTTTGAATTTCCGGTGCTGATCACGCTGGCGGTGCTCGGCATGTTCGTGATGGTGTCGGCGCAAGACTTGATCAGTCTCTATGTCGGCGTTGAGCTGCAGAGTTTGGCTGCATATGTGCTGGCGGCTTGGCGGCGTGATGACGCGCATTCCTCCGAGGCTGGGCTGAAGTATTTCGTGCTGAGCGCGATCTCTTCGGGCTTGCTGCTGTTCGGGGCGTCATTCGTTTATGGCTTCACCGGTTCAATCCACTTCGACGCCATCGCCGCCGCCGTTGCTGAGGGCGCCGGCGGCATTGGCCTTGTGTTCGGCCTGGTGCTGATGCTCTGCGCGCTTGGCTTCAAGATGTCCGCCGCGCCGTTCCACATGTGGACGCCGGACGTTTACGAGGGCGCACCGACACCCGTCACGGCGTTCTTCGCCGCAGCGCCGAAAGTCGCCGCGGTGGCGCTGATGGCGCGTGTGCTCTACGGGCCGTTCGAAGGCGTCACGGCGCAGTGGCAGCAGGTCGTGATGGCGCTGGCGGCGATCTCCATGGTGTGGGGTTCGTTCGCGGCGCTCGTGCAGACAAACTTGAAACGCCTGATGGCGTACTCGTCGATCGGCAATATGGGCTTTGCGCTCATGGGTCTGGCGGCGGGCACCGATCAGGGACCATCCTCGGCGCTGATCTATCTAACGCTTTATCTGCCGGCTAACGTCGGCATCTTTGCACTCATTCTCGCCATGCGCCGCGACGGCGCTCCGGCAGAGACGGTGGCTGATCTCGCTGGCCTTGCGCAAAAACGGCCGTGGATGGCTTCGCTTTTCACGATGCTGTTGTTCTCGATCGCGGGTATTCCGCCGTTTGCTGGCTTTATCGGCAAGTTGTTGGTGTTCAGCGCCGCCGTCGATGCAGGCCTTACATGGCTCGCTGTCGTAGGCGCGATCGCCGCTGTTGTGGCGGCCGCGTATTATCTGCGCTTACTTGCTTCGATCTGGTTCGCACCGCCGGCGCCGCAGATGCAGCGGGCGGGGGGCGCGATCATGCTGACGGCGACGGCCGCGGCGGCGCTGACCTTCCCCGTCCTGGTGTTGGCGCTTGGCGCGCTCCAGCGTTCGGCCGAAACAGCCGTGCGGATGTGGAACTAAGAAAGCGGGTCAGATGATCGACGGCCAAGCGCCGGTCGAAGTCTTCGACGAAATCGACTCCACCGTCCTGGAGGCGCGTAGGCGCGCCGAGCGCGCAGAGTTCGGGCCCGTCTGGTTGATCGCGAAGCGGCAAACCGCAGGACGAGGGCGTCGCGGACGCCCCTGGCGTTCGCTGGATGGCAATCTGCTCGCGACGTTGCTGTTTAAGACACATCAGCCGCCGGCGCAGATCGCGCTGCTGGGTTTTGCCGCAGGCGTCGCGATCGCAGAGGCTATCGACGAAGTGATCGGCAGTGGCAGTGCGACACTGAAATGGCCGAATGACGTTTTCGTCGATGGGGCTAAGGCGGCGGGTATTCTGTTGGACTCCGGCGCCGCGGCGCCGGGGGAGACGTGGGTTGCGCTGGCGTTTGGCGTCAATTTGGCGGCGGCGCCCGAGAATATAGACCAGCCGACGATCTCACTGCGCGCCATCCTGCCGCCAGATGCGCCGGCGCCCGATCCGCTGGAGTTTCTCTCGCGGCTGCGGCCGAAACTGGAGGCCTGGGCGGCGCGTATTGAGCGCGATGGGTTCGAGCCACTGCGTCAGGCTTGGCTCGGGCGTGCGCATGGGCTTGGGCAAGCGGCGCGCGTAGTGCAGGGTGAGACAACGCTAGAGGGCCGGATCGCGGGCCTCTCGGCGCGCGGTGAACTTGAATTGCAGACCGACGAAGGTCGGCGCCTTATCGCGGCGGGCGATGTGTTTCTAGCGAGCAACGCGTGATCTCATGCTTTTGGCTATCGACGTCGGCAATACCAACACGAAATTCGCCATCTGGGACGGTCAGCAATGGCGCGCTCAATGGCGCTCGTCCACTGACACCACGCGCACGGCGGACGAGTATGCGCCCTGGTTGAATCAGATCATGGCGCTGAGCGGTCTGTCGTTCGCCGATGTGACCGCGTGCATCATCTCAACGGTCGTCCCACAAGCGCTCTTCAATCTGCGCAATCTCTCGCGTCGTTACATCAACACCGAGCCGATGGTGATTGGCGAGGATGGTTTGAAGCTCGGCATCGAGGTTCGCATCGACAAGCCGAACGAAGCGGGCGCCGATCGCCTCGTCAACGCGGTGGGCGCTTACATCGCCTATGGCGGGCCGGCGATTGTGATTGATAGCGGCACGGCGACGACGTTCGATATCGTTGCCGCCGACGGCGCCTTCGAGGGCGGCATCATCCTGCCGGGGATCAATCTCTCGCTGCAGGCGTTGCACGAGCACGCAGCGCGGCTGCCGCGGGTGGAAATCCGCGACCCGGGCCGCATCATCGGCAAAGATACGGTGAGCGCGATGCAATCGGGCATTTATTGGGGCTCCATCGACATGATTGAAGGTCTGTGCCGGCGCATCCGCGCCGAGTATGGCCGGCCAATGAAAACGGTCGCGACGGGCGGTGTCGCCTCGTTGTTCGAAGGCGCTTTCCCAACAATCGATCACTTCGATCAGGACCTGACCTCGCGTGGACTTCTTGAAATCTTCCGACGGAACGGCGGCTCACTTTGAGCGCGCCTAAGCCCGGCGACGAACTGGTCTTCCTGCCGCTCGGCGGCTCTGGTGAGATCGGGATGAATTTGAACGCGTACGGTTATGGCCCGCCGGATGCGCGTAAGTGGATTATCGTGGATATTGGCGTCACGTTCGGCCGTGAAGACACAACGCCGGGCATTGATCTGATTTTGCCCGATCCCGCGTATCTCGAAGAAGAACGGGAGAACATCATCGCGATCGTGCTGACGCACGCACATGAAGATCACATCGGCGCGCTGGGTTGGCTTTGGCCTCGTCTGAAAGTGCCTGTGTATGCGACGCCGTTTACGGCAGCGTTGGTCCGCGAAAAGTTGCGTGAAGCGGGTCTGCTCGAGAAAGTTCCGCTGACGGAAATTCCGCTTAAGGGCCAGGTCACGCTTGGACCTTTCGAGATCGATTTCGTCACGCTCACGCATTCGATCCCGGAGCCAAACGGCCTGGCGATCCGCACGCCGCTTGGGCTCATCTGGCACACCGGCGATTGGAAGATTGATCCCGACCCGCTGATCGGCGAGACAACCGATGAAGCCAAAGTCCGCGCGATGGCGGATGAAGGCGTCCTCGCAATGGTATGCGACAGCACCAATGTGTTTGTAGAAGGCACGGCCGGTTCCGAAGCGGAAGTCCGCGAAAAGCTGACGCAAGTGATCAAAGGCTGCACAGGTCGCGTTGCCGTCACGGCGTTCGCGTCAAACGTAGCGCGCGTAGAAACGGCGCTGTTTGCGGCGCGCGCGGCGGGCCGGACGCCCTGCCTCGTTGGTCGCTCGATGCACCGTATCTACAACGCTGCCAAGGGCGTCGGGATGTTGCAGGATTCCCCGCAGGTGATCGACGAGGATGAAGCCGGCGGTTTGCCGCCTGAGAACGTGCTCTTCCTGTGCACCGGCAGTCAGGGCGAACCGCGTGCGGCGCTCTCGCGCATTGCGCGCGGGGAGCATCGCAATGTTTCGCTGCGAGCGGGCGACACGGTGATCTTTTCATCGCGCGTCATTCCCGGGAACGAGCAAGCGATCCACGATCTGCAGAACACCTTTGTCGAGAAGGGCGTGGAGCTGATCACGGCGGACGACGAGCACCTCATCCATGTTTCGGGGCATCCGGCGCGGGATGAGTTGAAACAGATGTACCAATGGGCGCGGCCGCGTATCGCGGTGCCCGTGCATGGCGAACCGCGCCACATCCGCGAACACGTAAAGCTCGCGGAAGCGCTCCAGGTGCCGGAGACAATTGCGCCTAAAAACGGGGATCTGATCCGCCTGGCGCCTGGTCCGGTTAGCGTCATCGATGAAGTGCCTTCCGGACGCCTCTACGTCGATGGCAACACCATCGTCGAAACCGAGGACGAGGCGATCCGGGATCGCAAACGCCTGGCGGCGGAAGGGGCGGTGAACGTTGCCTTCGCCCTGAGCGCGAAAAACGCCATCGTGGCGGGACCAAACGTCACGGTCCGCGGGCTCACGATGGCGGACGAGGAGGATTTCGAGCTAGCGCTGGAAGACCTCGAACGCACGGCGCAGGCGGCGTTTGCCAAGCTAAATCACGCCGACCGCGAGGACGATGACGCAATCGAGGGCAGTGTGGTGCGCGCGGTACGCAAGGCTGCCGAACGCCTTTGGAAGAAGCGTCCGCTTGTCGACGTCACGGTGTTGCGGCTTTAAGCTCTACGTGGGTTTGGAGTAGGCAGCTATGATCGGAAGGTTGAATCACGTGGGCATTGCGGTGCCCTCGATCGAGGACGCGAAGGCGACCTATCGCGACCTTTACGGCGTGCCGGCCAGCGACATGACGGATACGCGCGAGCTGCCGGCGCAGGGGGTGAAATTCGCATTCGTGAATGTCGCCAACAGTCAGATCGAGCTTATCGAGCCTTTGGGCGACGATAGCCCGATCCGCAACTTCCTCGCGAAGAACCCGGCCGGCGGACAGCACCACGTTTGCTTCGAGGTTGAGAACATCTACGCGGCGCGCGACGAGATGGTTGTGCGCGGTGCCAAGGTGTTGAACGAGCCGCGCATCGGCGCGCATGGCACGCCAATCATCTTCATTCATCCGAAGAACTCGAATGGCGTGCTGATCGAGCTTATGGAAACGCCGAAAGGCGCTCACGGATGAGTCCTGTTCTTGGCGTCGCTATTTACGTGCTGCTGTGGTGGCTCTCGTTTTTCGTGATGCTCCCGATCGGCGCGCAAAGCTTGCACGAGGCCGGCGAAGACGCGGCGCCGGGCGTGGAGCGCGGCGCGCCGCGTCAGCATCGGTTGCGGAGTAAGGCGCTCTGGGCAGCTGGCATCGCGGCGGTTTTGTGGCTGGGCGTGGCCTGGGGCGTTTCAGTCGATCTAATCGGTCTCCGGTCGCACTAGGCCGCGTTGCCCGGCGGCTCGGCTCAGTCTATGCCCGACGCCCGAAAGGAAGCTCACGCCCATGCATGCGCTAAAGGTCACGCGCGCCGAAGATTTTCCCGAATGGTACCAGGCCGTCGTCCGCGAAGCGGATCTGGCGGAGCTGTCGCCGACGCGCGGGTC
>JAXMCH010000017.1:0-32901 GCA_046349455.1 Hyphomonadaceae bacterium | reverse complement strand
AAGGCGCTAAGGCGCGATCGGATACCCAGCGTTGCGGCGATCGGGACTTGCGGAAGGAGCCGCACCGATCCTCGTGTAGAGCTTGCTCTACAGCCGTCTGCTCAAACGCATGGCCACCCGGGGCGCTCTTGAACGCTTCTCGTTTCCGCCGGTCGTAAAACGCTCCGCGCAAGGGCGCGCTTCGGCAAACCCCAACGAACACTTAAGAGCTCACGCCGCAGCGCGCCCTGCTCTCCAGCGATCTCCGCAACGCGTGAAGCGTGTGCGGCGCCAGGCCATGTCAATCGAGCGGGAAGGGGAGAGCCGCGTTTGTGCGGCGTCAGATCAACGTTTGAATCGGTAGCGGGAAAGTCTGCGGCGTTCGATGCGGGAGCGTGGGCTTCTTATGACCGGCGAACGCATGAGATCCTTTGTGTGATCAGCAGTCCCGATAGTTTGGATCGTCCTGGAACGGCGAAGGGGGACGCTGCCGCATCCCCCTTGCCAATCTTCGTTACATCGAAGCAGCGACCGCCTTCTTGGTCTTGCGAGCGGTCTTGCGCTTCGCGACCTTGCGGACCGTCTTCTTCGCCGTCTTCTTGGCGGCCTTCTTCGCCGGCTTGCGCTTGGCGGCCGTCTTGCGGACCGTCTTCTTCGCAGCCTTACGGACCGTCTTGCGGGCCGTCTTCTTCGCCGGCTTCTTCGCAGCCTTCTTAACTTTCTTAGCCATTTTCATTTCCTCATCTTTACTTGTGTTGGTACTGGGTTGGATGGGAGTTGTTTGACTCTCCGAGAATTTTTTTCGCTGAATTTGGTTTGCAAGTAGTTTCCGCAAGCACTCGCGCGAATTTTTCTGCGCGTTCGATTTTTTCTCTCATCGAACACTGCGCGAATTCTCTGCGGCCCTTTGTTTTCAAGGCTTGCAGCGTACTGTGCGCACGCGAAAAACGTCACGCGCGCGGATGTGCGCGGCGATACAGCTGCAAAATTTTTTGCGCTTCGACGCTTGTGTAGCGCTGAGTCGTCGAAAGCGATTCGTGTCCGAGCAGGTCTTGGATCGCGCGCAGATCGCCGCCATTCGCTAACAGATGCGTCGCGAAAGCATGCCGCAGAGCGTGCGGCGTGGCGCTCGAAGGCAGTCCCAAACGCCCGCGCAATGTCGCCATCACCGCCTGCGCCATGCGCGGCGACATCGCCCCGCCCCGGCTCGCACGGAAGAGCGGTGCGTCCTCAGTCAGCGCATAGGGGCAGAGCTGCGCATAGCGTTCGACCGCCTCACGCGCCGCCGCGAGCAGGGGCACGATCCGCTCTTTGCCACCCTTGCCGACAACGCGCAGCGCCTCTGGCAACGGCATGTCCGCCCCCGTCAACGCCAACGCTTCAGAGATCCGAAGGCCCGCCGCATAGAGCAGCGTCATCAGCGCCGCATCGCGTGCGCCGATCCATTCCTGCGCTGCGGCATCGCCAGCTTCGCTGATCAGATTACGCGCCGCCGATTCTGAAACCGGGCGCGGCAGCGTTGCCTTCAGCTTCGGCCCGCGCACCAAAGCAAGCCGCGCATTGGCGACGCCATGGCGCCGTTCAAGATAGCGATAGAAGCTGCGAATAGCCGCCAATGCGCGCGAGATCGAGCGATCTGACAGCGCATCCAAGCCTTGTCGGCGGTACGCCAGATACGCGCGCAAATCGCGCGGCTCAAGTTCAGCCAGATCGCGCACGCTAGGCTCGCCGCCCAAATGTCCGCTCAAAAAGCCCAGAAACGCTGCTACATCGCGCTCATACGCGTCCACCGAATTGTCGGCGAAGCGGCGCTCATCGCGCAGATGCGCGATCCATTGTGCGAGGAGGGCGGTCGCATTCGTCATGGCCCCATCAGACGCCGCGCCGCGTCAACATCTCGTCAACGTCTCGCGCGCGGCGCCAGATGCTCAAGCCAATAGCCGTAGTGGAATCGCGCCTCGTTGCCCTCCACAACATAGCGCGGCCGATGCTGACGGCAGCCAACATGCGCCACTAACCCCGCCGGCAGCTGCCACGGACTGACGCCCGTCGCCCGCGCGATCTCCAGCTGATGCTCAAAGGAAACGATCGTCCGCATCGGCAGCGCCAACGAAAGCTCGGCCACCGGATAGAAGCCGCCCTCTAGGCGCGCCGCCAGATCGCGCACGAACGTATCGTGGCTGTCCTGCCGGAAACGCAGCGCCACTTCGCCAGGCCGGCCGCTGCAGAGCGCGAACGTCGCCGTCGCCCGGTCGCAGTCGCGCTGCGCTGTGATCCACTCAAGGCCCGCGATACCGTCGTCCCAATCCCAGCTCAGCACCGCCTCGTGCCAATCGTCCGGCCCCATCTGCTTGATAAAGTCGAGCCGCGTCACGCCGAACAGACCGGTCGGCGCGGCCATGCACTCGTCCCAGCGACTGTAGTAGCGCCGGCGCGCGCGCTCGCGCTCGGCATGGCGCTGCAAATCCGCCGTCACGTGCGCGCGCACCTGACTGAGAAGCCCAACGAACGCCGCATCATCGCGCCACAGCGAGAGCTGAAACTGAAACGCCTCGCTTTGCTCAAAGCATGCAACGTAGGCTGAGATCACGCGCCGCAAGCGCAAGCCTTCAAGCCGCTCCCATCCGTGCACGACGCCGAGCAAGCGATCGCAAAGCGCGCGATAATGCACGTGCTGCGCCGGCACGAACTCATCGTCGAGCGCATCTTCGTAGCGATGATAGAGCTCGCGCAGCACTTGCACCGGCGGCCCATGCGGGGCGAACGGTGTAAACAAATCATCAGTAGTTCGGCCCGGTCGCGGGGCCAGGCGCGCAAGAAGGGAGGCCAACATGCGCGAGAAGCTCGCGCGTCATGCCTAAGGCCGATTATGTACGGAAGGTAAAGGCCGATTCAGTGTCAGCTTCGCCACATCGAAAGCTTCCGCCGAATCCCTTGAACGCCTAGATTCGATGAGAGATGAATTCCACAGCCCGCCGCCGCGCCCTGGATGCGCTGAAGGCCAAGCGCGCAACCGCGCCGGCCGGCCCGCTCTTTGCCGTCGCGGAGGAGGGCGCCGACTACGAACCCGATACGCTGGATAAGGTGTCGGTTCAATTTCCGCTGCCGCTGCCCGAGCCGTTCGACTATCGCGCGTCGTCATCGCTTAACATTGAGCCAGGGCAGCACGTCATCGCGCCGATTGGTTCGCGCTTGGTGCGCGGCGTCGTCTGGCGGGTTGAGCGCGATCATCCCGGCGCCGCCAACCTGAAAGCCATCGATGAAGTGCTGTCCGGCGCGCCGATTCCCGAAATCTCGCGCACCTTCGTCGACTGGGCTGCAAGATATCTCGTGCGACCGCCCGGCGATCTTCTGCGCATGGTCGCGCGCTCACCCGACGCGTTGCTGCCGCCGCCGACTTACACCGTGCTCGCGCCGACAGGCGAGCTGCCGCCGAAGCTGACCGATGCCCGCAAGCGCGTGCTCGACGAGGCTGCGAAGGAACAGGTCAACGCCGCCGAACTCGCACGCCGCGCCGAAACGTCGTCCGCTGTCGTCAAAGGCCTCGTCGATTGCGGTGCGTTGATGAAATTGGAGATCAGCGAAGATCCGCCGTTCCCGCCGCCTGACCTCGCGCGCCGCGGCAAGCCGCTGTCTGAAATTCAGCAAGCTGCCGCCGAACAAATGTGCGCGTTCGTCCGCCAGGGCGGCTTTCATGTTTCGCTACTCGACGGCGTCACCGGCTCAGGCAAGACCGAAGTCTATCTTGAAGCGGCTGCAGAGGCGCTCGCCAGCGCGCCGGACGCACAAGTCCTCGTGCTCATACCCGAAATCGCGCTGACGCAAGCGGCGATGGCGCGTTTCGAAGCGCGCTTCGGCGCCCAGCCCGTCGAGTGGCACTCCGCCATCCCGCACAAAGCACGCCGCCGCGCATTCCGCGAAATTACCGCAGGGCGTGCGCGCCTCATCGTCGGCGCGCGCTCGGCGTTGTTCCTGCCATATCCAAACCTGAAGCTCATCGTCATCGACGAAGAGCATGACCCCTCCTACAAGCAGGAGGAGGGCGTCATCTATCAGGCGCGCGATCTTGCCGTCGCGCGCGCCAAGATCGGCAATTGTGGGATCATTCTCGCCAGCGCCACGCCTTCGCTTGAAACTCTGGTCAATGCACAAGCTGGTCGCTACGCGCACGTGCAGCTACCCTCGCGCCACGGGACGGCGGAATTGCCCGACGTCGAGCTCGTCGATCTCAAACTCGACGCGCCGGATAAGGGCCGCTGGCTTTCGCCAAAACTCATTCGCGGCGCCGCCGAAGCGTTGCTGCGCGGCGAACAGGCGCTCTTCTATATGAACCGACGCGGCTACGCGCCGCTGACGCTCTGCAAGGCCTGCGGCCACCGCATGCAATCGCCGGAGACGGATTCATGGCTGGTTGAGCATCGCTATTCCGGTCGGCTCGTTTGCCACCTGACGGGCTTCTCAATGCCGAAGCCGAAGAACTGCCCGGAGTGCAACGCCGAAAATTCGTTCACCTCGATCGGCCCCGGCGTTGAGCGCATCGAAGAAGAAGTGCGCGAGTTCTTCCCGGCCGCGCGCATAGAAATCTTCTCGTCCGACACCACGCCGGACGGCGACGCCGTGCGCTCGTTGGTCAAACGCATGGAAGATGGCGAAATCGATATTCTGATCGGCACGCAAATCGTCGCCAAAGGTCACAACTTCCCGAACCTCACCTTCGTCGGCGTTGTCGATGCAGACCTCGGCTTGAAGGGCGGCGATCTCCGCGCTGGCGAACGCACGTTCCAACTCATCAGCCAAGTCGCGGGCCGCGCCGGCCGTCACGTGAAGAAGGGGCGGGCGCTCATCCAAACCTACGCGCCGCAAGAGCCGGTGATGCAGGCGCTGCTGCAGCAGGACCGCGACGCGTTCTTCGCAGCTGAGATCGCCGAGCGCGAAGCCGCCGGCATGCCGCCTTATGGGCGGCTCGCGGCGATCATCGTCTCCGCGCCGCAAGAGCAGCTTGCCAACGACGCCGCGAAAATCATGGGCGAGAAGGCGCCGCACGTGGAGGGGCTTGATCTCTGGGGTCCCGCGCCCGCGCCACTCAGCGTCATTCGCGGCATGCATCGGCGCCGCTTTCTCATCCGCGCCAATCGCGGCGTTGACATCAGCGCCTTCCTCGCCGCCTGGTCGAGCCGCGTAAAACTGCACAGCGCCGTGCGCGTGCAGATCGATGTGGACCCTTATTCGTTCATGTAGCCCGCGGTATTCGCCTTAAACGGGTGCGCCTGTCCGGCCCGATTGCAATACGGGGCAGGGGCGCTAAACGAGGACATCGCACCAAGGAAGAGCACTATGGCTGAGAACGCACCGGGCAATATGTCGCCAAAGCTGAAGCGCGTGATCGAAACGGCGTTCGAAGGCGTCCAGGCCCCGCCCGAACTCAGCGTTGCGATCGTCAGTCTCGTTGAGCTGTGCCAAATCGCTATGCCTGATCCAGCTGCGATCGTTCAGGCCATCGAAGGCGCTTCCTTCGTCCAGGGCCCTAAAGAAAGGGCCGATGAGTTCGGCAACTGGCTTGCGCTCGATGACAAGGTTTTCGCTTTTCCGGTTCGGAACCTGCGGCACAAGTACTACGAGCGTTCTCGTGAGGACGCCTTGGTGCGATTCTTGGTGAGCGAGGGCGTCAGCGATCACGGGGGCGTGGTGTTTGTTTCAACTCTATTTGGCGGCGCCACTGAAGCTGACGCCGTGAAGGGCGCGGTGCACGTCACAAAGAAGGAGCCGCTGACCGGCGCAAATTATGCCGGCATGCAAGGTCTTCGGCTCCGGCGAGTATTCTGGAATACTGAAGGCAAGGCCGGCATGCGCGGTCTGATGGTGACGGGGCCGGAAAACACGGACGCTGCGGACGCCCCGCGAGCGTTCACCGCGTTTAATGTCGCCGATAAAAAAACGCCCTGAAGCATCGTCCCAAGCACGACGCTTACGCCCGCGGAGGATGCGTAGGCGATAGTCATTACGACGCCGCCGGTCCATAGTCCGGCCCATGAGCTACAAACCGTTCGATCTCACTGGCCGCGTCGCGCTCGTTACGGGCGGCAACGGCGGCATTGGCTTTGGCATGGCGGAGGCGTTGGCGCAGGCCGGCGCCAATGTCGAAATCTGGGGCACCAACGCCGAGAAGAACGCGCGCGCGCTCGAGCGGCTGAAAGCCCGCGGCACGAAATGCAATGCGCGCGTCGTTGATGTCTCGAAGGAAGAGAACATCGTCGCCGGTGTCGCGGCGACGCTGCAGGAATTCGGTCGCATTGATTCATGTTTCGCCAATGCCGGCGTCGGCAATCGCTGGAAGAGCTTCCTTGAGATTGGCGGCGCTGACTATCGCCGGCTGATGTCGATCAATCTTGACGGCGTGATGATCACGCTGCGCGAAGCGTGCCGCCACATGAAGGCGCGCGCCGAAGCGGGCGATCCTGGCGGCTCCATTGTCACCGTCGCCAGCATGGGCGCGCTCTGGGGCTCGCCGCGCGCAGAAGATTATAGCGCCTCGAAAGCGGCTGTGATTGCGGTTACCAACGGCATTGCGGTCGAGTTCGCGCGCTACGGCGTGCGCGCAAACTCGATCCTGCCGGGCTGGATCGCGACAGACATGACCGGCGCCGCGCAGGACAACGACGTTTTCAACAAACAGGTTATCGGCCGCGTGCCGTATCGGCGCTGGGGCAAGCCCGAGGAATTCGGTGGCATCGCCGTCTATCTTGCGAGTGACGCATCGAGCTTCCACAACGGCGACTCAATCGTCATCGACGGCGGCTACGGAAAATTCTGATGCGCGCTGCGCTTGTCGTTCTCGCGTTCGCAGCGCTGACGGCTTGTGCGCAAACGCAGGGTGAGGTTGCGCCTAATCCTGAACTCAGCGGCGCGCGCGACGTCGCCGAAATCATTATCCAGGCGCTGCCCGAAATCCAGAATCGCGACTGGGGCTACCGTTGGGACGCTATGAGCGCGCGTGTATCCGGCCGCGTGCACTGGCACATCTACGCGCCCGATGGGCGCGATCGGCCCACTGACTTTCGGGTAGAGCGCAATGGCTGGCTGAGCGCGGGCGCCCGTCAGATCGGCGTCTCCGTTTTCGGTACGGACGAGCGCGTCACAATGCTCTCGTTCGAGTATGCCGGATTTAGTTCGCTGGAATTGCTTGAAGGCTTGCGCGTTGCCGGCGCAACAGTCTCATTCCAGTCCGACTACGAGACATATTCGGAATACATCGTCACGCCGCCGGGCCGCGCAACAGGCATGCTCACAATGCGCCGCACGTGCACGCCCGAAGGAGCGGCCTCGGCGCAGCGTTGCCAGGATTCCGCCGAACTCACGTTCGAGCCGTTGGAATAAAATCAGCCGCGCCGAAATTTCAGGCGTGCGCAGACTTGGTCCGGGCTGAACGGCACGGCTTCCAGTTCGCCGTCGGGTCGCGGTTCAACTTGGATGGTCTGGCGCAGACCGACGACATGCAGCGTGCCATCAGGCGCTTCGTAGGTACCGATCGCGGCAGGACCCTGCGGTCCGCAGAAGAACGCGCCCTCATGACTTTCGCCCGAGGCCGCGTGCCACAGCACCGGCGCCTCTTCGCCTGGCAGCCCCATCACTTGCGCCAGCGCGCCTCCGGCGCTTTGCACGAAGAGATCGTACGGCGCGTGATTGGCTTGCTGGAACGCGAGCCGGCGTCCATCCGCGTGGCGCAACGCCATGTTCACGATCGGATCTTCGCCGGCCGATGCAGCTTGCGTTGACGTCTCTTGCGTTACGCGCTCACCAACCGCGAGCGATGTCGCGGCATCGGCGGAGACGAGCGACGTCGACGTGACCGGCACAGGGGAGGCGCAAGCGGCAAGCGCGGCGGTTGCGATGGCAGCGAGAAGAACAAAACGCATCGGCCACTCCCTCAATGTTGCTGCGCGGCTGGCGGCGGCGCGGCGGCCTTTTTATTCGCAGCATTGCGCGAGAGCATGTTGAGCCCTTCGACCAACGCCGAGAACGCCATCGCCGTGTAGATGTACCCCTTCGGCACGTGCACGCCGAAGCCTTCGGCGATCAGCACCATACCGATCATCAAAAGGAAGCCTAGCGCCAGCATCACTACGGTCGGATTGCGGTTGATGAAGTTCGCGACCGGATCTGCGGCGAGCATCATCACGGTGACGGCGATGATCACCGCCGCGATCATAATCGGCACGTGGTCGGTCATGCCGACGGCGGTGAGGATCGAGTCGATTGAGAACACGAGGTCCAGCAACAGGATCTGGAAGATCGCCGCGCCGAAATTCATCGCGATCGGCGCCTTCTTATCAAGCACATCGTGCGTCGGCGTGGGGTCGACATTGTGGTGGATCTCCTTCGTCGCCTTCCAGACCAGGAAAAGGCCGCCCGCGATCAGGATAAGGTCACGCCAGGAGAACGCGGTCTCGAATTCGGGATTGCCGTGACTATCGATCGCGCCCTGCCAACCCAAATCGAACACAGGCGCGGTGAGGCCGACAATGATCGCAATCGTCGAGAGCAAGCCAAGGCGCAACACCAGCGCCAGGCTGATGCCGATGCGCCGCGCGCGCTGGCGCTGGGCTTCGGGCAACTTGTTGGTGAGGATCGAAATGAAGATCAGATTGTCGATACCCAGCACAACTTCCATCACAACGAGTGTGATGAGCGCGGCCCACGCGGCCGGGTCCGACAAAAGCGGCGCGACATTCCAATCCATTCGATAATCCCTCTCAGTCGCTCCGATGTAGGGGATTGCCGGATGCCCGGGAAGAGCGTCACTAGGGAAAGGAGGTCGCGTTCATGGCTGATGTTTCACCGATCGGCGCCGTGCGCTCGCCGCGCAAGGATTTGAGCGATGATTTTTGGGGCGCTGTGGACGCTGAGATCGTGCTCGACGCCGCGTTCGGCGAAGAAGCGTTCTACGGGCTGAACGATTTCAGCCACGTGGAGGTGCTGTTCCTTATGGATCGCGTCGACCCGGCAAAGGTCGAAAAGGGCGCGCGGCATCCGCGTGAGCGCGCCGATTGGCCGCTGGTTGGCATCTTCGCGCAGCGCGGCAAAGCGCGCCCGAACCGGATCGGACTCACGCGCGCAACGATCGTCAAATGCGAAGGCCGCGTGCTCACGGTGCGCGGGCTCGATGCGATCGACGGCACGCCAGTGCTCGATGTGAAGCCGTGGATGGACGAGTTCGCGCCGATTGGCGCAACGCGCCAGCCCGAATGGTCGCGCGAACTGATGCGCGATTATTTCAAGGATTGAGCGGCGAACGCGGCCTAGCGATCGCTGGGTTCACGGCCGATTTCGAGCAGCGCGTCGAACATTTCATCGGAAAAGCGGATCACGGCGACGCCAGCTTTCGCCTGCGCCTTGGCTTCGCTCATCTCAACGAGGCCTTCGCTCATGGCTGCATCGTCACCGCCAGTGACCGCTTCAAGCACACGCGCACTTGCGTGCCCGAAGCGGTCAAGGGCGCTGGTGAGGGCCAAGGCGGCGTGGGGGATCGCCGTCATGCAAACGACTATGCACGAGGAGGTTTAAGCTCTCGTTCAGAAAGCTGGTGAATACGTGAAAACCATCTTTCCAGATGGTTACGCGTGGATGTCGCGGTCCTTGGTTTCCGGCAGGAAGAACAAAGTCACCAGCGCCGCAATTGCGGTGACAATCACCGGAAACCAGAGCCCCGCATAGATTGAGCCTGTCGCCGTGTTGATCGCGAACACGATCGCCGGCAGCAGGCCGCCGAGCCAGCCGACGCCGATGTGATACGGCACCGAAAGCGCGGTGTAGCGGATGCGCGTGGGGAAGAGTTCGACAAGCGCCGCCGCTTGTGGGCCGTAGAGCGCGGTCGCCGCGACGACAAAGAGCGCCATCATCAGGAAGACGCCGATCTTCTCGCCGAACACCCGCGTGATTTCCGACCAGCTCCAATTCTGCATCGCGCCCGGCGCGTGCGCGGGATAGCCAGCGGCGTCGAGGGCGGGGCGCAGCGTTTCCGTCTCGAATGCCGTGCGTGTCGCGCGGATTTCTGAGTTGGACTGGCCGACGGCGCTGACGCTTTCGACCTCGGTTGCACCGATGCGAATGCGTGCGAGCGCCCCAGCGGGGCCGGCCTCCGTCGTGTAGCTGACGCCGGCGTTGGTGAGCGCGCCCTTGGCGATGTCGCACGAGGTTGAGAATTGGCGCGCGCCGCCGGTGAGATCGAGTTGGAATGTGCAGTCTGCTGGATCGGCGATCACGGTGACGGGCACGTTTTCTGACGCGCGCGCGAGTTCAGGGTTACCTTGGCTGGTGATGAAGTGATAGCCGGGGAAGTAGAGGATCAGCATCAGCACGATGCCGAACAGCATCACTGGCTTGCGTCCGACCTTGTCCGATAGCCAAGCGAAGAAAATGTAGAGCGGCGCCGAAAGCGCGACCGCCGCGATCATCAAGAGGTTCACGGTAAGCGAGTCGATCTTCAGCGTCCGCTCGAGGAAGAACTGCGTGTAGAACGAGCCAGTGTACCAAACGACGCCCTGCGCCATGCACACAGTGAAGAAGGCGAGCAGCACGATCTTCAGGTTGCGCCACTGAAGGAAACTCTCGTGGTACGCGGCTTTCGAGACCCGGCCTTCGTCCTTCAGCTTTTGGAACGCGGGGCTTTCTTCAAGCTGCAGACGAATCCAAACCGAGATGGCGAGCAAGAACACGGAGAGCAGAAACGGGATGCGCCAGCCCCATGCGCGCAGCGCTTCTTCGCCCAAGATTGCGCGGGTGATGGCGACAACGCCGAGCGCACCGACGAGCCCGAATGCAGCGGAGGTTTGAATCCAGCCTGTCGCGCGGCCGCGCTTTTTGGGATCAGCGTGTTCCGCAACGTAGATCGCGGCGCCGCCATATTCGCCGCCCAGCGCAAAGCCCTGCAGAACGCGGCAAGTGACCAAAAGGATCGGCGCCCAGATGCCAACTTGCTCCGCCGTCGGCAGCAAGCCGACTGCGAAAGTCGCCACGCCCATGATGGTGATCGTGATGAGGAACGCGCCTTTGCGGCCGGCGCTATCGCCGATCTTTCCAAACACAAGCGCGCCGGCGGGGCGCACCACGAAGCCCACCGCGAATGTGAGCAACGTGAACACGAACGCTTGTGCGTCCGGCAGGCCCTTGAAGAAGATCGGCGAAATGACCGAAGCCAGCGCGCCATAGACAAAGAAGTCGTACCACTCGAACACCGTGCCGGCGGCGGAAGCGGCCACGACTTGGCGCATCTTGGCCGGCGAGATTTCAGGACTCGTCTGCGCGGACGCTTGGGCGTCGGACATTGTGGAATTTCCCCCCGCCGAAATCGGCTGTTTTGTCGCTGATCCGCCGCCACTGGGGCCGGTTGTCAAGCCGGAACGCAGCGTGTTACTCCGCGCCCACGTCACGGGCCCGCGCGAGCAATCGCAGCGGCCCGTTGGCATTTGGGATTTCCCCAAGCGACGTAATCGAAGCGGCAGGCGGTCCGGTGGGTCGCAGGCGGCGGCAGCAGCGAGATCGACGTGGCAGATACCTTCGACGGCCAGGTTACCGAAGCGGCGGCGCGTTATGCCCAAGCCGTCTTCGAATTAGCCAAGGACGCCAAGCAGTTAGAGACGGTAGAGCAGGACTTCGTGAAGTTCGCGGCCGCCTGGAAGGAAAGCGCGGACCTGCGCGATGCGGCCCGCTCGCCGCTGATCGACCCGCAGGAGAAGGCAGCAGCCCTCAGCGCCGTGGCCGCCAAATTGGGCGCCTCCGATCTCGGCCGCAAAGCCATTGGCGTCGCCGCGCAGAATCGCCGCGCCGCGGAGCTGCCGGCGATCATCTCCGCTTATCGGCGCCTGGTCGCCCGCGACCGCGGCGCCCGCCAAGTAGAAATCGTCTCGGCGCGGCCGCTGGCCGAATCCGAGAAGTCCGCCATCATCGACGCCCTGAGCAAGCAGCTGGGCGCCAAGGTGGAAGCCGAAACCAGCGTCGACGACAGCCTCATTGGCGGGTTCGTCGTTCGCGTCGGCTCCCGCCAATTCGATGCATCCGTCAAAGCCAAGCTGGACGCGCTGCGTCTGGCCCTGAAATCCGCCTGAGGAGTACGTAATGGACGTCCGCGCCGCAGAAATTTCCGCAATCCTCAAAGAGCAGATCAAGGGCTTCGGCTCTGAAGCCAAGGTCTCCGAAGTTGGCCGCATCCTGTCGGTCGGCGACGGCATCGCTCGCGTCTATGGCCTTGAGAACGTCCAGGCCGGCGAAATGGTCGAGTTCCCGGGTGGCGTGAAGGGCATGGCCCTCAACCTCGAGCGCGACAATGTCGGCGTCGTTATCTTCGGCGAAGACCGCGGCCTGAAGGAAGGCGACACCGTTAAACGCCTTGGCGAAATCGTCGACGTGCCGGTCGGCAAGGGTCTGCTCGGCCGCGTGGTCGACGCGCTCGGCAACCCGATCGACGGCAAGGGCCCGATCAAGGCTGAGAAGCGCGCGACCGTGGACGTCAAAGCGCCGGGCATCATTCCGCGCAAGTCGGTGCACGAGCCGATGCAGACGGGCATCAAGGCCATCGACGCGCTCATCCCGATCGGCCGCGGTCAACGCGAACTCATCATCGGCGACCGCCAAACCGGCAAGACCGCCGTGGCGCTCGATACGATGCTCTATCAACGCGACGCGCACGATCGCAACGCGCCGGAGAGCGAGAAGCTTTACTGCGTGTACGTCGTCGTCGGCCAAAAGCGCTCGACCGTCGCGCAGCTCGTAAAGACGCTCGAAGATAAGGGCGCCCTCGGTTATTCGATCGTCATCGCCGCGACGGCGTCCGATCCGGCGCCGCTGCAATATCTCGCGCCGATGGCCGGCTGCGCGATGGGCGAATATTTCCGCGACAACGGCATGCACGCGCTCATCATCTATGATGACTTGTCGAAGCAGGCCGTGGCGTATCGCCAAATGTCGTTGCTGCTGCGCCGCCCGCCGGGCCGCGAGGCTTATCCGGGCGACGTCTTCTATCTGCACTCACGTCTGCTCGAACGCGCGGCGAAGCTGAACGAAGATTCGAAGTCGGGCTCGCTGACGGCGCTGCCGATCATCGAAACGCAAGCCAACGACGTTTCCGCCTACATCCCGACGAACGTGATTTCGATCACCGACGGCCAGATCTTCTTGGAAACGGACCTGTTCTTCCAGGGCATCCGTCCGGCGCTCAACGTCGGTATCTCGGTGTCGCGCGTCGGCGGCAACGCGCAGATCAAGGCGATGAAGCAAGTCGCCGGCCCTCTGAAGGGCGAGCTCGCGCAGTACCGCGAAATGGCGGCGTTCGCGAAGTTCGGCTCGGATCTCGACGCCGCGACGCAACGCCTGCTCAACCGCGGCGCGCGTCTCACAGAATTGCTGAAGCAACCGCAATTCTCACCGGTGCCGGTCGAGGAGCAGATCGTGCTGATCTATGCCGGCACGCGCGGCTATCTCGATAAGGTCGCCGTCGCTGACGTCGGCCGCTACGAGAGCGAACTGGTGTCGTGGATGCGCACGAAGAACGCTGACCTTCTGAAGGCCATCGTCGACAAGAAGGACATCGGCAAGGACGGCATCGAGGACAAGCTGAAGGCTGCGCTCGAAGAGTTCTCCAAGACGTTCGCCTAAGGGACACCGATGCCGAGCTTAAAAGAGTTCCGCAATCGCATCGCCAGCGTGAAGTCCACGCAAAAGATCACCAAGGCGATGCAGATGGTGGCGGCCGCAAAGCTGAAGCGGGCGCAGAGCCAAGCTGAAGCAGCGCGGCCTTTCGCCGAGCGCATGGCGCGCGTCATTGCCAACCTCGCGTCGGCAGTAGCGGGCGATCGTGCGCCGTTGCTGCTGCGCGGCACCGGCAATGATCAAGTCCATCTGCTCGTTGTGATGACGAGCGAGCGCGGGCTTTGCGGCGGCTTCAACACGCAGATCGTCCGTGCTGCGCGCGAAAAGATCGACGAGCTGTTGCGGGCAGGCAAGACGGTGAAGATCCTCGCCGTGGGCAAGAAGGGCCGCGATCAGCTGCGCCGGCTTCATGGCGACAAGATCGTGAAGTACGTCGATCTTTCGTCGTATCGCAACATCGGTCCGGACGCCGCGCATCTCGTCAGCGAGGCGCTGCTTGAGCTGTTCGATGCCGGCGAGTTCGACGTTGCGACCTTGTTCTTCTCGCGCTTCCGCTCGGTGATCGCGCAAATCCCGACGGCGGTGCAGCTCATCCCGGCGCGCGCGCCGGAGGGCGTCACGCCGCCGGACCTGAAGGGCGCCATCTACGAGTACGAGCCGAACGAGGAGGAAATCCTCGAAGCGCTGCTGCCGCAATACATCAACGGCCAAATCCTGCAGGCGCTCTTGGAAAACCAAGCTGGCTTCTACGGCGCGCAGATGAGCGCGATGGACAACGCCACGCGCAACGCTGGTGATATGATCCGCAAGCTGACGCTCCGCTATAACCGTCAGCGCCAAGCGAACATCACCAAGGAACTCATCGAAATCATCTCTGGTGCGGAGGCGCTTTGATGGCTGACACGCTCTACAAAACGACGGCGGTTTCGCAGGGTGGTCGCGCAGGCGGAAAAGTCGCGCTTCAAGAAGGCGGGCTCTATTTCCATATGGAGCACTCGAAGGGTCTAGGCGGAACGGGCGAAGGCTCGAACCCGGAGCAGCTCTTCGCACTCGGCTGGGCCAATTGCTTCAACTCGGCAGTCGCGTTTGTGGCGTCGCAGAAGAAGATCGATGCGGGCAAGGCGACGGTGAAGTGCGAAGTCGGCATTGGCCGCGGCGAAGGCGGCTTGGGCCTTTCGGCTAAGCTCACGCTCGCGATCCCCGGCATGGATCGCGCGCAAGTGCAGGAACTGCTCGACGCGGCCCACCAAGTCTGCCCGTACTCGAAGGCGACGCGGAACAACATTCCGGTGGAATTGGTGGTCGAAGGTTAAGTTGAAACGGGTTGCGCGCCTTGCCTTGATTGTCGCGCCATTTCTGGCGGTGGCGGCAGGCGTGATCGCAGCTCGGTTGATGAATTAGGACGCAGCCCACGCGGGCTCTGACGGAACGGACGAGGAAAAGAAGAGATGGCACAGCAAGCAAAAGGCCGCGTGGCTCAGGTGATCGGCGCCGTCGTCGACGTCGAATTCGACGGCCACCTGCCGGATATCTACAACGCGCTGGAAACGACGAACAAAGGCAACCGCCTCGTTCTCGAAGTCGCGACGCACTTGGGTGAATCCACCGTGCGCACCATCGCCATGGACGCGACGGACGGTCTCGTCCGCGGCCAAGAAGTCATTGACACAGGCGCGCCGATCTCGGTGCCGGTCGGTGAAGAAACGCTGGGCCGCATTCTGAACGTCATCGGCGAGCCGGTGGACGAAGCGGGCCCGGTGAAGACGACGACGAAGCGCGCCATCCACCAGCCGGCGCCAGCCTTCGTCGATCAAAAGCCGGTCCCGGAAATTCTCGCCACCGGCATTAAGGTCGTCGACCTGCTTTGCCCGTACGCGAAGGGCGGCAAGATCGGTCTCTTCGGCGGCGCGGGTGTCGGCAAGACGGTGCTGATCCAAGAACTGATCAACAACATCGCCAAGGCCTACGGCGGCTACTCAGTGTTCGCCGGCGTCGGCGAGCGCACGCGCGAAGGCAACGACCTCTATCACGAAATGATCGAGTCGAATGTCAACGTGAAGGGCGGCGGCCAGGGCTCGCGTTGCGCGCTCGTGTTCGGCCAGATGAACGAACCGCCAGGCGCGCGCGCTCGCGTTGCGCTGACGGGCCTGACCATCGCTGAGCACTTCCGCGATCAGGGCAAAGACATTCTCTTCTTCGTCGACAACGTGTTCCGCTTCACGCAAGCGGGCTCGGAAGTGTCGGCGCTGCTCGGCCGTATTCCTTCGGCGGTCGGCTATCAGCCGACGCTGGCGACCGAAATGGGCGCCATGCAAGAGCGCATCACTTCGACGACCAAGGGCTCCATCACCTCGGTGCAAGCCATCTACGTTCCGGCCGACGACTTGACCGACCCGGCGCCTGCCGCCTCGTTCGCGCACTTGGACGCCACCACGGTTCTCTCGCGCGACATCGCCGCCAAGGGCATCTACCCGGCCGTCGATCCGCTCGACTCGTCGTCGCGTATTCTCGATCCGAACGTTGTCGGTGAAGAGCACTACCAAGTGGCGCGTCAGGTCCAAGAGACGCTGCAGAAGTACAAGTCGCTGCAAGACATCATCGCCATTCTCGGGATGGACGAGCTCAGCGAAGACGACAAACTCACGGTCGCGCGCGCCCGTAAGATCGAGCGCTTCCTGTCGCAACCGTTCCACGTCGCCGAAGCGTTCACCGGCTCGCCGGGCAAGCTCGTCGATCTGAAGGACACGGTGCGCGGCTTCAAGGGCCTCGTGAACGGCGAATACGATCACCTGCCGGAGCCGGCTTTCTACATGGTCGGTTCGATCGAAGAGGCCATCGCGAAGGCGCAGAAGCTCGCGGCTGAAGCGGCGTAACGATGGCCGCACCCGCGCTCACGCACGCAGAGCTCGCGATCAAATTGGTCGTCGAAGGTTGTTTGCCGATGGTCGAAGGCAAGCAGCCAGCGCCGATGCCGATCGCGGCGGCGCCGCTCGGCGCTGCCGAAAAGGCGCGTCTTCACGTGCCCGAGACGGCAATGCTCGTCTTTTATCCTATCGGCGAAACCGGCGTGTTCATGCAGGCGCAGGGCGCGGACGCGATGGTCTGGTATGCCGGAGAAAACTGCGACGGCGTACTAGATGCGTTCGAAACAAAGTTGAAACGCCACTATCCAGAAGCCACGCTAACAAGTCAGGACGAGTATCGCCCACCTGGCATGCGTAAGCGCCTCTACCATATCGAACTCGGAGGCAAGCGGGTGGTCGATCTCGAGGCGATCTATCCCGTCTCAACGCAGATTCCGCAGGAATTTGTCGTGCGAGTTTACGCGCAGGAGCGCCCGTAGCGATGGCGGATGCTGAGATGTCACCTAGCGTCCTGCTCGCGCGACTCCTTGTCGAGGCGTCGCTCGACAACATTGCGGGGAAGGCTCAGGGCAAGTTCCCCGTGGATGGCAAGCCGCTGAGTGAAGATGAGCGCGCACGTCTTAATCGCACCGGCGCCGGCACCACGCTGATGTATTTGGCAAGCGGCTCAGCCGTCTTTTTCGATCTCCAAGGATCGGCGACGTCAATCTGGTTCAGTAACGCGGACAGCAGTGGCGCTGCGGCCATTGTTGATGCTGCGCTGAAGCGCGCTTACCCCAAGACCACGATCAAAGCGGACGGCGTGCATCCAACCGATCCGCTCTCTTACCAGCGCTCTTATGACGTACCTCTTGGGCCCGATCGCGTTGCTGTCGTGGATGTCGGCTATCCGGCGCCTGGCCAGCCTATGAACGGCTTCCTGGTGCGCGTGCTGGCGTATGCGCGCAAGGCAAACTAAGGACTGACATGGCTGACAAGCTCTCTTTCGCTCTCGTCTCGCCGGAACGCGAATTGTTCAACGGCGATGTCGATCAGGTCGTGGTGCCTGGCTCCGAAGGTGAGTTCGGCGTGCTGCCGAACCACGCGCCGGTGATGAGCGTGATCAAGCCGGGCGCGTTGAAGGTGCTGAATGATGGCGCCGAGCGGCGCATCTTTGTGAATGGCGGGTTCGCGGACGTGACGCCGGAAGGCCTCACGGTGCTGGCCGAAGAGGCCATCGATCTTGAAGACATCAGCGCGGAGAAGATCGAGCAGGATCTGAAGGCCGCCAACGAAGACCTGCGCGACGCCTCTAGCGATGCGAAGAGAGACGCCGCGCAGCGCGCGGTTGCGCGTCTGGAAGCCATCAAAGCGGTGATGGCGCGCTAGCGCCGTTGCGCTAAGCTTCGCGGCTCATGCTGCCGCATCCGCAACTTTGGCCTGCTCTCATCGGCGCCGTGCTTGGGCTCGCGCTGGTGGTCTGGGCGTGTTGGGCGCTGTTCAAGAATTGGCGCGTGTGGTCGCCGCGGCGGCGCTGGATCACGCTGGCGGCGATTGCGCTGTTCGAGACGGCGTACTGGATCAATATCTACGCGTGGTTCATCGAGCCCAACATGCTCGTCGTCCGGCGCGTGGAGATCGTGAGCACGCATTGGCGCGGCCCGCCGCTGACGATCGCTACGATCAGCGATACGCATGTTACCAGCCCGCATGTCGATGCTGCGCGCATGGGGCGGATCGTGCGCCGCGTGAATGAGCTGCGGCCGGAGCTCGTCGTGTTGCTGGGTGATTATGTCGGCGGGCACGCGGCGGACGTGGAGCGCTCGCCGGCAGAGAACCAGGAAATACTCGGCGGCGTCGCGACGTTCGCGGCGCTGCGCGCGCGCTACGGTACGATCGCGGTGATCGGCAATCACGACAGCTGGTACAATCGCCAGGCCATCACAACGGCGCTTCAGGATGCGGGTGTTGGCGCACTGTGGAATCGCCACATTGTCATTCGCCGCAGCGGCGGCGAGATTGTAGTTGCGGGCGTCGCGGATGCTTGGACTGGCGATCCGGATTTTGCCGCCGCGCTCGATGGCGCGCCGGAGGGCGCTGACACGATCATGCTCAGCCATTCTCCTGATCCGTTCGCGGAGATGCCAGTGGGGCCTGCGCTGATGCTTGCGGGGCATGGCCATTGTGGGCAGGTAACGATCCCGTTTTTTGGACGCCCCATTCTGCCGCTGCGCAACAAGCGCTATGGCTGCCACCTCGTAGAGGAGAACGGCAAGACGCTGTACGTGACGGCCGGCATTGGCACGAGCGTTGCCCCGGTGCGCTTCCTCAATCCGCCCGAGATTGCGCTGATTACGATCAGGGCTGCCGCCGCTAACTAGGCCCCAGCGCTTTCGCCCCAGCCGAAGAGCGAGAGTTGCTTCTTCTTCGGTTTCGTTGGTTTTGGACTGATGCCGCGCGCTTCGAGCCATTGCAGAATGAGCTTGGAAACATCCGCCGCTTCCGGTTCGCCGACGAGCCAGTGACTCATCTCCGGAAATTCGTGGAAGTGCGCTTGATCACCGGGGAAGCGCGCGATCACACGCCGTACGGTGCTCGATGGGTTGACGCGATCTCTACCGCCGGCAAGGCCAAGCACTGGCGCGCTGATGCGATAGACCGGCGCTTGGCTCGCCATCGAATGATCGATCCACCATTGCACCGCTTCACGAATGGCGCGGCCGCTCTCGGGAACGAAGCGCGCGAAGGTGCGACGTGCATCTTCGCGCGCCAATCGATCGAGCGTCGTTGTGCGTGCAACGCGATAATCTGGCGGTACCGGCCGGCGCCAATAATCGCCGAGCAACGAGAGGCCAAATTGGTGCGAGTGTTCGTCAAGCGTTGTCGGCGGAACACCCCACGGCGCACTGGGCGCCAGCAGCACGAGGCCGGCGATCGGCGCGTGCATGGCGGTCATTTGCGAGACGAGACCGCCCAGCGAGTGTCCGACAAGAACCGGCGGGGCGCGCAGACCGCGCACGTAGTGCGTGATCGCCTGCGTGTAATCTTTGAGCCCAGATTGCGCGAGTTGTTCGAGGTCAGCCCCGCGTTCGTGATGTGGAAGATTCGGTGCGTGCGTTTCAAAGCCTGCCGCTTCGAACGGTTCGCGGAAGGCGTCGAACGCCCAGCCGCCACAGAACGCGCCGTGCACGAACACGACGGGCGTCACCACAGTTTTGCGTTTCACAGGCGAGCCGCCTCTGCGACGCCGCTACGGCAAACGATCACTTGGAGTCCCCCATGGCGTACTTGCGAAACCGCCGCGCCACTTCTTCGTATGTCGGGCGCTTAAACGGGATCACGAGTCCGGGCGCACTATCCAACGTGGCCCACCGCCAATCTACAAACTCCGGGGTGTGTGTATCCAGCCTAATATCTGCGTCACGTCCCTTGAAGCGAAACGCGAACCACTTTTGGCGCTGCCCCAAATAGCGGCCGCGCGGCTTCATTTTTGTGCGCACGTCGATGGGGAAATCGTAATAGAGCCAGTCTGCCGTTTCTTCGAGCAGTTCGGCGTGCGCTGCCTTTACGCCAATCTCTTCTTCAAGTTCGCGATAGGCGGCGTCGACAATTTTTTCGCCGCGATCGACGCCGCCTTGCGGCATTTGCCACTGGTAGGGGCCTTCAGTCGCGACGCGCTTGCCGAGAAACACCAAGCCGTTGTTGTGAAACAAGGCGAGGCCGACATTCGGGCGATAGAGTTTCGGGTCGGGGGCTTCTGTCATCGACGCGCGGCGCGTGCGTTTAGCACGGCCGACGCTGGCGCGAGTTGATACCCACGGCTTTCGACATCACGCGCCCAACGCCCGACCTGCTCCATGGTCACAGGATAGGCAAAACCGGCGCCGATGGCGCTCTGATTCTGCAGTGCGAGCGCCTCAAGATTCAGCAATTGATCGTCGATCGCGTCGGCCTCGCGGCGCGCGTCGATGATGCGGTCTGCCGCCGTGTTGGGCAGATTGGCGCGGCCGGCTTCGACGCTCAGGGCTGTGCGCTGGCCGATGCCGGATGAAATAAAGCTGAGGCCGCGGCGGCGGAGCTGTTGAACGACCGGAGACGCGGCTTGTGACGATGTTGCGAAGCGCGCGCCTTGGTAGTTCGTGACGCCAAAATAGCCGGCGCCGCGTGAGAGCAATTGCTCCAAGCGCGTAATGTTCTGTTGTGACGAAGCGGATGCGAGCAATGTTTGCGGGCCAGTGTCGTCAGCGTCTGGATCGAATGGCTCCATCGGCAGCTCAAGCATCACTTCGTGGCCGCGCGCGCGGGCGCGATCGATCCAGCTTTGCAGGTTTTGTGTGTAGGGCACGAACGAGAGCGTTACTTCCGGCGGCAGCTCATCGATGGCTTGCGTCGTCGCTGATGCGTTGAAGCCGAGGCCGCCGATGACGATCGCGACCATTGGCTTGCCCTGCTCTGGCGTGAACGGGCGCGCGTAGGCTTGCAGTGAGGTGCGGCCGTTGGCGGCAATGATGGGCAGCAAGCCGCTCGGACCGCGTTCGGTCATGCCGGCGAACGGCGCGCGCGGCAGCGGCGGCACTGCCTGGCGCGATGCAGCGGCTTCCGGCGTTTCGACGACCGCAACGCGCAACTGGCCGTTGGAATCGACCTCGCCGTATTGGCCCGTCTGCGGCAGCTCATCGAGATTGTAGATCGGCATGTCGCCGACTTCGGCGGCCGGATCGGTCGCGTCGGCGAAGGAGATGTGCGGCGCGGAAGCGTCGGCATTGCCGGGCGCGAGTTCCAACACGCCGCGCGGACCCGCTGCGCTTGGATCGCCAAAAATCTGGATCGCGCCGAACACGACCGCCGCCACCGCGCCAGCGGCTGCGAGTGCGGCGATGCGCTGGTCGATTTGCGGCAGGCGACGCTTAGGTTGCCTGGGCGCATTTGCAGGCTTCTTGGCCGGCAATGGCGCACGCGTTCCGGGGCGAATCATTGGCCCGGAGAATCGGCTAATTCGGTTACCACGTCACTATGTACAAACGGCCGCCACTTGCGTGACGGCCGTTAAGACTTTGCCCTGAAACCCAGCGTTTAGCCGGCGCGGGAGCGGAGGCGTTCAGCCACCGTACCTTGGCGCAGGAAGGTCATCGCCCGGTTCAGCTGGTAATCCTGCTCGGCGTCCCAGTTTTCCGGCGGCTGATCGTCCGGCACGTGCAGCGCGCGACGTTGCGCTCCCGATTCGTTGTTCAGTGCGTTCGGCAGATCCGCTTCGGTCAGGCCGAGGCGTTGCAGACGGGCCGGATCGACGCGGCGCTGGGCCACTTCCATGTCTGGCGTGATGCCAGCGCCTTGGATCGAGCGGCCGGCCGGCGTGTAGTAACGCGCGGTGGTCAGGCGGAGCGCGCCGTCACGGCCACCCTGCAGCGGGATCACGGTTTGCACTGAGCCCTTGCCGAACGAGTCGGTGCCGACGATGAGCGCGCGGTTGCGGTCTTGCAGTGCGCCGGCGACGATCTCCGCAGCCGAGGCGCTGGCGCCGTTGATCAGAACCGCGACCGGCACGCCGGCGAGGTCGTCACCGCGGCGGGCGTTGTAGCGTTGCACGTCTTCCGGCTGACGGCCGCGCGTGGAAACCACTTCGCCGCCATCGAGGAACGCGTCCGAGACTTCGATCGCTTGATCGAGCAGGCCGCCTGGATTGTTGCGCAGATCGAGCACGACGCCGCGGAGACGCCCGCCCGTATCGCGCTTCACTTGGCGGATTGCGTCTTGGAGCATGTCGCCGGTGCGTTCGTTGAAGGTCGAGACACGGATGACGCCGATATCGCCGCCTTCGACGCGCGCGGTGACAGCGCGGACGTTGATGATTTCACGTTGCAGCGTGACGTCGAACGGATCGGTTCCTTCGCGTGCAACCGTAACCGTGATGTCGCTGCCGGCTTCGCCGCGCATCTGGCGGACGGCATCGTTCAGCGAGAGGCCGACGATGCTTTGGCCGTTAATGGCGGTGAGATAGTCGCCCGCTTGGATGCCGGCGCGCGCAGCAGGCGTGCCGTCGATCGGCGAGACAACGCGCACGACGCCGTCTTCGCTTGTGACTTCAATGCCGAGCCCGCCGTACTCGCCGCGGGTCTGCGTCTGCATTTCGCGATACTCGGACGCATTCATGTAAGACGAATGCGGATCGAGCGAAGAGAGCATGCCGTTGATCGCGGCTTCGATCGCCTGCTGATCATCGATCGGCGTCACATAGTCCTGCTCGACGCGCGCCAGCACGTCGGCGAAAAGTTCCAGCTGACGGTAAATGTCGCCGCGGCCGTGATCTTCCGGCGCGGACCACGCCATTGCCCCAACCAAAGCCGCAACGCCCGCGATCGGCGCCGCAATCCAAGCAATCCGCATTTCGTACTCCCCGGGCTGCTCAGCCCGAAACAGCGCCCAATTAACCAGCGCCGGTGCGCTGTTCGGCGGTTAGTCCCCGCCCAGTGAGCCAGCGCCCGGGATCGACGGCCTGTCCGTCCCGCCGCACTTCTACATACAATTCCGGCGCCGGCGTGTCAGATGCTGCCATTTCACCGACAGGCTGCCCCGCGCGCACCGTTTCACCCACCCTCGCTCTGATCGAGTCCAGGCCGGTAAGAACGAGAGCGTAACCCCCGTCGACATTGATGATCAAGACTTGGCCGTAGCTTCTAAACACACCGGCGTAGGTAACTTCGCCAGCCGCGGGTGAAACCACCTGCGCGCCCGCGCGCGTGCGCACGAGAACGCCTTGCGAGGCGGGCGCTTGGCCGGCACTCGCGCCGAACGCGCGCACGATGCGGCCATCGGCAGGCGCGACCCAAGCCGCCGGGATAACGGAAGGTCCCGAAGGGGAACTTCCGCGCGGGCGTTGGCGCGCTGTGGCGGAGGCGCGCTGGGTAAGTTCACGCAGGTTTCGCGCTTCGGAGGCGAGCGTGCGGGCGCGGCGCTCAGCGGCGGCGGCGTCGTTTGCGAATTGCGCTTGTGCGGCGCGGCGTTGGGCCGTGAGCGTGACAAGTTCTGCGCGCTCGGCGTCGATCGCGGCGTAGGCGTCGACGAGGACGCGTTGTTCTTCCGCGATGGCGAGTTCGTTAACGCGGGCCTGGGCGAGCGCGCGCGCGGTTGTGCGTTCTTGTGAGGCGAAAGACGGCGCCATGGCGCGTGCAGCAATGCCAGCGCGCACGGCGCGCGGCTCGGCGCGGCGTTGCGCGAAGGCGGCCGAGATCAGCGCGGACTCAAACGCGCCTTGGGCATGTGTGCGGGTGACGGTGTCGGCTACGATCTGCGCCCGCAGGACGGCGAGACGCTCCTCGGCTGCGGTGGCGGCGGCTTCGGCTTCAGCGCGGCGGCGGCCTGATTCGACGAGGCGCGCATCAAGCGCACGCACTTCGCGGCGTGCCGCGGTGGCCTGGGCGCGCAAACGTTCTGCGCGCTGGGTCTCGGCGCGGCGTTCGCGTTCAACTTGGGTTGCCGTGCGGGCCGTCTGCGCGCTTGCGTTAAGCGTCGCTGAAGACATCGCGAGCGCCCCGATCGCGCATGCGACGAGGGCGCGGGCGCGTTTTGCGCCTCGAGCCATAAACCACCACCATATCGCCCGAGATCTTCTAAAGCGCCGACTTGAAATGCGACCCAGTGCTTGGGTTAGGGCGGTGGTCGCATTTCAAGTCCAAAGGCGCTTTAACTCTAAGAGTCTTAGCGCGGCTTATGGATTTGAAATTCGCTCACTGCCTGCTTCAAACATTGGGCGAATTTCAAATCCGCCGCGCTAGTCCCGGTGATAGGGAGTACCGCACAATATCGTCACAGCTCGGTAAATCTGCTCGGAAATCATCACACGTACGAGCCGATGGGGCCAAGTTTGTCGGCCAAAAGCGAGCTTTTCGTCAGCTTGATCCTTAACGCTCTGTGAAACGCCGTCGGCGCCGCCGATCCAAAACGTTGTGCAGGGCACGCCATCGTCGCGCCAGCGCGCGAGCTTTTCCGCCATTTGGCGCGACGCCCATTCAGCGCCGCGTTCATCGAGCAGGATTTTGCGCGCGTCATCTGGCGTGGCGCGAAACAGCGCGCCGGCTTCGGCGCGTTGATCGCCCTGCGGACGCGCTTCAACTTCGGTTAACTCTATCGCTTTGAAACCGATCTGGCGGCCGGCTGTCGCCGCGCGCGCAATATAGTCGGCGGCAAGCGCAGCTTCGGGCGCATCGCGCAAGCGCCCGACAACCGCGATCTGGATACGCAAGTTTAGCTCGGCAGCGGCGTCGTGTGAGCGCCGGACCAGATCTTCTCGATGTTGTAGAAGGCGCGCACTTCCGGGCGGAAGAGATGGACGACGACGTCGCCCGCATCGACCAGAACCCAGTCGGCCTGCGGCAGGCCTTCGACGCGCACGTCATTGACGCCCGCTTCCTTCAACTTGCGCATGACGTGATCGGCCAACGCGGCGACGTGGCGCGCAGAGCGGCCAGAAGCGACGACAAGCATATCGGCAAAGGAAGATTTTCCGCGAATGTCGATCGAGATGATCTCTTCGGCTTTGTCGTCGTCGAGAGAGTTCAGCACGACCCGCGTCGCGGCTTCGACGTCGATACCCGGCGCTGGCCGTTTCGGATCGCGTTCGGCACTTGCTGCGGGCTTTTCGGCTGTGTTCGCGGCCGGCGCGCGTTTCATGTCAGGCGACAGGTCCTAGTTCCTTCTGCGACCCCTCAACCGTTAAACGCTATCACTTCCGGCGGGGTTTCGCCAACGCCCGGGCCTTTGCCGCGCGCAAGCTTGTGGAAGATTGGGGATTGAAGCGCGCGTTCAAGTAGGTCCAACCCGCTGGCGCAGCGAGCCTTTTCGCCGGGCTGGCGCCCGGGCGGGACACAATGGCGACAGGGATAGCGCGCGCCACCTCACGCCAGTTTCGCCATTTGCGGAAGTTGCCGAGGTTGTCAGCGCCCATAACGAGAACGAAGTCCACGCCCGGATAGAGCCGCTTCAGCCAGCGCAATGTCTCATATGTGAACCCACACCCGAGGCGCTGTTCGAGGTCGGTCACGACCATTTTTGCGCCGTGCGCCATGGTCTTGGCGGAAGCGAGCCGCTCGGCGAAAGCGCTGGATTTCGGCTTTAGCGGATTTTGCGGCGACACCAGCCACCAAACGCGATCGAGATCGAGGCGCTTCAGCGCGGTTTCTGCGACGTGCGCATGGCCCTCATGCGCGGGATCGAAGCTGCCGCCGAAGAGACCGATGCGCATGCCGGGATAGGCCAAGGGCAGGTCGCGCCGCATCAATCACTCGCAAGCATTGCAAAAGCTTCATAGCATGTAAGCGAGGAGCAGGTCTTGGCCAAGTTGAGCAGGCGCAGCGTGATGGGCGGTGTCGGCGCACTCGCGTCTCCGGCGATGGCGTCGCCGATCACCGCAAGCTCCCAGCCCGGCGCTCAAGCGTGGGATGTTGCGCCAACGCCGGCGCCGCTGCCGCTCGATGCGCACGTGAACACCGGCAATGGCGTACGCACGTTGCGCGAATGGTTCGATGGGCGCCCAACTGTGCTGGCGCTGTGGGCGACGTGGTGCGGGCCGTGTTTGGCTGAGAAACGTCCGCAGGCGGATATGGCGCGCCGCTTGGCAGCCGCGGGCGCGCGCACGCAGATCGCACTGCTGCAAATCTATGATGACGTGAACCTCACGCAGGGCCGGCATGTGTTGCGCGTGTTGGGCGCCTCATCGCTGATGAATGGCGAAGCGCAGCGCGATGCGGAGCGCGCGTTCATGGATTTGCTCGGCGGATCGACGACAGGTCAGCCGCGCACATCTCTGCCTTGGCACATTCTGATTGGCGCTAACGGGACCGAGCTCGGCCGAACGCTTGGGCTCATGCGGGGCACACGCGGCGAGTACAATTACTTCGAAGACGACGCGACGTTTGAGTTTTTGCGCGCGCTTTAGCTAGGGTCGGATTTGGCCTGATCCACGCACAACGTATTTGAATGTTGTGAGTTGTTCAGCGCCGACGGGGCCGCGCGCGTGCAGACGGCCGGTGGCGATGCCGATCTCGCCGCCGAAACCAAACTCGCCGCCGTCAGCGAATTGTGTCGAAGCGTTGTGCAGCACAATGGCGCTATCGACTTCGCGCAAGAACTTATCCGCGACGGCGTGGTCTTCGGTGATGATCGCATCTGTGTGCTGCGAGCCATAGAGCCCGATGATGGCGATGGCCTCATCGACGCCGCCGATTGCACGGATGGCGATGACGGGTGCGAGATATTCGGTGCGCCAATCTTCGGGCGTAGCGCGCTTCATTGGATAGACGCGCTGGCATTCCGGGCCGCCGCGGAGTTCGCAGCCTGCGTCTTCTAGCGCTTTCGCGATCGGCGGCAGCATGGTTGCGAGCACGTCGCGGTCGATCAGGAGCTTCTCGGTTGCGCCGCAGACGCTGACGCGGCGCATCTTGGCGTTGACGACGATGTCGCGCGCTTTGTTCGGATCGGCAGCGGCGTGGACGTAAGTGTGGTTCACGCCTTCGAGATGCGCGAACACCGGAACGCGCGCTTCATCCTGGACGCGCTGCACCAGCGACTTGCCGCCGCGTGGCACGATCACGTCAATGGCGCCGCTCAGGCCCTCAAGCATCATGCCGACAGCGGCGCGATCTGTGCTGGCGACAATCTGCACAGCGTCTTCCGTGAGCTGGGCATCGCGCAATGCCGCGCGCAGCGCTTCACCGATGGCGGCGACGCTCTCGGCGCTGTCGCTGCCGCCGCGCAGGATGATGGAATTGCCGGCGCGAAGCGCAAGCGCGGCGGCGTCAGCAGCTACGTTGGGGCGACTTTCGAAGATCATGCCGATGACGCCGATCGGCGTGCGCACGCGGGCGATGCTGAGGCCGTTGGGCCGTGTCCATTCGGCGATCGTCTCGCCGATCTGGTCGGGCAGCGCGGCGATGGTCTCAACGCCTTTGGCGATAGCATCGAGCTGCTCTTCGTTCAGCGTGAGGCGATCGATGAAACTCTCGGCCAAATTCTTCGCGTGCGCGGCCGCGACATCACGTGCGTTGGCGGCGAGAATTTGCGGCGCGGCGGCGCGCAGATGGAACGCCATCGCTTCAAGCGCGCGCGTGCGTATTGCGGGCGCGGCGTTGCGCACGGCGATTGCGGCTTCTCGGGCGCGTTGGCCCAGCGCGCGCATTTCGTTGAAGAGTGAGGAAGCAGCGTCGTCCACGCCGCTTTATATCGTGTGTGGGACGGCGAACGCCACTCTCGGCACGCGTTAGGCGCGCTAACGCAGGACGAGATCGTCCGCGTGCACCAAAGCGGGGCCGGCGGCGTAGCCGAGCGCGTTCTCGATCTCGGCGGACTTCAGGCCCTTGATCTTGGTGGCATCGGCGGCGTCGTAGCGGGTGAGGCCGCGCGCGATCTCGGCGCCGGCGCCGTCCAGGATGCGGATAGCGTCGCCCTTTTCGAATGCGCCGCGCACGGCTGTTACGCCGGCGGGCAACAGGCTTTTGCCGGCGCGCAGCGCGGTGACTGCGCCGTCGTCGATCACGAGCTCGCCTTGCGGGGCAAGGTGACCGCCAATCCAAGCTTTGTACGCTGCGGCGGGCGAGGCGTGCGGCAAGAACCAGGTGGCGCGGGCGCCGGCCTTGAGACGCGTCAGTGGCTTTGGCTCGGCGCCTTTGGTGATGACGACGGCGCAGCCGGCCCGCGTTGCGATCTTTGCGGCTTCGATCTTCGTGCGCATGCCGCCGCTGCCGACGCCTGCGCTGACGTTGACGCCGCCAGCCATCGCTTCGATTGCGGGTGTGATTTCACGCACTTCAGGGACAAACGGCGCGGATGTGTCGGCGCGCGGATCGCGCTCATAGAGGCCGTCGATGTCGGAAAGCAGGATGAGGGCGTCGGCGGAAATCATCTGCGCGGCGCGGGCGGCAAGACGATCGTTGTCACCGTAACGAATCTCGGCGGTGGCGACGGTGTCGTTCTCGTTGATGATCGGCACGGCGCCGAGGTCGAGCAATGTTTCGAGCGTCGCACGTGCATTGAGCCAACGGCGGCGGCGTTCGGTATCGTCAGGCGTCAGCAGCGCTTGGGCGACGGGGATGTTGTGACGCGCGAAGGCTTCTTCGTAGGCGCCCAGCAAGCGTGCTTGTCCGGCGGCGGCGGCGGCCTGCTTTTCTTCAAGTTTCAAAGTGCGTGTGAGGCCGAGCACGCGGCGGCCCAGCGCGATGGCGCCGGACGAGACGATGAGCACCCGTTGGCCGGCTTGTCGCGCTTCGGCGACATCTTCGGCGAGCGCCGCGAGCCAAGCGCGCGCCGGTTGGCCGTCAGCGTCCACCAAGAGCGCCGAGCCAATCTTGATGACAATGCGTTTTGCGTGCGCGAGCGCGAGGCTCACGGCGTCCAATCCTGATGCGGCGCGGCAGCTTCCGCCTCTTCGCTGCGGCGCGCGCGCAGCATAGCGGCGATCTCGTTGACGAGGTCGCGCACGCCCGAACCGGAAACGCCCGAGATGAGGCGCACATCTTTGCCGATCGCGCGCGCAAGCGCGGCGCGCTTGCGGTTGGCTTCGGCTGGCGTCAGCGCATCGATCTTGTTGAGCGCGACGATCTCCGGCTTTTCGGCGAGGCCCTCGCCGTACGCTTCGATCTCATGGCGCACGGTGCGGTACGCTTCAGTCGCGCTCTCGGCCGTCGCGTCGATCAGGTGCACGAGCGCGACACAGCGTTCGACGTGGCCGAGGAAGCGGGTGCCGAGGCCGGTGCCTTCGGCAGCGCCCTCGATGAGGCCCGGCAAGTCCGCCATGATGAAGCGCTCGTTGTCGCTTACGGTCACGACGCCGAGGTGGGGGTGCAACGTCGTGAACGGATAGGCCGCGACCTTTGGCGTCGCGGAACTAACAGCGCGCAGGAATGTCGATTTCCCTGCGTTGGGCAAACCAACCAGCCCCGCGTCGGCGATGAGTTTCAGGCGCAGCCAAAGAGTGCGCTCTTCGCCAGGCAAGCCGGGATTGGCATGATATGGCGCGCGGTTGGTCGATGACTTGAAATACTCGTTGCCGAATCCGCCATTGCCGCCCTTGGCGATGAGGATGCGCATGCCCGGCTTGTCGAGATCGGCGATGACGGTTTCTTTGTCTTCCTCGAGCACTTCGGTGCCGGTCGGGACTTTCAGCGTAATGGATTGGCCGTCGGCGCCATGGCGGCTTTGGCCCATGCCGTGGCCGCCGGTCGAAGCTTTGAAATGCTGTTGGTAGCGATAGTCGATCAGTGTGTTGAGGCCATCGGCGCTTTCGATCCAGACGTCGCCGCCGCGCCCGCCGTCACCGCCATCTGGGCCGCCATACTCGATGAACTTCTCACGCCGGAACGAGACCGCGCCGGCGCCGCCGTTGCCGGAGCGCACGTAGATTTTGGTTTGGTCTAGGAACTTCATTTTGTCGGCAGTAGGCAGTGGGCAATGGGGCGTAGGAAATGTGGCGTGCCTACTGGCGATTGCCTACTGCCCACTGCCTGCCAACTCAATCGCTTTCGTGCCGCCAACGCAGCGAAACACGCTGGTCGCCGTTGCTGAGGAAGCTGGTGATCAGCACCAGGCGTGGCCGCACCGTCCATTCGACCCGCGTCTGCGCTTCGCCTAGGCCGGTGCGTGCGACTTCCACATACACGTCGCGGGTGAGGTAGACGCCGCCAGCGACCAGGAAGCCGCCGCTTTCATCCTGGCGCACGTTGAAGCGATCGAGACCCGCGGCGGCGCGTGCGGCGTCAACGAGATCGAGCGAGGCGCGGCCGGAGAGCGTGGCCAAACTGGCCGCGAGCTGTGCAGCTTCGAGCGCGGAGAGATCTTCGACGGAGCGTCCGAACAGAACCTGCGGCAGGATTTCATCCTCCGGCAGGCCCGGTTCACTTGTGAGCGTAACTTCCGGGTCGCGCGCCGTGCCGGTGAGGCGGATGTAGGCAGTGAGATCGGCGGTATCGCGCGTGGCGGTGAGATCGATCTCGGCGTCGAGCGGATCGCCGTCAAAGAAGATGCGGGCGCTGTCGATCTCGAACGGCTGGCCTGAGAGGGCGAGTGTGCCGCGCACAGCGCGGGCCTCGCCGAAGATCTGCGGATTGCGCGAGGTGCCCTGGAGACGCAGGTCGAGCGACCATTCGGCTTCGACCCCCCGCCCGCGCGTGAATACGCGCCCCGGCGCGCGAATGCGGACATCAAGTTCGGTCGCGTTGTTGCGGCGCGCGGCAAGTTCTTGCTGCGCTTCTTCGACTTCATCCTCCTCGCCGGGGCGATTGATCTCGATGACATCAAGCGTGGGAATGCCGGCTTCGGGATTGGAGGCGATGTCGACGTCAGCCTCGATGATGTTGAGATTGCCGGTAAGTGTTGAGTGCAGACCCTCCCACGCGAGCGTGAGATCGCCGCTGGCGCGCGCACGTGCATCCGGGCGATCGGCGATGCGCATGTCTTCGACATTGACGGCGATGCGGCCTTCGTTGGGATTGGCGCTGCCGCCGGTTGCGGTGATGCGGCCGCCGCGCGGGCCGGCGGCGGTGAACCGCTCGATGGTGACGCCGCGCTGATCGATGGCGATGCGCGCGTCGAGGTTCACAAGCGTGACGCCTGTGAGTTTATCTTCGAACCGGCCGCCGGTGATTTCGAGCGCGCCGTCGCCCGCGAGGTAGCCTGCGCCGAACGCGAGTTCGCCTTCGCCTTCGAGTTGGCCGGAAAGCAACTGATCCTGGAGGCGTGTTGCCGCCCAGAGGCTCTCGGCGGGGCCGTGAATAGACCAGCGCGCGCGGCCACGGCGTTCGGGTGCGAGCGCGATGCGGATCGGCGCAGCGCTGGTGACGACCGGCGCGTCCGCCTCGAAACGTGCGACGAGGCCCTCGGTCGATGTGGCGTCGACTGTCGCCTGCAAGCGGCTGGGTTCAAGCGCGCCGACAATGTGCATGTCGAGTTGGCCGCGTTGGCGGCCTGCGAAGCGCGCGTCGTCGAGTGTGACGTCAGCGCTGCCTCTCAAGCCGCCGCCAGCGTTGGCGAGTGTGATGCGGCCGTCGATGCGGCCTTCGGCGCGCTCGCCCCAGATGGCGGCGAGCGGCATAAGCGGCGCGTCTTCGACTTGCGCGCTGCCGGAAACGGCGCGGCCCCGCTCTTCCCACTGCGCTTGCACGACGCCATCGCCGACTGCGACGTTCAGCGTCGCGTTGGTGCGGCCTGGTTGGAGGCGGGCTGTGATCGGTGCGCGGGTGAAGATGTCGGCATTCGCCAACGTGCCGCGGCCTTCGATGGTGATGTCTGTTGCGTTGTTGCCGGCGTTCACAGTGCCGGTGCCGGCGAAAGCGAGCGGCGCTTGGCGTAAACGGCCGCGCATGTCGAAGCGCGCGGCGATGGCGTTCATCGGGCCGTCAGCGTGCAAGGTTGCGGCGCGCACTTGCAGATCGCCGGCGCGGGCGTTTGTGAGTTGCGCATCGAGCACGAGACGCTGAGGCGCGAGCGCCAAGTTCCCGTTCATGCGTCCGGTGATTCCGGGGATGAGGTCATCGAGTGCGCCGTCGACGTCGAGGTCTGCGGTCACGCCGTTCGATGCGAACGTCGCCGAACCTTGCGCTTGCATGGCAGCGATGTGGCCGTTGAGATTGGTGAGCGCGATCGTGCCGCCGTTGATGCCGACATCCGCTTCAGCCGTCAGCGGCTGTTCCATCGCTGTGCCTTGCACGTTGGCGTGGCCCGCGTAGCCATTGCCAGAGGGCGCCAGCGTGAAGTCGACGATGGGATTGGCGATAACGACGTCGCCGGCGGCAAAGCTCGAGAGTGACGCGCGCGCGGAGAGTGTGGGGCGTGCGATGCGGCCCGTGATGCGGCCAGTTGCGTCAGCTGCGCCGGCGATTTGCGCGCCGCCGATGTCGAGCGGGCCGCGCGCGGTGGCTTCGAGCGAGAGATTTGCTTCGCCGCGCACGATGCGACCAGTGACCCCGGCGCGGAGTTGGGCGCCATCGACGCGCGCGTGCGAGACAGTGAGGCCATTGTTCTCGTAGGTGAGGCGTGCATCGAGGCGCGGTGTTGCGCCAAGGAGCTGCGGGACGATGGCCGGTTGGCCGGCGATGCGAGCGCCTGTGCCTTGCACGCTGGTGGTCCACACGTGCGCGCCATTGGAGGCGTCCTCCGCAAACGCGCGCCATTGGCCGCCGGCTTCTCCGCGCAGATCGCGCGATACGGCTTGGAGTTGGCGCACGCGCCACTCGCCTGAGTATTCGCCGTTGCCGCTGTTGGTCCAGCCTTGTGCGTTGAGCGCGATGGCGTCGCTGTTGAGCGTTGCGCGTTTCAACTCGAAGCGATGGCTTTGGCGATCGTAGGAGAGTTCTGTGTTGAGGCGCGCGTTGGCGAAGAGCGGCGGCGCATTGCCCGCGGCCCGGAGATCGCCCGTCAGAGTGAAGCGCTCAGGCGCCAGCGCGGCCTCGACCGG
>JAXMCH010000016.1:0-34702 GCA_046349455.1 Hyphomonadaceae bacterium | reverse complement strand
GAGCGTTTCGGGGAAACCGAGGAATACGCGGCCAAGCCGCTCTTCCGAAATCGGCGCCTGAATCGCGCGCTGATCTTGAAGCATGTCGTGCGTCCGCAAGAGCGGGAATTGTTCAAGCGGCCCACGACATCTGCAACGAAGGTGATTCTCCCGTTCGCGAGCACGGAGCTCGAACTCGGCGGCGTCAGCTTTCTCGTCAACGAAGTGCGCTTCGAGAAATTAATGCGCGAGATTCTCGGCGACTACGAGAACGAGTCACAGTTCCAGGCCGATTGCGATCTGTTGCGTGGGATGGCGGCTTTGCCATCGTTCGATCCGTTCCTGATGCGCGAGCGGCTCCGCCATATGGGCGCTGACCCAGCGCGTTGCTATTTTGAGATCGCCGAAGCTGACGTCGCGCGCATGCGAGCGTTCGTCGGCAAAGAGATAACGCAGCTGGTGAGCCTCGCGTTTGCGACAGGCGGTGGAAGTGCTGGCGATTTGTCGAACCGCCTGGCCGAAAAGCTGATGACGGATGAGACGGCCAAATCGCTCGATCCGCTTCGCCAAGTGTTGCGCCTCTCTGGCGATGAATATGTAGAGGGCGTGTTCGCCTGGAAGGGCTTCCTCTATTACAAATGGCTGATGGCGGAGATCCGCCCGCAGCTGAAGGATTTTAATCCGCGTTTCGCGGGTCTTCGCATCATGGGCGCCTCATCCGAGGAGCGGCGCGAGCTTGCGGAAACGCGGCGCGATATTCTCAAGAAAATGACGCTGGCGATGCAGAGCGTGGACGAAACGCTGCTGCAGTATGGCACAGCGTTTGCGTCGCTTTCGGAAGGCCAGCCCAACGCGTTCCGCAACTTTTTGCTGACGGCGCCGTCGCTTTTCATTCCGATCGGTGAAGCTGTTGGCGTGATCCGCCACATCCACTCATTCTGGAACTTCCGTTTCCCGAATGCGGCGCCGCCGCTGATGGAAATCGACGAAGCTCTCGAAATCCTCAATGACTTCGAGCAGACGATTGCCGGCGTTGAGTTCGTGAAGAAAACCGAACTCGAAGTGCAGATCGCGAGCTAGAGCGCGGGGCGCTCGAAGACGATATCGCGCGTCAGCGCGGCAATGTTGGTCCGGCCGAGCAACGCCATGTCGCGGCGCAATTCCTCCTCCAACAACGCCAGCGCACGCGCAACGCCGGCTTCGCCCCCCGCCGCAAGCCCCCAAAGATAGGCGCGCCCCAGCGCAACGGCGTTGGCGCCGAGCGCGAGCGCTTTGATCACGTCAGAGCCGCGCCGCACGCCGCCGTCGAGCACGATTTGCGCATCACCGCGCACGGCGTCAGCGATTGCGGGCAGGGTATCGATCGTCGCGGGAGCGGCGCCAAGTTGGCGACCGCCGTGGTTGGACACCCAAACGACATCAGCGCCGGCGGCGATCGCGCGGCGCGCATCGTCGGGTGTGGAAAGGCCCTTGATTGCAAGCTTGCCGTCCCAGGTTTCGCGGAGCCAACGGACGTCGTCCCATGTTACGGTGCGATCGAATTGGGCGTTGATGAAGGCCATCAGGCCGCCATCGATGTTGATGTGGGCAAAATTGGCGGGGCCAATGCGCGGCGTCGTCATCAGGTCCCAAAGATAGCCTGGGCGTGCGAGCGTCTGCGTCGCGGTTTGCCAATTCACTTTGGGTGGGATCGTGAATCGGTTGAGGTGGTCGCGCTCGCGATTACCAGCGATAGGCACGTCGACAGTGAGAATGATGGCCGTGAATCCCGCTGCCTTGGCGCGCTGCAAGGTCGCTTGGACCAGCGCGCGGTCTTTCCAGACATAAACTTGGAACCAGCGCGGCCCATTCGGCGCCGCAGCCGCGATCTCCTCCACTGTCGTTGAGCCGATGGTGGAGCAGGCGTAGGCGACGCCGGCGCCGTGCGCGGCCCGGGCCACAGCGATCTCGCCGCCGCGTGGATTAAAGAGGCGCGACGCGGCTGTCGGGCTAATGAAGAACGGCAGCCGCATCGGTGCGCCCATGAGCGTGACGCTGGTGTCGATTGTGCTGACATCGACGAGCGCGTCCCAGGTCAGCTCAATCTCGGCAAAGGCGGCCTCGGCCCGGCGGAGCGCGACCTCATCGTCGGCGCCGCCGTCGATATAGTCGAACACCATCCTTGGCAGGCGTTTCTTGGCCAATTTGCGCAGGTCGGCGATGTTGCGGGCGTCGGAAAGTCGGCTCATATCCGAGCTTTGCAGCCTCTCCACGTCCCGGGGCAAGCCGAATGCGGGACCGGCCTTGCCACTGTGGCCGGCTCCGCGTAGGAAACCGCCCTTCAAACGGGCGGTCGCGGCTGCCCGTACCCGGAGCCGCCTTAGCTCAGCCGGTAGAGCACCGCATTCGTAATGCGGGGGTCAGGTGTTCGAGTCACCTAGGCGGCACCACTCCCTCCGCGCCTGGCGTCAGCCCATTCTTTGGTGGATTTTGGCGGAGCGCGTCGAGACGGCGCGAGCCCATGAAGACCAGCGCCGCATTCATCCCGCCGACGATGAAGAGCGCGGGCAGGCCACCCCAGTTGGAAAGCATGCGTATGCCGTCGATGCCGGTGAAGGCTGTCATCACCCAGGCGGCAAAGCCGACAAGCGCGCCGGCGACTACCTTGATGAACAGAGTGGAGTTCATCGACGGGTTGTTTTGATCGCGACTGCAGAGATTGGCGATGGCGTCGAGATTACAGTCCGCGCCCGTCACGTATGAGATAAACGAGATCACGACCAGCAAAGCCGCCAGCAGATGGCTCAGCGGAAATTGATCGAGCACGGCGAACATGACGCCCTCCGGACCGCTTCGGTCGAGAACGGCTTTCAGCGCGCCGTGTGTTGTCAGATCTATGTTGATCGCGATACCGCCGAAGATCGTCATCCAAACCATCGCGAAAATGGCCGGCAAGAAGAAATTCGCCAGAATGAAGGCCCGCACGGTGTAACCGCGTCCGATCTGGCCCAGAAACATCGCTGTGATCGGCGCCCACGCGAGCCAATTGGCCCAGTAGAAAACCGTCCAGTTGTTCGCCCACTCGCGGTTCGAGAATTCGCCCATGACGAACGAGCGCGGCAGAAACTGGACGACATAGTCAGAAACCGCGACGGCGCCCGCGTGTAGGAGCGTGAGCGTCGGCCCCGCGAACAGGAAAAGCAGTGCGAACAGGAAGAAGAATTTGGTGTTGATGTCCGAAAGCACGCGAATGCCGCGTGTTACGCCCGTGATGCTCGAAAGCACAAACGCAGTGACAATTGCTGCAGCGATCACGGCCATGAGAAGAGCGCTTGAAGGCGCGCCGAACAGGCGATGCAGTCCCCCAGCGATGGTGATAATGCCGGTGCCGAGCGAAGCGGAAAGCCCCATGAGAATGGTGACCAGCGCGGCGCCATCAAGTGTCGTCACGAAACCTGATGGCGGTCGCGACAGAAAAACCGAGAGCGGTCCGGACAGCGAAAAGGGCTTGCCTAGGTTGTGCAGAGCGAGCGCGAACGCAAGCGCCGGAACGGTGTAGATCGCGTACGGCGTAAGCGACCAATGCATGAAGAGCGAAGATAGCGCAAAGCGGCCGGCTTCCGCGCTGCCGGGCGCGATCGGTAGTCCGCCCGGGTCATACATATGATAGATGGGCTCGGCGCTCGCCCAAAATAGAAGCCCGATGGCGATCGTTGTGCACAGCGTGACGGCGAACCAACTCCACGGCTTCAGAATGGGCGTTGCATCTGGCCCGCCGATGCGCACCGCGCCGAGGGGCGAGAAGAACGCCCATAAAATCGTAGTGACGAAGCAAAATGCTCCAATGGCGAACCAATTGGAGAATACGGACAATATCCACCCATTGACGCTGGTGGCGACGGCCAGGAAACGCGGAAGGTCGACGGCGCTGGCAATGAGGAGCGCGACAAGAATGGCGATGGGCGGCCAGAAGACGGCGTGGCGGATATTCTTCACGTGCAGCCGATCCTTCGGGTCAAATCGCAGTCTTGCGTAAGCGCGCTTCGTCGAGTTCGACGCCTAAGCCTGGCGCATCGGAGAGGTTGAGCCAGCCTTCGCCATCCGGTTCAAATGGTTCGGCCAGCAGAAAGTCTCGATGCGCCAAGGGCCAGTGTGGCGGATCAAAAGGAAACTCAAGGAACGGCGCTTCTACGAGCCCGGCGGTCAAGTGCGCGTTGGCGACGACGCCAAGACCGTTCGTCCACGTGTGCGGCGTAAAGGTCACGCCCCGTTGGGTCGCGAGCGTTGCGATGCGTCGCAGGCCGGTGATTCCGCCGGTGAGGGCGGCGTCGGGTTGGACAACATCGACTGCCTCCTCAAGCACAAGAGCGTGGAGTTCGCCCATGCTCCGCGTCATTTCGCCGGCGGCGATGCGCACGTCTGTGCTTTCACGCAGCCGCCGCATGCCAGCAAGGTCGGCGCGGTGCAGCGGCTCTTCCATCCAATAGACGCCGAGCCGTTCGAGCTCACGCGCCACAGTCAGCGCATCCTTGAATGTCCAAGGCGTCTGCGTGTCCCAAGGCATACGCCAGCCTTGGTTGCAATCGACCATTAGTTCCAGTCGTTCGCCGACCTTGGCACGCACCTGCTCAAGGGCGCGCACATCCTCGCGCCAGTCGCCGCGCTGAAAACGAATCTTCGCAGCGGGAAAACCGCGCGCGATCAGCATTTGGCACTGATCGGCCAATTCATCGCCTGAGCGTTGTGCGCCAAGCGAGGCGTAGGCGCATACGCGATCGTTCAGTCCGCCAAGTAGGCGCCAGACAGGTTGGTTCAAGAGCTTACCGGCCAAATCCCACAGTGCGAGATCGAGCGGCCAGCAGCGGCCATAGTGGAAGTCGATATTGTCCAGCGTTCGCCAGTGGCGTTCGATACGCAGCGGATCGTGTCCGATGAAGAGATCTTCGTGACCTTCAAAGCCGACCATTAGATCGCCGGACCCAATGCCAACTGCGCCATTGTCTGCGCGCACTCGTACAACAGTCGCATCGAAATGCCGCCGTTCACGCCCATCCCATGCAGCCTTGAAGGGGGGCTCTAGGTCCAGACGATGATGCGTGATTTCGATCGCTTCGATCTTCATGCCGCCGGCCTTGGCAGGTGAGTCCAGATCGTCTTTAGGTCCGAATATTTGTCGAGCGCGTGATGTGAACGGTCGCGGCCGAACCCCGATTGCTTAAAGCCGCCGAACGGCGTCGCCATGCTCGATTTGTCGTACGTGTTCACCCACACGGTGCCAGCGCGTAGTGCTCGGCTCATGTGGTGCGCGCGGTTCATGTCCGAGGTCCAGATGGACGCGGCCAGGCCGTATTCGCTGTCTTCAGCGACGGCGAGCGCCTGGGCCGGCGTATCGACCTCAATTATTGAAACGACAGGGCCGAATATCTCCTCGCGCAAGACGCGGGAATGAGGAGGTAGTTTTGCCAGAATGGTTGGTTCGAAATATTGGCCGCCGGCGACGACGTCCGCATCATCGCCGCCGTAAGCAATTGCGCCGCCTTCTTCACGCGCGAGCGCGACGTACGAGGCGACCTTTTGCTTCTGCCTGGCGTCGACCAGCGCGCCGATTTGGGTCGTCGGATCGAGCGGATGTCCGCGCTTCAAGCTGGCTGCAACCGCGGCTACCTTTTCAGCGAGCGGCGCCGCGACGCCGCGCTGGGCGATGACACGCGAACCTGCGTGGCAGGTTTGGCCGGCATTGTAGAAGATGCTCCAGGCGATGGCGCTGGCCGCAGCGTCGAGATCCGCGCAATCGTCGAGGACAATCTGGGCGCTCTTGCCGCCAAGTTCGAGCGCAACGCGCTTTAGGTTGGATGCCGCCGCGCCAGCCATGATCCGTCGCCCGGTCGCCGTCGAGCCGGTGAACGCAATCGCTGCAACGTTATTGTGGCTGACCAATGCTTCGCCGGCCTCCGCCCCGAAGCCCGGAACGATGTTGAGCACGCCCGGTGGCAGGCCGGCTTCATGAGCTAGGCGCACTAGAAGGAGCGAGGCAAACGATGATTGCTCCGCGGGTTTCAGCACCATTGAGTTGCCCAGCGCCAAAGCCGGGCCGATTTTCCAAGCCGCGATGATCAGCGGATAGTTCCAGGGCACGATAGCGCCGACGACGCCAAGTGGTTCGCGCTTGATCAGCGCCTGATCGCACGCCCCGGTTGGTGCGATCTCGTCGTAAATCTTGTCCGCTAGCTCGGCGTAATATTGCAGCGCATTGGCGCATCCAGGCGCATCCACGGCGAGCGTGTCGCTGATCGGCTTTCCCACTTCGAGGGTTTCGAGGAGCGCCAGCTCATTTGCATGCGCACGCACTAGACGCACCCATTCTAGCATCACCGCTTTGCGGTCCTCGGGCGCCCTGTCGCGCCACACGCCTGTGTCGAACGCGTGTTGGGCGCTTTTGACTGCCGCGTCGATATCTGGAGGTCCGCAGCGCGCCATCGGCGCCAGCGTACGCCCATCAATCGGCGAGGTGCGCGTGAACGTGGCGCCGTTGAGCGCCGCTGTTGGTGCGCCTGCATAGAAGGCGCGTCCGTCCGGGGCGGCAGCGGCCGCTTTGTCGAGCCAGTATTGAAGCGTGTCGGGCATTGAAAGTCTAAACCGCGGCGGCGAGAGGAGGCGCGGTGAGGTCAAGCGTGTATCGGGCGAGGCGAAGGAAATCCTCTTCCCGGATTGGCCGCCTGTTCGAGCGCGCCATCGCCATATTCTCCGGCTGCATCATCTGCGCGCAAAGCGCATCGGGCGTAAGTGCAGCGTCAAGCGTGAGAGAAACGCCCGCCCGCACGGCGAGTTGCCCGAAAGCTCGCGAGAGAAGATGCGTCTCAACATTCATCGCCGCCGCGACTCCGTCGTAGACTGTTTCGTGGTCTTCCATGCACCAGTCCATGGTCGCACACATGCCGATGGTGACGGCGCGGCCGTGACGCACTTGCGCCAGTGACCCCAGGGCATGGCCAATGTTGTGGGCCACAGCTGTCCCGGCATTGTCGATCGCCAAGCCGGCAAGGAGCGCGGCTTCCTGCATGCCGCTGCGGGCCTCAAGGTCTGCGCCGTTTTGCACGGCGCGAAGAAGATTGGATTCAACGAGGCTGACGGCCCGGAGCGCGAACATGTTGTTTGCGTCGGTGGCGTTGGCGTTGGTGGCCGCTTCGATCGCGTGGACGAGGGCGTCCATACCGGTTTCGGCGGTAAATTGAGCGGGGAGGCCGACGGTCAATTCGGGATCGAGCACAACGAGGTCTGGTTTCAGTCCATCGTGCCAAAACCAATTCTTGATGCCGTCGTCTTGCGCGATCACCGAAGTGGTGGTGGCTTCCGCGCCAGTTCCTGCTGTCGTCGGCACGCAGATGAGCAGCGCTTGGCGCGTGGGCAATGCGCGTGCGGCCAAGCGATAAGCGGAAATATCTTCGCCGCCGTGGCATAGGCACGCAATGAGCTTACCGGCGTCCATCACCGACCCGCCGCCGATACACACAATTGCTTGCGGCGGTTCAGCGAGGAGCGGGTCAAGCATAGCGCGGATGATGGATTCGTTCGGCTCGCCCGCGGGCAACATCAGCGCGCGGCCGTGAATGTCGGCACGGCTCAGCGTGTCCATAACCCGGCTCACAATGCCGGCTGACGCGAGTGCTGCGTCGAAGATGACGAGAACAGCTTCCGTGCGCTCATGATCGCGCAGCAGGGTGGGCAGTCGCGAGATCGCGCCAACGGCGCTTGTGATCGAGGGCGAACGCCCAAGCGCAAACGTGCTCATCGCGCGGTCTCCGTATCAGCAAACGCGGCGCGTGGGCGCGAGATGGGATTGTGATCGTTGATCATGTCGCGGGGGCGATACAGTTCTTCGAGATAAGAGCGTTCCTCATCGCTTAGCGCGAACGCATGCGCCGCGAGCGCCTGTTCAAGCTGTGTGGTTTGCTGCGCGCCAGTGATCCAAACATCGACGTTGGGGCTTTGCGCCACCCAGGCGGAAGCGATCATCGACATTGGCGCGTTGCGCGCGCGGGCAAGTTCTTGAACCCGACGGATAACGGCCTGATCCACGTCGTCGCCGAAGAAATCTGAGATGAAGCTATCGGTGCGGCTGCGCAGATCGCTGGCGCCCGAGAGCATGCCGCGCGCCAAGGGGCTGAACGTCATCACCGCCTTTCCGGTGTGGCGGCAATACGGGATCATCTCGCGCTCTTCCTCGCGGTAGAGCAGACTGTACTGACATTGCATGACGCTGAACTCTGGCAAGCCAGCCTCGCGCGCGGCGCTGTTCATGAGTGCAAACTGCCACGCATACATAGTCGAAGCGCCCAAATAGCGGACCTTGCCGGCGCGCACGACATCGGCCAAGGCGCTCATTGTTTCTTCGATGGGCGTGTCAGGATCGAAGGCGTGTATGAAATAGATATCCAGGTAATCGGTGCCGATCCGCTGGAGCGAGGCATCGATCGAGGCGAAGATGTGTTTGCGCGAGAGCCCGCGATCATTGGGGTCGTCGCTCATCGGGTAGTATACCTTGGAGGCAAGCACGAGCCGCTCGCGCGCCGTTAGGCCAAGCAGCGCCTCGCCGACGATGCGCTCGCCTTGGCCCAACGAATAGAAGTCCGCCATGTCGAAGAAGGTGACCCCAAGCTCAAGCGCGCGCTTAAGCACCGGCTTAGCCTTGTCCGCGCCGACAACCCATTCGCGCCAGGCGGGGTCGCCAAAGCCCATCGTGCCGAGGCACATGCTGGAGACGCGCAAGCCCGTTGAGCCGAGGCGGCGATAGTCCATTTCTGTGCGTGGCTCCTTGCTAGTGCGGAATTGGACGCGGAAGCCTCGGTTTTGTGAAATGCCAAATTCAGATGCCTCCATGCATTGCCTGTCGGCCGCCGCTCTTTCAATTTCGCCGCACGAACGAAAGGGTTTGGGATGCAGGATAGGCGCGGCAGGGCCGAGGCGTGGGCCAGGGAACGGCAGGCGCTTTATATCGACGGCCGGTGGACGCGGACGCGCGAGGCCATCGCCTGCATTGATCCATCAAGCGAACGCGTCGTGGGCGAAGCGCCGTTCGCCAACGTTGCCGATGTGGACTCCGCAGTCGATGCGGCGCGTAGGGCGTTTAGAGGCGAGTGGGGTCGCCTTTCGCGGAGCGCGCGCGCGCAGCGCTTGCGCGCCGCCGGGCGTGTGATCCGCGACAATGCCGAGGAGCTCGCCGGATTAATCGCGCTGGAGAACGGCAAGCTTTTCCGCGAGGCGCTTGATGATGACATGCCGGACACCGCGGACGTTTTCGACTATTACGCAGGCTGGACGGACAAATTCTACGGCGAAACTGCGCCCGTCGAGCGCGGGTTCCTCAACTACATCACCCGCGAACCAGTGGGTGTTTGCGGACTCATCGTGCCGTGGAACTACCCACTCCTATTGGCGGCGTGGAAGGCCGCGGCGGCGCTTTCGATGGGCAATACGATCGTTATCAAGCCGTCGGAAAACACGCCGCTTTCGCTTCTGCGGCTGATCGATTTGCTGGATCGGGCCGAGATATTTCCCGCTGGGGTGATCAATGTTGTCACGGGCGCAGGCGAAACTGGTGATTTGCTCGCGCGTCATGGCGACGTCGACAAGGTATCCTTCACCGGCAGCACTGAAACGGGCGGCAAGATCGTCACCGCGTCTGGCCAAAGCAATCTGAAGACGGTGACGCTTGAGCTGGGCGGCAAAGCGCCGGTTTTGCTGTTTGCCGACGCGCCGAATCTCGGTGCGGCCGTCGAACGCTGTTTTGCGGTTGCCTATTCTCATAAAGGGGAAAAATGCACGGAGCCGGCGCGGCTTTTGATCGAAGACGCGATCTATGATGAGGTCGCGCGAGCGCTTGCCGAACGCGCGTCCGCTGTGCGCTGCGGCGATCCCTTCGATTCGGGCGCGGGGCAAGGGCCGCAATGCGGCAAAGCGCAATACGAGAAAATTGTCGGCTACATCGAATCCGGGATCGCGAGTGGCGCGCGGCTTTTGGCCGGCGGAAAGCCCCTGAAATCCAATGCGGGATATTATGTGCCTCCGACTTTGTTTGGCGAAGTGGATCAACGCGCCGCCATCGCACAGGAGGAGATTTTCGGGCCTGTTCTCGTGCTGCAGCGGTTCAGGGGGGAGGACGAAGCGGTACGGCTCGCCAATGACAGCAAGTATGGCCTCGCCGCTGGCCTTTACACGGGCGATGTATCTCGCGCGCATCGCGTGGCTGCGGCGATAGAGGCGGGGCAGGTGTTTGTGAATCGGTACGGCTGCTACGATTTCGCCAGCCCGTTCGGCGGTTTCAAGCGCAGTGGCTGGGGCAAGGAAATGGGCGTTCACTCGCTCGAGGCCTACACCCGCGCGAAGTCAGTCTGGGTTGCCTATGACTGAGGCTGCAGCGCTCGCGCATCTGGTTGCGGCGCTGCGCACATTGTTTGCCGCCAGCGGCATGCCGGTCGCCCACGCGGCGTGGGAGATTTCTCCGACTCTACGCTCCACTGAGCATGTGGACTTGCCGGTGCGGCGCTGGCTGAGCGCCGCGCTTGCCGACGCGCCTGCGTCAACACAGACCGTCGCTGCTGCGCTGGCGGCAGCGGAGCGCAAGCTGCAATGGGGGCAGACCTATGCGGCGGGTGATTTCCTTGATGCCTACGGTTGGGCCGAGGTGATCGGCGCAAGGGGGCCACTCGCAAGCGACACGCACGCTGTAGGCGTGTTGCTTCTTGGGCCAGATACGTTTTACCCGCCGCACGCGCATCCGGCGCGCGAGTATTACGTGCCCATATCGGGTGTCGCATCCTGGTTCAGCGACATCGAAGATTGGCGTCCGGTTTCACCCGGTGAACTGGTTCATCATCCCCCGCAGGTCGCACACGCGATGCGCACAGGGGCTCAGCCTTTACTCGCGGCTTATTGCTGGACCGGTGAGGACGTTCAAACCTCGGCCTCCATTCTGGATCGGTGAGTTGACGCCGCGCCAAAGCGCGCCAAAATCCAGGAGCGAAACGTCGCCACCGTCGGATCTACAAGATCATCCGACTGGAGCTTCATGTAATAGCCGTATCCGTCTTCGAAGCTCACATCGAAAGGAGCGGTCAGCGCGCCGGCTGCGAGTTCGTCCTCAAACATCGCGACGTCGCATAGCACGACACCACCATTCAATTTGGCAAACTGGACCGCGGCCATCGCGGTGTCGAAAGCCAAGCCCATGTTCGTGTCCAGTGACAGCCCATATTGCTGAGCAAAAGCATTCCACAGCAAACCGCGCGGTTCCCCATCGAGCTTGACGTGCAGCAATGTGGCCGTCGACAAAAAGTCCTGGATTGTACGACCGCGCGCGGCGCGTGCGACTTCAGGTGAACATACTGGTTTGACCAGCGTCTTCCATAAGAGGTCAGTGACGCTGTCGTCGGCGCCGGGGCGATCATAAACGATCGCGATGTCGATTTCCTCTTCCGGAAGCCCCGTCACGTGCGAACTCGTTATGTCGAGCGTGACCGTAGGATGCTCGGCGCGGAAATCGTGAATCCAGCGCGCAGCGACCTTGCTCAGGAACGTGGGCGGCATGTGGACGCGCAACCGCGAGGATTGTCGCTGTCCGCTCTGAATGTCGTTGATGGCGGTTTCCAAGCGGTCGAAGGCTTTATGCACGACGGGGTGAAGCGCCGCTCCGGCGGGTGTCAGCGCGACGCCTTGCGCACGCCGTTCCAAGAGCTTGACCCCCAGCATTTCTTCCAGACTGATGACGTGCCGACTGAGCGCGCTCTGCGATACGCGCAAGGCTTGTGCGCCGGCAGTGAAGCTCAAATGACGCGCGACCGTGTCGAAAGCCCTGAGCGCGTTGAGGGGGAGCGAGCGACGGTTGATCAAAGGGGAGCCCGTTCTCGAAGCGGGTGGGCGAGAAACGGTAAACTCTCAACTTTTTGATATGGCGGCATCGCATTTTCCGTTTGGACATCGGGCGGGGCCCGGGGTGATCCTTTCACACAATAGAGCCGTCCGAACAGAGGCGGAAGCTGGCGCGTGGCCGGCAGGGGAGGAACGCGTTATGAAGGACGGTGTTCAATTGCACGCCGGTGCGGTGCGGTGCGGCAAAGCGTTGCTGCTTGCAGCGACGAGCGCGCTGGCGACGATCGGCTCTGCTGCAGCGCAAACCCAGGCGTCGGCCGACACGAGCGAAGAAATCGTCGTTACCGCCGACCGCCAAGGAGAGCGGTCTGTCCAAGATATCCCAATGTCGATCACCGCGATCGACACTCAAGTGCTCGATCGGCGCGGCCAGTCGGGCCTGGAAGACATCGTGCGCGCAACGCCAGGCGTTTCCATTCAAGCCTCGGGCCCAGGGCGCAACAAGATTGATATTCGCGGCATCACTTCCGGCACCTTCGACTTCACAGACGCGCAGGATCGCTCGCTGGTCTCTGTTTATCTCGACGAAGTGCCGATCTCGCTTGCCGCGAGTAACCCGGATGTGCGCGTGTTCGATCTTGAGCGGGTCGAAGTCATCCGAGGCCCGCAAGGTACGCTTTATGGCGCCGGATCCATGTCCGGCACGATTCGTTACATCACGCGAAAGCCGGATCTGAACGAATTCTCCGGCGATCTGCAGACGATGCTGTCGCAAACTGAGCATAGCGACGATCTGAGCCAGAGCATCCGCGCGACCGCGAACATCCCGCTGATTCCCGACCGGCTGGGCATGCGCATCACAGCGTATCATGGTGAGAATAGCGGTTTCGTCGACAATGTTGGAAGCGGTATCGATGATGTGAACTCAGACGAGACGACACAGGCGCGCGTAGCGTTGCGAGCTGTGTTGACGCCTGACCTCACCATTGATGCGAGCGCGACGTACCTCCAGCAGGACGCCGGCGGTCTGCCGACCGGCTATCTCGGCCTTGGTGATTACCGGACGTCTATTTTGTGGCCCGAAGGCTACGAAGACGAGATGGGAATCTACAACATCACGGCCAACTACAATCTTGGCTTTGCGGACCTCACTGGCTCGATCTCTCACGTGGAGCGTCAGAACTTCAACGTCATCGGCGGTAATCAGTATCTGCTCGCGGCCTTCCTCTGGGGCGAAGTTGTCGGCGCCCAGATCCAGTTGTCGAACGACATCGAAGAAACAGATGTCGAGGTGCGCTTGACGTCCAATCAGGATCAGCGCTTGCGCTGGTCGATCGGCGCCTTCCATCAAGATCAATCGCGCAGTGTTTGGCAATTTGACCCGAGCGACAATTTTGACGCGCGACTGTGTGCTCTGTTCGGCGCGCCGACCGGTTGCTACTCCTCCCTCGACGACGGCTCGTTCGCGCCGGACACTGACTTCTCCGGTCTGCAGAACTTGCAGGAACGGCAAACAGCGGTGTTCGGCGAACTGGCCTATGATCTCACTGACCGTCTGACCGCCACTGTGGGCCTGCGCTATTTCTCATGGGAGCAGGACTTCGATCTCTTCTTCGGCGGCTTTCTAGGCGTCCAAGCGCCAGGCACGCCGTTGACGACGACCGACAGCGCCTCCACAGACGGCGTCAATCCGCGCTTTGTGCTCTCGTACGATGTCAGCGACGACGTGATGATCTATGGCGAAGCCGCGCGCGGATTCCGCTATGGCGGCGTCAACCAGCCACTGCCGCTGAGCTTGTGCGCGGCTGATCTCGCGGCCGCGGGGCTGACCAATGGTCCAGCGACTTTCGGTGCGGATTCGCTGTGGAGCTATTCCGTCGGGGAACGCGGCCAGTTCGCGGACGGGCGCGTCACCTTCAACGTCACGGCCTACATGATCGATTGGTCGGACCTGCAGAGTAAGCAAGTCCTGCCTTCGTGCTTCTACTATTTCATCCAGAACGAGGGCGAAGTGCGAAGCACCGGGCTTGAGATCGAGTCCCGTTTCCACGTCACGGATGCTTTTACGTTGGGCGCGAACCTGTCTCTGACCAACTCGGAAGCAAACGGTGACATTCCCAATCTCGGTGCGGCCGACGGTGATCGAGCGCCGTACTTTCCGCGTTACGTCGCCAACCTGAACGGCCGCTATGTCTTGCCTGTCGGCGATGCACAGGTTGTGTTTGAGGGCGATTGGACGTTCCGCGGCAACTCACTGACGCGTTTCGACGGGAGCGATCCGACCTTGCGCGAAATTCCCGCGTCGGATTTCCTTAGCCTCTCGACGACGTATAGGCAGGATAATTGGGAGATCGGATTGTTTGGCCAGAACCTCACCAACAATACCGACATCCTGCTGCGCGGACCCGACACCTATGCGCCGTTCCAGCCTGGCGATACGGTGACGTGGGCGCGGCCGAGGACCATTGGGGTGCGCTTCAAGGTGGCGATGTGACGAAAGAGTCCGGGCGGCGCGCGCCGTTAGACGACAAGAAATGGTCGCGCCGCTCGGTCTTGTATCTTGGCGCTGCCGCGCCGCTGTTGGCGGCAGGCTGCGCACACGAAGCGTCTCCGCAGGCCGCATGGGCGCCGCCGGGCGAACGAGCGTTCGAGGTTACAGAGCACGTGTGGGTGACGATGCCTGATGGCGTACGTCTGTCTGCACGGCTCTGGCTTCCGGCAGATGCGCACACTGCTCCAGCGCCTGTGGTGTTCGAATACATACCTTATCGCAAACGTGACTCTTATCGGATGATCGACGCGATATGGGGTGCGACGCTCGCATCGCGCGGCATTGCCTACGCTCGCATCGACGTGCGCGGATCGGGTGACAGCGAAGGCGTGCTCGTTGACGAGTATAGCGAGCAGGAAATCGCTGACGGAGTGTCTTGCATCGACTGGCTCGCCAGTCAGCCCTGGTGCAGCGGCAATGTGGGAATGCGCGGCATATCCTGGGGCGGTATCAACACGCTGCTGGTGGCGGCGCGCAAACCTCCCGCACTCAAGGCAATCATGCCGATGTGCTGCACAGACAACAGCTATACTGACGACGCGCACTACATTGGCGGCGCTCTTGGTCACACCAACTTCCAATGGGGCGCGATGTTCAAGGGAGTCATGGCGGGCCCGCCAGATCCTGAAAACGTCGGCGCGAACTGGCAGGAGATGTGGCGTGAACGTCTCGCGGCCACGCCCAATATTCTCACCGAATGGCTCTCGCATCAGCGTTTTGATGAATACTGGCGCCGACGGACATTGAATCCTGCCCATATCGATGTGCCGACGTATCTGGTGAGCGGCTGGCAAGATACGTACGTCAAACCGGTCCTACATCTGCTGGACTCTCTGGATTGTCCGCGCAAGTGCCTGGTCGGACCCTGGGGCCACACCTATCCATGGGCGGCCCAGCCGCACGGTCTTGATTGGGCCCAAGAGGAAGTGCGCTGGTGGAGCCATTGGCTGAAGGGCGCGGACACAGGGATCATGAACGAGCCGATGCTGCGCGCGTTCATGCAGTACGCGTCGCCGTCACAGGCGCTCCCGGAAGCGACGCCTGGTCGCTGGGTGGCCGAACGCAACTGGCGGTCATCCTCCGCGCCGATGGCGGTGTATCTGACTGATGCTGGCCTCTCTGCGCACGCTTCACCCCCAGCGCGCGCAACGCACGCGGGCGGCGCGGTCGTGGGGCTCACAAAGCCGGAATGGCTCGATCGCCCCCCGGTCGAGCAGTCACCTGATGATGCGCGCTCGCTCTGCTTTGATAGCGCGCCATTGGACGATGACATCGAGATTCTCGGCGCGCCGGTATTGGCGGTGCGCGTGTCAGCCAATGTTCGCGTCGCGCAGCTTGCGGCGCGCATTACGGAGGTGACGCCAGAGGGGCAATCGTGGCTGGTTAGCTATGGCCTGCTCAACCTCACGCGCCGGGATAGCTACACTGATCCTGCGCCGCTTGAGCCTGGGCGATTCTATGATGTTCGTCTGAATCTCTTTCCCACCGCACAGCGCTTCAAGCGCGGCAGTAGGATACGCGTGGCTCTGAGTGACGGGCTTTGGCCGCTCGCGTGGCCTTCACCTGAAGTTGCGGACCTTACGTTCGAGCTCGGCGCGCATAGCCGCCTTCTGTTGCCGGTGCGACCAATAGAGCGGGAGCCGACCGTCCTCGGTATCGGTGAAAACATATCGCAAGGAACGGACGGCGAGAGACCGACGACCACTTTGGCGCCCGTTTCGCCGGGGCGGTATCTGATCGACAACAATTCTCCGCCTTACGAGCGCACGATCACCGATACCGGTGTTCAGCTTTCGCGGGGGTCCTGGGAGCGAAGCGAGATTGTGGAAGGAGAGCCCACACAATGTCGCTGGACCCAACGTGTGGAATCCACGTGGCGCCGAGGAGAGTGGCAGTGTGCGTTGGAGGCGAGTTATGAACTCAGCTCAACACCTTCCATGTTCTCTCTTGTAGAGACTTTGACGGCGTCCTCCGGGGGACTTGAGATTTTCCGGCGGACGCACACCGCACAGATCCCGCGCGACCTTCTGTGAGCGGGCGCAGGCTAGACGCGCCGAGTGTTCGTTCCCGGTGACGACGCGTTGAACTGGTGGGCCAAGCGTCGGCGATGCCCCAGCTATCCGTTCCGTCGCCAGGCTTGACCGTGCGGGCGCGGCGGTAGCCGAGATCCGCTAGAAGTGAAGCAAGACGCTGAATCTGTGGATTTTTCGGCGCACGCTAACCTACCGCATCCTGTTCTCCTCTTCTAACCCTGCCCGCGACGCTTGACTTAGCGTTGGGGGATTTCGCGAGCGCGAATGCGGCTTAGAAGGGGGTAAGCGCCTATCGGGCGCCAGGAAGAGTGAGAGCCATGCGTAGAGCCGCCATCGTTAGTCCGTTACGCACGCCGGTGGGCAAGTTTCAGGGGGCCTTGGCCTCGATGCCGGCTGGCGAGATTGGCGCCGTGATCTTGCGGGCATTGGTTGAGCGCACAGGCATTGACGCGGAGCGCATCGACGATGTGGTGTTCGCGCAGGGTTACGCCAACGGCGAAGCGCCGTGTGTCGCGCGCTGGGCGGCGCTCGCCGCGGACCTACCGCTCAACGTACCCGGTTATCAGCTCGATCGGCGTTGCGGCTCTGGCCTACAATCCGTGATCGACGCTGCGATGATGGTGCAAACAGGCGCAGCGGATGTCGTCATCGCAGGCGGCGTCGAGAGCATGAGCAATGTCGAATATTACTCGACAGATTTGCGCAAAGGGGCGCGCGCTGGCGAATCCGTGATGTACGATCGCTTGTCGCGCGGGCGCGTGATGTCGCAACCGATTGCACGCTTCGGTGTGATCAGTGGCATGATCGAGACGGCGGAAAATCTCGCGAAAGATCATGGCATCACGCGCGAGCAAGCCGACGAATATGCGGTGATGAGCCACAAACGCGCGGCGGCGGCTTGGGCGGAGAACAAGTTCGCAGACGAACTCGTGCCGGTGCCTGTGCCGCAAAAGCGCGGCGCCCCGGAGATGTTCACGAAAGACGAGGGCTTTCGGCCGGATGCGTCAATGGAAACGCTCGGCGCATTGAAGGCGATCGAGAAGGGCGGCATTGTTACTGCTGGAAATGCGAGCCAGCAGAACGATGCGGCGGCAGCGTGTTTGGTTGTGGCCGAAGACAAGCTGAAGGAGCTGAAGCTTGAGCCAATGGCTTGGTTTCACTCGTGGGCGGCGGCGGGCTGCGATCCTTCGCGCATGGGCATCGGGCCCGTGCCAGCGGTAGAACGCTTGTTCAAACGCACTGGTCTTAGCTGGAAAGATATCGACCTCGTCGAGCTCAATGAAGCGTTCGCGCCGCAAGTTCTCGCGGTGCTGAAAGGATGGGGCTGGGATGATCGCGACAAGCTCAACGTCAACGGCTCGGGCATTTCACTCGGGCACCCGATTGGTGCGACCGGCGGCCGCATTCTCGCGAACCTCGTGCGCGAATTGCGTCGTCGCGACGGGCGCTATGGGCTTGAGACAATGTGCATTGGCGGTGGCCAGGGCCTCGCTGCTGTGTTCGAGCGCGCGTGAGCGCAGACGAGATCATCGCTGCTTTGCCGCAAGGCGCGCGCGTGCTGGTGCAAGGCGCAGCCGGTGAAAGCCGCGCGCTGGCGCAGGCGGTGACCCGCTCGGCGCGGACGGATTTGAGTTTCGTCGGCGTTTGGCTGCCTGGTGTGAACAGCGAAACCTATGGCGCCGAACGCGGCGTACGCGTGACAACGTTCTTCCTGACACTGCAACTGAAGGCGGCGCGCGGCGGCGTTGAGTTTCTGCCGCTCGGATACAATGACATTCGCGCGTATCTACAGGGTCAGCGCATCGATGCGTTCATGGCGATGGTGTCGTCGCCCGATGCAAACGGCGTCTGTAGCTTTGGCGCGGCGGTGGATTTCATCGCGGAGCTGTGGCCACGCATTCCGGTGCGGGTGGGACATATCAATGCGAGGGCGCCGCGTACGCGCGGTCACGATGGCATTCCGCGCGCAGCGTTGACGCACGTGATTGAGGCGGATGAGGCGCTCGCGCCGCCGCCAGCGGAGCGCGAGGATGAAGTCTCGCGCGCGATCGCGGCGCACTTTGCGGCGCTGGTGTCGGACGGCGCTACCGTGCAGGCGGGAATCGGCAAGCTGCCGGGCGCCTGTTTGCGTGCGTTGCGCGGGAAGCGCGAGCTGCGGGTGCATTCGGGGCTGATTGGCGATTGGGCGCTTGATTTGCTTGAAGCGGGCGCGTTGGCGAATGCGCCGATTGTGACGGGGCTCGCGCTAGGGTCTGAGCGACTTTACGGCGCCATTGATTCGCCGCGCTTTGCGTTCCGGCCCGTCTCGCACACACATTCGCTCGCGGAGATGAGTAAGCTGCAGCGCTTCGTGACGCTGAACAGCGCGCTCGAAGTTGATCTGTTGGGGCAGGGATATTCGGAGGCTGGCGCCGAGGGATTGTCGTCGGGTCCTGGCGGTTCTCTCGATTTTGCGCGTGGCGCAAAACTCGCGGGCGGCCTGCGTGTGATCGTGCAGCCATCCACCGCGGCGCGGGGAGCGGTGAGCCGTATTGTGCCGGCCGGAGCGGGGCGTAGGCCGGTGACGCTGTCGCGCTTCGATATTGATGTGGTGATCACCGAATATGGCGCGGCGGATTTGCGCGGTTTGAGCCATGATGCGCGCGCCGCGCGTTTGGTCGCGATTGCTGACCCCGCCCATCGCGCCGCGTTGAGCGAAGAGTGGCGCGATTATCGCGCGCGCGTGCTGAAGGATTGACGGCGCGAACGCGTCAGAGTTCGGATGTTTCTATGAGTCTCGCTGATCCCTCGACGTCGTTTCCGGAAATCCGGGAGTCCGTGCGCAAATTGTGCGCCGAGTTTCCGGGAGAATATTGGCGCAGGCTGGATCGCGAGCGCGCCTATCCGACGGAATTCGTGCAGGCGCTGACAGATGCCGGGTATCTCTCGGTTCTGATCCCGGAAGCGTATGGCGGTTCGGGCCTTGGCGTTGCGGCGGCGGCGGCTGTGCTCGAGGAAGTGCATCGATCGGGCTGCAATGGCGGCGCGGCGCATGCGCAGATGTACACGATGGGCGCGTTGCTGCGGCACGGGAGCGAAGCGCAGAAGCAGAAATACTTGCCGCAGATCGCATCGGGTGCGCTGCGGTTGCAGGCGTTCGGCGTGACGGAGCCGGTAAGCGGCACCGATACGACGCGAATTACGACGTTCGCGCGACGCGATGGTGATCGCTACATCGTCAATGGCCAAAAGATTTGGATCAGCCGCGCCGAGCATTCCGATCTGATGCTGTTGCTCTGCCGTACGCGGGCGCGCGACGAGGTCGAGAAGAAGAGCGATGGGATTAGCGTTCTGATTGTTGATCTGCGTGAAGCGGTCGGCAAAGGTCTCACGATCCGCCCGATCCGCACCATGCTCAATCACGCGACGACGGAGCTCTTCTTCGACAATCTGGAAGTGCCGGCGGAGAATTTGATCGGCCGCGAGGGCGCGGGGTTCAAATACATTTTGGATGGCATGAATGCCGAGCGCATTTTGATTGCGGCTGAATGCATCGGCGATGGGCGCTTCTTTATCGATCGCGCCGCCCGCTACGCGAAGGAACGCGAAGTGTTTGGCCGGCCGATTGGCGCGAACCAAGGCGTGCAGTTTCCGATTGCGCGGGCGCATGTCGAGATGAGCGCGGCGGCCCTGATGGTGCAGCGTGCGGCGGAGATGTTCGACGCTGGACTGCCGTGCGGGTCGGAGGCGAACATGGCGAAGATGTTGGCTTCCGAGGCGTCATGGCACGCGGCGGATATGTGTGTGCAGACGCATGGCGGATTCGGCTTTGCCGAGGAGTTCGATATCGAGCGCAAGTTCCGCGAGACGCGGCTCTACCAAGTTGCGCCGATCTCAACGAACTTGATTCTCAGTCACGTGGCGACGCACGTGCTCGGCTTGCCGAAGTCGTTCTGATGAGTGACGCGCCTTTCGCCGCTTGGGTGGGTCGCAGTGAAACGCGGCGCGATGTGATTACGTCAGCGCCGCTGCGCGGACTATCGGCGGCGTTGGATCGCGAAGAAGCGTGGGCGAGCGGTGAGATTCCGCCGCTTGCGCATTGGCTCTATTTCTTGCCGACCACGCGCCAGAGCGAACTCGGCGAGGATGGGCATCCGCGCCGCGGCGGCTTTCTACCGCCGGTCGAGTTGCCGCGGCGCATGTGGGCGGCGGGTCGCCTCAGGTTTCACGCGCCGTTGTGTGTTGGCGACGCGGTGGAGCGGGTGTCGACGATTAAGAGCGTGGCCGAGAAAGCGGGCGCGAGCGGACCGTTGGTGTTCGTGACGATTGCGCACGCAATTAGCGCCAATGGCGTGGTGGCCATCGAAGAGGAGCAGGACATTGTTTATCGCGGCGAGGTTGGCGCTGCGCGCACGCCGGCGCCGGTGAGCCGCGTTGCCGACCGCGAGCGCGCATTCGCTCCGGATTCAACGCTGCTGTTCCGCTATTCGGCGTTGACGTTCAACGCACATCGCATCCACTACGACGCCGAGTATGCGCGCACGCGAGAGAATTATCCTGGCTTGGTAGTGCAAGGGCCGCTGATCGCAACGCTGCTGATCGACCATCACGTCAGCGCCCACGGTGCGCCGCGCAGCTTTACGTTTCGCGCGGAGCGGCCGCTATTCGCTGGCGATAGGGCAAAGCTGTGCGCGGACGGCGGCGCGCTTTGGTGCGCGAACGCCGCCGGCGAAGTGGTGATGAGCGCCGAGGCGCGTTAGCGTACTTCTTCGACTTCGACGTCATCCACCGGATGTGCCGTTGCATCCGCACGCGGCGCCGTCAGCACAGCAGTCGGCAGTGCGAGCACGGGGCCCAGTGCATCGTTGTTGCCACGCTCCATGCGCGGATGGATGAGCTGGCCGGTATCGCCGAAGACATAGACGAGACGCGCCCAGTCGTTGTCGTCGTACATGAAGGCCGGGCCTTCGGGATCGAGATCCGACCAATCGGCCTCACGCGGCGCGGCGGCAGCTTGCGCCAGCCACGTGCGTGCGGCGTTCTCATCCCCGCGCCCACGCGCGACTTGCGCGAATAGGATGCAGATGCGCGATGAGGGGTTTTCCCGGTACGCGTCTTCAAGAGCTGCTTGCGCCGCACCCCAATCGCCGCGCTCCATCGCCAGCTCGGCGAGCACGATTTTGGACTCGCGGTGGTCGCGGCGTTTTTCAGCAAGCGCGCGCATGCGTTCGGCGCGCGCGTCACGCGTCTCGCCGGGAACGAGGTCGCGATACGCATGCGCCAGCACGGGGTGCGGTCCGTTTTCCCAGGCTTCTTCTAGAATCGCGGCGGCGCGCTCGCCTTTGCCTTCGCCGACGAGCAAACGCGCAGCGAGTGCGCCGGCAGGCACGAAGCCCGGCGACATACGAAACGCCTTCTGCGCCATTTCCGCGGCTTTGTCGGCGCGACGTTCGCGCTCAAGCTTGGCGGCCTGCGCTGCCATCAACACGGCGCGGCGGCGCTTGGCGATCTTGTCCTCAACTTGCTTGCGCTTGTCCCCGGTATCGAGCGTCTCGATCGCGTTTTCCCAATCGGCCTGCTGCACGGCGAGATCGAACGCGTACTGGAATGGCCAGGTTGCAGTCTTCGAGGCCTTGAGCGCCGCTTCCGCGTGCGCGCGGGCAGCGGTGCGATCGCCGCGCTTCAACGCTGCGGCCATCAGACCCTTGCGGCCGAGGACTTCGGTGTCCTCGTTTTGCAGCATGCCCGAATAGGCGCGCTCTGCGCCGGCGGTGTCGCCGCTAACTTCGGCGGCGCGGGCTTGCAGCAGCAAGGCGAGGCGCGGTTCGTCTATAAGGTCTTCGGCTTTATCAGCGTGGCGGCGGGCTTCTTCGAATTCACCGGCCTCGGCGGCGATGAGGCCCAGCGCCAACGCTTCTTGGCCGCGACGAATGCGGGCGCGTTGACTGGCTTTGCCGACGCGGCCAGGCGCGTCCATCAAGAACATGATGAGCCGCAGCAGCGGCAGCGCGACCGCGATGAGTGCGACCAGGACCAGCAGACCGAAGAGAGCTGACGTCGACACCTCCGTGCCGAACCACGTCACCTCGACCGTCCCTGGATCGGTGGTGACGATCTGCCAGGAGGCCAGCATCGCCATCACGGCGACGATCAGCAGGAAGGCGAGGCGCAACATCGGATTTTAGCTCCGCGACAATTCTTGTCGGATCGCAGCAATGCGCCGGTCGATTTCGATGCGGCGGCTGGCGTCGTTGATCCAATCCTGCGCGGCGCGCTTCGGCGCGGTCGGCAGGCGGTTGAGTTCTTGAACGGCGTCTTCGAAGCGATCGGCCGCGATGTAGGTTTCGGCGCGTGCGACGATGCCCTCGGGCGTATCTCCTGAGTCAGCGCGGCGGATGACGATCCACTGCGCCAACGCGGCTTGGATGCGGCCCCAGAAACCGGCGCCGGCTTGGCTTTGCCGCGCGGCGCGAATGATCTCGTTATCGAGGCGATCGAAACGGTCGCGTAGTTCGGTTCGCGTTGGCGCGCCGGTGCGCGAAAGCGGCTCGAGCGCGGCGACGTTCGGGTCGTTGGGCAGCAGGGCGGCGAGCGCGCCGTAAGCTTGTTCGAACGGACCGGACGAGCGCGCGGCCTCGGAGGCGGCGACGACGGCGTACGAGGCGCGCGCAGCCGTTGCGGCCGAGCGCGCTTCGGCTGCGACCGCCGGCAGTTCTTCCTGCAAGCGGCGCACTTCGGTGACGAGCGCTTGCACATCTGCCGTTGACGGCATCGCGTTCAAACGCGCTTCGACGTCACGCAGTCCCGATTGCAAGGCGAAGACGCGCGCCGTAGTGCCGGCGTCGGCGCTCTGACCAGCGGCCGCGGCTTCAAGCGGCGAATTCATGATCGCTTCGATGGCGTCTAGGCGCGCATCGAGTGCAGCGGCTTCGGTGGAGGGGGGCGCTCCATCGGTGGCGGCGGCGGGGCCGATGCCGCTGAGCGCGGCTTGGACTGCCGGCAGCCGCGGCGCGACCGCGCCGCCAGCGGCGCCAACCCCGGCTGCGGCGATCGCCAAAACCAGAGCCGTGCCTGCGCCGATTCCGCTCCGCTCGCGATGGTCCTCGCGGTACGGCTCGTACTCAACGTCGATCGGCTCGGCGCGTCCGCGCTCCGCGTCGTCGTCTCTGCTCATGAAACTCCCCAGGCTTCCGCTGGCATTTTCCCAACCTTTTCCGCTGTTTCGAGCGAGAAACGAGTCGGGCCGCAGCCGAACTTAGGCTCCGCGGGTGGGCGGCTCAAGCGCTTGCGCCAGCAGGGGAGATTTACCCCCGGAGTGTTGCCGTCAGGAGCGCATCTTCGCGTGGCGAGGGCGCCACGATGATGCGTTTCCAGGCCGTGGCGGCGGCAGCGGCCGCAACCGCGGGGCTAAGGCAGCCGGCGGTCAGCTCAGCGGCGTGCGGTGCGCCGAGGGCGAGGAACGTCTCAGCCGCGCGAGCGCTGTGGAAAAGCACGATGTCGAGCTTTTCAGTCATTGGCGGCGGCAAGACGTGGACTGGCTGAGCGCTGTAGGCGACGCGGCGCTCGACTGAGAAGCCGGCGGTTTGAAGCTGGCCGCTGAGATCGCCAGCGAGATGCTCGCCGCCAATATGGATGAGTTTGCCGGCAGTGGGGCGGAGTTCGTGCATCGCGAGCGCTGCCAGCGAAGCGACATCGCCATCTGCAGAACGAACATCTTGGAAGCCTGCGGTGCGCGCGGCCTCCGCCGTCGCGTCGCCGACGGCGAGGATGATGAGGTGCGGTGCGTCGCGCACCGCGGGGAAGGCGCGCACCCCGTTGGAGCTCGTGAAGATGAGCGCCTGCGCGCCCTCAACGCTGGTGTTGAAGCCGCAGGGCACAATCGTCAGCAGCGGCGCAATGACGGGCTCGGCGCCCAGCGCCTTCACGCGCGCGGCCGTGCGTTCAGCATCTGGCATCACGCGCGTAATCGCGACGCGTAGCGTCATGCGTCAGTGACGAGCGCGTCGCCCGCTTCTTCGCGAATTTCACGGCCGAGCCTTAGGCCGAGGGCGCGCGCGTCGGCGAAGGCGTTGGCGCCGAGTGTGACCTTGGCCTCGCGGCGCCAGCGCACCGTGCCGTCCGGCGTAAGCGCTTCGCCAGCGAAGGTGAATGACCCAGCTCCGGCGCGCGCGAGAGCGCCGATGGCGGTGCGGCATGAGCCGTCGAGCGCTTCAAGGAATGCCCGTTCGGCTTCGATTTCGGCGCGCGCGCTGGCGTTTTCAAAGGCGCTCAATGCGTCACGCACGCGGGCATCTGCGGTGCGCGTCGTGATGGCCAATGCGCCTTGGCAGGCGGCAGGCGGCGTGTCGATTGGATCGATCAGGCTTGCGGCTCGATCTTCGAGACCGAGCCGCTTTAGGCCGGCAAGTGCGAGGAATGTGGCGTCTGCTTCGCCCGCCTCGAGTTTGCGCAAGCGTGTATCGACGTTGCCGCGCAGCGTGACGACGCCGAGGTCGGGGCGCGCGAAAAGGACCTGCGCTTGGCGACGCAAGCTTGCGGTGCCGACATTTGCGCCGGCGGGCAGATCGGCCAGGGTTTTTGCTTTGAGACTGACGAAGGCGTCGCGCGGATCTTCCCGCTCGGGCACGCAAGCGAGCGCGATGCCGTCGGGCAGATGCGTCGGCAAATCCTTGAGTGAATGGATGGCGAGATCGATGCGCCCGTCGAGCAAAGCCTCATCGAGCTCTTTGGTGAAGAGCCCTTTGCCGCCAGCCTCGATCAAGCGGCGATCCTGGATGCGATCGCCGCTGGTGACGATGGGGATGATTTCGAGTGCGTCCGCCGCGACGCCGAGTTTGTTCGCCAGTCGCGCGCGTGTTTGCTCGGTCTGCGCCAGCGAAAGCTTCGAGCCGCGCGCGCCGATGCGGAAGAGTGGCGTCATGTCTTGCACTTACCCGCTAGCGCGATGGAGGGGAACGCGCCAAATGACGCCGCAATGAAGCCACTCACCGTCCTCGGCATTGAAAGCAGCTGCGATGAAACCGCGGCGGCGGTGCTGCGCCTCGATGAGGCCGGCCCGCGCGTGCTCTCGGATGTTGTGCTGGGCCAGACGGCGCATCACGCGCCCTACAAGGGCGTGGTGCCCGAGATCGCGGCGCGCGCGCACGTCGAGGGGCTGGACGGGACGATCGCGGCCGCCATGCGCGACGCCGGTTTGGGCTTTGCCGATCTCGATGGTGTGGCGGCGACGGCGGGGCCGGGGCTAATCGGCGGCGTGATGGTCGGGCTGTTGGCCGGCAAGGCGATCGCGCTGGCGCACGATAAACCGCTTATTGGCGTGAACCACCTCGAGGGCCACGCGCTGAGCCCACGTCTGGCGGAGGGCGGGGCGACCTTCCCATATCTGCTGCTTCTGGTCTCGGGCGGGCATTGCCAATTCATCGCCGTGCTCGGTGTTGGCAATTATCGCCGCTTCGGCTCGACGATGGACGATGCGCTTGGCGAAGCGTTCGACAAGCTGGGTAAGCTGCTAGACCTCGGCTTTCCGGGCGGGCCGTTCGTTGAGAAAATCGCACGGAATGGCGATTCCACGCGGTTTTCGTTGCCGCGACCTCTGTTGGGACGCGAGGGCTGCGACTTCTCGTTTGCGGGGCTGAAAACGGCCTGTGCGCGCGAGGTTGAACGCCTGGGCTTTCTTAGCGAGCAGGACAAAGCCGATCTCTGCGCGAGCTTCCAGGCGGCGGTGCTGGACATCATCGAGGACCGCACGCGTAACGCGATGCGGATGTTCGATCCGATGTGGGGCGCGAGGGGGCGGTTGGTGGCGGCCGGCGGTGTCGCGGCCAATACGGCGATCCGGGCGCGGCTGACGGCCCTGGCGGCGGATCGACACTATGACTTCATCGCCCCGCCGCTGCGCTGGTGCACGGACAACGCGGCGATGATTGCGTTGGCGGGCGCTGAAAGATTGCGGCTTGGATTTAGTGACGACCTGTCATTTCCGGCTCGGCCACGCTGGCCGCTGGATGAGGTCGCCGCCCGCCTGCGTCCCAGCCACAAGCCGGGACGCAAGGGGGCAAAGGCTTAGGCGATAACGCGTGCGGCCGTGAAAATCAGCGGCGCGAGCGCGGTCGCGACCAGAGCGATAGCGACGACCACGGACATCGCCTTAGCGGTCGTCGGGAGGTCTTGAGCGGACATTGTAGTTCCCCAGCAATTGGTTTGATGTTGCAGTTGCGAACATCGAAGGCGTGTAGATGGACCCTTTCGCCTGCGGTTAGAAGGCAGGTTTTTCCAGCCCAGATATGCAAAAATGGCGTCCAATCGTTAATTGCGCCCCATTAATGCAAATAAAGAAAAGGCGCGAAGGACGAGCCTTCGCGCCTGCAAAATGCCGTGCGGGACGCTGGGAGACGCCCGCCGGTAGAACTTAGGCAACCACGAGGGCAGCGACCTGGAGTAGCGGAGACGCGGCGACCACGAAGAGGGCGGCGGCGGCCAAAACGAAGGTGGTCATAAGGGCGATTGAGGGGCGGGCGGCGGTCATGTGCATTGCTCCAAGGTGTGCGGGCTTCGATGAGGATCTTGTACCCCACCGCCATACGCTGAGCAATGAATAAAATAAATTTCGTTCAATTATTGCGTAATGTGAATTACGCTGTTGCGTCCTGCTTGGCCCGCGCCTTCTGTTGGGTAGCTTCGCCGCCCCGCGCATAGAGGCCTTGGAGCACCAGGCTCATCACGCCATCGAACTCGCGCTCGAGCTTGGCGAGCGTCAGTTTGGAGATCAGTTGCGGGATGCCGAACTTCACGGTGGCCGCCTGCAGCATCTCGGCCATGAACTCAGCATCGCCCTTGGCGAAGATGCCGTTGTCCATGCCATCCTGGATCACGGCAGTGATGCCGACGCGCTCCAGCGCGATCAATTCGTTCATGAAGACCGGCCGCTCGCGCGCCAGAACCTCAGCGACCTCAAGGATTTTCGCGTTGTCCGAGAACATCTGATAGTTCTCGCGCATGCGCTTCAGCAGCATTTCCTTGAGGCGCTTGTCGGCCGGCCAATCCTTGCGGCGGCCGACTTGGGCCATCGCCGTGTGCTCCTCGGCGTAGTGCTTGCGCGCCATCGCCTCGGCGATGTCGATCTTCGCCTCGAAGAAGCGATAGATGTTGCCCGGAGACATGTCGCAATCAGCGGCGATCTCGGCCATGGTTGTCTTGCCATAGCCATAGTGCTTGATGCGGTTCATCGCGGCCGCAAGAATGCGGTCACGGGTGGCGGCTTTTTCGTCCATCCCTACAGGCTAGCGGGTTTCTACTGAACGTTCAATGAAGGATTCAGCGCCATACGAGACTGTCGCCGTGTTGGGCGCGGGGGCCTGGGGCACGGCCCTGGCGCAGGTGGCCGCCGCCGCTGGCCGCGGCGTGACCCTCTGGGCGCGGGAGCCCGAGGTCGTAGAGGCGGTGAACCATCGCCGGGAGAACGAGCTGTTCTTGCCTGGGATCAAGCTCAACGCGGTTGTCCGGGCGGTGAGTGCGTTGGAGGAGGCGGCTGAGGCCGACCTCATCCTAGCCGTGCCGCCGGCGCAGCACATGCGGGGCGTGTTGAAGGCGCTAAAGCCGCATCTGGCCCCGGAGACGCCAGTAGTGCTGTGCGCCAAGGGCGTCGAGCGCGGTACGGAAGCGTTGATGACGGACGTGCTGGCGGATGAATTGCCTGAACAGACGCCGGTGGTGCTCTCGGGGCCGGGCTTCGCCAAAGACGTGGCGCGCGGCCTGCCGACAGCGACGACGATCGCAAGCCCCGACCCTGACTTAGCGCAGCGCGTGGTGGCGACGATCGGGCTGCCGACGTTCCGGCCGTATGTGGCTGACGATGTCGTGGGCGCCGAGATTGGCGGTGCGGTGAAGAACGTGATCGCGATTGCATGCGGTGTCGCTGAGGGCCGCAAGCTTGGCGATGGCGCGCGTGCGGCGTTGATCACGCGCGGCTTTGCAGAGTTGACGCGCTTGGGCCTCGCGATGGGCGCGAAAGCGGAGACGCTCTCGGGGCTGTGCGGGCTGGGGGATCTCGTGCTGACATGCGCCTCGCTCACGTCGCGCAACACCTCGCTCGGCGCCGCGCTTGGTGAGGGACGCAAGCTCAGTGAGATTCTTGCGGAGCGGCGTTCGGTCGCCGAGGGCATGGAGAGCGCGCCGGCGGTGATGGCGTTGGCGGCGAAATTCCATGTCGAGATGCCGATCTGCGCGGCGGTCGACGCGATCGTCTCCGAACGCATCGGCATCGACGAAGCGATCACGATGTTGCTGGCGCGTCCGTTCAAGGCGGAAAACGCGTGACGCTCTTGGCGCCGGGCACGCTGCTCGCGCGCGTCGATGCGCTCCACGATCCAGGTGCGCTTGTTGTGACGATCGGCGAGGGCGAATGGCCGCTCTCGGTGCTCGTCACGCGGCGCGGTGCGCAGATTGCGGCGTTCCGGAATAAGTGCCCTCACGCGGGTTACCCGCTGCAGCGCGCGGATGGGCGCGTGCTCGTGCAGGAAGGGCGCTACATGGTGTGTAGCGCACACGGCGCGAGCTTTGCGCTGGAAACAGGCGCGTGCGCGGGCGGGCCCTGCAACGGCAACGCGCTGGAGCGCATTGCCGTTGAAGTGCGAGATGGCGCGGTTTTTAGCGCCTAAGCTTCTTCGAGTTCATCATCGTCGCGGCGACGGCGCACGAACATATAGCCGGCAAGCGCCAAGCCCACGACGCCGAGCGCGACCCACGGAAACCAACCGGCGAGACCGCCGAAATTGGTTTGGCCGGACGAGATCGTGTCGGCGACAGCTTGCGGCTGCGCTGTCGGCACGCCGGTGATGAGGCCTGGCACCGAGTATTGCGAGACTTGATCGTTGGCGGCCTGGAAGTCCGTGTGACGACGCCCTTCCGGGAAGCTCAGCATCGCTTGCAGATCGTCGGACGCTTCTTGGATTTCCGGCATTTGGTCGGCGCTGCCGATCGAGGTCAGCGCTGCCACGCCGTAACGGCCAAGGGATTTTTGTTCGTAGCGCAGATCCTTGCCGCCGGCGCCGGGCGCTGCCGTCCGTTCGGCCCAGACGACGTGCGGGGCCGTGGCGTCGAATTGCGGTTCGGCGATGAAGCCTTCGAAGGTGCGGTTTTGTGTGGTCCGCGCTTCGCGCACTTGCGCTTCGAACGCAGCGTCGCTGAGGCCTGACGCGGTTTCTGATTGCACGTATCCCACCGCATCGTAGCTCACGATCGTGGCCCAAGTTCCGGCAGCGCGGATGTCGGCGCCGTTGCGCGCGACCATGCCGACAACAGTGCCGGTGGGCGCAGCGGCGTTGTTGCGTTGCAAGTACGCGTAAGCTTCCTCGGCTGAGTAATAGCGATAGCCCTGCGGCACGTTCAGCGTCAGCTCGCCATTATTGAGCGGAATGACGCCTGTGCGGCCTTGCGGCGCAGCTGTTGGTTGTTGCTGTGGTTGTTGAACTGGCGCGGCGCGCACGGGCGGTGCGGCAACGTCAGGCCCTGGATTGCCTCGCCCGTCGGCGTGCGCGGTCGCAGGCGCCACAAGCATGGCGAGTGCGGCCAGAAGGGCGCGCATCAGATTCTTGCGCATGGGTGTTCTCCCTCGCTCGCCCGTTTTGGGCGGATCCCCCGAATCGAGAATTAGCGAATGTCTGAGCGCTTGTCGCGCGATCAGAGCGCGCAGGCGGCGCGAAGTTCTTCGGCCGCGCCGCGCATAGCGTCTTCGATGGCGGCGCGCCATTCGCCCATGTTTTTAGCGGCTTGCGCGGCCTGTGGGTAAAGGACGGCGCGGGAGGAACTGACGACGCCCCCCTCCAAACCTTTCCCGCTTGCAACAAAACCGGCGACAGCGTCGGCGGCGCTTGCGCCTTGAGCGCCGTAGCCGGGCACAAGGAACAAGGCCCGCGGCATGGCTTCGCGCAGCATGCGCGCTTCTTCGGGGTAGGTGGCGCCGGCGACGGCCATGAGGCCGGACCAGCCGCTGGCGCCAACAAGCTGTTCGACTTCCGGCGCAAGCATTTCGGCCACGCGGCGCCACACGGGCGCGCCGCCGACTTGCAGATCCTGGAAGTCGCCGGCGCCCGGATTGGATGTGCGCACGAGTACGGCTACGCCTTTGCCTTCGCGCTGCGCGGTCGTGATGAAAGGCGCCAGTGTGTCTTTGCCCATGTACGGATTGACGGTGACGCAATCGGCGTCGAAGCCGGGCTTTCCGCCGAGCGTCGCGCGCGCATAACCCTCGGCAGTCGTGCCGATATCGCCGCGCTTGGCATCGAGCAACACGATCATGCCGGCGTTGCGCGCGTATTCGACGAGCATACGCGCGGTCGCGTAACCCATCTCACCGAACTGTTCGAAGAGGCCGAGTTGCGGCTTCAACACGGCGGCGTGCTTGGCGGCGATGTCGATGACGGAGGTGCCGAACTTCAGCAGCACAGCTGCCGTGTCGGTGCGCAGATCGCCGAAGAGCGCGGGCATTTTGTCCGCGAAGGGATCGAGGCCAACGCAGAGCGGCGTGTTCTTGGCGCGTACGCCAGCGATCAGCCGATCAGCGTATGGCGTCGTCGTCATCGCGGCGAATCTCCGGGCGCGACGCACACGACTTGTGCGACCGCCAGTTGGCGACGGAGATCGTCGGATTCTTGACCGTAATTGTCCGAGGTGAGGCGCGGCGCCGGCGCGCCTTGCGCTTCAACTTGTTCGACGCCGAGCAGGCGCGCGATCGACGATGGCGCGGCGGTGTAGATGCGACCGCGACGCGCGGATTCCGCGATGGTTACGCCGATGACTTGGCCGTTGGCGGCAAGTGCTGGGCCGCCGCTAATGCCGGCGAGTGAGCCGCGAAGGCCAGAGGTTCGGCCTTGTTCGGCCCAGGCGAGCACAGGTTCATCAACGTTGTAGCGCCCGCGCGCCACAAGCGTTTCGCGGCCAATCAAGCGCGAATAGGCCTCACCGGGGCGACCTTGCGGGAAGCCGACATGGAAGGCGCGCTGGCCGATTTGGAAATGACGTTCGCTGGTGTCGAGCGCGAGTGCGGCTGGCGCGCGATCGGTACGCAACAGGGCGATGTCAGCGAAGAGCGCGCGACGCACTTCTGTCACGCGCGCAGCTTGGCCGCGCGAGACGATAAGGCCCACGTGTTGGCAGCCATCGACAACGTGGCGAGCGGTGAGCCACCAGCCGTCCTCGGAGATCGCGAACGCGCTACCCATGCCTGACGAGATCGGTCCGACTTCGACGAGCACTTCGGGATCGTACATCGAAGGCGGCGGCAGGAACGAACCGGCTTCTGGCGCATCCGGCAGAGCCTCCGGCGCGTCGGCGCGCTGATCCACCCGGAACAGCACAAACACCACCGCCGCGATGACGATGATGTAGAGCAGCCAGTCCGGAACGATGCGCAGCACGTTAGCCAGCTCGCATCATGGCGACGTTCGGATCAGCGACCGCGCCCGAAAGAATGATCGCGAGACCAATCTTCACGGCCATCAGGAATACCGCCGCAGCGACATCGCCCTCGGCGATGCGGCGCGGCAGGCCGCGCAAGAAGATGTCGGCGAAGCGGAAGGCGAGGAGCTGGATCAGCAGCGTCACAACGCCCCAGATCAGAAGGTCCCACACACCAAACGAGTGAGCGAGGCAATTGCCCAACGGAATGGCAAGGCCGACGACAACGCCCGCGAAGGCAAGCGACGCGGATGGATTGCCGGCCCGGATCAAGGCCAATTCCTTGTGCGGCGTCATCAGCACGTAGATGATCAGCGAGAGAATGAAGAGGCCTAGGGCCACACCCAGCTGAATGATGAAATCCGGGAAGCCCGCCACGAACGCGTTGATGGGCGCGGTAAAATCCATGTGTCGGGTCCCCTCGGCGGCCGGCGGCAGCTTATATAGCGCCTGCGCTAGCGGTTCCGGCCCCCAGGCGCAAGACAACCAAGGAAGGCGACACACATGAGCGAACGTAAGGCGGCACTGGTCACGGGTTCGACCAGCGGAATTGGGCTGGCCGTGGCCACGGCGTTCGCGAAGGCAGGCATGGATGTGACGCTCAACGGGCTGGGAGACGCGGCCGAAATCGAGAAAATTCGTTCCGGGCTCGAGCGCGAAACGGGGGTGAGCGTCCGTTACGACGGCGCCAATCTCATGGATGGAGCGGCCGCGGCCGGCATGATCGAAAGCGCCATCAGCGCCAACGGGCGCCTGGATGTGCTTGTGAACAACGCAGGCATTCAGTTCGTGTCGCCGATCGAGGATTTTCCCGTCGATAAGTGGAACGCGATCATCGCGCTTAATCTTTCGGCGGCGTTCCACACGATCCGCGCCGCTATGCGACAGATGAAGGAGCGCAAATACGGGCGCATCATCAATATTGCTTCAGCGCACGCGCACGTCGCATCGCCGTTCAAGTCGGCCTATGTCGCGGCTAAGCACGGCATTCTGGGGCTGACCAAAACGGTGGCGCTCGAAGGCGCGACGTTCAATGTCCGCTGCAATGCGATCTCGCCGGGTTACGTGTTCACGACTTTGGTTGAGAACCAAATCCCGGACACGATGAAGGCGCGCAACATGACGCGCGAGCGGGTGATCAACGATGTGCTGCTCGCGGCGCAACCGACGAAAGAGTTCGTGAAGGTGGAGCAGATTGCGGGCGTTGCGCTGTTCCTGACAAGCCCCGCCGCCGATGAAATCAACGGCGCATCGCTCAACGTGGATGGCGGTTGGACCGCCGCGTGAGCAAGGTCAAACGCAAGCCCATCCTGCTGGCGCTGCAAGGCGGCGGCGCGCTTGGCGCATACACCTGGGGCGCGCTCGATCGTTTGCTGGAAGATGAACGGCTGGAGATCAAGGCGATCTCCGGCTCATCGGCCGGCGCGATGTGCGCCGTTGTGCTGGCGGATGGGTTCGAGGAAGGAGGCGCGGCGGGCGCGCGTGCGAAGCTGCGGCGGTTTTGGGAGGAGATCTCACAGGCCGGTAGCGCCAATCCCTACCGGCGCACGCCGATGATGGCGTTCTTGAATGCATTCACGCCGGGCTGGGCGCAGGCGAACTTGGCGATGTGGGCGGATGTCGCGAGCCGCTTTACCTCGCCGTACGACTTCAATCCGCTGAACGTGAACCCTCTCAAAGAGGTGCTGGACGAATTGGTGGATTTCCAGCGCGTGCGCGCCTGCAAGAAGATCGCATTGTTTGTCGGCGCTACGAATGTCGAGACCGGGCGCATTCGGATATTCACGAATGCGGAACTCACGCCAGATCACGTTATGGCGTCCGCGTGTTTACCGCAGATCTTTCAGGCGGTGACGATCGATGGCGTCCCGTATTGGGATGGCGGCTATACGGGCAATCCGGCGTTGTTTCCGCTGTTTGCAGTCGATGGCGTGCGCGACATCGTCATCGTGCAGACACATCCGTTGATCCGGGAAGGCGCCCCGCGCAATGCCGCGGATATCACGGCGCGCGTCAATGAGATCAATTTTAACGCCAGTCTGCTCGCTGAGTTGCGGGCGATCGATTTTGTCGGACGGCTATTGGACGAGGACCGGCTCCCGCCGGAGCGTTATCGGAAAATGCTGGTGCATAATGTCAGCGAAGGCGCGCCGCTGACGCCCTTGACGCTTGGCGTCGATCTTAACACCGATTTTTCGTTCTTCTCGCAGCTGTTTGAAACTGGCCGCGCGGCGGCGACGCGCTGGCTGGACGCGCATTTCGACGCGGTCGGCGAAAGGTCGACGGTGGATTTGTCGGCGATGTTTCGGGATGCGCCGACGGCTGATGATGCAAAGCCCCTGCGCTAACGTTTCGTTAGCCGCATCAGCAGATTTTCAGCAGCATGCGCTCTATAATCATCGCCGTTGCAGCGCTTGCGGCGCTGGCTGGCCCGGCGGCCGCGTCGGGCGGGGGCAGTGCGCCTGCGCAAGAGCAATCGCCGGCAACGCGCCAAGAGCGCCTGACCTCAGCTGAATCCTTCCTGCCGATGCCGACGCTCTCTGCAGGCGTGCTGCAGCGCTACTCCACGCGCGGCACGCTCGTGCTCGATATGGGGCTCGACATTCAGGACGAGACTTTGCGCCGACATGCGCGACTGAGTGGTCCGCGTCTGCGTGATGCGCTTCGGACGGCGCTCGCGACCTACGCATCGACCTATTATCGTGACCGCACGCCGCCTGATCCGACGCAACTCACGCGTCTGCTGCAGCAATCAATCGACCGGACGCTTGGGGCGCCGGGCGCGCAAGTGCTGTTAGTGAACATTATCTATCAGCGCGCGCCGGGCAGCTGATCAGCCGCCGCGGCAGGCAATCGGCATAAC
>JAXMCH010000015.1:0-35840 GCA_046349455.1 Hyphomonadaceae bacterium | reverse complement strand
GCACGGCAACTTGAAGGACTCCGCCTCCACCGACGTCATCGTCCACGCCGGCAAAGCCCTCGCCACGTTCTACCAATGCGGCGAAGCTTATGTCGTCGATCCCGAAACGCTCGACACTGAAGGCGTCGCGCACTGGGGCCCGCTCGACGGCGTATCCGCGCACCCGAAGGTCGATGAGCGCACCGGCGAATTGCTCTTCTTCAACTACTCAACGCACGCGCCTTACATGCACTTCGGCGTCGTCGATGCGTCGAACAAGCTCACGCACTATCGCCCCGTACCGCTGCCTGGCCCGCGCCTGCCGCACGACATGGCGTTCACCGAGAACTACGCCATCCTCAACGACTTCCCGCTCTTCTGGGACCCCGAAGCGCTGAAGCTCAACGCCCACGTCGTGCGCATGCACCGCGATCTCCCTTCGCGCTTCGCCATCGTCCCGCGCCGCGGCGACGGTGAAATTCGCTGGTTCGAAGCAGCGCCCACGTTCGTGCTGCACTGGACCAACGCCTACGAAGACGGCGACGAGATCGTGCTCGACGGCTACTTCCAGTCCAACCCCGAGCCCGGCAAATTCAAAGGCGCGCCGCAAGGCTACGAGCACATGATGGGCCATCTGGACGAACACACGTTCCAGTCCCGCCTCCATCGCTGGCGCTTCAATCTGAAAACCGGCGCCACGCACGAAGAGCAACTCGATCCGCGCATCCTCGAATTCGGCACCATCAACAACCGCTTCGCCGGCCGCAAATATCGCTACGCGTATTCCACCACCTCAAAGCCCGGCTGGTTTCTGTTCACCGGCTTCGTGAAGCACGACCTCGAAGCGGGCACATCGGAAAGCTACCAACTCCCCGAAGGCGTTTACGGCAGCGAAGCCCCGTTCGCCCCGCGCATCGGCGCAACAGAAGAAGACGACGGCTACCTCGTCTCCTTCATCATCAACGAAAACAAAGGCACGTCCGAGTGCGTGCTGATCGACGCCAAACGCATCGCGGACGGCCCCGTCGTCCGCATCGCGCTCCCGCACAAGATCTGCTCCGGCACGCATGCGTGCTGGGCCGACCGTGAATTCCTCCGCGAAGGCAAACGCCCATGACCTACATTCTCGGCGGCTGGCAGAGCGATTTTGCCGACAACTGGACGCGCAAAGGCTGGGACACCGCCGCCGCCTTCGCCGAAACCGTCGGCGCCGGCCTCGCAGCCGTCGATCTCGAACCGAAAGACATCGAGACCGGCCACGTCGGCAATTTCGCCGGTGAGCTTTTCGCCGGCCAAGGCCTGCTCGGCGGCTTTTTCGGCATGCTCCACCCAGATTTCAACGGCATGCCGACAGCGCGCCACGAAGCCGCCTGCGCCTCCGGCAGCGTCGCCATTCTCGCCGCCGCCGCTGAACTCGAAGCCGGCCGCTACGACCTCGCTTGCGTCGTCGGCTTCGAGCAGATGCGCAATGTCAGCGGCGAACAAGCCGCGCGCAATCTGGGCGCCGCCGCTTGGGCCGGCTACGAATACACCGACACGCCTTTCGCCTGGCCCAAAGCCTTCTCCGATCTCGCCGACGAGTACGAGCGCCGCTACGGCCTCGACTACAAACACCTGATGGGCATCAGCGAAAACAACTTCGCCAACGCCAAGCGCAATCCCAACGCGCAAACGCGCAAATACGCCTTCACGCCCGACAACTTCACCGCCAACGACGAAACCAACCCCATCATCGTCGGCCGTACGCGCAAGATGGATTGCGGCCAGATCACCGATGGCAGCGCCGTCGTCTTCCTCGCTTCACCCAAGCGCGCCGCCGAATATGCCAAAAAGCGCAACATCCCGCTCGACTCGATCCCACGCATCAAAGGTTGGGGCCATCGCTCTGCGCCGATCGCGTTCGAGCACAAAGTCCGCGCCAGCGCCGGCGCCGAATACGTCTTCCCGCAAGTGCGCCGCGCTATCGAAGACGCGCGCGCCCGCGCCAACGTTCAACTCGACGACATCGACGCCGTCGAAACCCACGATTGCTTCGCCGTCACCGAGTACATGGCCATCGATCACCTCGGCCTCACCGCCCCCGGCGAAAGCTGGAAGGCCATCGAGAACGGCGACATCGCCATGGGCGGCAAGCTCCCGATCAACCCATCAGGCGGCCTCATCGGCCTCGGCCATCCTGTCGGCGCCACCGGCGTCCGCATGGCGCTTGACGCCTGGAAGCAAACCGCAAACAAAGCCGGCGACTACCAGATCGACGCCGCCCGCACCGTGCAAACCCTCAACATCGGCGGTTCAGCAACAACAACCGTCAGCCTCATCGTCGGCACGTAGCGCCCGACGCTTCCCGGCCAAGCATCGCAACGCGATGCGCCGAGTCGGGATCCATGGTTCAACACGCCCGCAACACGCGTCTGCTATTCGCCGGGAGCAGACGTTCCGACATTCACGCGGGTCGATACCGATGATCGAGAAATCTGGTCCAGCCCTTCTTGGCCTTGCTCTCGACCGCAAAACGAAACCCTTCAACGTTGTCTTCGTCGGGCCAATAAACCGATCGCGCAGTACCCGCCGCCATTTCAGCAACAAAGGCTACGGCGTCGCTGTGCACGTCACTCGCGTCGGTGAGAATCCCCGCGGATCGTTTCCCATCTATTGTGAACGACCAAAATGCGAGCGCACCACCATCGCCCTTACCGAAAAACGCATGCTCTCGGTAAACCCCGCGAGCGCCCATGTTCCAGGCAGCGTCAAGACGTACAAAGCTCGCGCCAAACGCGGTGAAATCACGAGCGCAATCACCGACACTGCCGTCGGGCATTTTGGCGGCAGCCGCGACCCAGCGCCCTAAGAGCGGGTCAAGGGGACCAAGCGTTCCGCGCCCTTTCTTCCAGCTGCCCATCCCCACACTCCTTGCGCGCGCAACCTTCCTTGAGGACGACAAGAGCGCAATAGGCTGGCGGGAGCCGTAGCTACAATTCTTCCGACTGGCCTATCGCTCCGTTGCGGTCAGCGACTTAGCACGCGCTGCAATGGCGTGATCTCGCCAAAAGCGGCAGTTCACCGCTGGCGAGCTCCGAAAATGAGGTGGGCCGCGCCGACGGCAGCAATGACAAAAAGCCAATACGCCCAGGGACCCCATTGGATTAAGTCAGCTTCCCAAGGTGCCGCGTATACCTGCGTGCTCTTGTACGAAATCATCTCGACCCTGCCCAAGCTCGGCACGGCTTCCTGAGGCAGTGAAACGGCGAGGTTGTGAATGGCCGCCGTGATGGCAAGCCATCCAGCGGCCAGCGCAATCGAAATCCAAAGGACTTGCTTCGGCTGCTTTGATGCCATTGCCACGTCGCGAAGATAACGTCCGCTGTGGGCCAATACCGGCCCCTGAGCCAATTCGGAGAATAGTGGATAGATACGGACTTATCCACGCCCCCAAAACTCAGCGCATACTCCACCCATCTCCTGCCTGGAGGTTGTTTGGATCGCGACCAAACCTGAACAACGCAGGAGATGCGGAACGAACGTGACGAAGAAGCGAAGCGGCGACGCCAAGTCTCTTCAGCCCTGGTGAGAACAACGAAAGCCAGGGGCCGATGAAGTTGGTCCTTCATCGCACGTCGACCGGGAACGGAGGCAAGGCGCTAAGGCGCGATCGGATACCCAGCGTTGCGGCGATCGGGACTTGCGGAAGGAGCCGCACCGATCCTTGTTTGAAGCTCTCGCTTCAAAGCCGTCTGCTCAAACGCATGGCCACCCGGGGCGCTCTTGAACGCTTCTCGTTTCCGCCGGTCGTAAAACGCTCCGCGCAAGGGCGCGCTTCGGCAAACCCCACACGAACTATTCTTTGAGCTCACGCCGCAGCGCGCCCTGCTCTCCACTTCTCTACGTTGGCAGCAATGCCGACGGCGCCTGCACACGGGTAAATTTGCGCCCCAACGCGAACCCTCATAGAACGCGGCCATGTTTGAACGGCGCATCCTCGTCACCGGCGGCTCAGGCTTCCTTGGCTCACACCTCTGCGACCGCCTGGTTGCGCGCGGCGACGATGTCGTCTGCGCCGACAACCTCTTCACCGGCCGCAAGCGCAACATTGCGCATCTCATCGGCAAGCCGAACTTCGAATTCCTGCGTCACGACGTGACCTTCCCGCTCTATGTGGAGGTCGATCAGATCTACAATCTCGCCTGCCCAGCCAGCCCCGTGCACTATCAGCACGACCCTGTGCAGACGACGAAGACGAGCGTCCACGGCGCCATCAACATGCTGGGCCTCGCCAAGCGCCTCAAAGCGCGCATCTTCCAGGCCTCCACCTCAGAAGTGTACGGCGATCCAGATGTGCATCCCCAGCCCGAAGATTATTGGGGCCGCGTCAATCCGATCGGCATCCGCTCGTGCTACGACGAAGGCAAACGCTGCGCCGAGACGCTCTTCTTCGATTATTATCGCCAGCACAAAACCGACATCCGGGTCGCGCGCATCTTCAACACATACGGCCCGCGCATGCACCCGAACGACGGGCGCGTGGTGTCGAACTTCATCGTGCAAGCGCTGAAGGGCGAAGACATCACACTCTATGGCGATGGCGCGCAGACGCGCTCGTTCTGCTACGTCGATGATCTCATCAACGCTTTCATCGCCTTCATGGATAAGGACGGCGATCTCCCCGGCCCGATCAATATCGGCAACCCGAACGAGTTCACGATCAAACAGCTCGCCGAAAACGTGATCGATCTCACCGGCGCGAAATCAAAGCTCGTCTATCGCCCGCTCCCAAGCGACGATCCGAAACAACGCCAACCGAACATCGACAAAGCCAAGGAAACCCTCGGCTGGGCGCCCACCATCCAACTCCGCGAAGGCCTGCAAAAGACGATCGCCTATTTCGACGGCCTCCTAAAAGAAGGCGACCCGCTGATCGTCGGGCGGAGTTAATCCCACTTCGCGAAAAACGCCGCGTTCTGCGCGCGCGCTTCGGCTTCCAGCACGCCGAACACAAGCTCAATCCCCGCCGCCTGCATCCGTGCTATACCAGCGCCATCGGCATTGGGATGAGGATCGCGCGTGGCGATGACGACGCGTTTCACGCGCGCCCGGATCAACAAATCAGCGCACGCGACGCCGCCTTTGGAGCGTGCAGCGCAAGGCTCAAGCGTTACGTACGCCGTCGCGCCTTCGACACCGCCGCCCGCAGCCTGGATCGCCTGCTCCTCTGCATGCGGGCTGCCGCCTTCCGCCGTCGCGCCTTCGCCGAGGATCGCATCGCCCAGCGCCAGAACGCAGCCGACGGCGGGATTGTCGCCCGTATTGCCAACGCGCGGCGCCGCAAGCTCGAGCGCGCGGCGCATCAGGCGCTCATCGATCATGCGGGAAACGGCGGCAGCTTCTCGGCGCGGCTCTCATCGAGATAGCGCGCGGCGGTCGGCTTCAAGTTTGCGTCGAGATCGATCAGCAGCGGATTGCCGGTCGGCATCTCCACGCCGACAATCTGATTGTCCGGCACTTTGAACAGATGCTTCACGATCGCGCGCAGCGAATTGCCGTGCGCGGCGATGATGAGATTCTTGCCGGCGCGCAGATCGGGCGCAACGCGCTCATCCCAATACGGCAGCACGCGCTCCAACGTCGTCTTCAGCGATTCCGTCGTCGGCAAATCCTTCACGCCGGCATAGCGGCGGTCCTTGGTGAAATCGAACTCACCGCCCGGCGCCAGCGGCGGCGGCGGCGTATCGTAGGAGCGGCGCCACACCTTCACTTGCTCTTCGCCGTGCTTGGCCGCCGTCTCGGCCTTATCGAGCCCGGTCAGCGCCCCGTAATGGCGCTCATTCAGCCGCCACGAGCGCTCCACCGGCAGCCAGGCGAGCTTGGCGCTCTCGAGCGCCAGGTTGCCCGTCCGGATCGCGCGGGTCTGGACCGATGTGAACAACTTGTCGAACGGCACGCCGCTGGCGGCCAGAAGCTCGCCCGACCGGCGCGCTTGGGCCTCCCCCTCCGGCGTCAGGTCGACATCGACCCAGCCGGTGAAGCGATTTTCTAGGTTCCAGCGGCTTTGGCCGTGACGAAGCAGAGCAAGGGAGGTCATGCCGCTCCAGTTTCAGTCCGCCGGCTGCACGTCAAGACCTTGGACCCGCGCCCGGGCGCCGCTACACCCCATCGGGATGCGCAATTGGTTCTTCCACCCGCTGCTGTTCTACCCGCTGGCGATCATCTTCGCGGCGTTCGTGATCGGCGTCAGCGTGAAGCCTCAAAGCTGGCCACGGGCCCCCGCACCGGTGGCGGCCCAGGTCGCCGACGGGGCGCTGGTGTTCACAGGCGGCGCCTTCGATTCACCGGACGTCGGGGCCGAGCAGGAAATCTTCGTCTCGCGCGATTTCTGGGGCCGGGCGCAAAGCCTTCACATTGCGCAGAAGGCCGGCCAGCCGCCGCCGACGCCCGCCGAACAAGGCGCCCGCCTGCTGCTGACGGCGGACCAAGCCGCCATGATCAACGACAAGCCGGTGACCATCGAAGTCACCTACAACCCGATCCCCATCAACATGGCGACCGGGCTCGCTGTCAGCCTCCAAGGCATCGGCCCGGCTGATTGGGTAAGCCAGACGGCGCCGCCCCAAACCAGCACGCTGCGCTTTGAAGTGCCCGCGCAATTGGCCGTCAACGCCATCGGCCTGCGCGCGCTAAGCGAAAGTCCAGACCAGAATTATGGCCTGGAAATCACACGCGTGCGTGTCATCCCACATACCTGAGCCCGCTGTGGGCAAAGTGGAACCGATGTGATTAGCTCCCCTCGGGATTATGCGAGGCGGAGGCGATAGTGACAGATCAGAACGCGGGGACCGGCGGCTGCTCGGATCATCAGCTCAGCGCACTGATCGCGCTCTACAACGAGCACAACACCGACGCGCGCTGGCAGGAAGAATGCCGCGAGAAAAGCTCAAGCGCCATCATCGCCGCCAACTCCGTCATCGTCGGCATCATCGCCGCGCTGGGACTGCAATTCTCCTGCATCATTTTCTGCGTGGTGCAGTTCATTCTGGCCAACACGGGTCAGCGCTTCATTCTGAAGTATCACGCGCTCTCCGAACGCCGGCACGCCTACGTGAACGGCTTGCAGAAAATGATCATCCAGGACGGCGAAATCAGCAAAGTGCAGGCGATGTTCACCGAAGCACGCAAAGGCCAATTTGCGCGGCTAAAGGAGAGCTCGAAGCTCGCGGCCAAATTGATGCAGGCGGACGATAAGACCAGCATCCACGAACTCTGGTACGACCTGCACAACGGCTTCAAGGTCATCAGCTTCCTGCTGGCCTGCATAATCATCGCCGTCGATTTGCAGAAGGGCGCTGGCAGCACACTGCTGCAAGCCTGGAACAGCCTCAGCGCGCTGCTGGTGTCGTTCGGAGTCAGCCTGCCGGGATAACGCGCCGCGCGAGTTCGAGATAAAGGCGCACGCCGCGCGGGCCCTTCTCGGCCGCGTCGATAACGCCAGCGTGCGAAATGTCATCACCGACATTGATCACCACGCGCGCGTGCGACAGCGCATAAACGTCGTTGCCGCCTTTGCCGAAGCGATCGCCAAAATAGACGATGGATTGATCGCTCAACCCATGACGCGCCGCAAAGCGTTCAAGCGCGTGCCCCTTGTTGACGCCGCGCGGTAGCAAATTAATCGAAGAAGTGCCCGACACGATGACATCCACCAGCGGGCCAGCATCATCGCTCAGCCCCCGCTCAAGCAAGCGGGTGCGCACGAACGCCGCCCATTCGGCGCGCTTGATCCCGAGCGGATCGAAGCGCTCTCGCAGCCCCTCGTCCACAATATTGCCGAGCGCGCTCAACTTGATCTGCGAACCATCAGCCACCACGTGCCGGCGCGCCGGATCGTCGCCGATTCCGAACTTGATGCGCGCTTCCTCGACGATAGCGAGCACTTCCGCGAAGCGCTCCGCGCCCAGCGTCTCGCGCAGATCGAGGCGATCCACTGCGGCCAAGCCTCCAGGCTCGGCGCGGTACGTTTGGGCGCCATTCTCAGCAATGAGATAAAAAGAACTCAAGCCGCCCTCGCCGACGTGCGCTGCGAGCGGCGCCAGCACTTCGTCCTGCAGCCGATAGGCTTCGGCGCCGGACATCACGGCAACGGTTGCGCCGGCCCCAAGGAGCGCCGCGACGGACGTAGCCATTTCAGGCTCCAGAGGCTGGCGCGGCCGCGTCAAGGTCCCGTCCTTGTCCAGCACGAAGATCGGCGCCCGCTTGGTCTCGCGCACGATCGCGCTCAGCGCATCGCAAAATCGCGCCTTGCGTGCATCGGCCCCGACAAGCGCGCTGAGATCGGCAGTCGTCATGTGTGGTTCCACGCCTCCGCTTCCGATCCTATCAAGCGCATGACGCGTCCCATATTCTCCGGGAAGGCGCTGCCTGCGACAAGGGCGCCCTTGGCGTGGATATGGCAAAACGCCAATGGGTCGGTCCGGCGATTGCGCCCCGTTGTGGAATAGTGTCCCAGGCTGACGGCTGGAGTTGAGGCATCGTGTACGACGCAAACAAACTTGCAACCATTTGCGACGCACTGCGCGCGCGCTACGGCGAAGCTGGAGATGAAGCTGCACGGATGCTGCGCAAGTGGCTGAGCGGCGAAGTCCGTTTCGCCAATCCAGAGATTATTGCGCGCCATTTGGACGAAAGGCACCTGCCGCTCGTGTTCGACGCATTCCGGCAAAACGTCCCGTTTGGCACCGGCGGTCAGCGCGGCCCGGTAGGCTACGGCCCGAACCGCATCAATCTCGCCAACCTCGCCATTACCGTGCAGGGCCACTGCAACTTCCTGCGCGCCGCGCACGGCGACAAAGGCCAACTCTCCGTCGTAGTCGCCAGCGACGTCCGCGTGTTCAAGGATTTCTCGGGCCGCTACGCATTCCTGGGCGATGAGCATCCGCTGATCGGAGTTTCATCCCGCTCGCTCGGCCGGCTGGCGTGCGAAATCTATGCAGGCAACGGCATCGTCGCGCACTTCCCGCCGCCCGACACGCATCAAGGCACGATGAGCACGCCGGAAATGGCGTTCCAGATGCGCCGCCTCGGCGCCATTGGCGGCATTCAGATGTCGGCCTCGCACAATCCGCCCGACGACAATGGCCTCAAGATCTACAACGAATTTGGCAGCCAGCCGATTGCGCCGGAAGACGAGCGCCTGGCTGCGTGCATGGACAACGTCCACGAGGTGAAGACCATCGATTTCGATGAAGGCCTAAAGCGCGGTCTGATCCAGTGGACCACGTCGGAAACCCACGACGAATACATCAAGGTCTATACCGACATGTACGCGTCGATGCCGGCGCCCGATCGCGATATCCCGATTGTCTATGCGCCGCTCAACGGCTGCGGCCTTTCGTCGGTCGGCGATCTCTTGGATCGCTTGGGCTTCAACGTTCTCACGCCGCCGGGCGAAGGGCCGGATGGCAGTTTCTCCGCGGTGCCGTTGCGCGCGCCGAACCCGGAAGTTTCGCAAGCGACGGTGCCGGCGATGGAATTCGCCGACCAGATGGGCTGCGGCATCGTGCTGTCCAGCGATCCCGATGTTGATCGCGTCGGCCTCGATGTGAAGCTTGCGGACGGGCACTGGCACCATTTCGATGGCAACCAGATCGCCGCCGTCCTCTGCCGCTTTCTGATGCTCGATCCGCGCGGACCCAAGCACAAAGGCCTCGTGATCGAGACGTTCGTAACGACGCGTCTGCTCGGGGCGATTGGCGAAAAGGCCAACTCGGTCGTGATCGACGATCTGCCCGTCGGCATGAAGTACGTGGCGGACGTTCTGAACGAACTTGAGAGCAAGGGGCGTTATCGCAATATCGAGTTGAAGCCGACGGACCTTGCCTTCGCGGCGGAGGAAAGCCACGGCGTCATGATCGCGCCGTTTATTCGCGAGAAGGATGCGGCGCCGGCGTGCATGTACCTGGCCTGCCTCTACCAGATACTTCAGCGCGAAGGCCGCACGCTGCTCGACTACTACATCGAAACGCTCGCCGAACTCGGCGCGCACGAAACGGTCAACCGCTCGATCGTCATGACCGGCGCGGACGGGGCACGCGACAAAGACACGATCATGCTGTCGCTCCGCGAGGCGCCGCCGAAGACGATGGCTGGCGCCGAAGTGCGCCGCGTGATCGACTTCTGGGACGAAGAGAAATTCGGCCCGTTCAAGGGTTACACCGATCAAATGTCGCGTAACTCGATCCAGTTCGTGACGGACGATTTCATCATCGCGATCCGCCCGTCGGGCACGGAGCCCAAGCTCAAGGTTTATTGCCAATTGCTGCCGCCGAAGGACTTGGGGCCTGTCAAAGGCAAGGAAACGCTGGCGGCCCTCAAGAAGGCGGCGAACCGGATCGCGAACCTCAGCTACAATGAAGTGCTCGCCATCATCGGCCAGAAACTCGGCGACGTCGCGCTGCTGCTGCCAGACATCATCGACCTCAGCCAGAAAGTCCGCTTCGAGCGCGAAATCCTTCCGGCGCTGCACGGTATTTTGATCGCCGAAGAGCCGATGAGCTTCGAGGAATGCCTCGATTGGCTGCGCAAAGAAGCGGCCGCGATGGTTCCAGGGGCGGACGCGTTGCCGGCGCTCAAGGGCGCTGTTGCACATCAGTGTCGCAAATGGCTAAAGGAAAGCGACCACCACACGTCGCTGTTGCAGCAACTTTCGGCCTGGGCCGAAGAGCATTGAGTTTCGTTGTATGACTGATGCGAGCAATGGCGACGGCGTTTCATTCGTAGTTGTCAGTGCAAATTGTGGCGGGGCAGCGCGCGCCATCCCCTCCTCAAGCGCCTCAGTCGTTGATCGCTCGAAGGCGCTGGGCGCGTATATCCTCGAAGCGGGCGCGAGCCCTGGCGCCACGCCGCCGGTCGTTGCCGGTCTTCAAGAGATGAGCCGCTTCGATGCGCCCTCGGCTGACCGCCCTAGCGCGGCCGAGACTTTAGGGCTGGGTCAGAATGGCGGCTTCTATTACGTGCCGACACTCTCCACCGAGTGGCACCCGCAGAAGTCGAAATGGCAGGTGCGTTGGGATGAAGGCGCATGTCATGCCGAACAGGGCGTCGCTGTCTGCGCGCTGCGCGGCGCTTCGCTGCACGACCCGGAGGACAACAAACCCCAAAGCTGCGCCGGCGCGACGCCGTTTGCAGGGGCGGTGATCGAACTGCCGGTGGTGAAATTCCGCCGCGCCCAGGAGAAGACCACCGCGAACTGGGAAAACTGGATCACCCATCAGGTGGCGATCGGCGATGCCGCGCCGTACGAAGTGCAATTCCGGCATAGCCGCTATCTGGGCGATCGCGACACCGAGCCACGCATCGCCACAGCGCACCGGGTGCGGCTCTCAGCGCACAGTGAGTTCGTGTTCATCAACCTGCATCTGACGACACTGCGCGAACCGGCCGCCGACAAAGCGCCGGGCAAAAAACTGGAGCGGGCGCAACGCAGCGTCTCGCGCGAGGCGGAATTTCTGCGTCACCTTCAATTGTCCGAGGTCTGCAGCTTTATCTGGCGAGTGTACGAGGACATGGCGCTTCCCGTCGTCGTCGCGGGCGACTTCAATACCGCGCCAGATCGACCCGATCTCAATCAGTTTCTGGAAAACGCCCGGCTCAAGGCCGTGTTCAGGCGCACGCGATGCTGGGCCTGCGATGGGGCCCCGCTTGAGGAGGCCCGCGCCGTCTTCAGCAACACGCGCCACACAACTGTGTTGACGAAAGACGCTGCGACCTTTGAGGGGATCGCGGGAGAAGCGCCGAACACGCTGTGGGCGAAAGAATATTGTTCGAACTGCGCGCGGCCCCTCTTCACCCACAAGCGTAATTTCCAGCTCGTGGACAACATCCTCTACAGCGATCCCGAAGCCTCGGGCCGGCCGCGCCTCAATGCGCGCATCGATTTTGACGACCCGGCATTGAATGCCGGCATCGGCGACGACACTTACTTTTCCGACCATTTCCCGATTTGGAGCCGGTTTCGCCTGAGCTAGCCCGCCCCGGGTGTGAGCTTTGCGATTTTGCCGCGCGCGGCGCACAGCTGACGTGCGGTGCGGACGCTTGACGGCGCCCGCTGGCCGGTCGAATGGAGGGCGCTCGCGGGCGCTGGCGTCTCGAAGGAATTTCAATGCGCGTTACAATGATTGGCACGGGCTATGTGGGCCTCGTCTCGGGCGCGTGCTTTGCCGATTTCGGGCACACAGTCACCTGCGTCGATAAGGACGCGGGCAAGATCGCGCGCCTACAGAAGGGCGAAATCCCGATCTTCGAACCGGGCCTCGACGAACTGGTGAAAGATAACGTCGAACAAGGCCGCTTGTTCTTCACCACCGACCCGACTGCCGCCATCCGCGACGCGGACGCGGTCTTCATCGCCGTCGGCACGCCCTCGCGCCGTGGCGATGGCCACGCCGACCTGTCTTACGTCTATGCGGCGGCCGAAGAGATCGCCGGCCTGATGAACGGCTACACGGTGGTCGTGAACAAATCGACGGTGCCGGTCGGCACCGGCGACGAGGTTGAGGCCATCATCAAGAAGGCGCGACCGGACGCGGAATTCGCAGTGGTCTCCAACCCCGAATTCCTCCGCGAAGGCGCGGCCATCAACGACTTCAAGCGGCCGGACCGTGTTGTCGTCGGCACCAATGACGAACGCGCGCGCGAAGTGATGCGCCAGCTCTATCGCCCGCTCTCGCTCAACGAGACGCCGATGGTGTTCACCGAGCGCCGCACGTCCGAGTTGATCAAGTACGCCGGCAACGGCTTTCTGGCGATGAAGATCACCTTCATCAACGAAATCGCCGATCTCTGCGAAGCCGTCGGCGCCAACGTGCAGGAAGTCGCCAAGGGCATCGGCCTCGATAATCGCATTGGCCGCAAATTCCTGAACGCGGGCCCCGGCTATGGCGGCTCGTGCTTCCCGAAGGATACGCTCGCGCTTATGAAGACCGCGCGTGACAACAACGCGCCGATCGAATTGATCGAAGCCACGGTGCGCGTAAACTCAGCCCGCAAGCAGAAGATGGCGCAGAAGATCATCGACGCTGTCGGCGGCGATCTGAAGGGCAAGACGATCGCCGTGCTCGGCCTCACCTTCAAGCCGAACACGGACGACATGCGCGACGCGCCAGCGCTCGACATCGTGCCGACGCTGCAGGCCGAAGGCGCCAAGGTGCGCGCATTCGATCCCGAAGGCATGACCGAAGCCAAGCACATGCTGAAGGACGTCCAGTTTGCGACCGGCCCGTACGATTGCGTGCAAAACGCCGACGCCGTCGTGATCATCACCGAGTGGGATCAATTCCGCGCGCTCGACCTCGATCGCATCAAGGACGCGCTGAAAACGCCGACCCTGATCGATCTCCGCAACATCTACCGCCCTGACGAAATGCGCGCCAAAGGCTTCAAGTACGTGAGCGTCGGGCGGGGTTAAAATGGCGCTGCGCAAGTTCTCCGAGATCGTGAAGCTGGCTGAGAAGCATCACGGCAAAGCGGGGCTGGCGAAGCGGTTGGAGGAATACGGCGGCGACAAGCCGCCAAAGCTCAAAGCGCAAAAGGATGACCGCTGGCTGGCTTCGATGTCGCAAGCGGTGTTCTCGGCCGGCTTCTCGTGGGAGGTGATCGAGAAGAAGTGGCCAGGCTTTGAGGAAGCCTTCGATTACTTCGATCCGCACAAAGTCGCCTTCTACGCTGATCGCGAAGTTGCGCGGCTGCTGAAGGACACGCGCATCGTCCGCAACGGCGCGAAGATCCAGGCGACCATCAACAACGCGCAGTTCGTGATCGACATGGCCAAAGAGCACGGATCGTTCACGAAATTTCTGAAGGCCTGGCCGGCGAGCGATCAGATCGGCCTGATGGAGCACTTCAAGAAGCACGCCTCGCACCTTGGCCCATCGGCCACGACGTACTTTCTGCGCTTCAACGGCTGGGACAGCTTCATCCTCTCGCCCGATGTAACCAAAGCGCTGATCCGCGAAAAGATTGTCAGCAAAGCGCCGACGTCAAAGGCTGACATGAAGGCGGTGCAGGCCGCGTTCAACGCGTGGACCGCCGAGAGCGGCCGGCCGCAGCGCGACGTGAGCCGAGTCCTCTCCTTCAGCGTTGGCCCAAGCGCGTGAGCTGGCGCGGCGCTTGCACGATCACCGGCATGAAGCGCGTCTGCCTCCTGATCGCCCTCGCCGCAGCCTCAACCGCGAGCGCGAATGACGCAATGCTGCGCATCGAGCGCCAGATTGGCGCAGGCTTTACCATTCGGGCGCCGCACGTGGCGCAAACCGGCGACGTGGTGAACGTGAGCGGCACTGTGTGCCGGCGGGCGTTTGCGGCGGCGCAGCCGCGCGCTGTGGAGGTCGAGTTTGTCGATCCGAGCGGCGCGGTCGTTGATACCCAAACCGCCAACATTCGCGGTGTCTATGGCTATCGCGGCGGCTGCGGATTCTATGATGTGGCTGGCGCCAACCCGGGTGTTGGCGGGGCCATCAGCATCAATTTGGCGCGCGAGCTAGGGGAATAGACGCGGCTCAAGTTCGGCGTGCCACTTCCAGGCGTCGGCGATGATTTGATCGATGTTGCGTTCGGCGCTCCAGCCGAGTTCGCGCTTTACCAAAGTCGTATCCGCGACAAGCGCCGGCGCATCGCCATCGCGGCGCGGGGCCGGCGTTGCGGGCACGCGCTTGCCGGTGACGCGCTCAATCGCGGCCAGAAGTTCGATCACGGTGACGCCGTCGCCGGTGCCGAGATTGGCGGCCAAGCTTTCGCCGCCGCCCAGCAAACGCTCCACCGCGCGCACGTGCGCGTCGGCGAGATCGAGCGTGTGGACGTAGTCGCGCAGGCACGAGCCGTCGCGCGTATCCCAGTCAGACCCGAAAATCTTGAAGCCGTCGCGGCGGCCCAGCAACGTGAAGAGCGCCAACGGAATGGCGTGCGTCTCCGGCTCGTGCTTTTCGCCAATGCCCTCGTCCGGGCAAGCGCCGGCCGCGTTGAAATACCGCAGATGCGCGTACTTCATGCCATAGCTCGCAGAGATGTCGCGGCTCGCCCGCTCGATCATGAGCTTGGTCCAACCATAGGGGCTGACGGGCGCCTGCGGATGGCTCTCGTCCATCGGCAGGCGTTGCGGCTCGCCATAGGTGGCGCAGGTCGAGGAAAATACGAACGCGTTGACGCCGTGCTCGCGCATGACATCGAGCAGAACCAAAGCGCCGGTGACGTTGTTGTCGTAGAAGCGGTCCGGAAACTTGACGGACTCGCCGACCTCGATCAGCGCCGCGCAATGGATCACGGCGGCAGGCTTGTGCCTGGCGAACACTTCGGTGAGGCGCGCCTTGTCGCGAATGTCGCCGCGCTCGAACGGGCCCCACTTCACAAAGCGCTCGTGGCCGTTGAAGAGGTTATCGTAAACGACGACGTCGTGGCCCGCGCGCTTCAGCGCCAAACAACAATGCGAGCCCACATAGCCCGCGCCGCCGGTTACAAGAATTGTCGCCATAGCGCGGCCCTGTTAAAGCGATACCGCCATGAACGCCACACATTTCGCCGCCACGAAGCAAGCCTGGGTTAACGTCGAGCGCGAGGCCGCGCGACTGGCGAAAACAACATTGCTCGATCTCTTCGCAGCTGACCCGGATCGCGTGCGCGCATTAACCGTCGAAGCGCCGCATCTGATCGCGGATTTTTCCAAGCAGCGCGTAGATGCCGCAGCCATGCGTGCGCTTGGCGCATTCGCTGCAGCGGCGGATTTCGATGGCTGGCGCACCAAGATGTTCAGCGGCGCCATCGTCAACAACACCGAAGGCCGCGCGGCGATGCACTGGAAGCTGCGCGAGACCGACCCGGCCGGCGGCGATAACGAGATCACGGCGGTGCTCGACCGCATGCATGACTTCGCGCACGAGATTGCCGAGAGCGGCAAATACGACGCGATCATTCACCTCGGCATCGGCGGCTCGGATCTTGGGCCACGTGTTGTGCTCGATGCGATGAAGGCTGAACGCCGTCCTGGGCTTGAGGTGCGGTTTGCGGCGAACGTTGATGGCGCCGATGTGGCTGACGCCATCGATGGCCTCGATCCTAAACGGACGCTGCTCATTGTCGTCTCGAAGACCTTCACGACTCAGGAGACGCTCGCCAACGCCGAGTTCGTGCGCGCTTGGGGGCCGGCGCGAATTGCGGCGGCGACTGCGGCGCCTGAGAAGGCCGTCGCGTGGGGCGTGGCGGAAAGCGACGTTTTTCCGTTCTGGGATTGGGTTGGCGGGCGCTATTCGCTTTGGTCGAGCGTGTCGCTGGTCTGCGAGATCGCGCTGAAGCACGGCGTGTTCTTCCGCCTACTGGAGGGCGCGCATGAAATGGACGCGCACTTCCGCGAAGCGTCATTCACTGAGAATCTGCCGGCGCTTTCGGCTGCCGTGCAGATGTGGAATCGCGAAGCCTTGGGTCATGGCTCATACGCAATGATCCCCTATTCGGAGCGCTTACGTCTGCTGCCGGCTTGGCTGCAGCAGCTCGAGATGGAATCCAACGGCAAGCGGGTGACGCGCGACGGTGAGACGCTTGAGCGCTCGGCGTGCGCGGTCACGTGGGGCGCGGCTGGCACCAACGCGCAGCACTCGTTCTTCCAATTGCTGCATCAAGGCGTGCAGGAAATTCCGGTCGAGTTCATCGTCAACGCCGGCGCGCATGAAGGGCCGTCGTCGCATCGCGCCAAGGTGTTCGCGAATGCGTTGGCGCAAGCGCGTGCGCTGATGGTCGGCAAGAGCACGGACGCTGTGCATGCGGAGATGATTGCAAAGGGCGTAAGCGCGAAAGACGCGGAGCGGCTCGCGTCACACCGCACTTTCACCGGCAACCGCGCCTCGACCATGATGGCGATCGATGCGTTGACGCCGGAAGCATTAGGCGCGTTGCTCGCCTTCTACGAGCATCGGACGTTCGCCGAAGCCGTGTTCGCTGGCGTGAATCCGTTCGATCAGTGGGGCGTCGAATTGGGCAAAGAGATGGCAAACGCGCTGCTGCCCGCGCTCGAAGGCGGCGCGCCGTCGGACCTCGACGCCAGCACCGCGGCATGGGTGAAACGGCTCGGCTAGCCATCAACTTTCCGGGAGGCGCTGAAAAGCTTGGCGCCTTGTCTGGGTTCCTGGGTTGAATTTCTCGCCATGTTTGGAAACAAGGGCATCAGGGACGTACGAACCAGGAGCAGGCTCCCGTGAAAATTCTGACCAGCGCCATCGCCGCCGCCACTCTTCTCATGAGCGCGCAAGCGTGGGCGCAAACCGAAACCACCACGCCTCCGGCAACCCCGCCTGCTCCGGCGGCTCCGGCTCAAACACAGTGCGCTGCGATTGCACCAGCGCCGGCGATCCCGGACGGCGCCACAGCCAACCGCCGCCAACTCGCGGAAGCCGATACGGCTTATCGCGCTTGGGCGACGACGGCGCAGGCGGCGCTCAACTGCCGCCGCGATGAAGCCAATGCCCGCCTGGCGGAAGCCAATTCATTGGCCGCGCAATATCGCGAAGCCGCGACGGCGTTCAACGCAGTGGGCACGCAACTTCAAGCTGAAGTCGCCGAGTTCAACGCGCGCTAAGGTTCTGATCCGGAGGGCGGCGCTGCTTCAGGCGGCGGCGCCTCCGGCTCTTCCTGCACTTCTGGAACGTTCGCGTTCGGGTTGGGGAGGCTCGGCCTGAACGCGGTCGCGCGTCCGCGCGCTTGTTCGACTTGCATCGGCGTCAGCACACCCTCCAGAGCGATGACGCGCGCGGCCGCCGCTTCATCACCCTGCTGGGCTGCAAGCGCGTACCAGAACAGCGCCTCGGCGCCGCTTTGCGTGACGCCTCGACCCTGCTCGTAAAGGACGCCGAGATTGTACTGGCTGTCCGCGAGGCCAAACTCCGCCGCCTGCCTAAACCAACGGAACGCGGAGGCGTCATCGACCGCCGCGCCTTCGCCGCGCGCGTAGTAAACGCCGAGATTGTGCATCGCGCGCACGTTGCCGCCTGCGGCGGCGCGCAACGTCCATTCACGCGCCAGCGCAAGATCAGTGGCGACGCCATCGCCCCGCTCATAGGCGCCCGCAAGGAATTGCTGCGCCAGCGCCGAGCCGTCTTCGGCCAGTCCGCGCATGCGTTCAAGGCCAAGCGTGTTGTTCTGCTGGGTCAAGGCGAGCGCCATACCGTATTCGGCAACGGGGCTCAGCGGCGGCGTGACCGCTGGCGCTGGTGTGGCGGCCGCAGCCATTGCGGGTTCGAGCGTGGCGCGCCGATCCTGCGTGAGCCACGTGGTGGCGACGAGACCCGCCACGACAACAGCCGCGACGCGAAGCGCCGGACTGGTGTGGCGCTTCTGCGTGACTGCGAAATACTCGGCGCGCGCCGCTTGCAGCGCAACAGAGATGTACGGATCGACTTCCGGCGCCGCGCGGTCGGTGAGGTCCAGGGTCACGACTTCCGGCGTGGGTTCCGTAGCAGGCGCGAGCGGCGCTTCTGCAAACGCGACTTCCTCAACCACAGGGGCAGCGGATTGCGGCGCCGTCGCTTCCGCTGTCACCGCCGGCGCGGGAGGCTCAGGCTTCGTCGTCTCAGCGCGCCGCTCCGCCCGCTTACGCGCAACGGGTTCGCGGCCGGTGAGCAGCGTCGCGAGCGCGTCGATCATCATCGCCGACTTGGCGCGCGGCGACGCCTCGTAAAGAGATTGGCCAGCGACGGCGGCGGCGCCGAACAAGGCGGGATCGAACGGAAACGAAAACACCGGCGCCGAACCGGTGGCTTCGGAGAAATCCTTGAGCGGAATTTCCGGGCGCTTCGGCACACCCACCATTGAAAGCACGACGATGGGCTCGGCTTTGTCGGTGCGCACCGTCTTCAAGTGTTTGAGGACGTTGTCGATGTTGCGCAAGCTGGCGAGATCAGGCCCAGCGACCAGCACGATCTCATCAGCAGCCGCAAGCGCGACCTTGACCATGCCGCTCCACAGATGCGGCAGATCGAGCACCACATACGGCGTTGCGCGCCGCGCGCCTTGGATGACCGAGAGCACGGCTTCGAGATCGGGCTCGTGCTCGCTCATCACGCTGGGCGCGGCAATGACTTGCAGTTGGGGCCGTGGCTTCAATGCGACGCGTTCGAAGGCCGCGTCCACCTCCTCGGGTTGGCCCAGCAGATCGTCGACTGTGAGTTCGGCTGACTGATGGAAGCTGAATGCCGCGGTGCCGAACGAAAGATCGAAATCGACCAGCGCTGTATCGACCTGCTGGCGCTCGGCGATTGACCAGGCGATGTTTTGCGCAATGCTGGAGGCGCCGACGCCGCCGCAGACGCCCATCACAGCGATGACGCGTGAATGATCGACATCGGCGTAGAGCGCGCAGACGGTGCGGACAAGGTCGTCGCGCTTCACCGCGCCGACGATGTATTCGCTTACACCACGGGTCGCGAGTTCGCGCAGCAAAGTGATGTCGTTCACGGCGCCCAGCACGACGATCTTCGTCGCCGGATCGAGCACGGCGCGCAGACGATCGAGGGCGTCCGTCATATGCTTGCCGCGCAATGTCGTGTCGACGACCAACAGATCCGGGCTTGAATTGCGGGCGAAATGCAGAGCCGCACCCTCAACCCCGCCGCGTGCAACGGTGATTTCGGCGCGCGACAAGCGGCGATCTGCTTCGAGCAGGGAAAGCAAACCCAGCATCTCCGGGCGATCCCAGCTGCAGTGAATCTTGATCGGCGGCACAGGGTGATCGGTGTGTGGGCGCTCCTCGCGGGGGACCCCGAGTGCGGCCTTCGGCGCCGGCGCCTCGGCAGCCGGAGGCGTCAGCAGCAGGGGCTCGGCGGGTGCGAGTTGAATTGGCGGCAGGTCTTCGACAAAAATCTTCTTGATCGAGCCATCGTCCACCTCATCAGGCGGATCGAACGGCGCGTCTTCCTCCTCCACTGCGGCGGTCGGCTGCGTGAGCTCCAGAGGTTGAGGCGCGGCGACGGCTTCCGGCTCGGACTCTACCCAGTCCGGGTTCACGACCGTCGTCTCAAACGAAAGCTCTTCTTCGCTTTCGTTCACCGCCACGAAGACGTCGTCATCAAATTCCGGCGGCGGCTCAAGGCGTATGCCCTCAGCCGTGATGGCGATGAATGTGTCTTCACCGTCAAACTCCGCATCGACGCCGAAAATCTCGTCGAGATCTTCTGGGGGATCGAACGGCGGCGGCGCGTGTTCATCGAGTTCGGCCCGAAACGGAACGACCTGCGCAACGCCTGCGGAAACGACGACGCGGGTCGGCGCTTCGACAACAAGGTCGGCGTCGTTCGCCGCTTGGCGGCGTTGACGGGAACGGGAGCGAGCCTTCTGGCTTGCGTTGGACGTATGCACGGCGTTTCGCGTCTCTTACCGCAAAGGGACGCCGGTAATGTTCCGCAAATTCCTTGCAAACGAACTAGCAAGCATCGTGAACGCGCGCTTACCAAGTCCGCGCTAGAACTGCGGTCTTTCGATAATTCTGAATAGCAACGGCGCGGCTAGTAGGCCCTTCGGCATAGGTCGTGAAGCGGAGATGAACAAAAAGCCAATTTTAAGGGCGTTCGCCGAACCTCGCGCTCCAAACTATCCAAGGATTTTCATTGATGTTGAACTGGGTCCATCAGCGTATGAGCGTCGGCGCGCGATTGGGTTTGATCGCAGCATTGATGATGGCGCCGATCCTGATGCTAGGCGGCCTGTTTGTTCAGCAATGCTTGTCGGACATCGACTTCGCCAAACGCGAAATGTCGGGCGCTGATTACATCCAGGCGATGTGGGAAGCCTTCGATCAAGCCGGCCAACCAGCAACGTCGGAGATGGAAGCCGCGCGCGCGCAGTTCGATCCGATGTTCAACACTGGCGCCGCCTCCACTGCGTTCCTGAGCGCCAACGAACCGCAAGCTCACCGTGATGCCGGCAGGGCGTTCTTCGTCGCAGTCGCCGACGCTTCCAACCTCACTTTGGATCCCGATCTCGATTCTTTCTACGTCATGGATCTCGTCGTGCAGCGTCTCCCGCAGATGCACGACTCGATTTCCGCGTTGGCCGAAGCGGTTGCGAATCCCGCGGACGTTGGCGCGCGCGCCGTGGCGCTCGACCACTTGCAGACCGCGCGCCTAAGCCTTGAAAGTTCGGTCCGTGCGGCGATTGCCGGCAACCCGGACGGCGGCACCGCCGAAGCGCTGCGTGATCGCGCGGCAGCTGTTTCGCAGGTCGTCGATGAACTCGTGTCAAAAGCGCAACGCGGCGAACCAATTGAAGAGCAAGCCTTCGACCAAGCGGCCAACGATCTGTGGAATGCCTCCGCGCTCGAATTGGATCGCCTCATCCAGGATCGCATCAACTCTCTGCAAAATAACTTCCTCATGTGGACGGGCGCGTCGGCAGCTGTGCTGGCGTTGGCTATGGTGCTGATATTCCTGATCAGCGGCGCCATGTCTCGCCGCATCTCAGCACTTGTAGATGCGATGCAGAAACTTGCGGCGGACAACTCCACAGTGACCATCCCCTGCCAAGAAGACACGAATGAAACGGGCAAAATCGCGGCGTCGCTCAACAGCTTCAAAGCAAGCCTGATCGAACGGCTGCGCTTGCAGGCCGAAGCGCTGGTCACGCACGAGCAAACGGAAGAGAAACTGCGCGACATGGAAGCCAAGCATGCCGCGGCCACCAAGGAACTCGCGTACGTCGTGGCTTATGTCAAAGAAGGCCTGACCAAGCTTTACGAAGGCGATCTCACCTATCGCCTGAAGGAGCTCTTCCCGGTAGACTACAAGTCCATTCGCATGGATTTCAACCAGGCCGCCAAGCGGCTTGAAGAGACGATGCAAGGGATTCACCACGCCGCCAATTCCATGCGTGCAACGGCCAAGGATCTTTCGGCATCGGCCGACAGCCTCTCGCATCGCACGGAGCAACAGGCTGCAGGTCTCGAAGAAACTGCTGCGGCGCTGGAACAGATCAGCTCGACGGTGCATTCGAACGCCAGCCACGCCAAACGCGTTCGCGAAATGGCGACCGCCACAGGTGAAGAAGCGGCGGCGGGCAGCGTAGTGCTCAACGAAACGCGCGACGCTATGTCGAAGATCGAACGCTCATCCAACGAAGTTGGCCGCATCCTCGGCGTGATCGACGAGATCGCGTTCCAGACCAATTTGCTTGCGCTGAACGCGGGCGTCGAAGCGGCCCGCGCTGGCGACGCTGGCCGCGGCTTCGCGGTTGTCGCGACCGAAGTGCGCGCGCTGGCGCAACGTTCATCGGAAGCCGCGAAGGACATCAAGGAACTGATCAATTCGAGCAGCACCGACGTCGAAACCGGTGTTGAGCTGGTGGCGAAAACCGCGGCCGCGCTTGAGCGCATCGTTACCCGCGTTGCGGAGATCAATTCACTCGTCGGCACTGTGGCGGCGGCGGCAGAAGAGGAAGCGCGCGGCGTCGCGGAAGTGAACACCGCCGTGACCCAGATGGATCAGATCACGCAGCAGAACGCTGCGATGGTCGAAGAAAGCACAGCGGCGAGCCACGCCTTGGCGGAGGAAGCTTCGGGCCTGGCGGCGATGGTCGAGCAGTTCAAGATCTCGTCGGCTGCGGCTGCGGCTGCGCCGACACAGCTGCGCCGCGCGAGCTAGGCTGCTTTCGCGGCAGCCACCACCGCGCTCTTCACGTCGCCCACGACTTGGCGCACGAGCGCGTCATCGTCGCCTTCGGCCATGATCCGCACGAGCGGTTCGGTGCCGCTCTTGCGCACGAGCAAGCGGCCCTTGCCGACGAGCGCAGCTTCTGCGGCCTTGATGGCCTCCTTCACTGCAGCCGCCTTCATTGGGTCGGGCTTACCCTTCTCGTAACGCACGTTCTCCAAGAGCTGGGGCGCGGGCTCGAACAGATGGCACACTTCGCTCGTCGGTTTGCCGCTTTGCGCGATCACGGCGAGCACCTGAAGCGCGACAAGCAGACCATCGCCCGTCGTCGAAAGATCGGACAGGATCACGTGGCCCGATTGTTCGCCGCCGATATTATAACCCTTCTCGCGCATGCATTCGACGACGTAGCGGTCTCCGACATCCGTGCGCTCAAGCTTAAGATCGAGACTTTGAAGATAACGCTCCAGGCCCAGATTGCTCATGACGGTTGCGACGATGCCGGGCTTGGTCAGCGCGCCGGCCTTTTTCCAGCTCTTGGCGATCAGCGCCATGATCTGATCGCCGTCGACCACATGGCCTTTCTCATCGACAATCACGACACGATCAGCATCGCCATCAAGCGCGATACCGATGTCCGCGCGGTACTTGAGAACGGCTTCCCTCAAAGCCCCGGTATCTGTGGAGCCGACGCCGGCATTGATATTCACGCCATCCGGCTCGACGCCGATCTTGATCACTTCGGCGCCCAGTTCGTAGAGCGCCACCGGCGCGACCTTGTAGCCCGCGCCATTGGCGGCATCGATAACCAGGCGGATGCCCTTCAGTGTCAGCCCCTTCGGGAAGGTCGCCTTGACGATTTCGACATAGCGCGCCTGCGCATCGTCGATGCGGCGCGTGCGGCCGAGCTTGGTGGGATCGACCAAGTGTTCGTCTAGCTTGCTGTCCATCAGCCGCTCGATTTCAAGCTCGACTTTGTCGGACAGCTTGTATCCGTCGGGACCGAACAATTTGATGCCGTTATCAACGAACTTGTTGTGGCTAGCCGAGAGCATGACGCCCAGGTCAGCGCGCAGGCTGCGCGTCAGCATCGCGACTGCAGGCGTCGGCAGCGGGCCGAACAGCACGACATCCATGCCCGCGGCGGTAAAGCCGGCAGTCAACGCGGGCTCAAGCATGTAGCCGGACAAACGCGTGTCCTTACCGATGACGACCAGATGGCGGCGATCGTCGGCGCTCATGAAGCGCCGTCCCGCCGCCAAGCCGACACGCAGCGCAACCTCCGGGGTCATGGGAAAGCGGTTTGCCGTCCCCCGAATGCCGTCCGTGCCGAAATACGTTCGCGTCATCGAGCGCCGCTCCAATCGCCCCAACGGGGGCGGATAGCCAAAGCCGGAAGCCCTCGCCAGTTTATCTCGCGCGAGCCCCGAAACCGTCGCATGTTGAAAGACTAATTGAAGTGCAAATCAATGGCGCCGAGGGCATGAACCGCCCGGCGAGCGCAGCAGGGACGAAACAATATGTGCGGGATCATCGGAATCCTGGGTTCGGCTCCCGCCGCGCCCCGGCTGGTCGAAGCTTTGAAGCGGCTGGAATACCGCGGGTATGACTCCGCCGGTGTCGCGACCTTGGAGAACGGCGCGATCAAACGCCGACGCGCGGCCGGCAAACTCGCAAACCTGGAGGGCGTGCTTGCCGAGGAGCCGTTGGCGGGCGTCTCCGGCATCGGCCATACGCGCTGGGCGACGCACGGCGCGCCGACCACCGGCAACGCCCACCCGCACGCGACCGATAAGGTCGCAATCGTTCACAACGGCATTATCGAGAACTTCCGGTCGCTGCGCGAAGAGCTGGCCAAAGCCGGCCACAAGTTCGCGTCCGAAACGGACAGCGAAGTCATCGCCCACCTGATCACCGATTACCTGGATAAGGGCAGCTCGCCCGAGCAGGCGGCGATCTCGGCGGTGCGCCGGCTGGAAGGCGCGTTCGGCATCGCGGTGCTCTTCGCGGGCCATGACGACGTGCTGATCGGCGCGCGCAAAGGCAGCCCGTTGGCTGTCGGCGTCGGTGACGGCGAAATGTTCTTGGGCAGCGACGCGATCGCCGTCTCCCCTTTCACGACGCGCGTGATGTTCCTCGAGGAAGGCGACATCGCGGTGCTCTCGCGCACGAAGGTGAAGGTGCTCGACGCCGACGGCCAGGTGGCCGAGCGCAAGGTGCACATCTTCGCAGGCGGCGCGGCGACGGTGGAAAAGGGCAATTATCGCCACTTCATGCAGAAGGAAATCTACGAGCAGCCGGAAACCACCGGCCGCACGATTACGCGCTACGTGAACGCGTACGAAGAGCGCGTGGAGATGCCCGATCTCGATGGCGTCGATCTCGCTGCCGATAGCGCCATCCTGATCGGCTGCGGAACGGCGCACTATGCGGGCCGCGTCGCCGAATATTGGCTGGAGCAGATCGCCGGCATCGCGGTCGAGACCGACATCGCATCGGAATTCCGCTATCGCACACCCGCGTTCGGCAAGAACAGCTTTGCCGTGTTCGTCTCGCAATCGGGCGAAACCGCCGACACTTTGGCGGCGCTGCGCTATTGCAAAGAGAACAAGCTGAAGACGCTGGCGGTGGTCAACGTGCCAGAGTCCACGATCTGGCGCGAAGCGGATGCGCGGCTGCCGACTTTGGCGGGGCCCGAGATCGGCGTTGCATCCACGAAGGCGTTCACGGCGCAGCTTTCATCGCTGGCGGCGCTTACGATCGCAGCGGGCCGCGCGCGCGGCGCCCTCTCAAGCCAGGAAGAAAGCCGGCTGGTGCACGCGCTGATGGAATGTCCGCGCCTCATCGCAGATGCGCTCTCCACCGAACCGCAGATCGAGAAGATCGCCCAGGACCTCGCGCAGGCGCGGGACGTGCTCTATCTCGGCCGCGGCGTGCACTATCCGATGGCGCTCGAAGGCGCGCTGAAGCTGAAGGAAATCTCGTACATCCACGCCGAAGGTTACGCCGCGGGCGAACTGAAGCACGGCCCGATTGCGCTGATTGATGAAGGCACGCCGGTTGTCGTCGTCGCGCCGCATGATGCGCTGTTTGAAAAGACGCTTTCGAACATGCAGGAAGTCCGCGCGCGTGGCGGCACGCTGATCCTGATCACGGATGCTGCGGGAGCGGCGGCGGCGAGCGACATCGCCAAGCACATTGTGATTGCGCCGACGTGCGATCCGTTCGTTGCGCCGTTCGTCTATTCGGTTCCGATCCAGCTGCTCGCCTATTTCACGGCCGTGCATAAGGGCACGGACGTTGACCAGCCGCGCAACCTCGCCAAGTCGGTGACGGTGGAATGAGCAAGCTTCGGGCAGGCGTCGTCGGCGCGGGCGCGTTTGGGCGCATCCATGCGCGTAAGTATGCGGAAGATACGCGCGTGCAATTTGTTGGCGTGTTCGATCCCGACGACGAGCGCGCGCAGCAATTGGCCGACACGCACGGTGCAACCTCGTTCACAACTTTGGACGCGCTGATAGCGGCGGTGGATGTGGTGACGATCGCTTCACCGCCCTCGTTTCACGCCGCCAACGCCCACCCGGCGCTCGTTGCCGGCAAGCATGTGCTAATCGAAAAGCCGCTGGCCACGGATGCCGTGCGCGGCGCCGATCTCGTGCGCATCGCAGCGGAGAAAAAGCTGGTGCTCGCTTGTGGTCACCAAGAGCGCTTGGTGTTCGAGGCGATGGGCCTTTTCGATGCGCCGGAGCGGCCGACGTTGATCGAGAGCGTGCGCGAAGGGCCGTGGACCGGCCGCAGCGCCGATGTTTCCGTCACGCTCGATCTTACGGTTCACGATCTCGATCTGGCGCTGAAGCTGATCGGCGGCAGAGCGACGAAGGTTGCGGCCACGGCGCGTGCGGAACATGGCAAAGCCGCCGATCAGATCGAGGCGCGCCTAACGTTCGACGGCGCGGAGACGGTGTTCACATCCAGCCGCATTGCCGCGGATCGCCGCCGCACGATGCGCGCGGTTTATCCTTCGGGCGAAGTGCGGATCGATTTCCTAGCCCGTACGTTCGAGAATACGACCAGATTCCCGCTCAATGCCGCCTTTGCGGAAACACGCACCGGCTCGGACCCGCTCGGCGCCAACGTCGCGACATTCATTGACGCGGTGCTCGGCGTTGCGCCGCGCCCGGTCGTCACCGGCGCCGAGGCGCTCGCGGTTTTGGAGTTGGCGCTTGAGGTGGATCAAGCGTCGGGCTTTCCGTCCCACTCATAAGTTTCGTTCGAGGCAATCATGATCCCCTTTATCGACCTGCAGGCGCAGCGCGCGCGCATTGCCGACAAGATCGACGCCGCCGTCTCCAAAGTCGTCGCGTCCGGCGCTTACATTTTTGGGCCGGAAGTGAAGGCGCTCGAGGGCCAACTCGCGCAATTTGCGGAGACCAAGCACTGCATCGCCAACGCCAACGGCACCGACGCGTTGGTGTTGCCACTGTGGGCGTGGGGCGTTGGCGAGGGCGACGCAGTGTTCTGCCCTTCGTTCACGTTCGCTGCGACCGCCGAGATCGTGCCGTGGACGAACGCGACGCCTGTGTTCGTCGATGTACTGCCCGATACGTACAATATGGACCCAGCTTCGCTCGAAGCGGCGATCGCAGGCGTGAAGAAGGCCGGAAAGCTGAAGCCGAAGGCGGTGATCGCCGTCGATCTCTTCGGCCAGCCGGCGGATTATCCGGCGATCAGCGGGATTTGTAAGCGCGAGGGCCTGAAGCTCATCGCCGATAGCGCGCAAGGCTATGGCTGCACGCTCAACGGCAAGCATCCGATGCACTGGGCCGACGCGCAGACGACGTCGTTCTTCCCGGCAAAGCCGCTCGGTTGCTATGGCGACGGCGGCGCGACGCTGACGAACGACGATGCCGACAATGTGCTGATGCGTTCACTCGCCTTCCATGGCGCCAGCGGTGACGACAAATACAATTGCGCGCGCATCGGCATGAATTCGCGCCTCGACACCATCCAAGCCGCTATTTTGATCGAGAAGCTCGCGATCTTCGCCGACGAAATCCGCGCGCGGAATGAAATCGCCGATCGCTACGCGCACATGCTCGAAGGGCTGGTGAAAACGCCGAAGGTGATCGAAGGCGGCGTTTCGACCTGGGCGCAATATGTGATCGAGCATGAGGCGCGCGATGCATTGGCGGCGCACTTGCGCGAAGCGGGCATTCCCACGGCGCAATATTATCCGAAGCCCCTGCACAAACAGACTGCGTACGAGAGCTTCCCGCTCGGCGCCGGCGGCATGAAGGTGAGCGAGGACATCTGCCATCGCGTGCTGGCGCTGCCGATGCACCCCTATCTCGACGGCCAAACGCAAACGAAGATCGCCAACGCCATTCGCGATTTTGCGAAGGCAGGCGGTTAACGCACGCGCAGCGCATGAAAGCGGTGTGCGTGGCGCGCCGGCGCAGCTAAACTATGCGCACTCATATGACCCGCGAAATTTACCAAATTGATTGCCTCGTCATCGGCGCGGGCGCCGTGGGCTTGGCTTGCGCCGCCGAACTGGCGCGGCGCGGGCGTGAAGTGATGGTGGTTGAAGCCGCCGACCGCATCGGCTCCGGCACATCTTCGCGCAACAGCGAAGTCATCCACGCCGGGCTCTATTATCCCACAGGCAGTTTGAAGCATCTGCTTTGCGTCGAGGGGCGACGGAAGCTCTACGCGTATCTTGCGACGCGCGGCGTCGCACATAGGAGATGCGGCAAGCTAATCGTCGCCACCGACGCGGCGGAGGAAAAGCAGATCGCGGCGCTGCACACGCGCGCGCTTGAAAACGATGTCGAGAACGTATCGTTGCACACGGCTGATGAAGCGTTGGCGATGGAGCCGAACGTGCGCTGCGTGTCGGCGTTGCTCTCGGCGGAGACCGGCATACTCGACAGCCACGGCTACATGCTGGCGTTGCAAGGCGAGCTTGAGGATCACGGCGGCATGCTCGCGCTCAATGCGCCAGTGCAGCGCGGCAGGGTGACCAGGGACGGTTTCGAGATTGAGATCGGCGGCGAGGCGCCGGCGACGATCCAATGTCGCACCCTGATCAATTCTGCCGGGCTCGGCGCGCAGGCGATCGCGCGATCCATCGAAGGCGTGCCGGTGGAGGCCATTCCCCCGCTCGTGCTCGCCAAGGGTTCGTATTTCGGTTGCGCCAGCAAGCCTGCGTTCACGCGGCTCATATACCCGGCGCCCGTCGAAGGCGGGCTCGGCGTGCACCTCACACTCGACCTCGGCGGGCGCATGCGGTTCGGACCGGACGTTGAGTGGCTTGAGACCGGTGATCCCAGCAAAGTCGACTACGCGGTTGATCTCGCCCGCTCAGACAGCTTCTACGCGGCCATCCGGCGCTATTGGCCGGGCCTGGCCGATGCCTCCCTCACGCCGGACTATGCCGGGTGCCGCCCCAAGCTTTCCGGCCGTGGCCAAGCGGCGGCAGACTTCCGCATCGATGGACCCGAAGTGCATCGCACGGCCGGCCTCGTGAACCTGTTCGGCATCGAAAGCCCTGGCCTGACATCGTCCCTGGCGATCGCCGCACGTGTGGCCGATTTGGCGAGCTAAGCTCCAGCCGCGGCACAGCTTTTCCCCTGGCGCACGAGCGGCGAAACCGGGGCGCTGCCCGCACTCGCCCCGCCGCTGTTGCCGCTCCCTGGCGCGCCTGTTTCGATGCTTTATAGAAACGAAGGGCCGCGGGTGGCGGTGGGAATTGCGTATGAGCAGCACGGGAGGGCCGGCGCGGATCGAATCCGCGATCCTGCGCGACGCGCTGCAGGCTTGCCGGCGCCATATCGGCTTCGTGCTGCTGTTCAGCGCCGTGCTGAACCTGCTCTATCTCGCGCCCTCCATTTACATGCTGCAGGTCTATGACCGGGTGCTGACTTCGGGCGGCATTCTCACGCTCATCTATCTGTCGCTTGTTCTGGTCGCCGCGCTTGGGACGCTGGCGTTCCTCGACGGTTCGCGGGTCAGACTGCTGGCGGCCATGGCGAAGCGGCTCGATCGGATCGTCTCGCCCCATGTACTGCGCGCGGCGCTCCAGCGTGAAGGCAGAGCCGCGGCGGGCGCCGCACAACCGCTTCGTGAGTTCGACACGCTGCGCAGCGCACTCACTGGTCAGCCTGCGCTCGCTGCCGTCGATGCGCCGTGGACGCCGATCTACATCGCTGTTTGCTTCATCATCCACCCCGCAATCGGCGCGCTCGCGCTCTTTGGCGGCATCCTGCTGGTGGCGATCGCGTACGTGAACCAGGTTGCGATGCACCGCAACCTGCACGCCAACGAGCAAGCCACTGGCGCGATGTATCAGTTACAGGCCGCCGACAGCGCGCAAGGTGAAACCGCACGCGCGCTCGGCATGCATGAGGCGCTGGTGCGCCGCCAACTTAACACCCGTCATGCGATGACGGAGGCGACGCACAAGGCGGGACGCAGCGGGGCCGTCTATTCATCATCGACACGGTTCTTGCGGCTGCTGCTGCAGTCAGCTTCGTTGGGCCTCGGCGCATATCTTGCGATCAACCAGCAGATTTCATCGGGCGCGATCATCGCCGCCTCCATCCTCACATCGCGCGCATTTGCACCGCTGGAGTTGATTGTCGGCGCGTGGCGCCAGTTCGAACAAGGACGCGGCGCGTATCGCATCCTGACGGATGTGCTGAAGACGCAAGAAGGACAACGCGATTTTACGCAATTGCCGGCGCCCCAAGCCAACATCTCGGTCGAAGGCGTTGGCGTGCGAACGATGGACCGAATCCTGCTCAACGGCATCAGTTTCCGCATGAATCCAGGCATGATTGTCGGAGTCATCGGGCCGAGCGGCGCAGGAAAAACGACACTGATGCGTATCGTTGCCGGCGCCGCGAATCCGGATGCGGGCACGGTGCGCATCGATGGCGCCAAGCTCACGGATTGGCCGACGGAAAAACTGGGTCGCCACATCGGCTACCTGCCGCAGGACGTTGCGCTCTTTGCCGGCACGATTGGCGACAACATCGCGCGCTTCGAAGATCGCGCTAATCCAGGTGTCGACGAAGCCATCGTGGAAGCGGCGAAGGCGGCCGGCGTGCACGAACTCGTGCTGACCCTGAGCCAAGGCTATGACACTGAGATCGGCCCGAACGGACGCGGGCTTTCCGCAGGCCAGGCTCAGCGAGTCGCGCTGGCGCGCGCGCTTTATCGCAAGCCCATGCTGCTCGTACTCGATGAACCGAACGCGCATTTGGATTCCGATGGCGAGATCGCGCTGATCACTGCGCTGAAGGAAGCGCGCGATCGCAACGCCGCGGCGCTCGTCGTCGCGCATCGGACGAACTTCATGAGCATTGCCGATGCGCTGCTCGTCATTCGTGACGGCAAACTCGAGATGTATGGGCCGCGAGATCAGGTGATGGCCAAACTCACTGGCGGCCAAGCGCGGCCGACAGTGGTCGCGTCCGACGGCGAAGCAACGGGGCGTCGGCCATGAGCATCGATCTGCTCAAAGCGCCGCCACCTGTAGCGCCACCAACAGCCGCCGCGAACGAAGACGACGCCGGCAAGGACGAAATCCGCGGCGGGCTGATCGCGATCGCCGTGTTCTTCTTGGGTTTCGGCGGCTGGGCTGCGCTGGCGCCGCTCGACGCCGCCGTGGTAGCGCCGGGCGTTGTTGTCGTCTCGGGCAATCGTCAGACGGTGCAGCACCGCGACGGCGGCGTGGTTTCCGCACTGCTGGTCAGCGAAGGCGATCATGTCGAACGCAATCAGGTGCTGATTGAACTCGGCGCGCCGGAAGTGGTGGCGCAGGAGCGTGCGCTTCTTTCCCAGGTCGTCGATCTGCAAATGCAACGCGCGCGGCTGACGGCCGAGCGCACCGGCTCGCGACGGCTGACGCGCCCCGCGGAATGGGCGACTCTGTCTCCAGATGATCGGGAAATCGCCGAAGCGGCATTCGTGCGCCATCAGCGCGAAGTCTCAGGCGGCGGCGGCGGCTGGAGCCCGTTCGATGCGCGCATCGCTGGGTATCGCGGCGAAATCGGCGCCATTAGTCGCCAAGAATCGCTGCTGCAGGAAGAACTCAACGGCATGCGCGAACTCGCGGCCGAACAGCTTGTGCCGATGACACGCGTGCGCGCGCTCGAGCGCTCGCTCGCGGAGTTGCAGGGCCGCCGCTCCGAACTCAACGCTATGATCGCGTCGACACAACAAGAGCGGCATCAGGATTTGCGGCAAGTCGATGCGCGTCTCGCTGAATTGACGCCACAACTTGCCGGCGCGCGTGAGCGGCTTGAAGCGACGCGCCTACGGGCGCCGACGGCGGGCGCGGTCGTTGGCTTGCAGATCCATACGGTCGGCGGCGTCATTACTCCTGGCGAGCGCGTCATGGACATCGTGCCAGAAGGTCAGGAACTTATCATCGAAGCGCAAGTGCGCCCGCAAGACGCCGACGACCTTGCCGCCGGACAACGTACTGAAGTGCGCATTACCGCTTTCGGCGGCCGCAATTTGCCCATCGTTTATGGCGAAGTCCGCCAGGTCTCCGCCGACCGCTTTACTAACGAGCGCACGGGAGAAGGCTATTTCCTCGCGCAAATCGCGGTCTCACGCGAAGAGCTACAGCGTTTGACCAACGCCGCCGGTCGCGGTCTTCGCGCCGGCCTTGGCGCTCAGGTCATCGTACCGACACGCAAGCGCACGGCGCTGCAATATATGTTCGAGCCACTAAACCAAGCGCTTTGGCGCTCAGGGCGCGAGGAATAGCGTGCTGAAGCGCCTCCTCTATCTCGCGCTGGCGCCACTGCTCGTCGGCGTCGCGCGCGCCGACACTTTGGATGACGCGCTCTCCTCTGCGTACGCAAACAATCCCAATATCGAGGATGCGCGCTTGGCGGTGCGCTCCGCGCGCGAAGACAGCGTGCAGGCGTTTTCGACCTATCTGCCCAATGTCGGCGTGAGCACGACCTACGGCTTGCGCAACGTGGAGACAGAAACGCAGGGCTTCTTCGGGCCGAGCATCATTCAACGGCAGTTAGAGCCCCTGACGGGTACGGTTCAGCTACAACAGCGGCTCTACACCGGTGGGCGCCGAGACGGCCAGATCGATCTGGCGCGCGCGGGCGTCGAAGGCGCTCGGCACGGGTTGCGCTCGACCGAGCAGGACGTGCTGCTTGCGGTGATCGACGCCTATCTGAGCGTGCGCCGCGATGAGGAGATCGTGCGGCTGCGCCAAGAGTACGTTGGCGCGTTGCAGCAGCAATTGGCCGGCACGCGGCGTCGCCTTGAAGTAGGTGAAGTGAGCCGCACCGACGTCGCTCAGGTTGACACCCGTCTCGCCGGCGCACGTGCGCTGCTGGCGCGCGCGGAGGCAGAGTTGCAAAGCTCGCGGGCCCGCTACCAACTTACAGTCGGCAAGCCGCCCGAGGCGTTAGCGCCCGTCGAGACACCCGCGGGACCAGAAACACTCGACGACGCAATCCGTTTTGCCGAAGAGCGTCACCCCAACATTCTGCGCTCTATTTCACAGCGCCGCGCTGCGCGCGCCCAGGTCGAAATCGAGCGCTCAGCGTTACGCCCGCAATTAGCTTTGGTGGGACGCTACGATTACAATCAGGAGAGCAGCGTCGAAGGCGATCGCAGCGAAGGCGCCAGCGCACTCGCGCAGCTTTCGGTCCCGTTGTTCGAAGGCGGATATTCGAACTCACGCGTGCGCCAAGGACAGATAAATGTTCAACGCGCTGAGGCGCGGCTTGAGGGCCAACGTCGTCAGATCGTAGCTGATGTCGTGACGGCGTGGAACAATCTCATGTCCGGCCGCCACATCGTCTCGGCCGCGCAAGATCAGGTTGCGGCCGCGGCGCAAGCCGTCGAGGGCGCAGAGCGAGAACGCGGCTTGGGACTGCGTTCGACGCTTGATGTGCTTGACGCCGAGCAGGAACGCCGCAACGCGGAAATTGGGCTCGTCAACGCGCAGGCCGATGAGACTTTCGCCGGTTTCGTGTTACTCGCGGCCACGGGCGCGCTGACTGTGACGGTTCTCGGCGAAAAGGACTAAGTGCTGCGCGGAAGGCGAACTTTACCCAATCTGGCGACCAGCGGAAGGGCGACCGCAATTCCCCCGGCGAACAGGGTTCGGGGTGGGGAACCAGACCCGACTTTGGGCTGAACGGTCTTGCCGGGCACCGCTCGGAATGCGAATTAACCAGGTCCGCGGGCGCTGACGCCCCGGGGCGGACCGTAAGGGGGATTCCTGCATGTGCAGTGTTTGCGCTCACCAACCCTGGCTCAGCAAAATGCTGCACGGAGCCGCCAACTTCCTGGTGAGTTCGGACGTGACGACAGCGTCGCACGCAAATTCGCTGCTGAGTTCGCCCGGCTCGTCCGTCAGCGCGTTCTTCGCCCCCGGCCGCGCCGACCCAGGCCCGCTGGCCGCAGGCGATGACATCGCGGACAACACGTCGACGACGACGACGCTGGCACTCGGCGCGACGCTGTCGAGCAGCATCCAGTCCAGCAATGACTTGGACTATGTGCGCATCACGTTGACCGCCGGCCAGACGTACACGTTCTCGCTCACCGGTGGCACGTTGTCCGACCCCTATCTCGAACTGCGCGACGCCAGCGGCGTCCTCATTGCACAGAACGATGACGGCGGCATCACCTACAATTCGCTGCTGATGTACACGGCGGCGTCGAGCGGCACGTACTATCTGGTCGCGCGCGGTTACGACGCCAGCGTTACCGGCAGTTATCAGCTGACTTACAACACGCTGCCGGGCGGCAACTCGTCACCGACGGCATTCACCAATAATGGCCTGCCGCAGTTTTCGTGGGAACAAGCGGCGATTCAGCTTTCGCGTGAAGGCGCCACCTGGGGCCCGGCTTTCGGCTCGTCCGCGGTGGTGACTTACGCGTTCCGCTCTACCGCCCCCTCCACGATGCCTTCGGACACGGGTGGCTTCTCGCGTTTCTCAGCAGCGCAGATCACTGCCGCGGAAACGGCGCTCGCGATGTGGGCGTCGCTCGCGAACATTACGTTCGTGCGCGCCAACGACGGCGACGGCTACTCGGACAACGCCGCCATTCTTTTCGCCAACTATAGCTCCGGCGCATCCGGCGCCGCCGCGTTCGCGTCCTTGCCCGTCACCGCGAATACATCGGCGGGCAGTTCGCAAGGCGATGTTTGGGTGAACTCCACGCTGAGCTACAACTCTAATCCAGTTTATGGCGGCTACGGCCCGCTCGTGTTGATTCACGAAATCGGCCACGCGCTCGGCCTCAGCCACCCCGCTGATTATGACGCGAGTCAAGGCAGCCCCACCTATGGCGCCGATGCGACGTATTTCAACGATAGCCTCATGTTCACGGTGATGAGCTATTTCGCCGAAACCAACACCGGCGGCAATCAAGGCATCTATCCGGCTGCACCGCTGTTGCACGATATCGCCGCCATTCAGCGTCTCTACGGCGCGAACATGACGACGCGCACGGGCGATACAATTTACGGCTTCAATTCCAACACCGGCGTCACCGCCTACACGCTGACTTCGAGCAGCACGTCGGCTGTGTTCGCGATCTGGGACGCGGGCGGCAACGATACGCTCGATCTCTCCGGCTACAACACGAACAGCACGATCGATTTGCGCCAGGAAGGGTTCACAACGGCGGGGCCCGGCTTCAACGGCGTTGGCGTGTTCAACATCGCCATCGCGCGCGGAGCCGTGATCGAAAACGCGATCGGCGGCTTGGGCGCTGATACGATCATCGGCAATTCGTCAGCGAACCGCCTCACCGGCAATGGCGGCAACGATACGATCGACGGCGGTAGCGGCATCGACACTTCGGTTTATGCGATCTCATCGACGACAGGTTCGTGGCAACGCAATCCGGACGGCACGTGGACCGTTACTGGGGTCGGCACAGACACGCTCACCAGCGTCGAGCGTTTGCAGTTCACGGATCGCACAGTTGCGCTCGATCTGGCGCAGCAGACGTTCTCCGGCAACGGCACGTCGGACTTCCTCTTCCGCAACTCCAATCACGGCACCGTCGTGATCTGGGAAATGTCGGGCGCCACGCAAACGTCGGCCACGATCGCTGGCGGCGCGCCGTCAAATTGGGCCATCGTCGGCTCGGGCGACATCAACGGCGATGGCCGCGACGATCTCATCTGGCGCAACAACA
>JAXMCH010000014.1:0-37118 GCA_046349455.1 Hyphomonadaceae bacterium | reverse complement strand
GTTGAGGAAATTCTGATCGCGCGGGCCTATTGATGAACGGAAGAAGCGTTCCTTTCGGTCTCTTCGAGCGCATGCTCGCGGGCCGCTATCTTCGTGCGCGCCGCCAACACGGCGGCGTCGCGTTGATCTCAGTGATTTCCGTGACCGCGATCGCGCTCGCAGTGGCCGCGTTGATCATCATCATGTCCGTGATGAACGGGTTTCGTGAAACGCTTCTGTCCCGCATTCTGGGCGTGAACGGCCACGTCTACGTTGATGTCCGCGGCATGCCCCGTCCCGAGATTGATCGGCTGATGCGGCTGGCGGCGGAAGCGCCGGGCGTGCTGCACGTAACGCCGATCATCAACGAGCAAGCGCTTGGCACCGTCGATGGCCGCGCCGCGGGCATCCTCGTCCGCGGCATCCCGCGCGCTCAGTTGGAATCGCTGCCGATCGTATCGGAGAGCATTCGCCCGCCCGGGACGCTTGCCGGCTTTCAAGGCATCGACTCGCCGACCATCTTGATTGGTGATCGCCTGGCCGCGACGCTCGGCGTCACCGAAGGTATGGCGATCTCGATTCTCTCGCCGCAGGGCGCGATGACGCCGTTTGGGCTGACGCCGCGGCGGAAGTCGTTCGTCATTGGCGGCGTGTTCAGCGTTGGGATGTCTGAGTTCGACTCGATTCTCGTCTACATGCCGATCGAGCAAGCACAGATTTTCTTCAATCGCGGCGATAGCGCTGACGTTCTGGAAATTCGGATCGAAAACCCGGATCGCACGACAGCGGCCATGATGGAGCTGCGCTCGCGACTGGGGCCCGACGTGATGCTCTATGATTGGCGCGCAAACAGCCAGGGCTTGGCGGACGCGCTGGTCGTTGAGCGCAATGTGATGCGTTTGATCTTCATGGTCGTGGTCGCCATTGCAGCGCTCAATATCGTTACCGGCCTCATTCTGATGGTGAAGCTGAAGAACCGCGACATCGCCATTCTGCGGACGATGGGCGCCACACGGGGAGCCATTTTGCGCGTCTTCTTTATGGCGAGCGCGTCTGTTGGCGTGATCGGATTGGCGGTTGGACTCTTGGTGGGGGTCGGCTTCTGCGTGTTCATTCAGCCCATTCAGGACTTCATCTCGATGCTGACCGGCTTCGATATTTTCCCTGGCACGGTCTATTCGTTAGAATCTCTGCCGGCGAAAATCGAGTGGATGGAAGTGCTGATCATCTCGGTGTTCACGATCGCTCTCACGTTCAGTGCGACGGCGCTGACGGCGTGGTGGGCTTCGCGGCTCGATCCGGTGGAGGCGCTTCGCTATGAGTGAAGCCCCCCGCGTGGCCACAGATCCGGTTCTTCACATCACGGGGTTGGAGCGCCGGTACCAGTCTGGCGATAGCGAACTTACCGTGCTGGATGGAGCCGAGCTGAAGATCGGCAAGGGCGAGATTATCGGCCTCATCGGTCAATCGGGTTCTGGTAAGTCATCGTTGCTGCACGCGGCTGGCTTGTTGGAGCGCCCCAGCGGCGGCGATGTGATCATCGATGGTCAGTCCGCTTGGTCGCTGAACGATGATCAGCGCACCGAAATTCGGCGCAACCGCATCGGGTTCGTTTACCAATTTCATCATCTGCTTCCGGAGTTCGACGCGATCACCAACGTCGCACTGCCGGCGCTGATTGCGGGGCACAAGAAGCGCGAAACGATGGCCGAGGCCGAGCGTTTGCTCGGCGTCATGGGCCTCAGCCACCGCATCCATCACCAGCCCGCACAACTTTCCGGCGGCGAGCAACAGCGCGTGGCGATCGCACGCGCCATGATCAACAAGCCGATCCTGATCCTCGCTGATGAGCCAACCGGCAACCTCGACCCCGATACCTCTACCGTTGTGTTTTCGGCGCTTTCCGATCTTGTCCGCAAAGAGGGGGCGGCGGCATTGATCGCTACTCACAATCTTGAGCTGGCCAAGTATATGGATCGCGTGGTTTCGTTGGATCACGGCAAGTTGGTGCCGCGCACCTAGGGCTTCGGGGCAGCGGCCAGAGGGCCTATCTTTGGGGATCGAGAATCACGATGCCCAAGCCTTTCATTCATCTCCGTGCCCGTTCGGCCTATTCGCTGCTCCAAAGCGCCATTCAGGTGAAGGGGCTAACGAAGCTCGCTGCAAAGCTTGAAATGCCGGCGTTAGGCCTGACGGACACCAATAATCTCTTCGGTGCGCTGGAGTTCTCTGAAGCGGCGGTTGAGGCGGGCATTCAGCCGATTATCGGCCTTGCGCTCGAAGTGAAGGACGAGAGCGGTGTCGCCGGCGCCATCGCGCTCTATGCGCAAAATGAGGTTGGCTATTCCAACCTCATGCGCCTCTCGAGCAGTGCGTTCCTTGATACGGAAGCGACAGACGAACCGCACGTTGCGTTCGCGCGTGTGCTGGAATTGTCGGACGGGCTGATCGCATTCACTGGCGGTGGCGACGGTGCGTTCCAGGCGCTTCTGGCGGAAGGCAAAGGCGATGTGGTGGCCGCCGCGCTTGATCGGATGCAGGCGGCTTTCCCAGATCGGCTCTACGTTGAACTGCAGCGTCACGGCGAACTGCAGGAGGTCGAGACCGAAGCCGCACTGATCGATTTCGCCTACGCGCGCGGTCTGCCGCTCGTCGCCACCAATGACATCCGGTTCGGCAAGCAAGGCGACCATCGGGCGCACGATGCGCTCATGTGCATCGCCGCGTCCTCCTATCTTGGTGAGGAGGATCGCCCTCGCGTCAGCGATCAGCACTATTTCAAAACAGCCGAGCAAATGACGCAGTTGTTCTCTGATCTGCCCGAGGCGATTGAGAACACGACAGAAGTCGCGCGCCGCTGCGCGGTGCGCGTCGATAAGCGCAAGCCGATCTTGCCGCGCTTCGACACCAAGAAGGGCCGCGATGAAGCGGCGGAGTTGAAGGCGCAGGCCGAGACAGGCTTGAAGGCGCGATTGAAGGCCCTGGGCGGCAAACTCGCCGCGCCGGAAGAGGAATATTGGAAACGGTTGGAATACGAAGTCGGCATCATCACGCAGATGCGTTTTCCGGGCTATTTCCTCATCGTCTCGGACTTCATTAAGTGGGCCAAGACGAATGGCATTCCTGTAGGGCCGGGGCGCGGCTCGGGAGCAGGTTCGCTTGTCGCATGGGCGCTGACGATCACGGACCTTGACCCGCTGCGTTGGGGATTGCTGTTCGAGCGTTTCCTCAATCCCGAACGGGTTTCAATGCCCGACTTCGATATCGACTTTTGCCAGGAGCGCCGCGGCGAAGTTATCGACTACGTCAAGAATAAGTACGGCGAAGATCGGGTCGCCCAAATCATTACGTTCGGCACGCTGCAAGCGCGCGCGGTGTTGCGCGACGTCGGCCGTGTCATGCAATTGCCCTTCGGCCAAGTCGATAAGCTTGCGAAGCTAGTTCCCGCTAATCCAGCGAACCCGGTGACGCTTGCGCAGGCGATGGAGATCGAGCCGAAGCTCAGCGAGGCGCGCAAGAACGAAGCCGACGTGCGCGAACTGATCGATACTTCGCTCCAACTTGAAGGTCTCTATAGGAACGCTTCCACGCACGCTGCTGGTGTCGTTATCGGCGATCGCCCGCTAATTGATCTCGTCCCGCTTTATCGCGATCCGCGCGGCAACCTGCCGGCCACCCAATTTAATATGAAATGGGTCGAGCAAGCGGGTCTGGTGAAGTTCGACTTCCTTGGCTTGAAGACACTTGATGTCATCGATCGCGCGGTGAAATTCCTGAAGGCGCGGGGTATCGAGGTCGATCTCAGCGATCCAGGGTACGACGACGAGGCAACATACCAGTTGCTTCAATCGGGCCTAACGTTCGGGGTGTTCCAGCTCGAAGGCCAAGGCATGCGTGACACGCTGCGCAAGGTGAAGCCGACGTGCCTTGAAGACGTTATCGCGCTGATATCGCTTTATCGCCCTGGTCCGATGAAGAACATCGACCGCTTCGCGAATGTGAAGCACGGCCGTGAGCAACCGGATTATCTGCACGAGACGTTGAAGCCGATCCTCGAAGAGACGTATGGCGTCATCGTCTATCAAGAACAGGTGATGCAGATCGCGCAGGTGCTGTCGGGCTATTCGCTCGGGGAAGCCGATTTGTTGCGCCGCGCAATGGGTAAGAAGCAGCCAGCGGAAATGGCCAAGCAGAAGTCGCGCTTCATTGAAGGCGCGAAAGAGCGGGGCGTGAACGAGAACCTTGCCTCACACATCTTCGACCTCGTCGAAGAGTTTGCTGGCTACGGCTTTAACAAGTCGCACGCGGCGGCCTACGCGGTGGTCGCGTATCAAACGGCGTATCTTAAGGCGCACTATCCGGTCGATTTCACCGCCGCATCGATGAGCCTTGATATCTCCAACTCGGACAAGCTCGCGAGTTTCCACCAGGATGCGCGCCGCATAGGCGCGCCGCTCTTGCCGCCGGATCTCAACAAGTCCGAGCCCGATTTCAGCGTCGAGCCGCTGGATGATGGTGGCGTGGCGATCCGATACGCACTTGGCGCGGTGCGGAACGTCGGTGTCACGGCGATGGAATCGGTGGTCGCAGAGCGCAAAAAGAATGGGCCGTTCAAGGCGCTCTACGACTTCGCCGAGCGCCTGGATGCGCGCGCTATAAATCGGCGGCAGCTGGAGAACCTCGCCAAGTCCGGCGCGTTTGACTCGATTGAATCGGACCGCGCCCGGGCGCTTGCGTCGTGCGAAACCATCGTCGCTTACGCTCAGCGGGTCGCCGAGGAGCGTGCGAGCGCGCAGGCAAGTTTGTTTGGTTCAGAAGAACCAAGCGCGCGGCCGAGTTTTCCGAAGGCGCCGGTATGGTCGGCTCAGGATCGCCTCGACGCCGAGCGCGAAAGCGTGGGTTTCTATCTCTCTGGCCATCCGCTTTCCGAGTTCTTTGTCGACGCGGGTGATCGCTATTCGACGTACCGCGAAATTCTTGATGAAGGCGAGACCGAGCCTCGCTCGTACTTGATGGCGGGCGTGGTGCGGCGCATTCAGTATCGACCCGCGCAGTCAGGCGGCACTCTGGCGTTCGTCTCGATGTCTGATCCGAGCGGTGACTACGAGCCGATGATCATGCCTGAGAATGTCGCGGCGGCACGCGACGTGTTGGAGGTCGGGAAGGCATTCGTGTTCCGCGGCCGAATTCGCTGGCGCGATGGCGACATGCGCATTGCGGGAGACTCGTTCGAACGCGTGGAAGCAGCTGAAGCGCGCACCACGGAAGATTTGCGCGTCATCATGAAAGAGGGCGCACCGCTTGACCTCTTTGCGCAGACGCTTGGCGCATTGCCCAAACCAGGCGCTGGCGAAGCGCGACCGCTGCGGCTCATCTTGCAGCTTAAAGATGGCCGTGAGATTGAACTCAAGACCAACCAGTTGGCGCCCGCGAACCCAGCGGCGCGTGCGGCAATGAAGGCGGCGCGCGGGGTCGAGCGGGTGATCTGAGCCCGCGAGAGCAGCGTCCGGTCGCAGGATTCTCCCGAAACGCGTGCAAGGGCTTGTCCGCGGCTACGCCGGTCCCTCACATGGGCGCGCCTTGAGGGAGGGCCCATGTTCTCGAAATTCCACCCTTTGACCGCAGTGGCAGCCGCCTTAGCGCTCGCGGCCTGCGCGACCGCGCCGGCGAGTGATGAGCCTGCGCGCCCGGACCCGTTTGCGTCCACCTATACGCCGCGTCCATCCACGCCGACGCTGATCCGCAATGGAACGGTGTTTGACGGCAACGGCGCGGAACTCGCGAACGCTGATGTGCTGATGCGCGATGGCCGCATTGTCGCCGTGGGCCAAAATTTGAGCGCCGATGGTGCAACGGTGATCGACGCCACAGGACGCTTTGTGACCCCAGGCATCATCGACGCGCACTCGCACCTTGGTGTCTATCCTTCGCCCAGCATCGACGCGACGTCGGACGGCAATGAAGCCACCGATCCGAACACGGCGCAGGTCTGGGCCGAGCACTCGGTCTGGCCGCAAGATCCTGGATTTCAGCGGGCGGTCGCCGGGGGCATCACGACGCTGCATATTCTGCCCGGGTCTGCGAACCTCTTCGGTGGCCGTGGCGTGACGCTACGGCCTGTGTTGGGCGCCATCACCGTCCAAGAGATGAAGTTTCCCGGTGCGCCACAGAGCTTGAAGATGGCGTGTGGCGAGAACCCCGCGCGTGTCTATGGCGAGCGCAATCAGTCCCCAGCGACGGGCATGGGTAACGTCGCCGGCTATCGCCAGGCCTTTGCAAATGCGCAGCGCTACGCTCGTCAGCTTGAGCGTTCGGAGAATGGCGAAGGCGATCCGCCGGATCGTGACTTGCAGATGGAAACGCTTGCCGGTGTGCTGAGCGGCGACATCATTCTGCAATGGCATTGCTACCGGGCGGATGAGATGGCGAACGCTATCGAAATTTCGCACGAGTTCGGCTTCCAGATTGCCGCCTTCCATCACGCGGTTGAAGCCTACAAGATCACCGATTTGTTGGTCCGCGAGAATATTTGTGCGGCAATGTGGGCCGATTGGTGGGGCTTCAAGATCGAAGCGTACGATGGCATCCGCGAGAACATTCCGTTCGTGCATGCCGGCGGCGGCTGCGCGATCGTTCACTCGGACAGCGAAGTGGGCATCCAGCGGTTGAACCAAGAGGCGGCTAAGGCGCTGGCTGACGGGCGCCGTGCGGGCATAGAGATCACGCGCGGTGAAGCCTGGACGTGGCTCTCGCGCAATCCTGCGCGTGCGCTGCACATCGACCAGGAGACCGGCACGCTGGAAACTGGCCGCCGCGCTGACGTGGTGATTTGGTCTGATGATCCACTCTCGAGCTACGCGGTGGCGCAGCAGGTCTATATGGACGGCGCGCTCGTCTTTGAGCGCCAACATCTCAACGACCGCCCATCCGATTTCGAACTTGGCCAAACCTACCGGGAGGGCGCGCAATGAGATTTTTGTCCGCACTTCTGATGGCGCTCGCGCTCGCGGCGCCGGCTGCAGCTGAAACGGTGCTGATCCGCGACGGTCGCGTCGTCACCAATGGCGGCGCCGGCACGATCGAAAACGGCGATGTGCTGATCGTGGATGGCCGCGTTGCGGCTGTCGGCGCCAACGTGGCAGCGCCGCGCGGCGCCCGAATTGTCGAGGCGCACGGCAACTACGTCACGCCGGGCGGCTTTGCTGCGATGAGCGAGATCGGTCTTTCGGAGATCTCCGGCTCCGGTGCGCCGAACGATGCTGAAGTCACGGGCGATCTGATCGCTGCAGCGGCAGAGGCGGGGCGCGCGTTCAATCCTGGTGTTACCGCTGTGGCTGTAACGCGCATGGAGGGCGTGACGCGCGCGGCCATTGCGCCGTCGTCGACCGAGAGCATGTTCGGGGGGCGTGGCGCCCTGGTTTCGCTGAGCGGCGGACCAGACAGCGTGTTCCGCCAGAACGCGTTTATGGTGGTCGAACTTGGTGAAACTGGCGCGCGTCGCACTGGCGGTTCGCGCGCAGCGGTGTGGCCCGCGTTCGAGGCGGCGCTGCGCGACGCACGTGAGTATCCGGGCCGGTATAGAAGCGGGCAGGGCGGGGCTGTTCTCAACGAGATCGACGCTGCGGCGCTTCAGCCGTTTGCGCGTGGCCAAGGGCTTTTCCTGGTTCACATCGAAAGCGCGGCAGACATTCGCCGTCTGATCCGTTTCAAGCGCGCCAATCCGGGCCTGCGCTTTGCCATTCATGGCGGCGCCGAAGCGTGGCAGGTGGCAGACGAACTTGCGCGTGCCGACATTCCGGTGATCCTCGATCCGCTGTCGAACCTCCCCGATCGCTTCGAACGACTGTCCGCCCGCGTCGACAACGCCGTCATCCTCAATCGGGCCGGTGTTCAGATCGGCATCGCGCCAATGCCGGGAACTGTGGACGCGCAACAAGCGCGGCTGGTGCTGCAATTGGCCGGCAATGCAGTCGCCAACGGTTTGCCTTGGGATGTCGCGTTTGCGGCGGTGACGCGTGGTCCAGCCGAGATATTCGGCGTCGGCAACCAGCTTGGCCGCATCGAGCGGAACTATCTCGCTGACGTCGTGATCTGGGACGGCGATCCGTTGCAGGTGATGGCGGCGCCAACGGCGGTATTCATCGAAGGGGTCGAGGAGCCTTTGGTGTCGCGGCAGACGCGCCTCAGAGATCGATACAATCCCAATAGCCGACGCGCACATTGAGTGTGACGCTCGGCACGCTGACGCGGTGTGGCGCTTCCCATCTGGAGGGTGTTGCGGCGCGCGCGTGCGTGCCGCGCTTTGATTACTAGGCCGTGAGGCCTAGCACTATGGCAGACGCGCGCGTTCATGTGTGAGCGCAAGCTGCGTGCGGGTAGGAGGCCGCCGCTATGCGTTATCGGATCGAGTTCCTGAAGGAATCCACCGACGAATACTCAGTGTGCAAGACGGCTGAAGTTGAGTCGGATCTCGATGGCGCCGAGTTGCAAGCGCGACTCGAAGCGGAGCGCATCAAGGCGTTGTTCGCCAGTGGCGGTTTTCAAATTCGCGATCTGAAGGACGGCGGGCGCATTGTAGCGCTTGAGACCTTCGACAACCCGCTAGGCCGCTTCTGGCCGGACGCCGGCCATCGCGTAGTTCACTGAGACGTCGCGCGACAGTGACCAACCCGCGCCAAGCGGAGCGTAGACGAAGCCAACCGGCTCATTCCATTTGATCCCTGGCGCGCCCGCGCGGATTTCGTCGGGCGTCACAAGCTTGTCGTAATCATGGGCGCCTTCAGGGGCCCATTTCAGTATGCGCTCGGCGCCAACGATGGCGAGAGCCCGCGCCTTCTGTGTGCGGTTAATCGTGGAGAGGATCAGCATGCCGCCGGGCCGTACCAGCGCCGATGCGGCGGCAAGAAATGCCTTCACGTCGGCGACGTGCTCGATGATCTCCAGCGCGGTGACGAGATCAAATTGAACGCTGCGTTCAACCAGCGCCTCGGCGGTCGTTTTTTCAAAATCGATGGGGATGCCTGCTTGGGACGCGTAAGCGCGCGCGGCGCCGATCGCTTCGGACGACGCATCTATAGCGGTGACCTCACCGCCCATGCGTGCGAGGGGCGCTGAGACCAACCCGCCGCCGCAGCCGAGATCCAGCACCCGAAGTCCCGAGAGGGGACGGCGGGGCTCAGTCCCGAAGTGGCGCACTACCTCATCGCGGATGAATTGGAGGCGGATCGGGTTGAGCCGGTGCAGTGCCCCAAAAGGTCCCTTCGGATTCCACCACTCAGCCGCCAAAGCGCTGAATTTCTCGATCTCGGCGGGGTCGAGGGTGGACTGGGTCATAGGAGTCAAATCGCTATGGGAACGGTTTAGGTCAAGTTGGTATCGCGTCGCGGCGGAGCATGCTAAGGCCCGGCCCGAAGCGGGGCGGGGGCCTGCTTCGCGGACGCAGCAACGGTTTTCGACGGCGTATTGATGTCTCGTTTGGTGATGAAGTTTGGTGGCACGTCCGTGGGCGACGTGGACCGCATCGCCCGCGTTGCGCGCATCGTCGCGGCTGAACGAAAGCCGGGCCGCGGGCTTGCTGTCGTTGTGTCCGCCATGTCGGGCGAGACGGATCGGCTTGTCGCCCTGGCGCGCGGCGCCGGCGGCGAGGGGTCAAATGGCCCCGGGCTCAGCGGCCGCGATTTCGATGATGAGTACGATGTTGTCGTCTCATCCGGTGAGCAAGTGACGACGGGCCTGCTGGCGCTTGCGTTGCGTCGCATCGGCATTCCAGCGCGCTCGTGGCAGAATTGGCAGATCCCTTTCCGCACCGACGCCTCACACGCCAAGGCGCGCATCACTGAAGTCGTCGAGGCCGAGATCGGCGCCTCGATCGATAGCGGTGTTGTAGCAGTGGTGCCAGGGTTTCAGGGCGTCACCGAAGAAAACCGCATTACAACGCTCGGGCGCGGCGGCTCGGATACGTCTGCCGTGGCGCTGGCCGCAGCGCTGAAGGCCGAGCGATGCGACATCTACACGGACGTCGATGGCGTCTACACGACCGATCCGCGCATCGTCGCCAAGGCGCGCCGGCTCGAGAGAATTTCGTACGAAGAAATGCTGGAAATGGCGTCGCTGGGCGCCAAGGTCCTGCAGACCCGCTCTGTTGAGCTGGCCTTCGCCAAGGGCGTGCCAGTTCGGGTGTTGTCGAGTTTTGTCGAACCGGGCGCGCCAAACCCCGGCACATTGGTTTGTCCCGAGGATGAGATCGTGGAAAAGCAGGTCGTTTCAGGCGTCGCCTATTCGCGCGACGAGGCCAAGATTACGCTTCTCGGTGTGGAAGATCATCCGGGCGTCGCAGCTGATATTTTCGGGCGCCTAGCTGCCGCGAACGTCAACGTCGACATGATCGTTCAGAGCGAGGCGCGCCAGGAAGGCCGCCAGAACATTCTATTCACCTGCCCGGAACGCGATGCCGCGCGTGCGGCCGAAACGATTGAGGCCGCACGCGAAAAAATCGGCGTGGAGGAAATCCATGTTCGCCGCGATGTGGCCAAGGTCTCCGTTATAGGCATCGGCATGAAAAGCCAGGTCGGGGTGGCGCGGATCATGTTCGCTGCGCTTGCGCAAAAGGGCATCAACATCGAAGCGATCGCCACTTCGGAGATCAAAATCTCGGTATTGATCGACGCCGCCTACACCGAGCTTGCCGTGCGCGCGTTGCACACGGCGTATGAACTGGACGCAGCCTAAAAAGGCGCGTCGCGATGGAGGACGCTAGGACGCGATGGCAGGTCCGGCCAATATCGGCGGGTCACGCATTCTCCTGCGCAAGCTGCGGGAGATCATGGAAGCGGGTGGTCAGGCGCAGGAGCGTTTGGATCGGCTCGTCGCCATGGTTGCGTCCACTATGGTGGCCGACGTCTGCTCGATTTACCTGACGCGCGGCGCCTTCCACGAACTCTTCGCCACGCAGGGCCTAGATCCAGCCGCCGTGCACCGCACGCGCCTGAAGCTCGGCGAAGGTCTCGTCGGTCTTGTCGCTGAGACGGCGCAACCGCTCAATATCGCCGACGCACCGCACCACGAGCGTTTCTCGTATCGTCCAGAAACAGGCGAAGATCCGTACAGCTCGTTCCTCGGCGTGCCGATCGTGCGCTCTGAGCGCACATTCGGTGTGCTCGTGGTGCAGAACCAAGTGGCGCGCGTTTACGGCGAAGACGAAGTCGAGGCGCTGCAGACCATCGCGATGGTCTTGGCCGAAATGGTGGCCTCGGGCGCATTTGGCGATCTCTCTGGATTGGCGGAAGTCGAGATTCGCCCAAGCCGGCCGGAACAGCTTGCCGGTCGCGCATTTTCCGATGGCATCGCGATCGGCACCGCGGTGATGCATGAACCCCACGCGCCGTTGGGGCGCGTCATTGCCGACGATCCGCTACGCGAGGAGCAGCGTCTTGATGCGGCTCTGACACAAGTTCGCGCCGCCTTGACCGAAATGGTTGAGGGCGATCCTGGCCGCATCTCGGGAGTTTCGCGCGAGGTGCTCGAAACCTTCATGATGCTCGCGGCCGATCCCAGCTGGGAAAACAAGCTCAAGCACGGCGTGCGCGCCGGGCTTTCGGCGGATGCCGCTGTTGAACGCGTGCGCGGCGAACACCGCGCCAAGTTCAACGCCACGCGCGATCCTTATTTGCGCGAGCGCCTCCACGATCTTGAAGATCTGGACAACCGGCTGCTGCGCGCGCTTGCGGGCGTGGACGGCAACATCGCCCAGCAAATGCCGCCGGACGCCATACTGATCGCGCGCGATCTTGGGCCAGCTGAATTGTTGGACTATGGTGCGGAACGTTTGAAGGGCGTGGCGCTGGAAGAGGGCGCCAATAACGGCCATGCGGCGATCGTCGCGCGCGCGCTCGGCGTGCCGATGGTGGGCGTATTGCCGGGGTTGCTTTCGCGTGTTGAAGCCGGCGACCGCGTCGTTCTCGACGGCGAGCGGGGCGAACTGCGGTTGCGGCCTGACGATGCGGTGGTGTTTGCCTACCAACAGCGCATCAATCTCCGTTCGGCGCGCGCGGCGGAATTTGCGCGGCTTCGCGATATTCCGCCCGTCACCGCCGATGGCGAGAGCGTGGCGCTGCTGCTCAATGCAGGCCTTGCGCTCGATGTGCACCATTTGGACGAGGTCGGCGCCGACGGCATCGGCCTCTTCCGCACCGAGTTTCAGTTTATGGTCTCCGAGACGCTGCCGCGCCTGGAAAGCCAGACACTGCTTTATCGCGACGTCCTGGAGACGGCCGGCGACCGGCCGGTGACGTTCCGCACGCTCGATCTCGGCGGCGATAAGGTGTTGCCGTACGTGACGGCCGAGCGGGAAGAGAATCCAGCGCTGGGCTGGCGGGCGGTGCGCATCGGCCTCGATCGGCCGGCTTTGCTTCGTTACCAGCTCCGCGCGCTGATCAATGCGGCTGCCGGCAAGCATCTGCGCATTATGTTTCCGCTCGTCACGACGGTCGCGGAGTTCGACGCGGCGCGGACGCTGGTCGATCGTGAACTGGCGTGGGGGAACAAGCACGGTCGCGCCGAGCCGGCGAAAGTTGAGATCGGCGTGATGGTGGAAGCGCCAGCGCTCGCCTGGTCGATCCCCGACCTCAAAGGCCGCGCCGACTTTCTCTCAATCGGCACGAACGATCTGATGCAGTATTTCTTTGCGGCAGATCGCGGCAACGCGCGTGTTTCGGATCGTTACGACATCCTGAGCCCGCCGGCGTTGCGCTTTCTGAAGCGCATTCGCGAGGACGCTGAAGGGGCGGGCTTGCAGATATCAATCTGCGGTGAAGCGGCAGGGCGTCCCTTGGAGGCGATCGCTTTCTTGGCTTTGGGCTTCCGGCGACTCTCGATGCCGGCATCTGGCGTGGGGCCGGTAAAGCGGATGCTTTTGTCACTGGACACGCGGGTTGCCGCCGACGCTGTCACGCCCATGTTGCGCAGCGATGCGCCTTCAATTCGGCGCGAACTCACAGCTTTTGCGACTGGCGAAGATTACGCGCTGTGATGCGTCCGCATGCTGCGTTGCAGGCATGCTTGATTCGCGATTAAGCTTTCTTGGTGGCTCAAAATTTGCCTTTCTACGCTTACGGTCTCTGAGGAGGGACCAACCGGCTGATGCTCAACCAAGCGCCGAATAATCCGCCTAACGAACCAGACGCGGTTGATGCCCGTGCGCAACGTCGTGCGCCCGGAGCCGCAGCATCTGTGTCGCCGCCAGCGCTTGATCCGGCGTGGCGCGCTGGCCGCAAGCTTGCTGAAGCGCGTAAGCAACTGGGCTTGAGCCTCGATGAAGTCGCCGAGCGCATTCGGGTGCGCCGCGAATTCCTCGAAGCGCTCGAGGACATGAACATTAAGATGCTGCCGGGCAAAGCGTACGCCTTGGCCTTCTTGCGCTCCTACGCCCGTGAATTGGGCATCGACGAGCGGGCGATCGTTGACCAGTTTCAGGACGAATCGGCGCTCACGCGCGAGGACGCGCAACCCCAGCTGCGCAATCCGGTGTCCAAACCGCGCAAGGAGCGGCCGTGGCTGTTCGCGGCGGCCCTGGTGTTGCTGGCGGCGGGTTTTGTCGGCTGGCGAGCGCTCGGCCAGCGTGAGCCGGCCCAGACGGCTGAGGCGCCGGCCGTAACGGCCGCCGAGAGCGTTACGCCGGGCGCCGGCACAGCGGCGGCTGAGCACCGGGTGGTCGAAATCCGGGCGCTCTCGGAAGCTTGGCTGGAGGCCCGCGGGCCAGACGGGACGGTGTTCCTTTCTCGGACCTTAGAGCCAGGCGATGTCTATCGGCCGGACGCCAGCCCCGGCTGGACTCTCCACGCCCGCGATGGCGGGGCCTTTGAGCTTTATGTGAACGGCATGGCGGCTGGCCTCTTGGGTACAGCTGGGATGCCGGTTCTGGGCCGCTCGATTGACGAAATTCAGCCCATGGCCCAAGCCCAGGTCACGACACCGCGCACCTGAGCCGCAGCTAGCGGGTCTGTTAGGTTGTCCTTGGGCGCGCTATTTCCGGCCTGAGAGGAAAAACCACCATGGACGGCGCCGCCGGCGACCTGCACCACATCCGCCCTTGGCGAAAGATCGAGCGCCGCAAGTCGCGCAAGATCCGCGTCGGTTCGGTTGAGATCGGCGGCGATGCGCCGATTGCGGTTCAGTCGATGACGAACACGCTGACCGCGGACGCCGGCGCGACCATCGATCAGATCAGACAATTGGAAGAAGCAGGCGCCGACATCGTGCGCGTCTCTTGCCCCGATGAAGACTCCACTGCCGCATTCGCGCAGGTCGCACGCGCGGCGAAAGTGCCCCTCGTCGCCGACATCCACTTCCACTATCGGCGCGCCATCGAAGCGGCTGCGGCTGGCGCTGCGTGCTTGCGGATCAATCCCGGCAATATCGGCAATGCCCAGCGTGTGAAGGAAGTCATCCAGGCGGCAAAGGATCACGGCTGCTCGATCCGCATTGGCGTGAACGCTGGGTCCCTCGAACAGCACCTGCTCGATAAGTATGGCGAGCCGTGTCCCGAAGCGATGGTGGAGAGCGCACTCTATCACGCAGCGCTGCTCGAAGAGCATGACTTCCGCGAATACAAGATCAGCGTCAAAGCCTCAGACGTCTTCCTGACGGCCGCTGCTTATCACGCGCTCGCGGAAGCCACGGACGCGCCTCTGCATCTTGGCGTTACCGAAGCCGGCGCGCTCCGCACCGGCACAGTCAAGTCTTCGATCGCAATGGGCTCGCTTCTGTGGGCCGGCATTGGTGATACGATCCGCGTTTCGCTCGCAGCAGACCCCGTCGAAGAGATCAAGGTCGGCCACGATCTGCTGAAGTCTTTGGGGCTGCGCCAGCGCGGCGTCACCATCATTGCCTGCCCATCGTGCGCGCGGCAGGGCTTCAACGTCATCAAGACTGTCGAGGAACTTGAAGGCCGGTTGGCGCATATTGCCGAGCCGATCACGCTTTCGATCATCGGCTGCGTCGTCAACGGCCCGGGCGAAGCGCTGATGACTGACTTGGGCTTCACCGGCGGCGGCAAGGGCGCTGGGATGGTCTATGTCGCCGGCAAGGCGGACCATAAGGTCGACAACGGCGAAATGATCGACCATATCGTTGATCTGGTTGAAGATCGCGCGCGCTCGCTGCGCGCCGCCAACGAAGCAAAGGTTTGACGATGCTGCAGCGCCACCTGCAGGACACGTACGAATATCTGTTCGACGCCGCGCATCGGGCGCTGCTCGAAGGTGGTTCGTTCGCGCCATTTGGCGCCGGCATCCGCAAGACGGGCGAACAAATCCACACCAACGTCGATCTGCCGACAGACCGCTCTGTGCCCGCTGATCACATTTCTGGCCTCATAGCGGGATTCCGTCTCGACGAAGAAGAAAATGGCCTCATCGCCGCGGGTCTGGTGTTCGATGGCCGCGCACGCAGCGACGATGCGGCGGCGCTCTGCTTTCACATCGAAGCCGCGAATGGCGGCGCGGTGGAAGTGATTGTGCCTTATATGCGTCGCTCAGACACGCTCATCGCGTTTGACGACCCGCAGATCTCGGCGGTTCAACCTGAGATTTTCACCGACCTCCAGTGAACTAGCGCCTGTGTCCAACATTGCTCGCCTTGAAAACCGCCTGGCGCAGGCGGTCGACCGTTTTGAGCGCGTGGAGGCGCGCCTGGGCGCGGCGACCGACGGCGCTGAAATCGTACGCCTTGGCCAAGAACACGCGGAGCTGAAGCCGCTTGCAGAAGCCATCGCCGCGCTCAACGCCAAGCGCGCGGAGATCGTCGGCCTTGAAGCGATGGTGCGCGATTCTGCTGGCGACAAGGAAATGGCGGCGCTCGCGGAAGAAGAGTTGCGGGCGGCGAAGGATGATCTGCCTGCGCTTGAGCAAGCAGCGCTTCTGCTCCTCGCCCCGAAGGACAAGGACGAAAGCGCTTCCGCAATTCTTGAAGTTCGTGCCGGCACGGGCGGTGATGAGGCCGCGCTTTTTGCCGGCGATCTGTTGCGCATGTATCAGCGCTACGCCAACCAGCGGCGCTGGAAATTCGAACTAGAGAGCGTTTCCGAGACAGGCTTGGGCGGCGTGAAGGAAGCTGTAGCCAGCGTCACCGGCAATGGCGTGTTCGGGCGTCTGAAGTTCGAGAGCGGCGTCCACCGCGTCCAGCGTGTGCCGGAGACCGAAGCGGGCGGGCGCATCCACACCTCCGCTGCAACCGTAGCGGTGCTCCCGCAGCCCGAGGGCGACGTGGATATCGTCGTTGATGACAAGGACATCCGCATCGACACGATGCGCGCTTCGGGCGCTGGCGGTCAGCACGTGAACAAGACGGACTCCGCGGTCCGCATCACGCACTTGCCGACGGGCATCGTCGTCATCGCGCAGGAAAAATCGCAACACCAGAACCGCGCCAATGCGATGAAGGTGCTGAAGGCCAAACTTTATGACGCTGAGCGTGAGCGCCAAGCGTCCGAACGCGCCGCGGCGCGCAAGGATCAAGTGGGATCCGGCGATCGCAGCGAACGCATCCGCACATACAATTTTCCGCAAGGCCGCGTGACCGATCATCGGATCAATCTTACTGTTTATAACCTGCCTGAAGTCATCGACGGTTCAGGCTTGGACACGATCCTCGATGCGCTCGCGGCCGAAGATCAGGCGTTGCGCCTGGCGGCTTTGGCGGACGAGGAATGAGCGAGACGCTCGTCTCACTCTGGACATCAGCGCGACGGCGACTGGAGGCGGCTGGTGTGGATTCACCGGTGCTCGATGCGCGGCTGCTGCTGGAGGCGGGCGCTGGCGTCTCTCGGCTCGATATCGTCACCGATCCGCGTCGTGCGGTCACCGCAGAGCAGGCCGCCGCCGTCGATGCGCTGGTGCTGCGTCGCGAAGCGCGCGAACCGATCGGCCATATCCTCGGTAAGAAAGCGTTCTGGACGCTTGATCTCAAAGTTGGACCAGACGTGCTCTCGCCAAGGCCTGAGACGGAATTGCTTGTTGAAGTGGCAATGGAAACGCTCGCCAAAGATCAGTCGGCGCTCGTGCTGGATCTCGGCGTCGGTTCGGGCGCAATCTTGCTTGCGGTGCTGAGTGAGCGCCCACTGGCGCGGGGCGTTGGCGTCGATGCGAGCGAAGCTGCGTTGGCGATTGCGCGGCACAATGCCGAACTCCACGGCCTCACAGATCGCGTGACGCTTCAGCGAGGCGATTGGGCGGAGGGAATCGAGGGACCATTCGATCTCATACTCTCGAACCCGCCCTACATTCCGTCGGCCGACATTGCGGGGCTCGAGCCGGAGGTGGCCAAGCACGAACCGCGGTTGGCGTTGGATGGCGGCGCCGACGGGCTCGACCCATACCGCCGGATCGTGGCGGCGCTGCCGCGCTTGTTATCCCCAGAAGGGACGTTCGCCTTTGAGGTGGGCATCGGTCAGGCGACCGCAGTGCAGGCGCTGGCGGAGGCAGCGGGGTTCGTTACCGCCACTCCGCGTCTGGACCTTTCTGGGATTGCGCGGGTTGTCTCAGGTAGACGTGCGGCATGAGGCGCTGGGCCTGAAAAATCCCTTGGAGAGCTTTGCGCGAGGCATTACGGTTGAACAACGGAATCGATTGCCAGACGGGGTTCAGGGGGCTGGACCGGCGCGGTTCTTGATGTGAAGGGCGAGCGCCAACGCCGCCCGAAGCTTCCTCAGCACGAGGTCAGGTAACGAAACGGCGCGATCGACCGCCACGGCCCATGAAGGACCAAACGGGCGGATTGCGTTTTGAAACCGAGGCGCTGGGCGGGTTGCCAGAAACCACGCTCATCAGCCCTCCAGGAACACTAGCATGGTGGACTCTCAATGAAGCGTCAGCGGGGCCGCGGTCGTAAGCCAGGCGGCGGTGGTCATCATCATCACCACGGCAACAACCAGAACCCCAACCGGGCGATGGAGAGCAACGGGCCGGACGTAAAGGTCCGAGGTCCGGCGGCGCACATTTATGAGCGCTATCTCCAACTGGCGCGCGATGCCGCGTCTTCGGGCGACCGGGTGCTGAGCGAGAATTATCTCCAGCACGCCGACCACTATTTCCGACTCGTGCGCTTGATGCAGCCGGCCGCGCCGCCGCCCCAACCGAGCTTCGGCGCCGATCAAGAGTATGACGACGGTGACGAGGGCGCCGCCGAAGGCGATGGAGGCGGTGACGGCGAGGCGGTCAACGCTGACGGCGGCGATCAGCCGGATGTTGAATTCCCGCAAGGCCAACAACAGCAGTTCGATCGCGGTGGAGACGGCGAAGGCCGTCGCCGGCGCGGGCGTCGCAGCCGCTTCCGTCCGGGTGGCGATGAGGGCGGAGAAGGTGATGAGCGCCGCGCCGAAAGCGGTGAACAGCGCGAAATGCGTCGCGAGCGACCGGAAGGCGATTACCAACGTGAACCGCGCCGCGAACGCTCAGACGGTGAGCGTGAGCCGCGGCGTGATCGTTCTGAAGGCGATCAAAACCGAGAGCCGCGTCGCGAACGGGCCGAGCGCGGTGATGGTGAGCAGCGCGAACGCCGCGAACGCCAGCCGCGTCAATCGGACAGCGATCGCGACGACGCGGGCCCGGAAGGCTTTTCGAACGGTCCGAAACCCGCGTTTTTGCGCGACTAATTAGCGCTTTGATGTTGGCGGACGGGGCGGCCCAGCAAGGCGCCGCTCAAGGTACGTGCGCGCGTGCACTTCAACGTCGGCCAAGTGATCCTGTCCGGGATCGCGGCCGCGGAAGAAGTGATCCGCGCCTTCGATCGACGCGCTATCGACCTTTATATTTTTCTGCGTGCGGATGCGGCTGATGACGCGCTCCATATCTTGGGCGGTCGTGACGCTATCGCGCGTGCCATAAATGATGACGCCAGAGGCTGGGCACGGCGCAAGGAACGAGAGGTCGTAGTGGTTGGCCGGCGGCGCGACCGCGATGAAGCCATCAATCTCCGGGCGGCGCATCAGAAGCTGCAAACCAATCCAAGCGCCGAATGAATAGCCGCCAACCCAGCACTGTTCGGCGTTGGGGTTCATGCTTTGCAGATAGTCGAGCGCGGAAGCGGCGTCCGAGAGTTCGCCCATGCCGTTATCGAACACGCCTTGGCTGCGGCCGATGCCTCGGAAGTTGAAACGCAATACGCCGAAGCCCTTACTTGTGAAGAGCTTGTAGAGCTGCACTGTGACGCGGTCTTGCATCGAGCCGCCAGCGCGCGGGTGTCCGTGAAGGATGAGCGCGATGGGGGCGCCTTCCTTGGACGGCTCCTGGTAACGGCCCTCAACACGCCCGGCTGCGCCCGGGAAAATCACTTCCGGCATACATGCGACCCCAGCCGCGCGGTTCCGAAAAACGGCGGCAAATTCTTGACCAAAACACTCGGGTATCCTAGCTGACAACCAGATAGGCCCGGCCCTGAAGGGGGCGGCTTCTAGCACATCAAATTGGGGGCGTGCGAGGGCGCGGGAAGGGAAGAGCATGCGTTTGACGTCGAAAGGCCGCTACGCGGTCATGGCGATGGCCGATCTGGCGCTGCACGGCGGCACGGATCGGGCAGTGCCGCTCCAAGAAGTGGCGCGCCGGCAGGAGATTTCGCTCTCCTACCTTGAGCAGCTGTTTGCCCGAATGCGGCGGGCGGGGCTGGTCGCTGGCGTACGCGGCCCCGGCGGCGGCTACAGGCTGGCGCGCGGTTCGCACACCATCATGGTGTCCGACATCATTGCCGCCGTAAACGAGCCGATCAAAGCGACGCGCTGCGAGGATGGCTCGATGAAGAGCTGCCTCGGCCGCACAGGCCGCTGCATCGCACACGGCCTCTGGCAAGAAATGGGCGACCGAATCCAAGTGTTTTTGGCCTCGGTATCGCTGGCGGACGTTCTGGAGCAGCGTTTCGACGGCGCCGCGCGTGTGGCCGCTGAATAAGATGCCAACCAAGAGCCCCGTCTATTGCGACTACAACGCCGGCGCACCGATCCGCGCGGAAGCGGCTGTCGCGATGTCGCGCGCGTTGGCAGTCGGCGGTAACCCGTCTTCAGTCCACAGTGCGGGACGGCGGATGCGCGCGCTGATCGAGGATGCGCGCGAACGCATTGCAGGCGCGCTTGATGCGAGCGCGGAGAACGTTGTGTTCACTTCGGGCGCCACCGAAGCGTTGCATCTCGTCCTCTCAACATTCGATGCGCACGCACGAAGCGAGGGCGCTGACGACTGGACGCCCTCGCTCGTTGTCGCTGATTGCGAGCACGATGCTCTGTTTGAAGACGGCAAACGGCGCGCGATGCTGCGCGCGCCTTTGTTGGCCAGTGGCCTGATCGATCTCGACGCGTTCGCGAACGTGCTGAAGGAAGCGCCGAAGCCGATCTTGGCGGCGGTCCAGTTGGCGAACAATGAAACGGGCGTGATGCAGCCGATCGCGAAAGTGGCGGCGCTCTGCCGTGAGCATGGCGCGCTGCTGCTCGTCGATGCTGCGCAGGCCTTCGGACGCATCCCGGTCAGCATCTCCGATTTGGACGCGACCTACCTTGTCGTTTCCAGTCACAAGCTTGGCGGTCCGCCTGGCGCCGGCGCGTTAATCTTGGCGCCGGGTGCGCCGTTCGTGACGACGCGTTTCGGCGGCGGGCAAGAACGGGGTCGCCGGCCTGGTACGGAGAACGGCGCCGCGATCGTTGGATTTGCGGTCGCGGCCGAGTGGGCGTTGCAGGAGATCGCAAGCCAAGCGCGCCGCTTGCAGGCGATGCGTGATCGATTTGAGGCCGGTTTGCCGACCGATGCTGTCGTGTTCGGCGCTGAAGCGCCGCGTTTGCCAAACACGTCTAATTTCGCGCTGCCGGGACTAACCGCGGAAACGGCGGTGATCGGGATGGACCTAGAAGGTGTAGCGCTGAGCTCGGGCGCTGCATGTTCATCGGGCAAAGTGCGCTCAAGCCGCGTGCTATCTGCGATGGGCGTCCCGGGTGAGCTTGCGCGGGCGGCGCTTCGCGTGAGCTTCGGCCACGAGTCGAAGGAAAGCGATGTCGAAGAAGTGCTGAACGCTTTGGGCAAAGTTGCTGCGCGCCGCAGTCGCGGAGCCGCCGCATGAGCGCTGTGAAAGAAACCATCGACAAGAACACGGTCGCCGCCGCGCGCGCTCTGGAGGCGGAGAAGTACAAGCACGGCTTCGTCACCGAGCTTGAGCAAGAGCTGGCGCCGCCTGGCCTGAACGAAGACATAGTCCGATACATCTCCGCCAAGAAGGACGAACCCGAATGGATGCTGGCTTGGCGCCTCGAAGCGTTCAAACGCTGGCAGACGATGGAAGAGCCAACTTGGGCGCTTCTGCACTACCCGCCGATCAATTATCAGGCGGCACGTTATTACGCGGCGCCGAGGAGCGCGGCCAAGTATAAGAACCTCGATGAGGTCGATCCAGAAATTCTGGAGACCTACAAAAAGCTAGGCATTCCACTGCGAGAACAAGAGGTGCTGCTCGGCGTCGAGGGTGCGCCGAAAGTCGCGGTCGATGCCGTATTCGACAGCGTCAGCGTCGTCACCACATTCAAAGAGGAACTCGGCAAGGCGGGCGTCATCTTCTGCTCGATGAGTGAAGCGGTGCGCGAGCATCCTGATCTGGTGAAGAAGTACCTAGGCTCTGTCGTGCCGACATCCGACAATTTCTTCGCCACGCTGAACAGCGCCGTTTTCTCGGACGGTTCGTTCGTTTACGTGCCGCCGGGCGTGCGCTGTCCAATGGAGCTCAGCACGTATTTCCGTATGAATGCGGAGGGCACCGGCCAATTCGAGCGGACGCTGATCATCGCCGACAAGGGCGCTTACGTTTCGTATCTCGAAGGCTGCACCGCGCCGATGCGCGATGAGAACCAGCTGCACGCGGCAGTGGTCGAACTCGTGGCGCTTGATGACGCCGAGATCAAATATTCGACCGTGCAGAATTGGTGGCCGGGTGACGCCGAAGGCAAAGGCGGCATCTATAACTTCGTCACCAAGCGCGGTGATTGCCGCGGCCCGCGCTCCAAGATCAGCTGGACGCAGGTGGAGACGGGCTCAGCCATCACCTGGAAGTACCCGAGTTGCATTCTGCGCGGTGACGATAGCGTTGGCGAATTCTATTCGATCGCCGTCACCAACGGTCGCCAACAAGCCGACACCGGCACCAAGATGATGCATCTCGGCAAGAACACGCGCTCGCGCGTGATCTCCAAGGGGATCTCCGCTGGCCGTTCCTCAAATGCTTACCGCGGACTGGTATCAGCGCACGCTAAGGCAAAGGGCGCCCGCAACTACACGCAGTGCGACTCGCTGCTGATCGGCGACCAGTGTGCGGCGCATACAGTGCCTTACGTGGAAACGCGCACGCCCGATGCGCAGTTCGAACACGAAGCCACCACAACAAAGCTGTCCGATGATCAGCTTTTCTATCTACGGGCGCGCGGCATTCCTGAAGAAGAGGCCGTGGCGCTATTGGTGAATGGGTTTGTCCGGGAAGTGCTGCAAAAGCTGCCGATGGAATTTGCCGTCGAAGCGCAGAAACTCCTGGAAGTCAGTCTCGAAGGGAGCGTGGGATGAAGATGTTGCGCTACGGTCTTGTCGCCGCCGCGTTGATGCTGGCGGCCTGCAACCAGCAGCCGACGAGTGGCGACGAAGCGACGACCGATACGCCGGTTGCTGAGGACACGACAGGTGAAGCCCCAACAGCGGCGCTGCCGGAAGTCGACCCAACCTTGCTCGCCGCCAGCAATTCTGAGTTCACTGCCATTGAACCGAGCGAAGTCGGCGTGTTCGGCGCGCCAACGGTTCAAGAAGCGCTCGCGCCACTGCTTGGTCCTGAGATGACCGAGGGCGCAAACGTGAGTCTCAGCGTGCGCGAAAATGGCGACGATGCTGTCGCTGATCTGGTGCGTTCCGGACTCGCCGACGACTCCGTCACAGCGGGTCACGTCCGCATCGAATTTCGCCACGAGCCAGATGGCTGGTATCCGACCAACGCCTATCGCCGTTCGCAGTGCGCGCGCGGCGGCGCGACGGGTGCGTGGACGACCGGACTGTGCCCGTGAGGCGTACCATCTTTGCTGTAGCGGCCATCGTTTTGGCCGCGTGCGCGCAACCTCCTCATACCGCGGGCGAGGCGTTGCAGCCATGCGCTGCGCTTCAGATGTCGGGTGAACTGACGCCTGGTGAATGTCGGCTGGAAGCCAGCGGCCAGACTTTGCATGTGCGCTTCGCTGAGCTGGCTGCCGGCATGCAATCCGGCAACGTCAGCATAGATGTTATCGGCAGTGACGGGCAGGTCGATCAGACGGTGCTTGAGTCGGACGTCAGCGAATACAGAGCGCCGAGCGTGCAAGACGTCGACGGCGACGGTCGCGGCGACATTCTGATCCCGCTGATGACGGGCAACGTAAACACGGACTACGCTGTGTGGCTCTATAGTGGCGCCGACGGTCGGTTTGAGCGTGTCGGCGCGGTGAGCGGTGTCGAGATCAAGCGTACGGACGAAGGCTATGTCGCCGTGCCGGCGCGCAGCGGCGCCGCGTCTTGGACCGTCTCGTTCTTCCGGCTGGACCAGGAGGGGCTCCATCCACTGGTGACGCTACAGATCGACGGCGAAGAAGTCGGCGGCGCCATTCGCTCGACATGCACAGTGCTTGAGGGGGACGGTCTCGCTGCGATCGGCCTCAACGAACGCGCGGCGCAAGAGAAATTCTGCGCTGAGCCGGCGGCACAGGTGTTCGGGCCATGACCGAAGCGGCGGAATTCTGGTTTGCGCGGCGCTTTCCTGTTGGGGATCGCCGTCGGGCTATGGCGCCCGTGCACTGGAAAGGTACTGCGCTCGCGCTGATCTATGTGGCTGTGCTGATGTTGGGCGGTTTCGCATTCGCGTGGTTCGGTGCGAGCGGACGGATGGTGACTGGCGTAGCGATCTTCGCCGTGTCGGCCATTGTTGGCGCGGGCTTCTTCATCAGTGTGGCGGAAGCAAAATGCGACAAGCAACGAACAGTTGCGGATTATAGGAAGGCACGCGCACGTGTTTGATGTGAAGGACCTCCACGTCACCGTCGGTGACGCCGAGATCATCAAGGGTCTCTCGCTCAGCGTGCCCGCGGGCGAAACGCATGCGATTATGGGCCCAAATGGTTCGGGTAAATCCACGCTCGCGTACGCGCTGAGTGGCCGGGGTGGCTATGAAGTGACACGTGGCAGTGCGACGTTGAATGGGGCGGACATACTGGCGTTGGAGCCAGAAGAACGCGCCGCTGCGGGCCTATTTTTGTCGTTTCAGTATCCCGTCGAGTTTCCGGGACTTTCTGCGATAGCGTTTTTGAAGGCGGCATTGAACGCGCAACGAAAGGCGCAGGGGCAAGAGCCTATGCCAGCGCCTGAATTGTTGAAGCTGCTGCGCGCGCAGGCGGATGCGCTGAAGATCGATCAGGAAATGCTGAAGCGACCGCTGAATGTCGGTTTCTCGGGCGGGGAGAAAAAGCGTTTCGAGGCGCTGCAAATGGCAGTGCTGCAACCGAAGTTCGCAATCCTCGATGAAACGGATTCGGGCCTCGATATCGATGCGCTCAAGATCGTGGCTGAGAGCGTGAATGCGTTGCGGGCGCCCGATCGCTCGCTTCTCGTGATCACACACTACCAGCGGCTGCTCGATTACATAAAGCCGGACCGCGTCCACATTCTGGCGCGTGGCCGGATAATCACGAGCGGTGGGCCTGAGTTGGCGCTTGAGCTTGAACGCGACGGCTATGACAAATTCCTGAGGGCGGCGTGAGCGCAGCCGAACTCCCCAATCGCCGTGTCGAGGCGTGGAAATACTCCGACTTGCGCGCGGCGCTTGATGGCGTGTCTGCGCCCATGGCGGGCGAAGGTAGTGTGATCGAGCGGCTTGCCGCTGGGCTTGCTCAAATCGAAACGCGCGAGATCGCCGCCGGTGGCAGCGAATTTCGCGTGGACTATCTCGGCGGTGACGAGTTTGCGCCGAGCGCGGAGATCGTGCGCATCGGGGAGGGTGGCGCGTACCATCGTGTTGTCGTGCAGACGGGCGCTGGCGTGCCGCTCTCGTCGTGCCGTGTCGTGTTGGATCGGGGGGCGACCTTCCGGCAGTTTGTGCTGGGTGAGGGCGGCCGGCTCGCGCGGGTCGAAACGGTGGTTGAAGCGGGCGACGACGCGAAGATCGAGCTGAATGCCGCGTATCTTGTGGCCGGCGGGCGTCATATCGATCTCACCTCGACGATTGCGCTGAACGGCCAGCGCGGCGAAGTACGCCAATTGATCAAGGGAGTAGCGCGCAAGGGCGGGCGCGGCGTGTTTCAGGGTAAGATCGTCGTCGCGCCGCACGCGCAAAAAAGCGATGCGCGTCAGTATCACCACGGCATGCTGCTGGAAGATGGCGCGGAGATATTTGCGAAGCCCGAGTTGATGATCCACGCCGATGATGTGCAATGCGCGCATGGCAATACGGCTGGCGGAATTGATGCCAATGGCTTGTTCTATCTGCGGTCGCGCGGCATTCCTGAAGCCGAAGCGCGCGCCTTGCTGATCGAAGCGTTTCTGGCTGAGGCGGCGCCCGATTGGATCCCGCCGGATGTACGCGACGAGGTGTTGCGGCGTATCGGCAATTGGCTGGGAGCTGCGCCATGAACGCGCCGCTTATCAAACGCCCATTCGATGTCGACGCGATCCGCGCGGATTTCCAGATCCTCCAGCGCGAGGTTCATGGTCGGCCGCTCATCTATTTCGACAACGCCGCCAGCGCCCAGAAGCCGGAAGCTGTGATTGAGGCGATGGCTGCGCAGATGCGCGGCGCGTACGCGAACGTTCATCGCGGGCTACACGCGCTCGCCAATGAAACCACCGAAGCCTTCGAAGCGGCGCGCCACACCGTCGCGCGCTTCATCAATGCGCCAACGCCCGACAGCGTGATCTTCACGAAGGGGGGCACGCACGCGATCAACATCGTGGCCGCTGGGCTGGAGGTGAATCCCGGTGACGAGATCATCGTCTCGGTCATGGAGCACCACTCGAATATTGTGCCGTGGCACTTTCTGCGCGAGCGCAAGGGTGCGGTGCTGAAATGGCTCGATGTCGATGATGACGGCGGCATTGATCTCGCGGCCTTGGATGCACTGATTGGCCCGCGCACCAAAATGCTCGCGCTCACACACATGTCGAACGTGCTGGGCGCCAAGACGCCAGCGGCGGAAGTCGTTCGGATCGCCCACGCTAAAGGCGTCCCGGTGATGCTCGATGGATGTCAGGCGGTGGTGCACGGCCACGTCGATGTGCAGGCGCTGGATGTCGATTTCTACGCCTTCACCGGCCACAAGCTGTACGGCCCCACTGGAATTGGAGTGCTCTACGGAAAGCGCGATCTACTGGCGGTCATGGCGCCGTTTGAAGGTGGCGGCGAGATGATTGACGTCGTTGAACTAGAGCGCATCACCTACAGCGAGCCGCCGCACCGCTTCGAAGCCGGCACGCCGCCGATCCTTGAAGCGATCGGTCTGAAGGCGGCCATTGATTGGCTCAGCAGCCAGGATCGCGCGGCGATTCTAGCGCATGAATCCGCTTTACGCGACAAAGCCATGAGCGCCCTGCGCGAACTGAACTGGGTAAAGTTGCACGGTGCTGCCTCAAACAAGGGCGCGATCGTCTCGTTCTCGGTTGAGGGCGCTCACCCGCACGATGTCGCGCAGATTCTGGATCGACAGGGCGTTGCGGTGCGCGCCGGTCATCATTGCGCGCAACCTTTAATGCAACGCTTAGGTGTCACGGCGACTGCGCGCGCGAGTTTTGCCTGCTATAATCGGCTTGATGAAATCAATGTATTTATCGAGGCCTTGCACAAGGCCAGAAAGCTCCTGAGCTAAAGCACATGGACGGCGTTGTTTCTCCGCAATCCGCTCTGCCGCAGGCTGAGCTTGACCGCATCACCGACGATCTGGTGGCGCAGTTCAAAACTGTGTTTGATCCCGAAATCCCGGTTGATGTTTACGAACTGGGGCTCATCTACAAAGTAGATATCAATGACGATGGGTTCGTTGACATCGATATGACTTTGACGGCGCCTGGCTGTCCGGTGGCCGGTGAAATGCCGGGCTGGGTGGAAAGCGCGGCGCGGAAGGTCAACGGGGTTACCGGCGCTAAGGTCAACTTGGTGTTTGAGCCGCCGTGGACGCCGGCTCGCATGAGCGACGAAGCCAAACTCGAACTAAATATGTTGTGAGCGATGAGCCGCAGGCCGAGACCAAAGATCGTTACGCTGACTGAAGCCGCCGCTGCGCGAGCGCGAGAGATCATGGCTAAGGGCGATAAGCCTTATCTGCGCGTGGGCGTCGTAAACGGCGGCTGCGCCGGCATGGAATACGTACTGGACTATGCCGAGGCGCCAGCGCAGTTCGATGAATTGGTTGAAGACAAAGGCGTCAGCATTCTGGTGAAGGCGGACGCCGTGCTGTTTTTACTCGGGTCGGAGATCGACTATGAAACGACGCGGCTCTCCTCCAAATTCGTGTTCCGCAATCCGAACCAAACCGACGCCTGCGGTTGTGGTGAAAGCGTCACTATAGTCCCCGCGAAAGAGGACGTCTGATCAATGGCTGACGGCTTCCACGATTACGTGCGGGAGCTGTTCGACGGGTTAGGACCGATCCAGATCAAACGCATGTTCGGCGGCGCGGGCGGCTACGCCGATGGCGTTATGTTTCTGCTGATCACCGACGACACGATTTATCTCAAAACGGACGACGCGTTGAAAGCAGAGCTACGGGATGAGGGCTCCGGCCCTTTCGTGTGGGCGCCGCAGAATGGTCCGCGCGCCGGCGAGAAAATCGAGATGAGCTACTGGCGCTTGCCCGATAGCGCGCTCGACGACCCTGACGAAGCTGCGCGCTGGGGCAAGAAGGCGCTCGCCGTCGCAACCGCCAAAGCAAAGACCAAGCCCGCCAAGAAGACCGCTAAGCGTTAGCTGCCGCTGAACTTGGCGGGGCGCTTGGTCAAAAACGCCTTCACCCCCTCGGCGAAATCTTCCGTTCGCCCGGCTTCGCGTTGTGCAACTCGTTCCGCCGTGAGCTGGGCTTGCCAAGCAGCGTCCTCAGATTGCCAGGCAAGCCGGCGGATCAAGGCCAGCGTCTTCGTCGGACCCGCCGCCAGTTCGTTCGCGAGCGCGAGCGCCGACGGCATCAGGTCTGCGTCTGCAACGACGCGATTGACGAGACCCCAATCTAGAGCCTTCGCAGCCGGCAGCTTTTCACCAAGCAGCATCATCTCCATCGCGCGTGCCCGGCCAATCATGCGCGGCAGCAGATAGGTTGAACCGCCGTCTGGCACGAGGCCAATGCGGCGGAAGGCTTGCAGGAAGTACGCGCTCTCAGCCGCGACGATCAGATCGCCCATGAGCGCGATAGAGCAGCCAACGCCAGCTGCTGCGCCGTTCACCGCTGTCACAAACGGAATGGGCAAGTCGCGCAACTGAGTGACGAGTGGATTGTAGTGTTTGTCGAGCGCTTGGCCGAGGTCGATCTGGCCGTCATCGCCCATCGGCGGCGCACCACCGGCGCCAAGCTTGGCGCCTGAGCTGAAACCGCGGCCTTCGCCTGTGAGAACCACGGCGCGCGCCTCTCCAGCAGCCTGCGTCATCGCTTGACTAATTTCGTCCGCCATCGCGGGATCGGCGGCGTTCAGCGTTGCTGGATCGTTCAGCGTGATGATGGCGACTGCGCCTTCGCGCGCGTACTTGACCTTCGCGTAAGCCATTCGCGGTCTCCCTATTTAAGGAAGATGCTAGCGGTTTGACTGCGCGATGGAAGCGCTACGCCACGTAAAGGACAGGCGTGGCGTCTGTGGTCACTTGATTGCGGCCGTTGCGCTTGGACGCATAGAGGCATGCATCCGCGCGTTCGATTAGGCCTGGGCCGGTGTCGCCAGGCTGCAATCGCGCAATGCCGACCGAAACCGTGACCTGTCCCAGGTCCTCATTTGTAGAGCGCCGCCGCAAGCGTTTTGCTTGGATCGCGGCGCGCAGGGATTCAGCAGTTTGCGCCGCGACGCGGGGGCTGACGCGCGGCATGATCATGGCGAACTCTTCACCGCCGTAGCGGGCAACGAGGAAATCGGGTCTCGCATGGGCCTGCATCGCACTTGCCAGGAAACGGAGTATTTGATCGCCTGTGTGATGACCCCAGGTGTCGTTGAACCGCTTGAAGTGATCTATATCGCAGAGGAGTAGGCACAGCTCGCTACGCTGGGCGCGGCTCTCCTCAAGTCGCATACGCAGGGTTTCATCGAACATGCGGCGGTTGGCGAGGCCGGTTAGGCTGTCAGTCAGTGACTCGACGCGAACAGATTCCAGGCTCGTGCGTAGAGTGTCGATCTCTGTCCGTGAGCGAGCGAGCTGTTCATTCAGATGTTGATTGTGATTGGCCATATCGAGCGTGGCAGCAGCGAGGCTCGATACGATCTGACGGATTTGTTCGGGCGCCAAACCACGGTTCAGATCAGTTGCGGCGCTTTCGAGCGTACGACCGTAGTCGCCGCTTTTCTCTTCGGCGGATTTGAGGAACGAAACGACCTGACTTAGATCCCGCGCGATGCGTTCCCCCGCGAGGACGATCTGCGCGGAGGCGCCCATGCCGGTGAAGAACTTCTCGTGGATAGTCTTGCTGAACTCGGCGTTGAAAGCCTCGCCAGAAGCGATCCGTTGATCGATTGCCTCGCGGAGCTGCGGATTGCGTCCCAGGCGGTAGCTCAGCCATACTTCGTAGTTGTCAGCCGTGGGGGGGACGCCGTGGAGGCGCATCAGATCGAGGGTCTCCATGGCGACGGTTTCGCCGCCCGGGCCTTGCATGAAGTTGTCTTGGTCCGTCACGCAGTCTGATCCCGCTGAGTCTGCCTTACAGACCGACGCTACGAGCCAGGATATGGACGAGTGGTAAATGGTGGGGTGAGGTGGGAAATAAATTGGTAATTGCGCTTACGTCAACGGCAAGGCGTAAGCTCGGTCAAAGCTCCCCGGGAGGACCCGTCATGAACAAGCCCGTCGACCCCAGCATTGAAGAGATGAAGGCACGCATGCAGGAGGTTTTGAGCCTCCAGAAGCGTGCGAACCTGTCAAAGGGGCCGCCGGACGCGCGTCTGCGGAAAGATCGCCTTACGCGCTGCATCACATTGCTGCTGACCCACAAGAGTGATTTCGTCGAGGCAATGAACGCTGATTTCGGCGTGCGCTCTAAGGACATGACGACGCTGACCGACATCGCGGGCGCGATCAATCCGCTGAAGTCGGCGCGCGAAAATCTCGAAACCTGGATGAAGCCGCAGAAGCGCAAGGTTACGCCTGCGCCGCTCGCGTTGTTTGGCGCCAAGGCCGAGGTCCGTTACCAGCCGAAGGGTGTTGTCGGCGTCATCTCCCCTTGGAATTTCCCCGTGCAGCTCTCGTTTGACGCGATCGCCGGCGCACTCGCCGCCGGCAACCGCATCATGCTGAAGCCATCGGAGTTCACACCGATAACTTCGGCGCTAATGGCGCAAACCATTGATCTCTACTTCGATGAAGAAGAGATCGCGGTCATCCAGGGCGGTGCTGACGTTGGCGCCGCGTTCGCGGGGCTGCCGTTCGATCATCTGATCTTCACCGGCGCCACAAACGTCGCCCGGCACGTCATGCGTGCGGCGGCTGAAAACCTAGTGCCTGTGACGCTCGAACTCGGGGGGAAGTCGCCCGTCGTCGTCAGCCGGAGCGCAGATCTCGCAAAGACCGCCGCGCGCGTCATGCAAGGCAAAACGATGAACGCGGGTCAGATCTGCCTCGCGCCGGATTATTTACTTGCGCCAAAGGAAAATCTGAACGGCTTCGTCAGCGCCGCGAAGGCGTCCGTCGCGAAGATGTACCCCACCATCAAAGACAACGCCGACTACACGGCGATGATCAATCAACGCCATTACGATCGCGTGCGCGGGCTGATCAACGACGCGCAGGCCAAGGGCGCGCAGATCGTTGAGATCAATCCCGCCAATGAAGATTTCAGCCAGCAAGAACACCGCAAAATCCCGCCGACGCTCATCGTTGGCGCGACCGACGATATGACGGTGATGCAGGAAGAGATCTTCGGCCCGGTGCTGCCGATCCGCACCTACACGTCGATCGAAGACACGATCACCGAGATCAACGATCGCCCGCGTCCGCTGGCGCTTTACTACTTCGGCGAAGATGAAGCTGAGAGCGAAGCGCTGCTCAACCGCACGCACTCAGGCGGCGTGACCATCAATGACGTGATTTTCCACGTGACGCAGGATAATCTGCCTTTCGGTGGCGTAGGGCCCTCAGGTATGGGCGCCTATCACGGTCACCGCGGCTTCCTGGAATTCAGCCACGAGAAGGCGATCTATCGTCAGATGAGTGGCGAGTTACTGGCCATGATGCGCCCGCCTTATGGCGATACATTCCGCAAGCAAGTCGCGGCGCGGCTGAAACCGTAACTACTTCTTCGGCTTCAGAAAGGCCGGCGTGCTGTCGCCAAACCCGGTGACGGACGGACCGTTTTCGTTGCGCGGCGGGCGGCGTTCGCGCTGCTCGTTGCGCGGTCCATCATTGCGGCGCGGGCGTTCTTCGCGTTTTTCACCACGCGGCTCTGTCTCGCTACGGCGCGGACGCTCGTCGCGCTGAGGCGGACGCGCCTCTGATTTGGCTTCGGTGCGCTCAACAGGCTCGGTCGAGGCAGTCGGGCGATCCTCGTCGCGCTTTTGATATCTCTGCTTCTTCTCGCTGAGCCGCTTGGAGTGCTCTTTCTTGAGCTCTTCAGCGCGGCGGCCACGCCCGCCGCTGTCGCGCGGATCGCCGAGCGAAGCTTCCGGAAGGCCCTCGATCTCTGCTTTTTCGATCGTCTTGCCGGTCAGCTTCTCGATTGCGTCCCAGCTCTTTTTGTCTGCTGGCCCGACGAGGGTGAAGGAAGCGCCGAGACGGCCAGCGCGGCCGGTCCGGCCGATCCGGTGGACATAGTCGTCCGGGCTACGCGGCGGTTCGTAATTGAAAACGTGTGAGACGTCCGGAATGTCGAGGCCGCGGGCGGCGACGTCTGAAGCGACGAGATACTGCAGATCATTGCTGCGGAAGCGGTCGAGTGTCTTGGTGCGCAGCGACTGATCGAGATCGCCGTGCAGCGGCGCTGCATTATAGCCGTGGCGCTTCAGCGAGAGCGCGACGACGTCAACGTCGGTCTTGCGATTGCAGAAGATGATGCCGTTCTTCACTTCACCGCTGCCGTTGATGGTGGCGCGTAGTGCAGCGCGGCGCGTGCGGGGATCACCGCCCGGGAGCATGACAACTTTCTGGGTAATCGTGGTTGCGGTTGTGGCGGGACGCGTTGCTTCGATGCGCTTCGGGCTTGAGAGAAACGCTTCGGTGAGGCGCGTGATTTCCGGCGGCATGGTCGCCGAGAAGAAGAGCGTCTGGCGTGTGAACGGCGTCAGTTTGAAGATGCGTTCGATGTCGGGGATGAAGCCCATGTCGAGCATGCGGTCGGCTTCGTCGACCACCATGACCTGCACGCCGGTCAGCAGCAGCTTGCCGCGTTCGAAGTGATCGAGCAGGCGGCCTGGTGTGGCGATCAGAACGTCGACGCCGCGCGCGAGCAGTGCGTCTTGGTCGCCGAACGAAACGCCGCCGATGAGCAGCGCTTTGGTGAGCTTTTGGTACTTGCCGTATTTGTCGAAGCCTTCGGCGACTTGGGCGGCCAGTTCGCGCGTCGGCTCGAGGATCAGCGTACGCGGCATGCGTGCGCGCGCGCGGCCCGCGGCGAGGATATCGATCATCGGCAGCGTGAAGGCGGCGGTCTTGCCAGTGCCGGTTTGCGCGATGCCGAGAATGTCTCGGCCTTTCAGCACTTCGGGGATCGCCTGCGCTTGGATCGGCGTCGGCGTGTTGTAGCCGCCTTCCTTCACCGCGCGGAGCGTTTCGGCGGAGAGGCCTAGATCGTCGAAGGTAGTTTGGGGTTGAGCTTCAGGTGCGCTCTCAGGCGCGGAATTTTCAGAGGACATTCAATCTCACTTGGGGGCCGCATGTTCGCGCGGGGCGCGAGCGGGCAGGCCGCTTGGTTGGCGCTACACGCCTCGCGTCTCCGGATTGAGGTGAGCGGGCGTCCAGCAAGGGCGAGCACGCCCCAGGGCGCGCACAACGGACAGCGCGGAAATGGGGCGAATTGAGCCAAAAGTCAATGAAAGTCCTCCGCCGCCCATGCCTAGCTGGCTGCCTCAAGAGCAGCGACGACGCTGGCGACCGTGCCAACGACGGTCTCGGTTGCAGCAATGGCTCGGAAGAGGATGATGGTCTTGCCGTGGCTGTCTCTGACTGCGGCGACCTCCTGCGGATTGATGTGAACCTCAAGACGGGGGTCGGTGGCGGAACTGAACTTTACGAACTTGGCCATGTGCGGCTCCTGCCGAACCAAAGGCGGCCGCCCCTTATGCGCGCAGTGCACGCCCATTGCGCTTGGCAAATCTAAATCGATCAAAACCAACGATCTGGGCGACGGTGCAGAATATCCGACACCCACTCGCGATCTGTGTTAGCGTGCACCGATCAGCAACAAGAACTATTGCTTGCGCCGCCCGCGACGGGCGGGCGGCATTGCGCGCGCGTTCGCCAGTCGAAGGACCTTAGATGCCAATTCCGGGCGAGATGTTGAAGCGCGGTTGGGGTGTGTTGCGGCTGCAGCCGTGGCACTTGGCAGGCGTGTTCGCCTCGAGCGTCGAGGCCGAGATTTTGGTTCAATCGCTCGGGCCGGCTTACACGATCAAATACGGCGAGCACGTGCCTGGGTCTTCTGAGTTTGTCTTCGCGGACTCGCCCACATCTCCAACAATCTGAGGACGCTCACTTATGGCATTCATCGTGAACTCCTCACCCGGACCAGGCCTTCGCTTCGAACCCAGCGAGACACTGCAGGATGCGGAGGCCGCACTCGGTTGGGCTGTCGGGCTTCAACGTCGCGGCATGCGCCTCGTCCGCATTCGAGACACGGTAACAGGCGTTGTCTTCGACGAGCGTCAATTCCGCGATGAGGTCAAGCGGTTGCAGGGCGCGACGTGAGCAAACTCAGGCTCCTTCAGGAATCCACCGACGCGGATCGAGCATGGATGGATGAAGTGCGCGCGATTTTTGGCGAACGTGACGCCGGCATGGCGCGGTTTCATGGGCGCGCCAAGGGCGAACCTGGCACGCGCCTGCGCGAACTCTATGACCGCTACATCAAGGCGCGCGACGCCTACGATTCTCAGTAAATCGACGCGTCCGCATTGCGTGATCCACGCTGGGCGCTGAGGAGCGAATGACTATGAGCGCCTTATCCGTCGTCAGCGTTGCCGATCGCGCTGGCTTTCACATTTTTGCCACCGCGTTGCGGACAAGCGAGTATTTTGAGGCGCTCGAAGGGGCTGGGCCATTTACGGTCTTCGCGCCCTCTGATGGAGCATTCAACTCTCTGGCGCCAGCCGCCCTCGACAAACTGCTCAATCACGATCGTGAACGTTTGAGGATCGTGCTCGGTTATCACCTTGCCGCCGGCAAAGTCGCGACACCTCGGCTGATCGGCAAACGGATACGCGGGATCATGCACGCGGGCGGCGATGTCATCATTGATGGGCGTTCGGTCCTGAATGTAAATGGCGCACGGCTGACGAAGCCTGACCTGCTTGCGCGAAATGGCATCGTCCACGGGATCGATGCCGTGCTCTCGCCCCGCAATGTTTCAGCGGCCGTTTCGTGAAAGGCCAGGTGAGGTCTTACGATCCGCGACGGGGCTCCGGCTTCATCACACGCGATGACGGCCGGGCCGACGTTCCGGTGTATGCCAACGAATTGGAGAACGCCGGCTTCGCCCGTATAGAGAACGGCGAGCGCCTCAGCTTTGACTTAAAAACCGATCTTGCGCTTGGTCGATCGTTCGCCGTAAATTTGCGCAGGCTTCCCTAAACGTCCACATCCTCCACGAACTTCGCGTTCGCTTGGATGTAGTCGAAGCGCTTCTCAGCTTTCTTGCCCATCAGCGTTTCGATCAGCACTTCGAAATCCGGCGCGCCGCTTTCGTCCAGCACCACGCGCGCTAGCGTGCGGGTGGCCGGATTCATCGTCGTGTCCTTCAAGTCCGCCGGCATCATTTCGCCGAGGCCCTTGAACCGTGAGATGTCGGTCTTGCGGCCTTTGAATTCGCCGTTGAGCAGCGCTTCTTTGTGCGCGTCGTCGCGGGCGTAAATGCTCTCTTTGCCGGCGGTGATGCGATAGAGCGGCGGCATCGCCAAGAAGAGCCGCCCCGCGCGGATGAGCGCCGGCATTTGCTTGTGGAAATAGGTGATCAGCAGTGAGGCGATGTGAGCGCCGTCGACGTCGGCGTCGGTCATGATGATCACGCGCTCGTAGCGCAGGTCGTCGAGCTTGAACTTCGCGCCCATCTGCACGCCGAGGGCCAGCGCGAGGTCGGCAAGCTCTTGGTTGCCGCTCATCTTTTCTGCGCCGGCGCTGGCGACGTTCAGGATCTTCCCACGCAACGGCAGGATGGCTTGGGTTTCTCGCGAGCGCGCTTGCTTCGCTGAACCACCGGCCGAGTCACCCTCGACCAGGAAGATCTCGGTATCTTTCTCGCCAGCCCGCGAGCAATCAGCGAGCTTGCCGGGCAGACGCAGCTTCCGCGTCGCCGTTTGCCGGGAGACTTCCTTCTCCTTGCGGCGGCGCATGCGGTCTTCGGCTTGCTGAATGCACCATTCGAGCAGGCGGTTGGCTTCCTGCGTATTCGCGGCGAGCCAGTGATCGAACGGATCGCGCACCGCGTTCTCGACGATCTTCGCGGCTTCCGTCGAAACCAGGCGGCCCTTGGTTTGGCCTTCGAACTGCGGATCGCGAATGAAGACCGAGACGAGACCAGCGCCAGTGTTCATCACGTCTTCCTGCGTGATGGCGGTGGCCTTCTTGTTGTTGCGCAGTTCAGCGTAGGCGCGCAGGCCCTTGGCGATCGCCGCGCGGAAGCCAGCTTCGTGGAAGCCGCCGTCCGGCGTGTAGACGGTGTTGCAATAGGAGCGAAGGAAGCCGTCAGCTTCACCGAAGCCGTCGCTCACCCACGTGATGGCCCACTCGACGCGGCCATGCGGGCTATCCTTGTCCGTCTTGCCGGAGAAAGGCTCATTGACGACAGCGCGCTTGCTCTTCGTGAGTTCACTCAAGAAGTCCGCGAGGCCATTCGGGAAGTGAAGGATCGCTTCCGCCGGCGTGTCGTCCTTGATCAGCTCAGGCGCGCACTTCCAACGGATCTGCGTACCGCGCTGCAAGTAGGCTTTCGAGCGCGCCATTTGGAAAAGGCGCGCGGGCTTGAACGCGGCGCCTTTGCCGAAGATTTCAGCGTCAGGATGGAAGCGCACTGTCGTGCCGCGGCGATTGTGCGCGGGGCCTACTTCCACGAGCTTCGATGTCGGCGTGCCGCGCGAGAAAGTCTGGCGATAAAGTTTGCGATCGCGCGCGACTTCGACTTCGACTTTGTCGGAGAGCGCGTTCACCACAGAGACGCCGACGCCGTGTAGGCCGCCGGACGTGTGATAAACTTTGCCCGAGAACTTTCCGCCCGCGTGCAGCACCGTCATGATGATTTCGAGCGCGGACTTCTTCGGAAACTTCGGATGCGGATCGACGGGCATGCCGCGCCCATTGTCGGTCACGCGCAGCGTGCCGTCCGCCTCGAGTTCCACTTCGATGCGGTCAGCGAAGCCCGCGACCGCTTCGTCCATCGAGTTGTCGAGCACTTCGGCGAAGAGGTGGTGCAGCGCGCGCTCGTCGACGCCGCCGATATACATACCGGGACGTTTCCGAACCGGTTCGAGTCCTTCGAGGACTTCGATGTCTTTGGCGGTATAACCGCCAGCTGCGGCAGGAGGCGCTTCGCTCCCACCGAAGAGGTTGTCGTCCCAGAGCTTGTCGTCGCCGTCTTTGGGCATCGAAGATTTCTTCTGCGCTTGCGCCATGATCCGCTCATAAGGCGCTTTGCGCCGGTCCAGCAATGGCGTTGCTGTTCCCCAATCCAATACCGCGTTCGGTAATCGGGGAGTAAACATGCCCGCCCAGGGATTTAGTGTCTTCCGAACAACGCCACGCCG
>JAXMCH010000013.1:0-40148 GCA_046349455.1 Hyphomonadaceae bacterium | reverse complement strand
CCGCCGCAGTCACCGACGCGTCGGTGAGGCGCGGCATATCTGTGCCCGAGCGCGGCCTGAAGAGGCACGCAGCGGCCATCGCCAGCGGGAATTCATAGACGTTATTGAAGATCAGCGGCGCGACGAACGCCGCAAACGCCCCGCCCAGCACGCCGCCGAGCGATACCAGCAGATAAAACTCCGTCAGCCGATCTGCGCTCGGCCGCGAATGCGCGAGCGCGAGGTGACAGACCAGCGCGCTGAAAAAGAATCCGCACAGGATGAGCGAGACCGACAGCACCCAATTGCCGGAGTTGAAGTAAAACGCGACCATCAAAGCGAGCGCGATCGGGTGGATGAGTAGCGTCGCGCCGACGATCTTTTCGCTGCCCTTCATGAAGGCGATGACGAACGTCGCTAGGTAAAGCGCGAGCGGCACCACCCACAGCATAGGGGCCGAGGCGACGTCGGTTGAAATATGAAGCGTGACGCCGAGCGAAAGCGCCGACGGCACGGCGGCTGCGGCGATCCAATAGCCGCGCTCGCGCCAACTTGGGGCGGGGCCAGTGTGCTCAAGCGGCTTCGGCGCAGTGCCGTGCGCAGAGACCGCGACTGCGGCGCAGAGCACAATCAGTGCGACCACGGCGACATACCCGACGGACCACGCCTGGCTCTGCGCGTGCACCCCAAGCAGCGGCTCGATCAAAGCGGGATATGCGAGCAGGCCAACGAAGCTGCCGAGGTTGCTGGCGGCGTAGAGATAATACGGATCGCTGGCGTCGCTGCGGCCAGTGCGTGCGAACCAAGCTTGAAGCAGCGGCGCTGTCGCTGACGCCGCCGCGAACGGCGCGCCGACGGAGAGCGTAAGCACACCGACGAGCCAAGCCGCTGGATGTTCCGAACTCGGCGGCCCGAGCGCGGTCGAAACTTGGATCGGCAGCACACACCAAGCGGCAACCAGCACAAGGGCGTGGACGATCGCTTGGAGTTTGAGGTCTTTCACACGTTGGAGCAGATGCGCGTAAAGGTAACCGACCAGCAGCGCGCCCTGGAAAAACGCCATCGAGGCGTTCCAGACCTGCGGCGAGCCACCGAGCAACGGCGTCACCATGCGTCCGAACAGCGGCTGCAAAACGAAGATGAGGGCCGCGCTCGCGAAGAGCGCCAGCGCATACACGGGCGCAGCCGCGCGGCGTGCAATCGCTTCCATCTTCCCTCCCCTCACGTGGTGGCCGCTTCTGCCACCTGCGCAGGTTGATTGGAATGGACAATTTCAGGCGTCGCGGTTCTATCGCTACATGATTTCAGATCGCCTGATTCAAGAGGCCACGGGCCTCTTCGAGCCTACCCGCCGTCGGGGCCTCAAGCTTGTGACCGCCGAAAGTTGTACCGGCGGCCTGATCTCGGCTGCGTTTACCGCCGTTGCAGGCGCTTCGCTGGTGCTGGAGCGCGGTTTCGTTACGTACTCGAACGAAGCAAAGGTCGAGATGCTGGGCGTTCCCGCCGAGTTGATCGAAAGGCGCGGCGCCGTGAGCCAAGAGGTGGCTCTGGCGATGATCGACGGCGCGCTCAAAAACAGCCGCGCCGATGTGGCGATTGCGGTGACCGGCATCGCCGGTCCGAGCGGCGGATCAGCGCAAAAGCCCGTAGGGCTTGTTCACATCGCAGCCGGGCGACGCGGCGGACCGCGCCTGCATGAGGAGCATCGCTTCGGCGATATCGGGCGCCACCGCGTGCAAGCCGAGAGCGCGATTGCGGCGTTAACGCTGGCGCAGCGCGTGCTCGACTAGCTGAGGCGCCTGCGCGCTTCGCGTTCGAACGCTTCCATGATGCGGCCCGCGAGTTTGTCTTTGTTGGCCGAGATCGCTGCCTGTAGGAGCGGATTCTTGAACTCGTAGGCGATCCAATAGCTCACGTGCGCGCCTTTCTCGTGCGGGACAAAACGCCAGCGGTTGTTGAGCGCGTGCAGCGGTCCTTTGACGAGCGCGACATCGACTTCGCCTTTAGCAGGCTCGCAGCGAACGCTGGTCGAGAAGTGGACGTTGATGGCTTTCCAGCCAACCTCAGCTTCCGCGACTCCTTGCCAGCCGCCTTCGGCGAGCGGCTCTTCCTTTGTCACGCGCAGTCGCTGCAGGAAGGGCACAAATTGCGGATAGACGCGCACATCGCCAACCAGTCGGCAGAGATCATCGGGCGCATACGGCAGGATGCGCGAAGCCTCGATGATTGTGCGGGCCATATCAGGCTTTGGTTTGCGCCAGACGCGCGGCCTTGAGGCGCGCAAAGTCCTCGCCGGCGTGATGCGACGAGCGCGTCAGCGGACTGGCGGAGACCATGAGGAAACCTTTGGCGTAAGCGATGGTTTCGAGCGCCTTGAATTCATCCGGGGTCCAAAACCGATCGATGGCGGCGTGCTTCTTTGTCGGCTGTAGATATTGGCCGATGGTGAGGAAATCGACGCCGGCGACACGCAGATCGTCCATCACTTGGAGCACTTCGTCCTTGGCTTCGCCGAGACCGACCATGAGGCCGCTCTTGGTGAACTGGTTCGGATCGCGTTGCTTCACCGAGTCCAGCAAGCGCAGCGATTGGTAATAGCGCGCGCCGGGGCGGATCGAGTGATAGAGCCGCGGCACGGTTTCGAGATTGTGGTTGAAGACGTCCGGCGCCGCATCGATGACGCGCTCGGCGGCGCCTGGCTTGCGCAGGAAATCCGGCGTCAGGATTTCGATCGTCGTCTCCGGCGCGGCGCGGCGGACAGCTTGAATCGTCAGCACAAAATGATCGGCGCCGCCGTCTTCCAGATCGTCGCGATCGACGCTGGTGATGACGACGTGTTTGAGGCCCATCTGAGCGGTGGCGTAAGCGACGTTCTCAGGCTCGTTTGCGTCAAGCGGCAGCGGTTTGCCGGTCGCGACGTTGCAGAATGAACAGGCGCGCGTGCAGATGCCGCCGAGGATCATGAAGGTGGCGTGCTTCTGGCTCCAGCACTCGCCGATGTTGGGGCAGCCGGCTTCTTCGCAGACCGTGTGCAACTTCAGATCGCGGACGAGTTCTTTCGTCTGGTGGTAACCGAGGCTGGTAGGCGCCTTTACGCGAATCCAGTCGGGCTTTCTCGGCGATGGGGCGTCCGGTCTCCCCTCTTTCTCGGGGTGACGGGGGCGGCTCTCGCCTCCCTGGCGCAAATCAATCAGCGTGGGCACGTGCTGAACATGAGCCTACCGGCCTTGTCCCGCAACGCCTTGGCGGCAATCCTCCTTTGCGGTCCCAAGGGGTTAATGCCCCGGTGACTTGCCCGGCCATCTTTGCGCCGCTAGGTTCTGTTACAACCGTGAAACAATAATCACGGGTCGACGCACAATCGTGTTGCGTCAGGGCGGAAGTTCGGAGGCGGCTATACATGGCTCAGCGGACGTTCGAGTTGGCGCGTACCCGTGTCACCTTGTTCGAGGCTCTGTTGCGGGCGCGTGATGAGCGCGGCGGCAAGTATCCGATCCTCGAAGACCACGAGCGCAAGGTCCTGAGTTACGACGATATTGTCCGCGCGGCATTTGCGCTCGGCGGCAAGCTCGACACCCTTATTAAGCAGCGCGAGACGACCGGCATCATGTTGCCGACCGGCGTTGGCTGTACGGTGACGTTCTTCGCGTTGCACGCGATCGGCCGCACGCCCGCCATGCTCAATTTCACCGCGGGCGCGATGAACCTTCGTTCGGCGTGCGAAGCGGCGAACGTCCGTAAGATTTTGACGTCGCGCACCTTCATCAAGATTGCGAAGCTTGAGGCGCTTGAGGCGGAACTCTCGAAAGTCGCCAAGCTCATCTATCTTGAGGACATCCGCAAAACGATCGACTTCGGCGATAAGATCATCGCCCTGATCAAAGGCACGTTCCCGCGCATGTTCGCGGCGAAGGCCAATCCGGACGACACCGGGGTTATTCTTTTCACGTCTGGTTCGTATGGCGCGCCGAAGGGCGCGGTGCTGAGCCACGCCAATATCGTCTCCAACGTTGAGCAGGCGCACGCGCACATTCCGTTCGATCCGAACTGGTCGTTCTTCTGCCCACTGCCGATGTTCCATTGCTTCGGGCTTACGGGCGGCGTGCTGCTGCCGATTTTCACCGGCCACAAGACGTTCCTCTTTCCCTCGCCGTTGCAAGTCAAAGAGATCCCGAAACTCATCAAAGAGACGGGCGCCAATGTCTTCTTCGCGACCGACACGTTTGCGCAGCAATATGCGCGCAACGCGCAGGACGGCGACTTGAATTGCATCGAGTTGATGGTTTGCGGCGCCGAGCGCGTGAAGCCGGAGACGCGCGAGCTTTATAAGACGCGGTTCGATGTCGAGCTGCTTGAAGGCTATGGAGCGACAGAGGCTTCCCCTGTCATCGCGGTCAACATTCCTGGCGCTAATAAGCACGGCACGGTCGGCCAATTCATTCCCGGCATTGAGTGGCGCCTTGAGCCGGTGCCCGGCATCGACGGCGGCCAGAAACTTTACGTGCGCGGCCCGAACGTGATGCGCGGCTATCTCGATCCAACCAAGCCGTTCGGCATCGATCTCCTGCCGCAAGGCTGGCACGACACCGGCGACGTTGTTGACGTCGATAGCGATGGCTTCATCCGCATCCTTGGCCGTGTGAAACGCTTCGCGAAGGTGGGCGGCGAGATGGTGTCGCTGAACGCGGTCGAAGCGTATGCGCAGACCGTGTGGCCCGATCATTTGCACGCTGCCGTGGCGCTGCCGGATTCGCGCAAGGGCGAGCGGATTATCCTCTTCACCGATCACGCCGGCGCGACGTCGGAAGAGCTGCAAGCCTGGTGCAAGGCCAATGGCGCGAGCGAGCTTGCTGTGCCGAAGCGGATTGTCGTGGTCGATGAAATCCCGGTGCTTGGCAGCGGCAAGACGGATTACGTCGTGATGCAGCGGATCGCGGCTGAGCGCTTTGCTGAGGCGAAGGCGGCTTAGGCTCAGCGTTTCACAAAATCGCGTTCGGCGCCAAGGCCGGGTGCGGTCGCGCGCACGACATATTCTGTTCCCGACCGTAGCTGTGCGTCCTCTCCTACGACCAGTTGAAAGCCCTCAGGCACTTCGGGGAAGGTGTACTCGCTGAGACAAGCATCGGGCAGGTGACGCTCGATTCGCCAAACGTCGCTTAGCGTGTCCGAGGCCTCGCCGCGCCGCCGCTCGCTAATTGCAAGTGTTCGAAAGCAGATAGGCCCGCTGAGAAAGCGCTCAATGACTCCCGCGCTCGCCTCTATCTTGACGCGGCCGTCGTCGAGTTCGGTCAAATTCAGCGCTACCGTTCGATAGCAGCTCGAAAGGCAGAGAATGCCCCCCGTCGTGAGCGTGGCAACCAATGCACGCATCCTTGCCTCGCTAAACGTGCAGCACGCGCCCGTACGCATCCAAAACCGCTTCGTGCATCATTTCTGACAGCGTTGGGTGCGGGAAGACGGTTTCCATCAGCTCGTGCTCGGTGGTCTCCGTTTGCATGGCGATGGCGTAGCCTTGGATGAGCTCCGTCACTTCGGCGCCGATCATGTGCGCGCCGAGGAGTTCGCCGGTCTTGGCGTCGAACACGACTTTGACCATGCCTTGATCTTCGCCAAGCGCGATGGCCTTGCCGTTGCCGACGAACGGAAAGCGCCCCACGCGCACGTCCCTGCCCGCGGCCTTCGCCTTCGCTTCGGTGAGGCCGACGCTGGCGACTTGCGGATGCGAATAGGTGCAGCCTGGAATGCGCTCCTTGATCATCGGATGCGGCTTTTGGCCGGCGAGCGCTTCGATGCAGATGATGCCCTCGTGACTTGCCTTGTGCGCCAGCCACGGCGCGCCGGTGACGTCGCCGATCGCGTAGAGGCCGGCGACATTGGTTTTGCCGTAGCCATCGGTGACGATGTGGCCGCGATCGGTTTTGACGCCCAGGCCTTCGAGGCCAAGGTTCTCGATGTTGCCGGTGATGCCGACGGCGACGATGGCGTGTGAGGCGGTCAGCGTTTCCTGTTTGCCGTTCGCCTGCACCACAGCCTCAACGCCGTTCGCTGTCGCTTTCAGCGACTTGGCTTCGGTGGAGGTCATGATCTTGAGGCCTTCCTTCTCGTAGCGCTTCTTGGCGAAGGCCGAGATTTCTTCGTCCTCAACCGGCAGCACGCGATCGAGCAACTCAACCACGGTCGTCTTCACGCCGAAGGCGGCATAGAAGCTCGCGAACTCGATGCCGATGGCCCCTGAGCCGAACACGAGCAGCGACTCCGGCCACGACGGCGGCGTCATCGCATCGCGATAAGTCCAGATGCGCTTGCCGTCGGCTTTCAAACCTGCGGCGGGGATTTCGCGCGCACGCGCGCCGGTGGCGAGGATGACGTGCTTGGCTTCATAAGGCGTATCTTTGCCGTCCTTGCCTTTCACGATGACCTTCGGCGCGGCGCTGCCCTTTTCCAGGCGGGCTTCGCCTTCGATCACCGTGATCTTGTTCTTCTTCATCAAGAATTGGACGCCCTTCTCCATGCGTCCAGCCACGCCGCGCGAGCGTTTCACCACGGCTTCGGGATCGAACTTCACGTTCTCGATGGTGAGACCGAAATCCTTCGCGTGCATCGCGTTGCGATAGACTTCCGCTGAGCGGAGCAGAGCTTTCGTCGGGATGCAGCCCCAGTTGAGGCAGATGCCGCCCAAGCGATCGCGCTCGACAATGGCGGTCTTGAAACCAAGCTGTGAAGCGCGAATGGCGGTGACATAGCCGCCGGGGCCGGAACCGATCACGATAACGTCGAAGGCATTGCTCATGAGACTGTATCTAGCAGTCTAGCACCGCACGTGAAGGCGGGGATTGGCGTTGCTGCGATGCGAAATTGTTAGCCCGCGGCGGCCGCCGTGATCCCGAACACATTGCGGATGCCGTCGACGACGAATTGCGCCGCCAGCGCCGCCAGCAGGATGCCGAAAATGCGGGTGAGCATCGAGGCGACGGTTTCGCCCATGATCTTGGAGAGCGGACCTGAGGCGAGGAAAGCGATCAGGCAGAGCGCGAGGTTGGCGCCGACGCCAAGCAGGATGATGCCGCGGCTGACGATATCCTGGTTCTCGGCGAAAAAGAGCATGATCGAGGCGATGGCGCCGGGGCCGCTGATGAGCGGGATGGCGAGCGGGAAGACGGAGATGTCATCTTGCGTGCCGGGGTGCTCGGCCTGGTGTTGCGCCACCTGCTCGGCGCGCTCTTCGCGGCGCTCGGAGCGCTTCTCGAACAGCATATCGACGGCGATGAGGAAAAGCAGCAGGCCGCCGGCGATGCGGAAGGCGTCGATCGAAACGTGGATTTGCTGCAGGAGCCAGGCGCCGCCGAAGGCGAATGCCAGCAGGATGCCCGTTGCGATGGCGATGGATTTCCACGCCATCTTGCGCCGCCATTCGGGCGTCATGCGCGACGTCATGGTCGTGAACATCGGCGCCATCGCCACCGGATCGATGGCGACGAAAAACGTGACGAACGAGGCGAGCAGCAGCGAAAGCATCAACGGGTCTTAACCGATTCAATCAATATTTACGCTGAATTCTTGAGGTTCTTGCCTCAATTATTAAGCGTAGCGCGCTAGGTTCCGCACATGGCGGGCGCATACGACGACGACAAGATCGTCCTTCGAGTTTTGGTGGTCAATGGCAACGCGTTTCAGCGTCGCCTGATGTCCGAAATGCTGCGGGCCTATGGGCGCGTGGACATCGCGTATGCCGAAAACGCCGAGCAATGCATGCTTGCGCTGAGTTATGTGCAACCGGACTTGCTGGTTACAGATTGGCAGCTTGAAGGCCTCGATGGCCTTGCGCTGGTGCGTCGTGTGCGCGCGGGCGAAGCCGGCGAAGGGCTGAAGCGTCTGCCGGTGATTTTGATTGGCGAAAAAACGCGCCCCAGCGATCTTGAACGCGCGCGGGCGGGCGGCATCGACGAGTTCGTGCTGCGCCCCTTCTCGACCGCGACGCTGGTTGAGCGCGTGGCGGAGGTGTGCGAGCGCCGCCGCGAGTTCATTGAGAGCCCGCGCTATGTTGGCCCTTGCCGGCGCCGAACGCGCGGCCAAGGCTATGACGGCCCGCGCCGGCGCTTGTTTGATGTTTCGAACCGCGAGGCCGATGCGCCGGATGTTCAGATCCGCAAGGGTTTGGCGCGGATGTATGTCGAGCGGATCAGCACCCTGCTTGCGGGCGCGACGCCGGCCAATCGCGACAGCATGCGCGATCTCTGCTTGGCCTGCGGACAGCTCAGCGCGTTGGCGGGCGACATGCAGGACCGCTTGCTGATGTCCGCCACATCATCGCTGTTCAATTATGTGAAGGCGGTCAGCGCCGACGTTGAGATGCACCGCGATGTGGTTCAAGCGCACCTGGATTCGATCGTGCAGCTCGCAGAGCTTCCGAACTTTCAGACGGAGCTGCGCCAGACGGTGACGCAGCAACTGACGCTGATGGTGACCAAGAAGCTCCGGCAGGCTGGCCAAGCGGCCTAAGCCTTATCTCATCCAGGCTTGCGCGATGTTGATGGCGCGCGTGGTTTGCTCCACCGCCCAGCCGGTTTGAAACATCGGCCATGCGACGAAGCCAACGACGATGAGCGCCGCAAGGCCGGTGACGATGCTGGTCATGCGGATCATGGCGCGTGCGCTGCGGGTGCGCAGGCCAACGAGCGCGCCAGCGATAGCGCCGGCCATTACGACGACAATCGGCAGCGCGATGAGAACGATGCGGACGCCCGTCTCTTGCGTCGCGGTGATGAAATAGGCGTAGGCGACGAGCACGCCGGGCGTGACCACGGAAAAAAGCGCGAGCAGCGCCATGCCGATCCCGCGGCGGCGCGGCTCTTCGGCAGGTGAACGCGCGGCGCCCGCCTTGTCGATCAACGCGGCAATGAACACCGCCGCTATTGCGAACCAATAGCCCAGGCCGATCGTGGAGATTATCTGTTCCAACATCCCCTTCCCCTGCGCGCGAGCTAGCGCAACAGGGGGCGGGGGCGCAACGGATCAGAGGTCGCGCCAAGGCGCCGCCCGCGTATGGCGCGGACGGGCAAGGCGGGAGAGCAGGACGCGCTTCGGTGGAAGCTTCAAGAATTTGGTTCTGTTGGGTTTGCCGAAGCGCGCCCTGCGCGGCTGTTTTGCGAGCCGGCGGACATCTGAGGCGTTCAGAGGACGTCCCGGGTGGCCATGCGTTTTCTGGCAGGGGGATTTGTTCGTTCGATCGGCGCGGACTCCTCCCGCAAGCTCCGATCATCCCCGACGCTGGGTATCCGGCGACACTTAGCGCCTGATGTCACGTTCCCGGCTGACGTGCGGGCGAAGCACCATACTTCGCTCACGGGCCTCCGCTTTCCTTTTGCTTGCGGAGCAGAAGACATTCGGCGTCGCCGCTTTACATCTTCATCACGTTCAGACCGCGTCCCGATCGCGTTTGGCCTGGTGCACCGAGCGCCTCCCTGTGATCGAGACGGGAGCAATGTAGGGCGGGATCGGGAGGCGTGGATTGATTTGATGGAGTTCGCTGATTTCAGCGCCTTTCGCGGCGAAATGAGGTGGATAGCACATCGCATGATGCGCTTATTGCGACTGCGCCGCGCAAAGCCAGATCAAGCGCGCGGCGGCTCAGCGTCGTTCTTTGCTGACGCACCGTCGCTTTGTTGCGCGGCGTCTAGACGCCGTTCCCATTCAGCAGGATTGGCCACGAACCCCAAAATCAGCCAGACAACGATGGCCAACGTCATCGTGCTCGCCACGCCTAGCAGTACGGACTTCGCGGCAAGCCAGAGACCAGGGTCCACACCGGTTGGCGACGGCCTTTCCAGGATGCGGTATGAGAACATGACCGCAGGCGCCACGATAATGAGCCACCAGCGCCGCCAGTAGAGCATTTCTATCCGGCGAAAGCCCTCGCGAACGCTCACAACAGCATCGCCATAGGGTCTTCGAGGAAGCTCTTGAAGGCTTTGAGGAACGCGGCGCCTAGGGCGCCGTCGACGACGCGGTGATCGCAGGTGACGGTGACCGTCATCATGGTGGCGATGGCGAGCGCGTCGTTCTTCACGATCGGGCGCTTTTCACCGGCGCCGATGCTCATGATCATGCCGTGCGGCTCGTTGATGATCGAGGCGAAGCTCTTGATGCCGAGCATGCCCATGTTCGAGATCGAGAACGTGCCGCCCTGGAATTCTTCTGGCTTCAGTTTGCGCTCGCGGGCGCGCAACGCGAGGTCGGACATTTCGGCGCTGATTTGCGCGAGGCCTTTGGTTTCGGCGGCCCAGATGATGGGCGTGATGAGGCCGTGGGGGATGGCGACGGCGACGGCGACGTCGGCGTGGTGGTGCATGGCGATGCCGTCGGGCGTGTAGCTGGCGTTGGCTTCGGGCACGAGCTTCAGCGCGAGCGCCGCCGCCTTGATGCACATATCGTTGACGGAGATTTTCACGCCGTTGTCGGCGAAGCGCTTGTTGATCTCGCCGCGGGCTTTCAAGAGCGCATCGATTTCGAGATCGATGGTGAGCGGAAAGTGCGGCACGTCGCGGAACGACGCGGTCATACGCTTGGCGATGGTCTTGCGCATCATATCGAGCGGCACGAGATCATAGGAGCCTGAGCGGATGCCGTAGCTTTCAAGGGTCGCGGGCGCTGGCGCTTGTTGCGGCGCAGGCCTGGCGACTTCGCGCGATTGTTGCGGCGCTTGTTGTTGCTGCGGCGTTCGCGGCGATTTGGCGGCGGACTCGACGTCGGATTTCACGATGCGGCCGTTGGGGCCGCTGCCGCGTAGGCCGGCGAGATCGATGCCGCCTTGTTCGGCAAGGCGACGCGCGAGTGGTGAGGCGAGGACGCGTTCGCCCGGCGACGTTTGAACGGTTTGCGCTGTGGGCGCACGCTTCGAGGAAGGTTCGGCCGACTGTTGCTTCGCAGCGCTCACGGCGGGTTTGATGTCCTGCTTTGACGTGGGCTTCACGGCTTCGCCTTCGCCAGAGAGCGTGGCGATCGGCGTGTTGACCTTCACGCCTTGGCTGCCTTCGGGGACGAGGATTTCGGCGATCACGCCTTCGTCGACCGCTTCGACTTCCATCGTCGCTTTGTCGGTTTCGATTTCGGCAATGACCTGGCCCGGCTCGATCTTGTCGCCGGCTTTCACGTGCCACTTGGCGAGGTTGCCCTCCTCCATCGTCGGCGATAGCGCGGGCATGGTGATTTGCGTAGTCATGTTGCGGCTTTCCGCGATTGCAGCGCGACGTTGACAACGTCGGGCTTCCAGCGATGGAGGAAGGTCATGTAGCCGAGCACGGCATAGACCGAGAGCATGCCGGCCCACAGCAACGCACGCACGATGTCGTCAGTGCCGTTGGTGGCGTTGCTGAGCATGGCGCGCCCGGCGGAGGTGAGTTCGCCGCCAGAGTCGAGTTCGCGCAGGCGTGCGATGAGACCGGCGTGATTTGCTTCGGCCCCGATCATCACGACAAGCAAGAGGCCGAGAATCAGACTGACGAAGGCGAACGCGCCGACGCGCGCCAGCAGCAGCGCTTCGCCGACGAAGTAATTGAGCGCGACGATGTAGGCCGAGACGACCGTGAAAATGATCGACACGCCGAACAGCAGGACGTTCGTGTATTCGATCAGTTGTTCGACGACTTCGCCCTCGCTCATGTCACGGCTCCGGGTTCGACGAGTGTCATCGGCGTCCAGCGCGAGATGCGGCGGGAGATGCGGTTTTCCGGTGTTTCGCCTTCGAGGCTGGCGAGCGTCGCGGGTTCGTCACGGAGCTCTGCGATGTCAAGGCCGACCACGTTGACGACGCCGATTGGGCCGTCGGGGCCGTCCATCAATGTCGCGACGTAGGCGCCGCATTCGGGACAAATGAGGAAGTCCGCGCTTCTGTGGCCGAAGCGATAACGGATGAGCGCGCGTTCGCTTTTGATGCGCAAGCTGCCTGCGGGATCGGAGGCGGATTTCACGCCGCGCGCGCGGCAGAACGAGCAGCCGTCTTGCCGCAGACGCACGGGCTCGTCCGTCTCGTACTCAGCGCGCACCGCGCCGCAATGGCAGGCGCCGCGATAGATCAACGGTACGTCACCGCTTTCACGGCATCGACGATCTTTTCGACGCTGGGGAGCGCGAGGGCTTCGAGATTGGCGGCGTAGGCCAGCGGCGCGTCGACTTGGTGGACCCGCGTCGGCGGCGCATCGAGATAGTCGAAGGCTTCGGCGGTGACGCGTGCGCAGATTTCGGCGCCGACGCCTGATTGGGCCCAGCCCTCCTCGACCGTGACGATACGATTGGTCTTGCGGACGCTCTCGATGATCGTGGCGGTGTCGAGCGGGCGCAGCGTGCGCAGATCGATGACTTCCGCATCGATGCCGTCGTTGGCGAGTTCTTCGGCCGCCTTAAGCGCAAGGCCGACCATGCGCGAGTGCGCAGTGATGGTGACGTCGGCGCCGGCGCGGCGGATTTTGGCTTTGCCGATCGGGACGATCCAGTCCTTCACGTCCGGGATTTCGAACTCTTGGCCGTAGAGCATTTCGTGCTCGAGGAAGACGACCGGGTTCGGATTGCGGATCGCGGCTTTGAGCAGGCCCTTGGCGTCGGCGGCGTCGTACGGCGCGATGACGATGAGGCCGGGGACGTGGCTGTACCAGGATGAATAATCTTGGCTGTGTTGCGCGGCGACGCGCGCGGCGGCGCCGTTGGGGCCGCGGAAAACGATCGAAGATTTGATCTGGCCGCCGGACATATAGAGCGTCTTGGCGGCGGAATTGATGATCTGGTCGATGGCTTGCATGCCGAAATTCCAGGTCATGAATTCGACGATGGGCTTTAAACCCGCCATCGCGGCGCCGACACCGAGGCCGGCGAAGCCGTGCTCAGTGATGGGCGTATCGACGACGCGTTGGGCGCCGAACTCTTGCAACAATTCTCGACTGACTTTGTAAGCGCCTTGGTACTCGGCGACTTCTTCGCCCATGAGGAAGACGCGATCGTCGGCGCGCATCTCTTCGGCCATCGCGTCGCGAAGTGCGTCGCGCACAGTGATCTTGATCATCTGCGTGCCGGTGGGGATTTCCGGATCGGCTTGCGGCGCGGCGCTTGCCGCTTTGCTGGGCTCGGGGCGGACTTTGACCGGTTCCTCGCGCATTTCAGGTTGTGCCGGCTTCTTTGCGCCTTGCTCTTGGGCCGACGCCTCGCCTTCACCACTCAGCACCGCGATAGGTGTGTTGACCTTCACGCCTTGCGCGCCTTCTTCCACGAGAAGCTCGGTCACCGTGCCTTCGTCGACGGCTTCGACTTCCATCGTCGCCTTGTCGGTTTCGATCTCGGCGATGACTTGGCCGGGTTCGATCGTGTCACCGACTTTGACGAGCCATTTGGTGAGGTTGCCCTCCTCCATCGTGGGAGAAAGCGCGGGCATGAGGATTTGCGTCATCAGGCGAGGATCCCGAAGATGGCGAGATAGATAAGCACACATCCGGCCACGCCGGTTGCCCAAATGAGCGGGCGAATGATCGGCCAGCCGGCGAGATAGACAATCGAGTAGGCAAGGCGTGCGAAAAAGAAGATCTGCGCGCCGAGCACCGTCCATTGATTGTTGATGCCGGCGATGGCGGCGATCAGAACGCCGGGCGCGAACAGCCAAAGATTTTCGCGCGTGTTGTCGACGTTGCGCTTGGCGCGCGCGAGATACACGTTCGCTGGCGGAAGATTGTCGCGACTATTGGCGAGCGTGAGGCCGCCATGCTGGCGAATGCCGGCGCTGGCCTGAATCAGGATGATCACGAAGTAGAGGACAATCGTGTAGGCGAGATATGTGAGTTCTGGCGTCATTTGAGTTTCCCCCGTCTAGCCATTAATCCGAGCGTAAGTCTGGCGGTTACAAAGAAGATCAAAACGGCGACGCCGATGATCGCGAGCGCCAAGAGGCCAAGCTCAGCGCTCAAATCCGCGATTGTCGCTCGTGTTGCAGGATCGAACGTCGCAAGCGCACTGACCAGCACAAACGAAATGACGACGCTGACGAGCGTATAACCGAGCGCGAGTTGGTTGCGATTTGCGCTCGACCAATTCCAATCGCGCTTCGTCGCGAAGCGCTGACCCGCAATCGCAGACACGCCGGCGAAGGCGCCGATGTTGAGACCCGTGGTGGGCAACTCGATGCCGTTTTGATAAGCCAACTCAGTAAGCGCGGCGACGATGACGGTGACGACTAGATACACGACCGCGAACCAGCGGAAGTTAGCTGCCATCGTATAAGAAGGCGTTGCGACGTCGCTCACAGATAGACGTCCGTCAGGAGTTCGCTGGGATCGGGCTCCGGGCTTTCTTGCGCGAACGTCGCGCTTTCGCTGACGACGGCGCGGATGTCGCGGTCGATCTCTTTCAGCGCGACTTCGTCGGCGTAGCCTGCGTCGGTGATCAGCTTCTTGACGTGCTCGATCGGATCGCGCTTGGCCTTTTGTTCGTCGACCTCTTCCTTGGTGCGATACTTGGCGGGATCGGACATGGAGTGGCCGCGATAGCGATAGGTCTTCATTTCGAGGAGCATCGGCCCCTCATCCGCGCGTGCGCGTTCGACGGCGCGGCGGCCGGCTTCGCGCACAGCGACGACATCCATGCCGTCCACTTCTTCGCCTGGGATGTTGAAGCTGATGCCGCGTTTATGGAGATGCGTTTCGGAGCTTGAGCGCTGGATCGCGGTGCCCATCGCGTATTGGTTGTTTTCGACGATGTAGACGACCGGCAGCTTCCAGAGCGCGGCCATGTTGAAGCTCTCGTACACTTGGCCTTGGTTGGCTGCGCCGTCACCGAAATATGTGAGGCAGACTTTGCCGTCCTTGCGATAGCGATTGGCGAAGGCGAGGCCGGTGCCGAGCGAGACTTGCGCGCCAACGATGCCGTGGCCGCCGTAGAACGCCTTCTCGATGCTGAACATGTGCATCGAGCCGCCCTTACCCTTCGAATAACCGTCGCGGCGGCCAGTGAGTTCAGCCATTACGCCCTTCGCGGTCATGCCCGCAGCCAGCATGTGGCCGTGATCGCGATACGCGGTGATAACTTGATCGCCGTCTTTCAGCGCCGCTTGCATGCCGACGACGACGGCTTCTTGGCCGATGTAGAGGTGGCAGAAACCGCCGATGAGACCCATGCCGTAGAGCTGGCCAGCGCGCTCCTCGAAGCGGCGGATGAGCAGCATGTCTTTGTAGTATTGGAGGAGTTCGTCCTTCGTCGCCTCGGCGGCGTGTTTCCCGTTCGGCTTCGTCGCGGCGTTGGCCATCAAGCAATTCCTCCGGCGTCACGTAATCGCGCCGCGCTACAACCTGTCCACCGGTTGCGACGCGCTCCTCTTATGCGGGAATGACATAACTCGCCAGGAAGGTTTGCGTTGCTGCAGTGCAGCGAAGACGGCGCTCAGCGGATCGCGAAGACGATCTCTTCGGTATCGCCGGCGGCGAGCGAGATGCGAGCGCGCTCGTCGAGATAATCGAGGTCGAGCGTCTCCGGCCGGAGGCGTGCGGCGCGGGCTTCGAGTTCGGCGTGTTCGGCGTCGAGCGCAGCGACACGACGTTCGAGGGTGCGCTCCTGCGCTTGCAGATCAACGTATGCGACGAGGCCTTGGCGGCCCGTCACAGCGTGCGCGCCGAGGTATAGGATTGCCGCCCCTAGTCCGATACTGAGCGCGGTTGATCCGTGCTTGGCCATGGTCCCGATCCCGATTCGGCGGCACGCTGATTCAAGTCGGTTAAAGAATCGTAAAGACTCAAAAATATTCTTGTTTTGTTCTTTTTGTTTTAAATCATATGGTTATCGATCGCTGTCTAGTGCTTGGGGCATCACTCGGTTCGTGTACGCAACAGGCTGCGCCCGGCACGCTAGGAAAAATTTGCACAGCAAACACGAAAAGGCGGGCGCGGAGGTGATCCGCGCCCGTTAGGCCGAGCTAGGAGGAAGGATCGGCGCTCAGCCGACGATTTGCGCCCCTTGGGTCAAAGTGGCGAAGGCGCCCGGAACAAACGCGACCAGCGCGAGCATCAGGCAGCTAAAGCGGATCAACATTGATGGGCTCCTTTCTCGTCGGGCTGAGCGACGAGTTGAAGGTAGGACGGCTTAAGTCGTTTGGATGTGACGACGGACACGCGGCTCCGGGGCCGCTCATTCCCATTTGCTTTGCGCTCAGGTTGACCCAGCTAAGGTGCCGATCATGGCAGGTGCGCAGACGAACGTTTCGGACGGGCGGATGGACGTCTTCATCGCGCACGCGGATGCCGATGTGGCGTTCGCCGCGCAGCTTGCGGCGTTCCTTGATGATGCGGGGTTTCGGCCGGCGTACGTGCCATCTGGCGCGCGAGCGACGCCGTCCGAACTTACACCCCTGATCCGCGGCGCGGAGTCCGTGGTGCTGGTGCTGACCACTGCATCGGCGCGCGCGGAGCTTTGTTTGTGGGCGACCGACGAGGCGGCAAAGAACGGCAAACGGCTGATCTTCGTGTTGCCCGCACCCTACAACGGCCAGGCCCCACGCGGCGCGCCAAGCAGAGTGATCCGGTTCTTCGCGGATCGCTCAGTACCGCACTCGGGATTCTACGACGGACAAAAGCAACTCGTCGCGGCGCTGCGCGCGAACAGCGAGTGGTTCAAAACGCAAAGCTACGTGCTTGAGCGCGCCATGCGTTGGGGCGGACGCACGGCGCCGGAGGATTTGCTGCTGCGCGGGCGCGGACTGGATGACGCCGTGGCCTGGCGCGATGGCGCGCCGACCGATGCGCGCGTGCCTGACATCATCGACGCATTCCTGGCGGCTTCGATCGAGCGCGAGGCGGCCGAACGCGCGGCCGCGCATGCGCCGGCGCCTCAGGTGCGCACGATGGAGCGCCCTCTCCCCGCCACACAGCGCGCAGAACCTCGTCCGAAACCGCCGCCCAAGCCGTCACGAAGAGATATGTCCCACCTCCCGCCCGATCTTCGCTATCCGCCGCCCTATTATCCGCCGCATTACCCGCCGCCGCGCCCGCGCCGGCGTTTTCCGGTCTTGCGGGTTGGTTTTCTGCTGGCGGTGACGGCGTTTGTGGTGGCGATTATCGCGAGCGCAGATTTCCGCGCGCAGACGCGGGCATTTTCCGATCGCGCCTCGCAGCTGATTGCTTCGATGCAGAGCGATGAGCCGAAGTCGGCGGCGGAGAGCGTCGCCGTTTCGGAATACACGCCCGAGCGGCATATGCTGACCGGCCGCGCTGGCGCGAACATACGTTCGTATCCGCTGCGCAATGCGGACGTGTTAGTGCGCTTGCCTGCGCGTACCGCGCTCAATCCGAATGGACGGCTCAATGTTCAAGGCGATTGGTGGTTTCGCGTGACGTTGGACGACGGACGTGTTGGCTTTGTGCGCCAGGACGTGATCGCGTGGGGCGCGCGTATCGAACAGGCAGCGCCTGCTGAAACAGAAACGCCGGCGCAGACGGACACGCCGCCAGCGCGGCCAGAACAACCGGCGTTGCAAAGCGGGCTTGATATTGACCCGGTGCAACCCACGATCGAGGCGCGCGCGGGACGCGCGGGGGCCAAGATCCGCACCGGACCTGCGCGCAATTCACGGATCATCGTGCGCGTTGAAAGCGGCGCAGCAGTGACCATCACCGGCACACTGCAGCATGGCGGCCATCGTTGGTTTTTGGTGACGCTGCAGGATGGCCGCGAAGGCTTTGCCCGAGACGATGTGATCGTCTCGAGCGAAGGCGGCGCTGTGCGGCTTTAACGGCCGACGATAGTGGTCGAGCCGGCGTAGGCGGCTTGATCGTCCAGAAGCTCCGCGATGCGGATGAGCTGGTTGTATTTGGCCGTGCGGTCCGAGCGCGCGAGCGAGCCGGTTTTGATCTGGCCGCAATTGGTGGCGACGGCGAGATCGGCGATCGTTGAATCTTCGGTTTCGCCTGAGCGGTGGCTCATCACGGCGCTGTAGCCGGCGCGTTGGGCCATATCGACGACGTCGAGCGTTTCGGTGAGCGTGCCGATCTGGTTGACCTTGATCAGGATGGCATTGCCGAGGCCCTTCTCGAAGCCGATTTCCAGGCGCTTCATGTTGGTGACGAAGAGATCGTCGCCGACGAGTTGGCACTTATCGCCGATGATGTCGGTGAGCGCGCGCCAACCTTCGAAATCATCTTCCGACATGCCGTCTTCGATCGAGATGATCGGGTAGCGGTTGACGAGATCGGCGAGGTATTGGGCGTGCTGTTGCGGCGAGAGCGATTTGCCTTCGCCTTCGAGCTCGTACTTGCCGTTCTTGAAATACTCGGTCGATGCGCAATCGAGCGCGAGCGCAATATCTTCGCCCGGCGTGTAGCCTGCCTTCTCGATCGATTTCAGGATGAAGCCGATGGCTTCGTCGGCGCTCGCGAGGTTCGGGGCAAAGCCGCCTTCATCGCCCACGTTGGTTGAGTGGCCGGCCGCCTTCAGTTCTTTCTTCAACGTGTGAAAGACTTCCGAGCCCATGCGCACAGCATCGCCGATCGTGTCGGCGCCGATCGGCATGATCATGAATTCTTGGATGTCGATCGGGTTGTCGGCGTGAGCGCCGCCGTTGACGATGTTCATCATTGGCGTCGGCAACACGCGCGCTTGCACGCCGCCGACATAACGGAACAGCGGTTGACCCGAAGCGGCGGCCGCAGCCTTCGCGACGGCGAGCGAAACGCCGAGGATCGAGTTGGCGCCGAGGCGGGCTTTGTTTTCGGTGCCGTCGAGTTCGATGAGGACCGAGTCGATGCGGCGCTGTTCTTCGGCGTCCATCCCGAGGATGGCGTTGGCGATCTCGCCGTTCACCGCTTCGACAGCGTCACGAACGCCCTTGCCGAGATAACGATCAGGTTCGCCGTCGCGCTTTTCGACGGCTTCGTGCGCGCCGGTTGAGGCGCCCGACGGCACGGCGGCGCGCCCGAAGCTGCCGTCTTCGAGCAGGACATCGACTTCAACGGTTGGGTTGCCGCGGCTGTCGAGGATTTCGCGGCCGATAATGTCGGCGATGCCGGTCATGGGGAGCCCCTGCTCAGAGGTGAGAGATTATGGGCCGTTTGGAGCGCGGGCGGCGGTAAAAGACAAGGCCGCAGGCGCGATGGAAGCCCTGCGCTTTTAGGCGCAGCCTTCCATGTAGCGGATCGAGGGGCCGCCGGCGTGGACCGAGGTGACGATGCCCTGCTCGCTGACTTCGAAGAGGAGCCCGCTCTGCTCGGGCGTGGTCCAGATGATAAGGTTGTGGGCGGACGGCGGATTGTAGTGCGCGCCTTCCTCGACAACGTTCTGATAGGCGGTGCGGACTTCAGCGTCCGTTGAGCCGACGCCGACATTTTGCGCGGTGCGTGTGCGCGGCGCTTCGGTAGAGGCGGTGATGCGGGTGATCTTGTCGCCTTCGAACATCAGCCAGAGCTGATCGCCATCGGCGGTGCGGTACTCCTGCTCCGAACAGGCGCCGGGGGTTTCTTCGTCGAGCGGCGGGTTCGCCATCGGCTGACCGGAGACGCGGCGCGCGTCTTCAAGCGACATGCCGATGCGCATGTCGCCGTAGCCTTCAACGGTCAGAGCTGGAACGGAGCTATCGCGCGCACCTTGGGACGGTGGGTCCCACTGGCATGCGTTAAGTGTGAAGATGAGAGCGAGCGCGGCGACGCGCACGCTCAGTCTTCCTTCGCCTTGAGGATTTGCTTGCCGCGATAACGGCCGCTCTTCAGGTCGATGTGGTGCGGACGGCGCAGCTCGCCCGATTCCGCGTCTTCGATGTAGGTGTTCTTCGCCAGCTTATCGTGCGCGCGGCGCATGCCGCGGCGAGAGGGCGAGGTTTTTCGCTTCGGAACGGCCATGGCCGGTAAACTCCTGGTCCCCGCGACCGGCGGGAAAGCGGGGCTGATAGGGCAAACGGGGCTGGTGGGCAAGTCTCAGCGGGCGCCGGAACCGGCCCAGAAGCCAGGACGTTGCACTTAAAATCGGGTGGGCTGCCAGGTTCGGGAGTGAAGTTCATGAAAATCCGCGAAGCCATGACCGGCGATGTCCAGACCGTTGGCCCCGAAGCCACCATTCGGGAGGCCGCCCGGCGCATGGCCGAGACTGATGTCGGCGCCCTCCCCGTGGCTGCTGGAGACCGCCTAGCCGGGATGGTGACGGATCGGGATATCGCCATCCGGGCGGTAGCGGTCGGCAAGGGTCTGGACACCACCGTGGGCGAAGTGATGACCCATGAGGTGCTTTACTGCCATGAAGACGATGAGATCGCCGACGTCTGCGAGAACATGGCGGACCTACAGGTGCGCCGGCTGCCGGTGGTGAACGCCGACAAGCGGCTGGTGGGGATCGTCTCGCTAGCGGACATCGCCGATCTGGCGCGTGCGAAAGAAGCTGGCGCAGCGCTCGAGGGCATCACCCGGCCGGGCGGGCGCCACACGCAGGCGTTGGACGGGAGCGCCTAGTGCCGACCCGCGACGTTCCCGAACCGCCAGCAGACTTCGCGATTGATCGCGAGACGCTGGCGTACATCGTGCTCAAGGCCAAGGCTTTCGACGCGTTGCTAGAGGCGGATGACCCGAGCGATGGATCCGACAGCGTAGATGATCGCTTCGTCGACGCGTTGGAGGACGAACGGGACAATCCGGTGCAGCGCGAATTGCGTAGCGCGATCGCGAGCCTCGACGTGGATGCGAAGGCGACGTTGGTAGCGCTGACCTGGCTGGGACGCGGCGACTACGATGCGGGCGAGTGGCGTGAGGCGCTGACAACAGCGCGCGAACGCGCGAAAAATTCGACCGCACGCTATCTGATGGGCGTGCCGCTACTTGGCGACTACATCGAAGATGGCGCCGATAAGCTGGGCATCAATCTGATCACCGAGCAGAAAGATGGAATGGGCGATCCCGACTTGGATACGCGCGGCGCTTAGGCGCGATCCTTCAACTCGGTGTGGCCGTGATGGCGTGCGCAATGGGCGCAGCAATAGATCGCGCCGCCCTCTTCCACGCCGTGGCCGATGATCATGCATTCGCAATGGCCGCAGCGCGGGGCGAGCGCGTGAATGGCGCATTCGAAAGCGTCGAATGTCATGGTCTTGCCTTGAGCAGTGACTTGAAACGCTTTGTCGTAGTCATTTCCGCAAACGTCACAACGCATTGAAACCTCCTGCGTGAGGACATTGAACGGTTGTGGCGGGCGTGGCGTTCCTACACGCGCGCGTGCACCACAGCGGGTGCGCCAGGGTTAAGCGGTGCGTTAAGCCTGAACTGGCGCGTGGAAGCAGTCTGGCACACGCCCTGGACGATATGGATCACTTCGGTTTCGATCACGTGTGCTTCCGGGCGGCGGATGACGGTGAACGCGCACGGCTCGTGGCGTACGCGCTGTGAAAGCGTGCCGCTGGTGATGCAAAGGGCCCTCGTTTCGAAGAGCCGCGCCGAGGCGAAGTGCAGATGGCCGCTGAGGAAAAGTTCTGCGCCGGCGTCCGTGAGGTGGATAAGGCCGCGAAGGCCGCCGCGCGTCATGCCCTTGATCGGGGCGTCGTTGGGCCAATCGAGCGGGTGGTGCGTGATGACGATGCGGAGCGCGCCAGGGGCGGCGCGTTGCAGTTCGGCTGCGGCGATGGCGGTTTGACCGCGTGAGATTTCGCCTTGCGCCCAGTTTAGGCGGAATTGCCAAGCGCGCGCGGTGTTGATCGGCACGATGCTCCATTCGGACGTATGCCATGCGTCGACTTGCAGACCCTTTTGTGCGCGGCGAATGCGCTCCCAGGGGTAACAAAGACGACCCCACATCTCGTAATACGGCACGTCATGATTGCCTGGTGTGAGCATCACCGGCACGCCGAGTTCGCGCATCCAATTGCAAGCGGCATCCAGTTCGGTTTGGAGGCCGTCCTTGGAGATGTCGCCGGTGACGATCACCGCATCGGGCTTGTTGTCGCGCACGTAGTTGGCGGCGGCCGCGAGCGCCGCTTTGTCTTCGCATCCGAAATGTAGATCTGTCAGGTGGACGAGTTGCAAATCTCAACCCTCTTGCGGCAGCGCCAACACCTTCGGACCGCGCGATTCATAGGTCACGCGCACGCGAGAGAAGAAGGTTCTGGGTTCGCCGTCTAGAGTTGCCGGGATGACACCGAGTGAGACGATGTCGCTGGATTTGCAACGGCCGATCTCGATGCTGGCGTCGTTACGCCAGGATGTCGTGAGTGCGCGCAGGCTGACGCGGGCGAGATCGAGCAGATGGCGCGCGTCGAGGCGCACCCACTCCAAATCGTCAGCTTTGATGCCGCCGGAGAATGCTGGGCAAAGAACACCAACGGCTTCCGCCTTGCGCATCGGCTCGCGGTTCGGGCGGGCCCGGAGGCCGCGTGAGAACGAACGCTTCATGGCGTGACGGAAGCGCACCCAGGCGGTGAGCGGGCGACCGTCACGCATGGCTTCGCGGGCCTTTGCCAGCAGGGTTGGCGCGCCGAAGAGCGCTGCGACGTAAAAGGCTTCGCCGTTGGCGCGGCCAGCGGTGAGACGCGTCTCCTCCCCGCGATCGAGCGCGGCAGCGAGCGCTTCAGGCCAGGCGAGTTCGCCGTATAGCGCGCGCGGCAGAATGTTGAGCGTGCCGCCCGGCAGCAAAACGAGCGGCGGCCCGTTGCGCGGTGCGAGTTCGGCGGCGTGACGCGCGGTGCCGTCGCCGCCCAGAACGATAATCACATCGAACTTCGAAGCGTTCGCGAACGTACGGCGCGATACGTTCTCGGCGCCGACAAGCGCGTACTTTTCTATGCCGGCGGTGCCGAGAGCTTCGATGAGCTTGTCCCGGTCTTTGGGGCCAACACTTCCGGCCTTTTCATTGAAAAGAACAAGCGCGCGCGCTCCCTTTGCAGGGAGCGGCGACTTGCGGGGGCGAACTTCAGAAACAACCGCAGCATCAGGTTCCATGTGCGGCCAACGCTGGCGCTTGCGGCGGGTTCCCTAATTCTGGCTGATGCTGCCGCCCATCGCTGCGGAGGTGTCGCCGCGACGGCCTTCGCCGCTCACATTGATGTCGCCGCCCATTGCGGCGGAGCCATCGTAGCGCTCGCTAGCATAGACGCGCATAGCGCCGCCCATGGCCGCCGAGCCATCGACAACGCGGCATTGCAGATCGTTGGCGCGGATCGAGCCGCCCATCGCCGCTGATGCGGAGAGCGTGTCGCATGAGCCTGAAAGGCGAAGATCGCCGCCCATCGCGGCCGCAGCGTCGATGCTGTGGCAGGTGAGCCCGCTGACCGTGGCTTCGCCGCCCATGGCGGCGGCGGCAGAGAAGTCATCGCATTCGCCAGAAATGGTTGCGGTGAGTTCGGCGCCGCGCGCTGCGGCTACGCCTTCGATGCGCGGTGCGGTGACGCGGACGGTAGCGTCGAGGCGCGGCGCGCGGCCAAACCAGGGGCGGCGGGCGTCAGAGATTTCGAGGCGGTGACCGTCCACGCGCGTGCGGACGCGGGCGGCGTCAGCGCCGGTGACTTCAACCGAATAGCCTTCGCCTACGGTGACTTCGACGCGGACACGGTCTTCGGCTTTCACCTCGGAGAAGCGGCCAACTTGGCGGGTTTCGGCTTGAGCCAGGGTGGTCAAGCCTGCGGCGGCCAGAACTACGGCGAGTGCGATGCGTTTCATGGTCTTCCCTCTCGCAACCAGACGCGCGCCGTCGCCGGCGCTGTTGCAAGGAAGATGCGGACGAGGCCGGCTTTGGATGCAGGCGGGTTAGGTGATCCGGCCGCGGGCGAAATCGCGGGCAAGGCCGCGGAGCATTTCGGGGGCGCTTTGGCGGTCAAACCCTACCGCCGCGGTGTAATCAATTAGCGCGCCATGCTCGTTCTCGTCGAAATGGCCATCGGCGGTCAGCACGGTAAGCAGCGCTTTGAGGAGCCCAGTTTTCTGTGCGCGCGAGAACGCCGAGGAGTTGGCCGCGAGGTAAGCAACCAATTCATCCTTGGTGAGCGCGGCGCGGGCAAAGGCGGCGTCGATGGTCTGGGCGTCGAACGCAGGCCCCGCGAGATCGCTCATGGCGCGGGCGACAGCGCGGCGTTCGTCGTCATTGGCGCGGCCATCGATCTTGGCGGCGTTGACCAACACGTGGAGCGCGTAATCGGCGAACTTGCCGCCGGTGACGGATTTGGTTTTGCCGGCGCGGAGCGAACGCACCATCGAGCGGATACCGATCCAGGCAGCGACGGCGGCGATGATGACGATGAGCGCGAGCGCCGAACCGCCGCCAGCGTGGTCCGGCGTAGCGGCAGCCGCGGGGGCGGCGGAGGTGGCCGTGAGAATTATCATGTTGCAGCCACGCTGACACGCAGCGCGCGGGACGTCGACGCCGTTCGCGTCCTAGACAAGGCGGCTTTGCTCCACGGCTGCCGCGATGAAGCTGGCGAAGAGCGGGTGTGGCTCGAAGGGTCGGCTCTTCAGCTCCGGGTGATACTGAACGCCGATGAACCACGGGTGGTCGCGGCGTTCGACGATCTCCGGCAGGAGGCCGTCGGGGCTCATGCCTGAAAAGATGAGGCCGGTGGCTTCAAGCTTATCGCGGTACTTCGTGTTGACTTCGAAGCGGTGGCGATGGCGCTCGCTGATTTCGGTGTCGCCGTAGATCTGCGCGACTTTGCTATCGGGATCGAGCGCAGCTTTGTAGGCGCCGAGGCGCATGGTGCCGCCAAGATCGCCCTCTTGCGCGCGCTTCTCGAGTTCGTTGCCTTTCAGCCATTCGGTCATCAGACCGACGATGGGATGCTTGGCGGCGCCGAATTCGGTTGAGCTTGCGCCCTTGAGGCCAGCTTGGTTCCGCGCGGCCTCGATGCACGCCATCTGCATGCCAAAGCAGATGCCGAAGAACGGCGCGTTGTGTTCGCGCGCGAAAGTGACGGCCGCGATTTTGCCTTCGGTGCCGCGCTCGCCGAAGCCGCCGGGCACGAGAATGCCATGCACGCCGTGCAGATCCTCATGCCACGCCTCGCCGAGTTCCTCGAACTTCTCGGACTCGATCCAGCGGATGTTGACCTTCACGTTGTTCGCGACGCCGCCATGGTGCAGCGCTTCGATCAGCGATTTGTAAGCGTCCTTCAGCTCTGTGTATTTGCCGACGACGCCGATCGTCACTTCGCCGTCGGGCGCTTTGAGGCGCTTTACGATCGTGTCCCACTTCGCGAGATCGGGTTGTGGGGCGACCGTCACGCCAAAATGGCGGAGCAGTTCGGTGTCGAGACCAGCCAAATGGTAGGCCGATGGCGCCTCGTAGATCGTTTGCAGATCGCGCGCTTCGATGACGGAGCTTTCGCGGACGTTGCAAAAGAGCGCGATCTTGCGCTTTTCATCTTCCGGGATCGGACGATCGCAGCGGCAGAGAATGATGTTGGGTTGAATACCGATCGAACGCAGTTCTTTGACCGAGTGCTGCGTGGGCTTTGTCTTCATCTCGCCGGCGGACGGGATGTACGGCAGCAACGTTAGATGCACGAACGCGGCTTGGCCGGGATCGAGTTCTTGGCCCAATTGGCGGATGGCTTCGAAGAACGGCAGGCCTTCAATGTCGCCGACTGTCCCGCCGATTTCACAGAGCACAAAGTCCGCGCCGCCATTGTCTGACAACACGAAATCCTTGATCGCGTTGGTGACGTGCGGGATCACCTGAACCGTCGCACCGAGATAATCGCCGCGGCGTTCTTTTGTGATGATTTCTTGGTAGATGCGGCCGGTGGTGATGTTGTCGCCCTGGGTGGCGCTCACGCCGGTGAAGCGTTCGTAGTGGCCAAGATCGAGATCGGTTTCGGCGCCGTCGTCAGTGACGAAGACTTCGCCGTGCTGATACGGGCTCATCGTGCCCGGGTCGACGTTCAGGTAGGGATCGAGTTTGCGGAGTCGGACCCGGTATCCGCGCGCTTGCAGCAACGCGCCGAGGGCGGCGGAGGCGATGCCCTTCCCTAGGGAAGAGACCACTCCACCGGTAATGAACACATAGCGAGCCATTGCCCTTCCACTTCAGCGGGGCCGCGTTCTGCCTCTAACCCGTTTTGGGTCTTATTGGTCAGGGCCGGCGCGTGTTTGCCGGCGAACGGCTTCTAATCCGTTCCCTACCTCAACCGATTCGGTCTGAGTCGCGGCATCGTCCAATGCGATCCCGCTGACGCTACCGGATGTATTCGGCAGCACGAGAGGACGCGTCTGTGCCGACGCAGGGGTCGTTGCCGCACCAGAACGTTGTGTTGTGGTCGCCGCAGGCTGACGCGCCGGCGTAGTGGCGGCGGTTTGGGTTGTCGCAGCCGGCGGGCGCGCCGTGCTCTGAGCAGGCGCTGAAGTGCGCTGCGTGGTGGCTGGCGCCGTCGGCAGCGGCGCGGCGCGGGCGGCCGCCGAAGTGGCCGGTGGCGCGGTTTGCGTGCGCGGCGGGGTCGCGGCAGCGGCCTCGGCCGGGGCCGGCGTCAGCGAAGCGAGTTGTGTGTTCGGCTCGGCGCTGCTCTCGGTCGGGTCTGGGCGATCCGTGGTCGTGGCGGGCGGCGTTGCCGGGGTCGTGATGGCGGGCGCGCTGGTCGACGGGGCGACGCGGTCGAACACCGAACCGCGGTTGGCGGCGCCAGCGCCGGAGAGAACCGTTAGGCTGAGAGATGTCACCAGGAAGAAACCACCCGCGACTTGGGTCATTTTGGCGAGCGCGTCAGCGGCTCCGCGGCCGCTCATCAGCGCGCCGCCGCCACCGCCCATGCCAAGCGCGCCACCTTCCGAGCGCTGCAGAAGCACCAAGCCGATCAAGCAGATGCACACGAGCAAATGAATGCTGAGAATTACGATTTCCATCGAGCCCTGCCGTCTCCCACGCGCCGCCTCGCGTCGGCGCCAACATGGGCGCGCGCGAAAGGGCGCTCAATAGCTGAGGCTGATCTTAAACGCCAGCCTGCCACAGCGCATCCTCAGGCCGCAGCCGGATGCCCTAAAATAATTGCAGCGAAATCCTCGGCCTTCAAACTCGCGCGCCCAACAAGCGCCCCATCCACCCCCTCGGCGGTGAAAATTTCGGCTGCATTCTTGGGTCCGACCGAGCCGCCGTACAAAATCCGGATGCTGTTCGCCTCCGCGCCGAAGCGATCCGCCAGGGTTCGCCTGACGACAGCGTGGACCTCGGTGATTTCGGCAATGGTCGGCGTCGAGGTTCCGCCGATGGCCCAGACGGGCTCATAGGCCACCACGATGGCGGAATTGCCCTCGGGGACGCTGCCAGCGACTTGGCTGCCCACGACCTCAGCCACCCTACCCGCTGCCCGTTCTGCCTGGGTTTCGCCGACGCAAATGATCGGCGTAATCCCGGCGGCAAGCGCCGCTTCAGCCTTCTTGCGGACGGCGGCGTCCGTCTCGGCGTGGTTCTGGCGGCGCTCAGAGTGGCCGACAATGACGTAGCGGGCGCCGACATCGGCCAGCATGGCGGCGCTGATTTCGCCGGTCCGGGCCGCGTCATCGGCGGCGATGCTGCAATCTTGGCCACCGATGGCGACGCCCGTGTTCCGGGCGGTCGCAACGGCCTGCCCGATATAGGCGGCGGGCGGACAGATCAGGGCCTCGACGGCCCCCGAGGCGCGCTCAACGCGTTGCCACAGCGCGGTAATTTCTGCGAGGTTCGCCTGCCTCCCGTACATTTTCCAGTTGCCTGCGATGAGCGGCTTACGCGCGGCCATGAGTCCCCCTTCCCGGTGTGTTCCTGTGATTGCCCCAGGTCGGGGCGCTCTCTATGGTCCGGCGCCTTCACATACGGACACCTGCATGCTCCTGCAATTTCGGAAGTCTACCCGCGGCGTCGTGGCGACCATCATCTTCGGTCTTGTCGGCCTGGCGACCGTCATCTTTCTCATTCCGCAGAGCGGCATCTCCCAGCTGGGCGGCGCGACGGCGATCGCTGAGGTTAGCGGGCGGAAGATAACGCCGGCGCAGTTGCGCCGCGAGATGGAGCTGACGCTGCGGGCCCAACGCAATCAGGGTCAAAACATCTCACAAGAAGAAGCGATCGCGGCCGGGCTGCACGAGCGGCTGCTGCAATCGATGATCACACGCAACGCCGTCTATGCTTATGCCGAAAAGGTCGGCATCAGCGCGAGCGACACGCAGGTTGCCGACTTCATTCGTCGCATTCCAGGTGTGCTGAACCCGGTAACAGGTTCGTTCGACGAAGCGGCGTACGCACAATTCCTGAACACGATGCGCTATACGCGCCCGGAGTTCGAAGACGATGTGCGCGGTGATTTGAGTTCGCAACTCTTGATGAGTTCGTTGGTTTCCGGCGTGCGCGCGCCCTCGAGCTTTGGCGCAGTGGCGTTCGTCTATGAAACGGAATCGCGCGTTGTTTCCATCGCCGAAGCGCCGGCGTCGGCCGCCGGCGCCGTCCCACCGCCAACAGAGGCGCAGCTTCAGCAATTTTGGGAAGAGAACCAAGAACGCTTGCGCATTCCAGAATTCCGCGCGCTGACGCTGGTTTATGCGCGCGCCTCGGATTTCGTCCCACGCGTAAACGTGCCGGAAGAGCGGATTCGCGAAGAATTCGAACAGCGCCGCGCGGCGCTGACCCAGCCGGAACGCCGCACCTATGTGCGCATCTCAGCGCAGAGCCAGCAGCAGGCCAACGAAGCGGCGGCTCGGATTTCGCGTGGTGAAACTCCGGAGGCGGTAGCAACGTCGATGAACCTGCAGGTCACGCGCGGCGCCAACCAGCCGCGCACGGAAGTGGCCGATCCGCGCGTCGCTGAAGCTGTTTTCTCGCAACCGCGCGGCGTCGCGCGCGCGGTGCAAGGGCAGCTCTCGCCCTGGGCGGTGATCCGTGTGGACGCGATCACGCCGGCGGTGGAGCCGAACTATGCGGCGCAGCGTGAGGAATTGCGCACGAGCATCGCCACAGACGAAGCAGCCGATTTGCTGAACACAGCCATTGGCTCGTTCGAGGAAGCGCGCGCCGGCGGCGCCCCAATCGTTGAAGCCGCGCGCACCGCCGGGCTTACGGTTGTCAGCATCCCCGCGACGAACGCCGAGGGTCACGATCCCGCCGATCGGCCAATTGCAGCGCTCGAAGGTCAGCAGGATCTCCTGGAGACGGCGTTCCAAACACCCGAAAACGAAGCCAGTGACTTTGCGCCGGCCGGCGATGCAGATGTGCTGATTGCGGTTGACCGCATCACGCCAGCGAGCGTTCGGCCGCTGGCGGACGTGCGTGATCAGCTGCGGGAAGCTTGGATCGGGCGCGAGCGCGGCAATCGCATGCGCGAGCTTGGCGCTCAGTTCGTCACCGCCGTGCAAGGGGGGCAATCGTTTGCCCAAGCCGCGCGCGCTCGTGGCTTCCAGATTCGCGTGACCTCGCAGGCGTTGAACCGTCAAGCAGCAGGGCAAATCCCCTCGCGTGGCCTAGCGGCGCAAATCTTCAACGGCGCTCAAGGCGCGGTGGTCACCGACCTTCGCATCGACGGCGAGGCCATACTCGTGGCCCAAGTTGAACGGATCAACCGGCAAGACCCTGCCGCCGCGCCGCAGGTGATCGAACAAGCTCGTGCGCAATTTGAGGAAGGCTTGACCTCAAGCCTTGGCGAAGCGGCGCAGAATGAGATCGTGGCGCGCGCGCATGCGCGGCGCAACGAACGTCTGCTGCAGCAGACGTTCCCGAGCGCGGAGAACGCCGCGTCGGGCGAAGCGCCGCCCAGCCAATGAGCGCGGACGCGTCCGCATCGCCTTCGGCTGAAACTTTCGCCGCCGCTTATGAAAGCGGCGGCGCAGTCGTATGGACGCGCCATGTCTCCGACCTGGAGACGCCGGTTTCAGCGCTGCTGAAACTTGGCGCCGATAAGCCCGGCACGTTCCTCTTGGAGAGCGTGCAAGGCGGCGATTTCCGCGGTCGCTTTTCCATCATTGGCCTGAAGCCGGATTTGGTTTGGCGCGTAAAGAACGGCCGGGCCGAGCTGAGCCGCGGCGGGTTTTTGGACACAGCTTTCCGCGCGCAGCGCGATGCGCCGTTGAAGAGTTTGCGCAAGCTGTTGGCGAAGTCGGCGCTTCAACTGCCGGCGCCTTTGCCGCCGATGGCGGCGGGACTGTTCGGCTATCTGGGCTACGACATGGTGCGCTTCATCGAGCGCCTGCCAGAGAAAGCCGATGATCCGCTGGGCACGCCCGACGCACTGCTCGTGCGGCCGACTGTAGTGGCGGTGTTCGATAACGTCACAGGCGAGATCACATTGGTGACGCCGGCACGTAAGCGTAGCGGTCAAACCGCCGCGCAAGCTTACGCTGCCGCGCAGGAGCGTTTGGCGCGTGTACGGCGAACGTTGCAGCGGCCTTTGGCGCGGCGGTCAGAAGCCACGGCGCCGGCGAATCCAGAGATCACGCAACGATCAAACACAACACCGGACGACTACCGGGCGCTGGTGCAGAAGTGCCAAGCGTATGCACGTGCGGGCGATGTGTTTCAGGTGGTGCCGAGCCAGCGTTTCTCGGCGCCGTTCGCGCCGGCGCCATTTGCGCTCTATCGCTCGCTGCGGCGGCTGAACCCTTCGCCTTTCCTGTTCTATCTGAACTTCGCGGACTTCTCAGTCGTGGGATCGAGCCCGGAAATCCTGGTGCGCCTGCGCGGCGATACAGTGACCATCCGGCCCATCGCCGGCACGCGTCCGCGCGGCGCGACGCCGTCGGAAGATAATGCGCTGGAGGCGGATCTGTTGGCTGATCCGAAGGAGCGCGCCGAACATCTGATGCTCGTCGATTTGGCGCGCAACGATTTGGGGCGCGTCGCTATTCGTGGCGGTAGCGGCAACAACGCCTCGGCTGCGGCCGCAGGTTCACAACACGTTCGCGTGACGGAGGCGTTCACGATCGAGCGCTACAGCCATGTGATGCACATCGTGTCGAACGTCGAGGGTGAGTTGTCGAAGGGCCTGAGCGCGCTCGATGCCCTGCTTGCGGGCTTCCCACACGGCACGGTGACGGGCGCACCGAAAATCCGGGCGATGGAGATCATCAACGAAGTCGAGAAGCACAAGCGCGGCATCTATGCCGGCGGCGTGGGCTATTTCGGCGCGGGCGGCGACATGGATACGTGCATTGCGCTGCGGACCGCGATCGTGAAGGACGGGATGCTCTATGCGCAGGCCGGCGGCGGCGTCGTGCTGGACAGCGATCCGGAAGCCGAGCTGCAGGAGACGCTGCACAAATCACGCGCCCTCTTCAGGGCGGCGGCGGACGCTTGGCGCTACACCTGAGCGAAGGCTGTTTGCAGGGCCGAATTTTTCGGTAAGGTGGCGCCCGCATGACGCTTTGGCCGGCCCCCGTATCTCGATGGCGTACGAACGAACGCGACTAAACCCATTCGTTCGTTCAGCCGGAGGCGCGCGGCCCCATGATCCTCGTCATCGATAATTACGACAGTTTTGTTTATAACCTCGTCCACTACGTCGAGGATTTCGGCGTGCGCACCGAGGTGCATCGTAACGATGCGTTGAGCGTTGCCGATGTGCTGAAGAAGAAGCCTCAGGCGATCATTCTCTCGCCCGGGCCGTGCACGCCAAATGAAGCTGGTATTTGCCTGGAACTGCTCGCGAAGGCGCCGGAGGATTTGCCGATCTTTGGGGTTTGCCTGGGGCACCAGGCCATGGGTCAGGCGTTCGGCGGCGAGGTCGTCTCAGCGCAGTCCATCATGCACGGCAAAGTTTCGGAGGTGACGCACCGTGGCGGCGGCGTGTTCAAGGGACTGCCCTCCCCATTCAAGGCGACGCGTTATCATTCGCTCGCTGTGAAGCGCACGCGCGTGCCGGAGTGCTTCACCGTCGATGCGGAAACGGCGGACGGCGAAGTCATGGGCATGTCGCACAAGACGCGGCCTGTGTTCGGCGTGCAGTTTCACCCGGAATCGATCGCGACCGAGCATGGCCACGCAATCGTCGGCAATTTTCTAGATGCTGCCGGCGCGCGATGAACCTTTCCGCGCTCAACGACAAACTCGACGGCGGCGGGCTTGCGCCCGCCGAAATCGATGCGGCGTTCGCGGAGATCATGGACGGGCTCGCGCCGCATGATGAGATTAAGCGCTTCCTCGCTCTAAGCGTCGCTGAGATGGGCAATCCGAGTTGGATCGCGGGCGGCGCGCGTGCGCTGCGTTCCCGCATGGTGCGGGTTGAAGCGCCGGCAGGCGCGATCGATGTGTGCGGCACCGGCGGCGATGGCGCACATACGCTGAATATCTCCACGGCGGTCGCATTTGTTGTCGCTGGCTGCGGCGTGCCGGTGGCCAAGCATGGCAATCGCGCGATGAGTTCGAAATCTGGCGCGGCGGATGTGCTGGAAGCTCTAGGTGTGAAGCTGACGGCGGATGTCGCCACGCTGGAGCGGTGTTTGCGCGAGGCGCAGGTCGCGTTCCTGTTTGCGCAAAACCATCACCCGGCGATGCGGCACGTAGCGCTGGCGCGGCGTGAGCTGGGTAAGCGCACGATCTTCAATTTGCTGGGACCGCTCTCAAATCCGGCGGGCGTGACGCGCCAACTGATGGGCGTGTTCAGCGGCGATTTCATCGAGCCGGTGGCGAACGCGTTGCGTGAACTGGGATGTGAGAAGGCTTGGGTCGTGCATGGCGCCGGTGGGCTCGATGAGCTTTCAGCGCAGCACCGCGATGCGAATAGTGTCGCAGTGTTGGATGGCGGCGCGGTGGAAACGCTGCGTGCGAACGTGACGGCCGATATCGATCCGGATATTCGCGGCGGCGTTGCAATCGAGAATGCGGAAGAGATGCGCGCGCTGCTGAACGGCGGCGGCCGGCCCGGGCACCGCGCGGCGGTGGTGCTGAATGCCGCGGGCGCTTTGGTGGTGGCCGGCAAAGCGGCGAACGTGCCGGAAGCGCGGCCGATGGCTGAGCACGCGTTGGATAGCGGCGCGGCGCGGGCCGCGCTCGAAAAACTGGTTGAAGTCACGCGGAGCGCGCCATGAACGTGTTGGAGCGCATCGTTGCGTATAAGCGCGAAGAAGTTGCTGCGCGGAAAGTTGCGAAGACAATCGACGCGCTGAGACTGGAGTCGGACGAGCTGCCGCTTGCGTTTGGATTTGAAGCGGCGCTGCGCGACTGCGTCGGCAAACCGGCGCTAATCGCAGAGATCAAAAAGGCGAGCCCCTCAAAAGGACTGATCCGAGCCGACTTCGACCCGCCGGCATTGGCGCGTGCCTACGCTGCGGGCGGCGCGACCTGCCTATCGGTCCTCACCGACGGCCCAAGCTTCCAGGGCGATGACGCTTATCTCAAGGCGGTGAAAGCCGTTTCACCGCTGCCGGTGCTGCGAAAGGACTTTCTGATCGATCCATGGCAGGTGCTGGAGAGCCGCGCGCTTGGCGCCGACGCGATCCTCATCATCATGGCGGTCGCTGACGACGCTCTCGCGCACGAGCTCCTCGCGGAAGCGCATGTGTGGGGGTTAGATGCGCTCGTGGAAGTTCACGACGAGGCCGAGCTTGAACGCGCGTTGCGCTTGGATGCGAAATTGATCGGCGTGAACAATCGTTCGCTGGTGACGTTTGAGACTGATCTGAATGTGACGGAGCGTTTGGCGCAGCGTGTGCCGGGGGATGTGCTGCTGGTCTCCGAGTCCGGCATCTTCACGCATGACGACGTGGTTCGACTCCAGAGAACAGGCGCGCGCGCGTTTTTGGTGGGCGAGAGTTTGATGCGCCAAGATGATGTGGAAGCCGCCACGCGGTCACTACTTGGGCGTTAACTAAACTGGACTTGACCGACGCCTTGGAACGGATATAGAACGCACCATCGTTCACTATTTGGTCCCAGGTCATGCTGACGGCGAAACAAAAAGAACTGCTGCTCTACATCCACGAGAGGATCAAAGAGACGGGCGTTTCGCCGTCCTTCGATGAAATGAAGGAAGCGCTCGACCTAGCGTCCAAGTCCGGCATCCACCGATTGATCACGGCGCTCGAAGAGCGTGGGTTTTTGCGCCGCCTGCCCCACCGGGCGCGGGCGCTAGAAGTGCTGAAACTGCCCGATAGCGCAGCGCCAGCGGCGCCGCCGAAAGGCCGCACCACATTCCGCCCCTCGGTCGTTGGCGAAAGTCGCGGCGGCGCGGGCATTCCGATCCTCGGCCAGATCGCCGCCGGTGTGCCGATCGAGGCGCTGCAGCAGGAAGTTGGCCGCGTCTCTGCGCCGGAAGATTTGCTGGGCTCGGGCGATCACTTTGCGCTCGAAGTGAAAGGCGACAGCATGATCCAGGCCGGCATCCTGGACGGCGATGTCGTCATCATCAAACGCACCGAAACGGCCGAGAGCGGCGATATCGTTGTTGCGCTGATCGACAGCGAAGAAGCGACCCTGAAGCGGCTGCGCAAGCGTGGCAATTCGATTGCGCTGGAAGCTGCGAACCCCGCGTACGAAACGCGCATCTTCGGGCCGGACCGCGTGCGCATTCAAGGCAAGCTGGTGGCGATGATCCGCCGCTATTCCTGAGCGTCCTGAACTGTAGCTTGAGGCGTCCACGCGCGGCGAATGCCGTCCGGCTGGGCGCGTTCGATGCGGAAGCTTTCTCCGTCGCTATAGATGAGGCCGCCGCCATTGCGGGCAAGTGAGTTTGCGTCGATCAGCGTGCAACGCGGCTGCACGGGTGCGGCTGGCGATGTGCTGAGCACGACGACGCTCGCGGCGCAGGCCGCTTCCGCGCCCTCCCCTCGTACGACCGCGAGCGATGGCGTCGGCCAGGTGCAGCGGGTTTCGTTGCAGGTCTCTGGCGGCGCGATGCGTTCGAGCACCGGTGGCGAGAGGCCGAGCATCGCGCCGAGGCGATCGCGCGCGTAAGTGGAGCGGCCGGCGGGCGCATCCATGGTCCAACCGGTTTCGCCGTGCACGAACACGGCGCGCAGATCCGAGTCGAATGCGGCGATGGGCTGGGCGGCGGTGACGTAGAGCGCGATGGCGACAGCAAAGATCGGCGCGCCGACCCAACGCAAACCGCCGCGCCAGAGGCAAGCCCAAGTCAGTGCGAACACACAAAGCATAAACGCGAGGTCTGGAGGGCGTGGCAGTGCGCGCACGGCCTCGGGGCGGCCGCCAAACGTGGCCCCGATGGCTGCGACAAGATCGAGCGCGCTGGCCATGATTTCAAGCGGTGGATCGGCCCATCCGAACGGCGCGAGGATCGCGGCGGCTGCAGCCGCTGGCGCGACCAGGAACGACATGATCGGCGCGGTGATGAGATTGGCGGGCAGCGAATAGAGCGAAAAGCGCTGGAAATGGTAGATTGCAAAGGGATCTGTCGCGAGGCCGGCGACGAACGAGATCAGCAAAACGCCGCCGATGCCGCGCGATGTGGCTTGCAGAAGGCCGATGATTGGTCCGGGTGTCGGCAAGGCCGGTTCATGCGGCGCGCGCTTCATCATCTCGAACAGCGCGACGAGCGCCATGGTCGCGGCGAACGACATCTGGAAACCCGGTTCGAGCACAGATTCCGGAAAGATCAGCACGACGATGAAGGCCGCAAGCGCGAGACCGCGCATGGAGATGGCGGGCCGATCAAGGAGGATCGCGCCGAAGGCGACGCACGCCATGATGAAAGAACGCAGCGCCGGCACGCTTGAGCCTGAGACGATGAGATATGCGGCGAGCACAAGCAGCGCGCCGGTTGCAGCGATCTTCTTTACGGGGAAGCGAAGTGCGATCGGGCTGACGAGCGAAAGCGACCAGAGAAGCATCGCGTACACGAGGCCGCCGACGACGCCCATGTGAATGCCGGAAACGGACAGCAAATGTCCAAGGCCGGAATCACGCAGTGCGTCGTTTGTGGCTTTGTCGACTGTGCTGCGGTCGCCGGTGACGAGCGCTGCTGCGATGGCGCCGCCGCGGCCGGGTGAAGCTTCGTAGATGGCGGCGGCGAGATCCGAACGCATCGCGCCGAGGCGCAGGCGCTGCTGATCGAGCCACGATGGCGCCGCCGGAAGTTCGATGGGACGGCAGCGCCCGAACGCAAAGCCGGTTGCGCCGAGGCGCTCGAAGTATGCACGGCGCGCAAAGTCGTAAGCGCCGGGCGCCATGGGGCCGGAAGGCGGGCCGAGAATGCCGCGACAGCGCGCGCCGCGGCCGGGTGTCAGCACGCCCGCATCGGCGACCGACATGCGGACGTAACGGGGAACATCGTCGATGCCCTCGATGCTGCGCACCAGCAGGCGGAGGCGTGGACCGTTGTCGCTGGCGTCGTTGGCGACGACCCAGCCTTCCACGCGTCGGGGTTCGTCACTGGCGACAAACGGCGCTTGCGCAACGGATGCGGTGCGCAGCTGCGCCGCGACGCCTCCTAATCCCAGAGCGGCCGTCATTGCGAAGGCGGCCGCGCCGACGCGGCTCACGATCATTTTGAGATCGCCAGGCCGGTCGCTGCTCAGAAGCGCCATCCAGGTCGCGCCGGCGATCCCTGCCAGCGTAAAAGCGGGGCTGAACCACCAGGCTGGATCGGTCGGCGCGAGCAGCCAGAGGGCGGCGCCCGCAATCATGGCGGGCGGCAACCAGAGCAACCAGCGCTCGCGCTGGAGCGCCCATACCTCCTTTAAGACGCGTCTAGGAGAAAACGCGGCGGACGTGCTACCACGCGCGCGCTTTGACCAGCTTGCGTTCTCCCCGATGAGCGTCGTCACACGCTTCGCCCCCTCGCCCACAGGCTACCTTCATATCGGTGGCGCGCGAACCGCGCTTTTCAATTGGCTGTTCGCCCGCCGGATGGGCGGCAAATACTTGCTGCGGATCGAAGATACCGACCGCGCCCGCTCGACGCCTGAGGCGATCGACAAGATCATGGACGGGTTGAGCTGGCTCGACCTCCACCACGATGGTGAAATCACCTTCCAATTCGCGCGCGCAGATCGCCACCGCGCCGCGGCTGAAGAGATGATCGCGCGCGGGACAGCGTTCCGCTGCTACGCTACTCCGGAGGAGATGGAAGTCGTCCGCGCCGCGGCGCACGCCGAGGGTCGCGCGCTGCGTTCGCCCTATCGAGATGGGAAGGCGCCGCCTGCCGCGGATGCGCCGTTCGTGGTGCGGTTGCGGGCGCCAGATGTAGGCGAAGTGCTGAACCGCGATCTGATCCAAGGCGACGTGCGGATCAAGGCGCAGGACATCGACGATCTCGTCTTGCTGCGCGCGGATGGGACGCCCACGTACATGCTATCGGTCGTGGTCGACGATCACGACATGGGCGTGACGCACGTGATCCGCGGCGATGACCATTTGACCAATGCGGCCCGGCAAATCCCGATCTTCCAAGCGATGGGATGGACGCCGCCTCTGTTTGCGCACGTGTCGCTCATTCATGGCGACGACGGCAAGAAGCTCTCGAAGCGCCACGGCGCGCAGGCCGTCGATGAATGGCGCGACATGGGCTATTTGCCCGAAGCGATGAACGCGTATCTCATGCGGCTGGGTTGGAGCCCGGGGCATGATGACATTTTGACGAAGGAAGAAGCCGTTTCGGTTTTTGATCTCGGCCAGATCGGCAAGGCGCCGTCGCGGCTCGACTTCAAGAAGCTGGATTCAGTCAATGCGCACTTCATGGCGCAGGCCGAGGACTCACGTCTTGTTGGCCTGTTGCAGAAGCACTTAGAGGCCAAAGCTGGCGCGTCACTGGGCGCCGAAGCGTTGATCGCCCTCGAACGCGCGATTCCGGTGCTGAAAAAGCGGGCAAAGACCATTCCGGACCTCGCTGACCAGGCGCGGTTCCTGCTGGCGCGACGACCGCTTACGCTTGACGACGCCGCCAAATCCTTGATGAAAGACGAATTCAAGCAACGCCTTGGCCGCTTGCGCGACAAGCTTTCCGCAGAGCCAGCCTGGGAGCACGCGGCGCTTAGCAGCGCGCTTAAGGCTTTCGCTACCGACGAAGGCGTTGGCTTAGGTCAAATTGGCCCCGGTTTGCGGGCGGCGCTGACGGGCGGAAGCCCCGCGCCCGATCTGGGGCAGGCATTGGAATTGTTAGGCCGCGAAGAAGCGCTCGCGCGCATGTCGGATCAGGTTTGAGGTAGGCCATGGAAAGCAAACTTACGAAGAAGGCCTCGGCCACACTCACCGTGAACAACCGACAGCTTGAGCTGCCCGTTTATGGCGGCTCGGTTGGGCCTGACGTGGTCGACATCCGCAAGCTCTATGCGGACGGCAAGGTGTTTACCTACGACCCGGGCTTCACCTCGACCGGCTCATGCGAAAGCCAGATCACCTACATCGATGGCGATGAAGGCGTGTTGCTGTATCGCGGCTACCCGATCGATCAGCTCGCCGAGCACTCAAGCTTCATTGAGGTTTGCTACCTTTTGCTACACGGCGAATTGCCGAACCAATCCCAGCTCGAACAATTCACGCGCGACATCACCTATCACACGATGCTGCACGCGCAGTTCGATCGCTTCTTCGAAGGCTTCCGCCGCGATGCCCACCCGATGGCGATCATGGTCGGCACGGTTGGCGCGCTGGCCGCGTTCTATCATGACAGCACCGACATCAATGATCCGGTGCAACGCACGATCGCGAGCCATCGCCTGATCGCGAAGATGCCCACGATCGCGGCGCGCGCTTTCAAGTATTCGATCGGCCAGCCATTCGTTAGCCCGCGCAACGAACTCGATTATGCGTCGAACTTCCTGCGCATGTGCTTTGCCGTGCCGGCGGAAGACTACAAGGTCAACCCGGTGCTGGCGCGCGCGATGGACGTATTCATGATCCTGCACGCCGACCACGAGCAGAACGCATCGACCTCGACGGTTCGTCTCGCTGGTTCTTCGGGCGCCAATCCGTTCGCGTGCATTTCTTCGGGTATTGCGTGCCTTTGGGGCCCGGCGCATGGCGGGGCCAACGAAGCGGCGCTCAACATGCTCGAGCAGATCGGCACCGTGGATAAGATCCCGGAATTTATCGCGAAGGTGAAAGATCCGAAGTCCGACGTGCGCCTGATGGGCTTCGGGCACCGCGTCTATAAAAACTACGATCCGCGCGCCAAGGCGATGATGAAGCTCTGCCACCAGGTGCTGAAGGAAACGGGTGGCGAAGATAACCCGACGCTGCAAGTGGCGATGGAGCTTGAAAAGATCGCGCTCAACGACGAATATTTCGTGAGCCGCAAACTCTATCCGAACATCGATTTCTATTCGGGCATCACGCTGCGAGCGATGGGCTTCCCGACATCGATGTTTACGGTGCTGTTCGCGGTGGCTCGGACCGTCGGCTGGATCGCTCAATGGACCGAGATGATGGAAGACGACAGCCAGAAGATCGGCCGTCCGCGTCAGGTCTATACCGGCGCCCCCATGCGCGATTACGTGCCGTGCAACAAGCGCGGCTGATTAGGCGCTTCGCAAAACCCTGAGCACAGCGTCCGCCGCGATTTCCGCGGCGGGCGTGCCGCCTCTCCCCATCTTCGTCAGCGCATCGTTCTGCGCGCGAACTTGCGCGGCGCGGGCGTTCGGATCGTCAAGCAACGGCGCGGCGGCAGCGGCGACGTTTTCCGGTGTAAAACGTGTTTGTATGAATTCGGGCGCGATCTCGGCGTCGGCGGCGACATTCATGAGCGTTGCGTATTTCGACTTGAACAAGAATGCGCGGGCGAGCGCCCACGTGATCCAGCCTAGCTTGTAACCGATCACGAGCGGCGTTTCTTGCAACGCGACTTCGGTCGTCACTGTGCCCGATGCGGCGAGTGAAACGGTGGCGGCGGCGAACGCGTCCTCTTTTTCGGTTTCGTCGACGATCAACACACCGCCTGGCGCCTGCGCGAGCACGCGCGCGCGGACGCTGTTGGCGACAACAACCATCGTGCGCACATCGCGATCGCGGTCCAGCAACTCGGCGGCGCGCCAAAGGACGGGGCCAATGCGGCGGATCTCGGCGTTCCGACTGCCGGGAAGCACAAGCATGACCTTCTCGGTTGGCGTGAAGCCGTGACGAGCGCGGAACGCGGCGCCGTCGCCGGGCTTGAAGCGGCCCAGCGCGGGGTGGCCGCAAACGGTGCAGGCCAAGCCGAACGGCGTGTAGAACGGGACTTCGAAATCGTGGATGCAGATGAGGTGATCGACAGCGGCGGCGAGTGTCTTCGCCCTGCCCGGCCGCGTCGCCCACACTTGCGGGCCGATATATTTGACGAGCTTGATGTTTGGCGCGGCGGCGCGAACGCCTTGCGC
>JAXMCH010000012.1:0-41714 GCA_046349455.1 Hyphomonadaceae bacterium | reverse complement strand
AGACGGCCACTTGCGCTTACTGAAGCGAGATTTCAGGGAAGCGGAGCGCCCGGACCACCCTGGATGGTCTTTAGAAGGTGTTCGGCTGACTCGCGGATCGCGCCGTCTCCCGGTCCGGTTAGACTCGCCACCTTCCGATCAAGAAGGGCCATCAAGGCTGGATCGGCGGTCGCGTCGAAGGTGCGCCTCGTTTGCATAACCGCAAATATCGCGACTATCTCGTGAATCGTCAGATCGTAGTTTGTGGCGTCGAGCTTCCTGGCCAGGAAATGCGCCATGTCGGCGCCTTCGTCGGCGAGTAGCGTCTCGCCGCCGCGATGTGGGAGGACATCCTGATTGGCGCACATATAAATTCGGTATTGTGTTTCAAAGTCGTAGGCGTGCCATGCGTTGGCGTCCAAGGAGTATTGGGCGCGAACAGCGCGACAATCGCCCAAGGCGGGATCAGCACCACCGGCACAAGATGAAATTCCCGCGATCAAGATGAGCATCGGTGCCGCACGGCGTGGCGTCAGCGGGTCAGCGGCCGTCATAGGTCCATTTCGCGCCCACTAGCCGCCCCGGTCAATCCGTCCCCGCTTCGCCGATTTGCGCCACTAGGCTTAATGTGACTCTATTCTCCTTCGGGGACGCGAATGATAGGGATCTGCGATGAAAATTGCCGTTCTCTCAGACATTCACGGGAATATTGCCGCATTGGAAGCGGTGCTCAGGGATGCCAAGAGACGTGGCGCCACTCAGTGCGTCAATCTGGGTGATATTTGTTCAGGCGCGCTGTTTCCGCGTGAAACTGCCGAGCGTCTGATGGCGCTCGATCTACCGACAATCCGCGGCAATCACGAGCGGCAAGCGACCGAGCATCCGCTCGACGACATGGGGCCGTCCGACAAGCATGCGGCCACATCAATGACCTCTGCCCAACTGCAGTGGCTTGCTGATCTTCCTTTGACGCTCAGATTGAATGAAGATGTTTTGATGGTGCATGGAACGCCGACAAGTGACCTCATCTACCTCCTGGAAACCGTAACCCCTGACGGCATGCGAGCGGCTACCGACGAAGAAATCAAACAGCGACTCGCGACGGCTGACGCCAAGGTGATCCTTTGCGGGCACACCCACATTGCCCGAGTAGTTCGACTTTCTGACGGCAGATTGGTTGTGAACCCGGGAAGCGTTGGCCTGCAAGCTTATGCTGACGACCATCCCTATCCGCATGTCGTCGAAGTGGGATCTCCTCATGCTCGCTACGCCATACTTTCGTTTGCCGAGCGCCAATGGCAGGCGGAACTCTTCACCGTGGACTATGATTGGCAGGAAGCCGCCTCAGAAGCGGAAGCCAATGGTCGTTCTGACTGGGCAATCGCGCTCAGAACTGGCTTCATGTCCTGATTTCTAATTTTGGACCGTCCGGAAAGGGCCAAAAGTGGTCGCTTGGACAAATTCCTACGAATGTCCGCTTTCGACCTCGATTGAAGATTACCAGGATCGCTCCCGGCGTGTCGCGGACTGTCGGCGCGCGCTAACCGTTTCGCGCTTCGCGCCAGAGTCTGATGGCGGCGAGTGTCGGGATGATGCCCATTAACAGGAAGGTGCGGCTGACGAAGCCGCTGTGTTCGGCGCTGTGGGCGCGGGCGAGTTCGATCCACGAGATGATGGCGATGAAGCTTGGTGCGCAGATGGCGCAGAAGGCGGTGATGCGTGCGGCGGCGCCGCCGTGCTTGCGAACGAGTGCGAGAACGATGGCGGCAGACGCGGCGCACGATGCAGCGATGTAACCGAAGAAGTACCAATTCCACCCGGGGATGAGATTGCGGCGTGTGGCGCCGAGAAAGTTCACGGCGAGTCGTTGCTGGGTTGTCGCGTATTTGCCGAAGATCTGCGCGAGTTCAGCGCGCACGGCGTCAGGCCCGAGGAGTGATGCGGCGAACGCCCACTTTTCGATCCAAGCGATGAAGAAGCCCGCGTACCAGAAGCCGATGAGCATAAGCGCGTAGAGCGCAGCGCGCCACGCGTCGCGCGGTTCGTTGCCGTGGCGTTGCGCCATGTAGAAGAACGCGATCAGCGCCGGCGCGAGCGGCGGGTTGATCAAGAAATTGAGGAAATTGTAGCTGGCGCCGGCGACAAGCGCGAAGAGCGGCAGCGCTAAATCTTCCGGATTGCGCACGCGCTGTATGATGAGCGGCGTGAGGCTCGCGGTGAAGAATGCCCAGGCGAGCGATAGCGCGTGCGTGGCGACCATCGGGACGGTGAGAAAATCTGAGAGCGCGAAGAAGGGCAGGATGGCCGCGACCCACGCCCAACGGCGGAAAATGCCTTGCACTTGGAGTGCAAAGAAGATGAGCGCCGAGAAGAAGAGTAGCGCCGTAATCCGCATCATCGTGTCGAACGGGGCAACGGAAAGCAGAATGCGGAAATAGGCTTGGTAGCCGTGCCAGAAGCGCAGATAGCCGTAATCGGTCGAGACTTGGCCGCTGCGGACGCCGTCGTTCAATTCGCGGCAAGGGCCGTTGCCGGTTTCGCGCGTGGCGGTGGAGCTTTCAGCGACGCGGCGGAAAACGTTTTCGCCTTCGTTGCCGAGATTGATGCCGAGCGCGACGCAGTCTGTGTACGCGTCGAACTGGTGACCGCTGTGGCCAAAGATCGAGGTGGGGTATGAGTGCTGCGGAAGCGTCTCGGCGATCGAGGCTTGGCGGAGGTTGGCGATGATGCGCGCGTCGCTGGTGAGCGAAAGCGTCAGCGCAAGAAAACCGATGAAGAAGACGCCTAGCGCGATCGAGACGCCGGCGCTCGCGAAGGCGAGGCGCAGCGTTTTGCGCACCAAGGCGGCCAGCTTGTCCCCCGGCCCCATCGAACACCCATCGCTCGGCGGCTTCGCGCCGATCCCGGTCGCCCATTAGCGGCAATGGGTTACGTGTTCAAACGTATTCACACGCGGAGCGCGTGGACTGCCTTTTCCTTGGACCTAAGCGAGTTCGCGGTCGATCAGGACGGCGAGCAAGAGAGCGGGGCCGCCGTGGGCGGTCCATGCGTGGCTGGTGCCGCGCTGAATGACGATCTGGCCTGGCTTCAGGCGCGTCTCGCTGTCGTCGAGGATAAGCGAGGCGTCGCCGCTGATGAGGCAGATGATGTCGATCGAGTCAGTCTGGTGCATCGCCGGGTGGCGGTCTTGATCGCGCAAATGATCGGCGGCGCCGAATTCGGCGAAACGCTCGCGCGCGGCGGCTTTGATCATTTCGGGCGGTGCGCCTTCGGGCGGCGGTTCGATCACGAACCAACGCACTTTCACTTTGCCGCTGTCAGGCGAGAGGATGCTTTTGGCGTCGCCGCGTTCGGCGTGATCTTTTGCGTTGAGCGTTTCGCCCAATGCTTCGTGCCAAATTTCATAAAGACCGCCCATGCCGGGTGCGCCGATCTCACCGGATGGCGGACCATCGATGATGACGAGCGAACGCCCGTTGGCGCTTTCGCCGGTGATAACGCGGCGCATGGCCTGTTCGAAAGCGGGGTGGGGCATGATCTAGTTCAATCGCTTTGTGTGGTGCGGTGAGTCCAATGCGAAGAGCGGCACGCGGATGTCGAAAGCCTCGCCGTTGCGACGCATGGAGTAGGCGCCCATCATGACGCCGGAGGGCGCCGCGAGCGGCGCTGCGCTGGTGTAGCGGAAGCGCTCGCCGGGCGGGATGATCGGTTGCTGGCCAATGACGCCTTCGCCGCGGACTTCCTGCGTCAGCCCGTTTTCGTCGGTGATGCGCCAGAAGCGCGAGATGAGCTGAACGGGATCGCCGGTGCGGTTTTCGATCTCGATGGTGTAGGACCAGACAAAGCGGCCCTCGTCGGGCTTGGATTCCTCAGCGAGGAAACTGGGCTCGACCCGCACCACCATGCCGGCTGTTTCTTGTTCGTACATGGCCGCCAGCTTAGCCCGGCGCGGGGCGCTGGACAAAGCCCGCGATGCAAGCCAGCAAGGGCCAGCCTGACGATAGGGAAGATTGTGAGCAATCAGCACGGCGTTTTGCCGGATACCGAGATTAAAAAGGCGATCAAGCAAGGCTGGATCGCCGCCGATGCACCGTTCCTGGATGAACAGATCCAGCCGGCGAGCCTTGACCTACGGCTGGGCGAGACGGCGTATCGGTTGCGTGCGAGCTTTCTGCCGGGCGCCGGCGCCAAGGTGCGCGAGCGTTTGGATAGCGAACTCGTGATGCACGAGATTGATCTCACCAAAGGCGCGGTGCTGGAAACGGGCTGTGTTTATCTCGTGCAGGTGCAAGAAGAACTGATGTTGCCGCAGCACATGCATGGCGCGGCAAACCCGAAAAGCTCGACCGGGCGCGTCGATGTGTTCACGCGGCTGATCACTGACGGCGCGCAATCGTTCGATCATATTCCGATGGGCTATCATGGGCCGATGTGGGCGGAGATTTCACCGTGCACGTTCTCGGTGTTGGTGCGCACCGGCACCAGGCTCAGCCAGGTGCGTCTGCGGCGCGGGCCGCCGCATCCCAAACGCGAGATCGATTTTACGATGGACCTTTCGCTGAAGGGACCGGTTGGGTTTCGCGCCAAGCGGCACTCGGGCGTCGTCGATGTGGATCGCGTCGGCGGCTACGACCCGCGCGATTTTTGGGAACCGCTCGATGCGCGCAAGGGACGTGTCGTGCTGGAGCCGGGGCAGTTCTATATCTTTGCGTCGAAAGAGAATGTCGTCATTCCGGCGGACGAAGCCGCGGAGATGGCGCCGATCCGGCCGGAGCTTGGTGAGTTTCGCGCCCACTATGCAGGCTTCTTTGATCCGGGCTTCGGCATTGCGCCAAACGAAGGGCGCGCTGTGCTCGAAGTGCGCTCACGCGATGTGCCGTTCATCGTTGAAGATGGTCAGCCTGTAGGCAAACTCGTGTTCGAGCCGTTGTCGGGGCCGGTTGAGCGGCTTTATGGCGAGAGCGGTTCGAACTATCAGGGACAGGGCCTGAAGCTCTCGAAGCATTTCGCGCCCTGGCGCTAGAGGAAGCGATTATGATCCGTTTGGTTTGCGCGGCGCTTGCAGCTCTCGCGCTCAGTGCGTGCGCGGCGACGACGACGGAGACGCAGAATTTCCCGCCGGGGCCGGCGTTGTTCGTGGCGCGCGATGCGGATTCGACGATGTACCTGTTCGGCACGCTGCATATTCGCCGGCCGGATCAGCCGTGGGGCGGGGCGCGGGCGCAAGAAGGTTTGGCGGAGACGGCGGAGGTCTGGACCGAGATTCCGATTTCGCCAGAGAGTGATGCGGCGATCCAATCACTGACATTCCGCTATGGATTGGCGGAGCCGGGGCGGCCGCTTTCGAGCTATTTCAACGACGAGGAAAATGCGCGCATTCGCGCGGCGGCGCAGCGCGCGGGCGTGCAGCCGGCGATGCTGGAAGCGTTCAAGCCGTGGCTCGCAGGCGTGACGCTTTCGGTAATGCCGATGATTCAGGCGGGGTACGATCCTGAAGCTGGCGCGGATCGGTTGATCGACACGTATGCTGATGAGCACGGCAAGACGATGCGCTCGTTTGAGACGGCCGAGCAGCAGATCCAAATGCTGGCGGGGCTAAGCGAAGAAGCGCAGCGGCAGATGTTGCTGGAATCGCTTTCCGAGATCGATGCGGGCGCGGCGCAGATGGAAGAGATGACCAACGCCTGGCAGAACGGCGATCTGACGACGTTGGAGCGGCTCGTCGTCACCGAGATGCGCACAGAGTATCCGGAATTCTATAACGCGCTGCTGGTCGAGCGAAACAACGCGTGGGTTACAGTGTTGACGCGCGAGCTTGAAGGCTCGGGCGTGGATTTCGTTGCGGTTGGCGCAGGGCACATGCTGGGGCCGGATGGCGTGATCGCGCAATTGCGGGCGCGCGGCTACACCGTTGAGCGCGTGGAATAGAGATGGCGAAGGCGGCGAAGGACGCGGCGGCGCTGAAGGCCTGGTGCCTTGAAGTGTTGGCGCGTGAGCCGTCTGCGGCGCTGCGTGATCCATTGTCGGCGAGTGTGCGGACGTTGGCGGTTGAGCTGCTGGCGCGCGTTAATGCGGGTGAGCTTGATGTTGGCGCGCTGCGTGAGCTGACGAAGGCGATCAGCGATGAAGCGCTCGCGGCGCGCGGGGCGCGGCTGAAGGCGCAATATCCGGAGCGCGCGTGGCGCGATGTGGTGCACGCGGCGCTGGCGCCGTTGCGGGGCGCTTCTCTGGATGAGCTGAAGCGTGCGCTAGAGTCGCCGCGTGTCGGCGCTGTGTTTACCGGGCACCCGACGTTTGCGATGTCACGCGCGATGCGGGCGGCTTTGGGTGCGCTGGCGAGCGGCGAAGAGGCTGATCTTTCGGGGCTCGCGCATTTGCCGGACGCGCCGATCACGCTGCGCGATGAGCATGCGGATGCGGGCGATGCAATCACGCGCGGGCAGAACGCTTTGCGGCATTTGGCGTCGGCCTTGTTCGATTGGCTCGAGGCGAACGTCGAAGGCGAATGGTGGACGCTCAACCCGGCGCCGGTGCGGCTGGCGACGTGGGTCGGGTACGATCTCGATGGGCGCACGGATATTCATTGGGGCGAGACGATCCGCATTCGCCTGGAGGAAAAGGCGCGGCAGCTTGCGCGCTATGCCGAGGCCGCGCGCGATGCTGGCGCGGATGCGCTCCACGCGACGTTGAGTGCGGCGCGCGATGAGACACGCGGACAAGAGGCGCTGTTCAACGGCGATCTTGATGACCCGAAGCGGATCGTTGAAGCGGCGAACCGGCTGACGGCGGAAGGGCCGAAGCGGTTGACGACTTTGGCGCCGCTTATCGCTGCGCTGGACGTCGCGATTGCGAAGGCGAGCGGCGACAAGCGCAAGCAGTTGTGCGTGTTGCGTGCCGAGATGCGTGCGTTCGGGCTGGGCGTGGCAGACATTCATTTGCGCGTGAATGCCGCGCAGGTGCGCTCGGCGGTGCAGGCTGATCTGGGGCTGACGGCGACGGCGGACTTCTTCGATCGGCGCGCGATGACGGCGGCGGCGGAGCGCGCGGCGACTGCGCGTGAGTTCAAGGTCAATTTCGCTTCGATCTTTCGTGAGCAGAAGACGGCGCGGCGCCAGATGATGCTAAGCGCCGAAATCTTGAAGCACATTGATGCGGATCGGCCGATTCGGTTTTTGATCGCCGAGATTGAATCGCCGGCGACGATCATGGGCGCGATCTATCTGGCGCGGCTCTATGGCGTGGATGAGCAGGTCGATATTTCGCCGTTGTTCGAGACGCCGGACGTGTTGGAGCGCGGCGGGCGGTTTATGGAGCGTTTGCTCGATGAGCCGGAATATGTGGCGTATATTCGCCGGCGCGGCCGCATGTCGATTCAGTTCGGCTTCTCCGATAGCGGCCGTTTCATGGGGCAGATCGCGGCCGATCTCGCCATCGAGCGCATTCATGTGCTGATCTCGCGCGCGTTGGCGGCGCGGGGCATTCGCGATGTCGATGTCCTGCTCTTCAATACGCACGGTGAGTCGATGGGGCGCGGCGCGTTTCCCGGGACGATCGAAGAGCGGCTCGATCATTTGCTGACGCCGTGGAGCCGTGGTCGGTTCGCGCGTGATGGCTTGCGCCTGCAGGCGGAGGTGAGCTTCCAGGGCGGCGACGGCTACATGCATTTCCAGACGCAGAAGCTGGCGGATGCGGCGATCGCGAGCCTGTTGACGTGGAGCTTTGCGCCGACGGCCAAACCGAAGGATTGCTTCTACGATGACATCAATTTTTCGTGGGACGTCTATCGCGGCGTGAAGGGCTGGCAGGAAGCGCTGTTCGCGGATCGGCACTATCAGGCGGTGTTGGGATCGTTCGGTCCGAACTTGTTGCCGGGAACGGGATCGCGGAAGACGCGGCGCCAGAGCGGCGCGTCAAAGGATGATGTGGCGCGGTCGCTGCGCGCTATTCCGCACAACGCGATCCTGCAGCAATTGGCGGCGCCGGCGAATGTGTCGGGCGGGCTGGGGCATGTGGCGGCGCGTGAGCCGGAGCGGTTCAGCGCGCACGTGCAAGCCTCGGAGCGTTTGTCGCGGCTGATGCGGATGGCGAACAATGCGCGGCGGCTGACATCGCTTTCGGTGATGCGGACCTACGCGCACGTCTACAGCCCGAGCTTTTGGACGGTGCAGGCGGCGCGCGATGGCGATGATCTGCGCTCGGAGGCGGCGCTGCGGATCGCGGAGCGGCTCGAGGCAATTAATCTGGATGTTGCGATTGAACGGCTGGCGAATTTTCTGTCGGGCGATCGGCGCCGGTTCGATGCGGTGAGCCGCGATTTTCTGCCAGCGACAATGGGTGACCAATCGTTCGACGCGAACCTTTATGTGCTGCACGCAGTGCGGCTCGTGTTCATGGTGCAAGGCTTCATGCTGGCGGCGGCGACGCCGCAGTTTTCACCGCGCCATGACATGACGCGCGAAGATTTGCTCGATCTGGCGTTGGAGTTGCGTTTCGTGGACGTGGCTGATGCGCTGACGGAGATATTTCCGCGCGACGCGGCAACGCCGGAGGTGTTCGCGGCGCTGCGTGAAGAGGGCGAGCCGGAGAGTTCGGCGGGCTATCCGGAGATCGCGCGCAATATTGCTGAGCCGCTGCGGGTTCTGGATGCGGCGATCAAGGAGATCACCGTCGGCGCTTCGCATTTTTACGGCGCGTTCGGTTAGTTCGCGACTGGACGCAGGCCTTCTTCGATCAGGCTGAGCGGCGCGGGCATGGCGCCGGCGCGGAGGATGATGGCGAGATCGCTGGCGCTTTGCATAGTGAAGTTGCCATTGATCTGGCCTGAGCCGCCGCAGATGGCTTCGTTGATGCGTGGCGCAGTGACGACTTGGTTGTCGATCAGCACGGCGAAACGCTCGCCTACGCTTTGGCGGGTGATGTTGCAGAAGATGCGCGCGCCTTCGTCGTCGAATTGGAAGGTGAGCACGACTTCACCAGTGGCTGGATCGGCGCTCGGGCGTGCGTCGGCGATGTGCGCGCCAGTGAGGCGCGGCGTGGACTCGACCACTTCAGCGTAAGCGGGGCTGCCGGGATAGGGTTGCACGAGCATCGTGCCAGGGGGGATGTGGCCGGCGGCGGCGTCTTCGACGCTGACTTCGCGCACGGTGTGGAAGGTGAGTGCTCCAGCGGGGCCGATGAGCGAGCGCAGGCGCGTGGAGTCGGCCATGTTGCGCGCCTCGACGAGGATGCGGGTCTCGCCTTGCGGCGTCACGGTGACAGGCGCTGTGCCGCTTGGGTTCACGCGGCGATTGATGATTTGTATCGATTGCGCGATGGCGAGGCGAATGTTGTCACGCGCGACGGTGAACGGGATGCGCGCTTCGATGATGCCATCTTGGCGCTCGGTGTAGGCGATCGTGTCAGGCGCGCCGGCGGCGTTGGCGACATTGGCGAGCGCGGCGCGGGCGCGTGGCATATCGGCAGGGCTGACGAGGCGAATGCGTGCGGCGTCGTCGACAACGCCGCGGCCTGTATAGCGGATGGGCGGATTGGCGACGCGGAGGGCGGCGGCCATGTCTTCGGAGATCTGATCGAGTTTGGTGCGTTGCAAAGCCGCGCTGTCGATCTCGAACACGGCGTAGGCGGTGGGGCCGTTTTGCGGTTCGAGCAGGGCGATGTTCGAGAGAAAATCGCGGGGCGCCATGTAGTACGAGACGCCAGCGATGGCCGCGATGGTGATCGCAGCCATGACGAGCAAGCTGAAGATGTTCTTGAACATGCGCCCCCGCCTCCCGGGGCTGAGTATAGCGGCTTAAGCGGGCAAGGCGAGCTTGGCGCTAAAGCCGTGCGGCGCGCGGTTGGCGAAGGTGAGGCGCCCGCCATGGGCTTCGGCGATGGCTTGCGCGATGGCGAGGCCGAGGCCCGCGCCGTTGGTTTGGCTTGAGCGCGCATCATCGGCGCGGAAGAAGGGCGCTGCGAGTTTTTCGAGGAGCTCGGCGGGCACGCCGGGGCCGTCGTCGAACACCTCGACGATCGCCTCGCCGCTTTCGGCGCGGGTGACACGCATCGTGCCGCCATTGGCGTATTTGGCAGCGTTTTCGGCAAGGTTGCGCATGGCGCGCGCGATTTCGCTGGGCCGACACTCGGTGATGACAGGGGCGGGCGCGTCTGCAGTGACGTGGACGCCCATGTCCTGCAACTCGCCGCAAAGCGTGCGCGCGATTTCGGCGAGATCAACACGGGTGCGTGCTTCGTCGCTGGCGCCTGCGCGAGCGAGAGACAGCGCTTGCTCGGTGAGTTGCTCCATCTCTTCGACGGATTGGAGGAGGCGTTGACGCGCGGCTTCGTCCTCCAGCAATTCGGCGCGCAGGCGGATGGCGGTGATCGGCGTGCGCAGATCGTGACTGAGCGCCCAGAGCATTTGGCGCTGGCGATTGAGTTGGCGCCCGAGGCGATCGGCCATGGCGTTGAAGGCGGTGGAGGCGCGTTGCACGTCAGCGGGGCCGCTCACGGGCGCTGTGACGTTGGTTTGACCGGCGCCGAGCGCGCGCGCGGCGTTGGCGAGGTCAGCGAGCGGACGGCCGATTTGGCGCGACACCAGCGCGGCGCCGACGCCGACGATGAAGATCGAAACCAGCGCTGCGGCTATGACGCTGAGCGGCGCGGGACGTGGGCCCGGCAAGCGCGCGCGCGTGTTGAGCCAGACACCGTCGCTGAGTTGGACGGAGACGGTGACTTCGGTGTTGCGCACGGTGGGGCCGTCGGGCGGGGGATCGTAGCGGCGGATGCGATCCTCGCGCGGTGGCGGGCGGCCTTCGCCGAACGCATCGTCGGGTCCGCGATCGAGGCTGCGCCAGCGGCGCGATGGACCTTCGACGGTGCGCGCCTGAGCGCGGACATCGGTGTGTTCGAGGCGCTCGGCGATGCCGCGTGCAATGCGCCCGCCCGGACCGCCAGCGTCGTTCTGTGCGACGTCGGCGCTAGCACTGATGCGATAGCGCATGGAGAAATCGCGGATCGAGTCGGCGACGGCGGCTTGCCGGTCCTGAGGGACCTCGCGCAAACGTTCGACCGTAAAGACGACGCGTTCGATGACACCAGTTTCGGCGGCGCGCCGGAGAGCGGCGCCGCGCTCGTTCGCATAGATCGCGAAGGCGACGGCGTACGACAGTATGACCGCGAGCACGGTGACGAGCACCATGCGGCCTGTCAGCGTGTTGAGCGGATTCCAGTTCACGCTTTTTCGACCGGCGCGGTGAAGACGTAGCCGCCGCCCCACACGGTTTTGATCAGCTTCGGTGTGCGCGCGTCGGCTTCGATCTTGCGACGCAGGCGGCTGACTTGGGTATCAACCGCGCGATCGAAGACATCGGAGCCGCGATCGAAAGCGAGATCCAGCAATTGCTCGCGCGAGAGCACGATCTTGGGGCGCTGCAGGAAGGTGAGCAGCAGGCGATATTCGCCGGTGCTGAGTTCGTGCGTCGTGCCCGCGTCATCGACGAGTTCACGTTCGGCCAGCTTCAGTTTCCAGCGATCGAAGGTTAGGACTTCTCCGGTGGGGGCCTCGACGCTCGGCGGCAGGGCGTGCGTGCGGCGCAGCACGGCGTCGATGCGCGCCAGAAGTTCGCGCGGGTTGAAGGGCTTCACGACGTAATCGTCAGCGCCAACTTCAAGGCCGATGATGCGGTCAAGCTCCTCGGCGCGAGCGGAGAGCAGGATCACGGGGATGTGGTTGGTTTCACGGATGTGCCTGCACAGCGAGAGGCCATCTTCGCCCGGCATCATGATGTCGAGGATGACGAGGTCTATCCGGTTTTCCTTGATCGCCTTGCGCGCGACCTCAGCATTTTCGACAGCCGTCGCGCGCCGCCCGTTCTTTTTTAGGAACTGGGCGAGGGACTCGCGAATCTCGCGGTGGTCGTCAACCACTAGGATATGCGGGTCTTCCGGCGTCATGAGACATAAGTGCGCGCGGATTTGCCAAAAATCTACCGAGCGCCCGTCGCGGACTTGTGCCAAACCTTGGCCCAGAGGCCGGCCCGACACACTTAGGCAAGAAACAAGGCCGCCTCGCCATGAGGCCGCCCAACTCGGCCCGCCTCTAGGGGTAAGGAAACAAGGGGACGTTTGCATGAAGACTTGGAAGCTGGCGGCGGGCTTGGCGTGTGCTGCGGCGCTGACCGCTTGCGCAGGAGGCGGCTCGCGCGGCGCCGGCCCATCGAGCGATCCTATTCGCGCTTTGCTCTCAGCGGACGTGATGCTGTTCGTGAGCTTCGACGCGGACGGCGATGCCGTCGTGACCAATGCCGAGATCGATGCAGGCCTGACGCGTGAGTTCGCGCGCGCTGACTCAAACGGGGATGGTCAGTTGCAGCCAATCGAGTTTCAAAATTGGTCGAACCTGGTTTTGGGCGGCGGCATGCTTGGACCGTACAGATTGGATTTCGATCGCAACGTCGACAACGCGATCACGCACGAGGAATTCAACAACGAGATTCATGCGCGCGCACGCGATTACGACCAAGATCAGAGCGGATCGCTCTCGCGCACAGAGTTCGTGCGCCTGGTTGGCCAAGCCCGTCCGCCGGCGAACATGCCGCGACCGGGCGAGATGACGCGCCCGCCTCAACAATGAGGTGACACACTTCGGCGCCAGTCCGGAAAACGACGGACAAGGGGCGCCTGTATCGTTCAATCAGTTCCGAAAGCCGGACCCCATCTCCCACCGGCCCGGGAACTGAACAGGTCAGCCGCGTACCCTCGCCGGCTCAAGACCAGATCGCGGCCGGCGCCTTCCCCCCGAGCGCCGGCCGCATTTTTTTCCGCGAACGCCAGCGCGCGACAAACTTTGGCGCAAAGGCGACCAACCGGCGAAAAAGCGCGTCGATAGAAGCGGAACATGGCCGGAGCGTTGGGCGGCCGAAGGAGAGTTTCCTCATGCGTAAAATCTTACTGGCCGCGGTCGGATTTGCGGCGATCGCTGGCGCCGCAGGTTTGGCCATGGCGCAAGGCAGGCCAGATGGCCCGCCGCCGGGCGGCCCCGCCGGCTTCCTGTTTCGAGCTGACGCGAACCACGACAATGTGCTGACGCGGGCTGAGTTCGACGCCGGCCGCGACGCGCATTTCGCGCAAATGGATGCGAACCGTGACGGCCAGCTCTCGCGCGAAGAAATGCGCGAAGGCCGTCGTGGTCCAGGCGGTCCTGATGGTCATCGCGGTGGACGCGGCGACGGCATGCATCGCTTAGCAGGCGCCGACGTGAACAACGACGGCAACATCACGCGTGAAGAATTCCTGGCGCGTCCGCTGCAGGAGTTCGCGCGACTGGATTCAAACAGCGACGGCGTGATCAGCGCGAGCGAACGGCCACAGCGGCCCGAGCGTGCTGAAGGCGAGCAACGTGGTCGTCGCGGGGAGCGCGGTGATCGGCCCAATCCTGATGCGAACAATGACGGTCAAATCTCGCGCGCCGAATTCGCGACGATGGGCGCCGGCATGTTCGATCGTCTCGACGCCAACCATGACGGGCGTGTGACGCAGGAAGAGGCGCAGGCAGCGCGTCCACATCGCGGGCGCGACTAAGCCGGCCGACGCGGCTGGGGCAAGATGGCTCAAACCTCAGCCGCGTCACGGGCTTGCTGTGAATTAGGGGAAGAGACTTGCCGCCGGTGCCGCGGCGGCCAAGTGAAGGGAAGATGATGTTCGCCGGACTGAAGCAGAAAGCGCAGGAACTTTGGGCAAAGCGGCCTGGGCTGCTGCGCGGGCGGAGCTTATTCATCACCGGCGGCGTGGCGGCTGTGGCGTTGCTAATCGGCTGGAACGTGGTGAATGGCGGCAAGGACGAGGATCCTTATCGCACTGCGGCCGTCGATCGCGGCGCGATTACGCGCGTCGTGAGTGCGACGGGCACGTTGCAGCCGCTGGTATCGGCGAACGTGGGCTCGACGGTGTCGGGTCCGGTGCAGGCGGTGCTGGTGGATTTCAACACCCAGGTGCGCGCGGGCCAGGTCTTGGCGCGGCTCGATCCCACGCCATTCCAGCAACGCATCGTGCAAGCGCAAGCGACTTTGGCGCAGGCGCAGGCGCAGGCGGCGGTCGCGAATTCGGATTATCAGCGTTACGTGTTGTTGCAGCAGCGCGGTTTTGCGTCCGAGCAATTGATGGCGCAGCAGCGCGCAGCGCGGGATACGGCGCGCGCGGCGGTGCAGCAGGCGCAAGCGCAAGTCGCGGCGGCGCGGCTCGATTTGGATCGCAGTGTTATCCGCTCGCCGATCGATGGTGTTGTAGTCGATCGCCAGGTGAACGTGGGTCAGCCCGTGGCGTCGAGCTTGCAAGCGGCGACGCTGTTTGTGATCGCGCAGGATTTGTCGCGGCTGCAGGCGAACATCACGGTGGATGAGGCCGATATAGGCGATGTGCGTGAAGGGCAGGACGTGCGCTTCACGGTGGATGCGTTTCCGGATCGTGAGTTTGAAGGGCGCGTCAGCCAGGTGCGCCAGCAGGGTGTCTCTGAATCCGGTGTGGTGAGTTACACGGTTGTGGTCGAGGCGGATAACCCAGGACGCAGTTTGTTGCCGGGTATGACGGCGAACGCCGAGATCGTGCTGGAGCAACGTGAGAACGTGTTGCGTGTGCCGAACACGGCGCTGCGCTTCCGGCCGGCCGACCCCGATCTGGTGGCGCAAGGCCAAGCGCTGATGGGCGGCGGTTCGCGGCGCGGCGGCAATACGGGCGAAGCGCAGGCGCAAACGCGCGGACGCGATGGCGACCAACGGGGGCCGGGCGGTCCGGGCGGCGGTCAGCGCGGGCGCGGTGTGGCGCAGATTGCTGAGGCGCTGCAGTTGAATGAACAACAGCGCGCGGCGGCGCAGACGGCGTTCGATAACGCCATGGCGGCGATGCCAGCGCGCGGTCAAGGCGGCGGCGGTGATCGGCGCGGCGCGATGCGGCGCGTACGTGAGCAAGTGATTGCGGCGATCGAACCGACGCTGACGCCGCAGCAACAGCAATTGCTGGCGCAGTTCCGCTCTGGCGGTGGGCCGCGTCAAGAGGTGCGGCAGCAAGCGGTGGTTTGGGTGCTGCGGGATGATCGGCCGACGCCAACGTTGGTTGAGATCGGCGTGGCCGACAATACGAACACGTTGGTGCATAGCGGTCTAAGCGAAGGCGATCAGGTGATTGTTGGCGGTGGTCCGCAAGCGCAGGAACGCCAGCAGCAACGTGGCCCGATGGGACCGGGCGGTGGCCCTGGCGTCCGCATTCGGGGTGCGTGATGAGCGCGCTGATCGAAGCCGCCACGCTGCGCAAGCTCTATCGCATGGGCGATGAGACGGTGCGGGCGCTGGATGGCGTGAGCTTTGTGATCGCGCGCGGCGATTATTGCGCGATCGTGGGGCCTTCGGGCTCTGGTAAGTCGACGCTCATGAACATTCTGGGCGGTCTCGATACGCCGACGGATGGGCGCATCACGATTGCTGGCAACGATATCGGACGCATGAGCGATGAAGATCTCGCGGTGTTCCGCAATCAGACGATCGGGTTCGTGTTTCAGAGCTTCAATCTGTTGCCGCGCTTGACGGCGCTGGAGAATGTCGAGCTGCCGATGATCTATGGCGGCGTGTTGCCGAAAGAGCGTCGCGAGCGGGCGGCAGAGTTGCTGCAGCGTGTCGGCCTCGGCGAACGCATGGGGCACAAGCCGACACAACTTTCTGGCGGCCAGCAACAGCGCGTGGCGATCGCGCGGGCGTTGGCGGGCAAGCCAGCTCTGATCTTGGCGGACGAGCCGACAGGGGCGCTCGATACCAACACAGGCATCGAGATCATGGCGCTGTTTCGTCAGCTCAACAGCGAAGGCGCGACGATCGTGATCGTGACGCACGATCACGAAGTGGCGGCGCAGACGCGGCGCACAATCGAAATGCGCGATGGGCACATCGTCTCCGACAAAATGAATGAAGGAAGGGCGCGCCATGATGCGAACGTCTGACCTAGTTGCGAGCGCAGGGCGCGCGCTGCGCTCCAATCCGCTGCGCTCGGCGCTGACGGCGCTTGGCGTGATCATCGGCGTTGCGTCGGTGGTGGCGATGGTGGCGCTGGGTTCGGGCGCGCAGGCGCAGGTGGAGCGCTCGATCTCAAGCTTGGGTTCGAACTTGCTGATCGTTGTGCCGGGCGCCCAGCGCGGCGCGGGCGGGCTGCGCGCGCAAGCGGGCGGGGGCATGGGCTGGGATACGCTGACGCTCGATGACGCGGCGGCGATCCGTCAGCAGGTGGAGGGCATACTGGTTGTTGCGCCTTCGCAGCGGGCTCGGACGCAAATTGTTGCGGGTGGGCTGAACTGGAATCCTCAGGTTGAGGGCGTGACGCCTGATTACCTGGTCGCGCGCGATTGGCAGATCGCGCAGGGGCGGATGTTCGATGACACGGAAGAACGCCAGGCGCGGCGCGTGGTGGTGCTTGGCGCGACGGTGGCGAATGAGTTGTTTCCCAACGTCTCCGCCGTTGGCCAGATGGTGCGGATGAACGGTGGTGCGTTCGAAGTGATCGGCGTGTTGGAGTCGAAGGGCCAATCGGGCTTCGGCATGGACCAGGACGACATCGTCCTGGCGCCGTTGACGACCGTCAAGCGCCGCATTTCCGGCCGTAACCGGCGCGCTGACACGGTGAGTCAGATCTCGGTGAAGGCGGCGAACGAAGACGATCTCTCGCGCATTCAGGAGGATACCGAGAATGTGCTGCGCCAACGCCACCGCACGCGTGAGGGCGAGGACGATTTCACGGTTCAGAACTTGAGTTCGATCACCGAAGCTGCGGCGCAGACGACGCAAGTGTTCACTTATCTTTTGGGGGGAATTTCCGCCGTCTCGCTGCTGGTTGGTGGTATCGGCATCATGAACATCATGCTGGTCAGCGTAACTGAACGGACTCGTGAGATCGGTTTGCGAAAAGCGTTAGGCGCCCGTCAATCCGACATTCTGCACCAGTTCGGGCTGGAAGCGGTGGCGTTGTCCCTTGCAGGTGGGATCATCGGCCTCATTTTAGGGGTGGGTGGGGCGTGGCTAATGACGTCTTTGTTTAACCTACCGTTGGTAATCTCGCCGATGAATGCGGGGTTAGCGATTGGTTTCTCGGGCTTGGTGGGCGTGCTGTTTGGCGCCTATCCGGCTTGGCGCGCGGCGCAACTCGATCCGATCGAGGCGCTGCGGCGGGAATGAGGAAGAAGTTCTCATGCGTTTGGTAGTTGTATCCTTGGCCGCGCTGATGGCGGCGAGCGCGACGCTCCCGGTATCGGCCGAGACGCTGGCGGAATCGATGACATCGGCGGTCGAGGGCAACCCGACGCTCGCGGCGCAGCGGCAACGCTTGAACGCGACGCGCGAGGCGTTGCCGCAAGCGATCGCGCAGGCCCTGCCGCAAGTCTCGATCTCAGGCAGCGCAAGCGCGACCGACCGTGACTCGGACAACGTGGCGCTGGATGGCGACCGGACAGAGACGTGGTCGGCGAATGCCGGCGTCTCGCAATTGCTGTTCGGCGGTGGGCGCGTGCTGGCGTCGACGCGCGCGGCGCGGGCTCAGATTGCGGGCGCGGTGGCGGATTATGAATTGGCGCAGCAGACGCTGCTGCTCGATGTGACGCGCGCTTATGCGGACGTGCGCCAGGGGCAGGCTGTGCTGACGGCGCGCCAGCAGAACGTCGATAACCTGAACCGGCTCTTCGAATATGCGCAGGCGCAGTTTGACGCGGGCGTGGTGACGCGTACGGACGTGGCGCAGGCGCAGGCGCGTTTGGCTCAGGCGCGCACGCAATTGGTGCAGGCGCAGGCTTTGTACGCCGCTGCGGATCAGGCGTATCAGCGACTCGTTGGGCGCCCGCCGTCAGACCTACAGGCGCCGTTGCCGGCGACCGGGCTGCCGATTTCGCTGCAAGCGGCGCTCGATCAATCGGTGAACACAAGCCCGCTTCTGATCGGTGCGCAAGCAGCGACGCTGGAAGCTGATGCGAACGTCGATGTCGCGGCGGCGCAGGGGCGCATGAATGTGACGCTCGAAGCCGGCTACGGCGCGGGTGCAGATTTCAACGACGATACGTCGGAAACCACGAACGATAGCGTCGGCGTGCGTGTTTCGGTGCCGCTGTTCCAGGGCGGTGCGATCCGCTCGCGGACGCGCGCGCAGCGGGCTTTGCGGTCAGCGTCGAATCTTGATCTCGCGGCGACGCAGCGCAGTGTGCAGGAAAACGTGACGAACGCGTGGACTGGCCTTGCTTCGGCGCGCTCGGCTGTGGACTCGGCGCGCCAGCAAGTTGAAGCGGCGGAGCTGGCCTATGAAGGCGTTTCGCTGGAGCAGGAGACCGGTCTGCGCTCGACCGTCGAAGTGCTGGACCAAGTCGCCGACCTGCTGGCGGCGCGGATCGCGTTGGCGCAAGCCGAACGCGATCTTGTGGTGGCCGAGCGCACGATGCTGGCTTCGGTTGGCACGCTGAGCGTGCCGAGCGGCGGTGGCGCGTTAATCGAGAACGGCAACGACGAACTGCGCGGCCGCTAAGTTGCCGTTGCTGCTGATTTGGATCGGCATCAACGTCACGACATTCTTGATGTTCGGTTGGGACAAGCGCCAATCCACGCGTGATCGCGCGCCCCGGATTCCCGAAAGCACGCTGTTGTTGCTCGCGTTGTTCGGCGGCGCGTTGGGCGCGCTGTTGGGCCAGCAGGTGTTTCGGCACAAGACGAAGAAGCAGCCGTTCCGCACGCTGCTCTGGTGCGCGGCGGTGATCAACATTCTGGCGGCGTTGGTGTTGCTGCGGTTTGAGTGGCTCGCGGGCTAGGCCCCGATAAACGCGGCGGCGCGATCCGCGATCGCGGCAACGACAGCGTTGGGGTGGCCGCGCGGCGCGGTGGGGATCACCGAGGCGTCCGCGACCCACAGATCATCGACGCCTCGCACGCGCAGTGTGGGATCGACGACAGCCCCATCATCGGCGCCCATGCGGCATGTGCCGACGGGATGATAAATCGTATGGGCGTGCGCGCGAATGGCGGCGGCGATGTCCGCGTCGGACGTCGATGCTGGCGAGAGCTCACGGGCGTTTTCGTCCGAAAGCGGCGCGGACTGCGCGATACGCTGCGCCAGATGAACGCCGGTGACGAGACGGGAGAGATCTCCGTCGGCGTTGAGATAGGCCGGATCGATCGTGACGCCGTCTTTGCTGAGAGATACGCGGCCGCGGGATCGCGGCGTCAGCAGCACGACGCCGATACTGAAACCGTGCGCGGACGGCCGCGAGAGGCCTTCGTTTTCGAACAATACGGGCGCGAAGACGAGTTCGAGGTCGATGTCGGCCCCGGCGCTCGCGAAGAATGCTGTCGCCTCGGCGACGTTGGAGGCGAGCATGCCGCGCCGCGATGTGAGGTAACGCCAAAGGCTGACGGGGCTCTCGGCGGATTTGAGCGAGATCGGCCGCTTCGCGGCGAAGTGCGCCACGAACATGAGATGATCCTGCAGGTTGGCGCCAACGCCGGGCGCGTGCTGCAGAAGTTTGACATTGGACCTACGCAACGCCTCCCCATCGCCAATGCCTGAATGCATGAGGAGTTGTGGGGAATTGATTGCGCCAGCAGCGAGGATGACCCCGCGCTCGGCGCGCAAGGTTTGTACTGCGCCGTTTCGCAGGATCTCAACGCCGACGGCCTTGCGGTCTTCGAAGATGATCCGACGGACTTTTGTCTCGGTCATCACCCGGGCATTCTTGCGTAGCGCCGGCCGCAGGAACGCTTCGGTAGTGTTGAGCCTGGCGCCGTCGCGGTGCGCTACGGTGGCGATGGCGGCGCCTGCCTTCAGTAGGCCGCCATTATGCGTCGAAACGCTGGGCAATCCGCAGGCGGCTGCAGCCTTGAGAAAGGCGTGCGTCATTTGATTTGGTGTGCGCAACGCGCCGCCGTTCAGGACTTTGTCGATGCGCTCCAAGGACGGGCGCATATCGTCCCAGCCCCAACCTTCGGCGCCGCCCACGCGCCACTGATCAAAATCGCTGGCGCAGCACCATTGGTGGATCTGGGCGTTCATTGACGATGAGCCGCCGAGCATCTTTCCGCGTGGCCAGAAGATGCGGCGCTCGTTGAGCGTCGGTTGCGGCGTCGTCTCGTAAGCCCAATCGCGCTTGGTTTTGAAAAGCTTGGGAAACGCGGCGGGGATTTGCACGTGCATGTGGCGATCGCTGCCGCCGGCTTCGAGAATGAGCACGCTTGCGCCGCGCGTGGTCAGGCGCTCTGCGAGGACGCAGCCCGCCGTGCCCGCGCCGACGATGATAAAGTCGGCAGGCATGGAAAAACTCCAGATGTAGTCAAACGACTACACTGAGCGTTAGCTAGGCGTCAACAAGGGTTTGGAACAGCGCGCCCATGCGTTTGCGCAATTTTTCGCGATCGACCTGATCAAGCGCGAGGACGGGCGCGAGGTATGTCTCCAGCAGCAGCCACCCAAGGCCGCCTGCGATGATGGCCCCTGCGATGGTGCGGGCGCCTTCGTTACGCGCACCGCGCCGCGCCGCGACGTGGTCGACAACGGCAGTCGTGATGGGGAAAGAGAATCCGGAGGTTTGAAAATCGAACCCGTCCAGAACCGCGCGCATCAAGATTTGCCAATCTTGCTTTCGGCTCGCGGCTAAGGGGTAAAGGCGTTCTACGAAGTCAGCGGACTTTGGATCGAGATCAGCGCGCGCAAGTGCGCCCACATCTTCGAACATGCCTTGCAGGACCGCATGCAGTACCGCGTCCTTCGAGCCGAAATGGCGGTGAACGAGACCATGGTTGACACGCGCGTGTTCGGCGACGTCGCGCACGCTGACGGCGGCATACCCGTGGGCCGCAAAAAGCTCGCGCGCGGCGGCGATGATGGCGGGGCGAACTTCGTCGCGCCCGACTGGCGGTTTGCGCGGGCGTTTGGTGCGAGGCGTAGTCATATGGCTACGCTAGGCGGCGTTCCGCGATGTGGCTACTCGTCTTGCTTCGGCGGTGGGCGGTTCTTCCAGCCCAGCGGCTTCTTGGTGGTGAGGCCCTTGCGCTTCTTGCCGCGCGCTTTGGCGGCGATCTCTTTCAGTTTTACGGTTTGGAGCGAAGAGAGCGCGTCGTCCTTGCGGCCTTTGCTGAGATCGTTGAAGGCGCTGCCGTATTTTTCGAGGCGCTTGTCGACTTCAGTGAGGAACTCGTTCTCCCATTGCGAATAGTCGACGGCGCCTTCGCCGGGTTTCACCTCACCGGTTTCGGGGTCGATCGTTTCCGGCGCGCTGCCTTTGGCGGCGAGCTTGCGGATGATCCGCAGCGCTTTGCGTGTTTGCTTGCGATCGACTTCGCGGGGCATTCTAGGGATTGGGGTTAGGGATGAGAGATTGGGCCAGCCTAATCCCTTATCCCCAAAACCCAATCCCCAATCAGATTTCGCCCAGCGCGTGGAGATAGAGCTCGCGGATTTGATCCTGCTCTTCGCGCTCCTGGCGGTCTTGTTTGCGCAGGCGCACGACTTGGCGAAGCACTTTGCTGTCGAAGCCGACGGCTTTGGCTTCGGCGTAGCTTTCCTTGATGTCGTCGCCGATCGACTTCTTTTCTTCTTCGAGCCGCTCGATGCGCGCGACCAGCTGGCGCAATTTTTCTTGCGCGGTTTGCGTCAGCGATTGCGACGCGACCACCGTATCCGTCCCACCAAAATCCGGCATCGCCATGTCTTCCTCAAATCGTTTCGAGAATCGAATCGTTGAGAAAGGTTAGTCCGCCGCCGAGGCTGACGTCATCTCGTTGACACGCCGAATCGCGGCGATGACGAGATCTGTCCTCAGGCGGTGCGGCATGTGCCCGGTGTCGGGCGCGATTACGAGTTCTGCGGCGGGCAGCATGGCCGCCAGCGCGCGGGCGTGGCGCTTGGGACTGACGATGCGGTCTTTCTCGGCGGTGATGATCACGGTGGCTGTGAATAACTCGGCATAGCGCGGCTGCTGTGCGCCGAATTCGACATTGGTGGCGCAGACATCGAGCGCGCTGGCTTGAAAGGCGCGCGGGCGAAAGATCATCGGCACGCCGGCCTCTTCGAGATAATTCACAGGCACGGGCGCGGGCCAGAAATTGTTGGCGACGCTGGTGGGGCTCATCGGCGGGCCGAGCCACGGAATGAGAAGGTTGCAGAAGAGATCGCCAAGGATCGGAGTCGCGGAAAGACGCGCCCACCACGCGGGTTTGCCGGGGTAAGGGCAGCATGCGGGTGCGATCAGAACGAGGCCGCTGACGAGATGAGGATGATCGAGCGCAAGCCGCAGCGCGACGCCGGCGCCAAGCGAATGGCCGACAATGAGGGCGGGGCCTTGGCCGCTTTGCTCCAACGCGCGCGCGGCGCATTTGGCCTGCGAAGCGAGCGTGTGCGCATCGCGTTTGGCGCGTGTGGAATAGCCCATGCCGGGGCGGTCGTAAGCGATGACGTGGTGGAGCGGCGAAAACTCGTCAGCCAGCGGCCCCCAGAGTTCGAGCAGGTTTGAGCTGGCGCCGTGAATGAGCAGCATGCGCGGCGCGCCTTGCGGGCCGGCTTCGCGCATGTGGAGGCGAACGCCGTCAGCTTCGATGATGCGACCTGTCGGCGGAAAGCGCGCTTCTGTGCGGCGCACGTAGGCGTTTGCGTTGGCGGCGAGTGCGAGGCCGGCGAGTACGATCGCGGCGGCGATGGCCGCGATCCAAAGCATCAGGCGTCGCGACCGTCGACGCGGGGTTCAAGACGACGGACGCCTTGCAGCGCCGGCTCGTAATAAGGATGCACGGCGAGCGCGGCGCGGAAGGCTTCGAGCGCAGCGCGCTGCTGGCCCAGTTCTTCGTAGACAAGGCCAAGCGCGGTCATCGCTTCGAAGTGGCGCGGCTCGCGCTTCAGCGTTTCCTGGATGGCGGCGATGGCGCCTGGATAATCCTCGGCGCTGTAGGCGAGGTTGGCGCGGCGCTTCCACGGCTCGGCATAGTCGGGCGCAAGATCGCTCGCCTGATCGAGGAAGCGGCCGGCGAGTTCCGCGTCGCCGTCGTTCTCGGCGGCGGCGGCGCGCTCCAAGAGGATGTTGACTGTCGGCGAGCCGGAATCGGCCCAGTGCTCACGGATGGCGGCTTCGATGGGCGCGGCGGCGGAAGCGTCCGGCGCTTGCTCCAATTGCACGAACAGGGCGTCGAGTTCGGGATCGACGCGCGCAGCGTTATGGTTGCCCGCGCCACAGGCGGCGAGCGTAAGGGCAGCTGCGAAAGCTAGAATAAAGCGGCGCATCGCGATTGAATCGCGTCAGCTTACTCGAATTACAGGAAATCCGCGAGGCCGGGACGCACGTCAGGCCACGGATTCAGACCTAATTCAGCCCTGCTTGGCCTTATAACGCGGATCAACTTTGTTGATCACGTAGATACGACCCTTGCGGCGCACGACCCGGCAGGCCCGGTGACGGGCCTTCAGCGACTTCAAGGACGACTTTACTTTCATGGCCGAAATGTCCGGGGCGAATAGGAAGCGGGGCTTCTAAGGGGGCCTCGCCGTGAAGTCAACGTGGGGACGTTGATGCGGCGCCCAACGCACCCTAGAGGCGTTGCTGGCGGTATGAGGAAGGGGATTTTGATGGCGCGGGCACTGGTTTTGGCGGCTGTGGCGGCCCTGACGATCGCGTGTGGGCCGACGGGCGTCCAAGCCCAGCAGCAGCAGCCTCCGAGCTTCCAGACGTCCGGGAACCAGGCTTTCGACGAATGGCGCGACGATTTCGTCCGCCGGGCGATGGCGCGCGGGCGCGACCCGGCGGTGCTGGGCCGCCTCTTGAGCGGCATCACGCCAGACGACCGGGTGATCGAGCTCGATCAGCGGCAGCCGGAGTTCGTGAGCCCGGTCTGGGATTACGTGAACAACCGCGTGACCGAGCGTCGCATCAATGATGGCCGGGCGCTGAAGGCGGAGATCGCGAGCACCCTGGATGCCGTCGAGCAGCGTTATGGCGTGCCGCAGGGCATCATTCTCGGCATCTGGGGCCTGGAGAGCAATTACGGCGGCGCGGCGCTGAACTGGGATGCGCAGGCGGCGCTGGCGACTTTGGCTTATGAGGGCCGCCGCCGGCAGCAGTTCGAGACGTATTTGATGGCGCTGGCCGAGATGGTTGAGCGCGGGCTCGCTGACCAACAGCAATTGCGGTCGTCATGGGCGGGCGCGTTGGGCCAGCCGCAATTCATGCCGGACGTTTATCTCTCGACCGCGGTTGATTGGGATGGCGATGGCCATCGCGACATCTGGACCAATCGCGGTGATGTGGCGGCGTCGATCGGCAATTATCTGCAAGATCGTGGCTGGCGACGCGGCGAACCGGTGTTCGATGAAGTGACGTTGCCGTCTGGGTTCAATTACGCGCTGGCGGACGGGACGCTGCGGAGCGTGACCGATTGGACCGAACGCGGCGTACGCCGCATTGATGGCGCAAGCTGGCCGGCGGATCAGCGCGGATTGCAGGCGCAGCTCTTCTTGCCTGCGGGCGCGAACGGACCGGCGCTGCTGCTGCACCACAACTTTGGTGTGATCCGCCGCTACAACAATTCGGATCGTTACGCGCTCGTTGTGGCGCTGCTTGGCCGCGCGTTTGAAGGGCGGGGCGGATTGGTGGCCAGTTGGCCAACAGCGGCGGGCGCGCTCAACCGTGAGCAGATTCTTGAGCTGCAAACGCTGTTGAATGGCCTCGGCTATCAATCGGGCAACCCTGATGGGTTGTTCGGTTCTGCGACGCGGACGGCGGTGCGCGGCTTCCAGACTGATCGCGGTTTGCCGGCGGATGGTTTCCCGACAGCAGCGTTGCTGGATCAAGTGCGCGCGCGCGCCGGCGTTACGCCGGAGCCGGCGCGCGTGCCGCACGGGCTGGATCGACGCGGCATTCGCGAGCTGCAGCGCTTGCTCAATCGCATGGGCTATCATGCAGGCACGGCTGACGGCCGGATTGGTGAGCGCACACGCTCTGCGATCCGTGCGTTCGAGCGCGCGCGCGGCATGGAAGTGCGCGGGCGGGCGACGGATGTCGTGCTGGAAGCGGCGCGCGCGGCGGCTGGCTGATCAGCGTTCGAGCACGCCGCACGTTGTTGCGATGTGCGGGCCAAGATCAATCAGCATCTGGCCGACCTGGCTGATCTCCTGCGTCGAATAACCTTGTCTGAGCATCACCTGCACAGCTGAGTTCATCGCCGTCTGATTGCCGGTGAGCGGCGCGAGTTGGCGCATGATATCGTACTGACGATCATTCATGCGGCCGGAGAGAACGCCTGCGCCGCACGCGCACGTTGGTTCGGGCTGGGTTGTGCCTGTGCCCTGAGCGCGGGCGATACACATGTTCACGAAGGCTTGTGTGCCGCCGCTACGATCGTAGGATTGCGCGAAAGATAGCGCTGGCGCCGCGAGCAAGGCAGCTGCCGTCAAAAGCATGACACGCATGTGAAACCCTCCACCCTCGTGTGGTGAATAGGCGCCGCCATCTGCGATTGAGTCAAGGCGTGCTGGGGTCGGAAGCGGTTTCCACGGCAACCGCATCGCGCAGGCGGCGGCTGACAAGCGCGAACACGAACATGAAGGCGAGCACGAGCGCCGTGATGACGAGCGGCGCATTCATGCCGAAGTGCTCGTACACGACGCCGCCAACGATGGGCGAGAAGATGAAGCCCGCGCCGTTGACGGCGACGACGAGGCCTGCGGCAGCGCCCTGCTCGTGAGGTTCGACGGCGACGGAAGCGCCTCCTGTGAAGCCGGGGCGCGCGAGACCCGCGCCGAGGCCTTGCAGGGCTTGCGAGACGAGCAGCATTTCTAGGTTCGGCGCGAAGATTTGCGCGATGACCGCAATGCCTGTGAGCGCTGCTCCCCAGATCATCAGCGAACGTGGGCCCATGCTGATCCGCGGCAGCACGACGAGTTGCGTGAAGAGTAGCGCGAGTGCGTTGGCCATGAAGCCGTAGGATGTGAGCTGCGTGCCGAGTGCGCCGGAGACGTTGAGCCGATCCATGGTGAACAGGCCGAACACTTGCACGGTGACGCCGGCGACGACCGAGAGCGCGAAGCCGTAAATGAGATAGCCGGAGAGGCGCCGGTCGGTGATAAGCGCGAGCGATTGGCCAAAGCTGGCGCGCTGGCGTGTCGAATGCGGCGCGGTGCGCTCAGGCAAGAACATGATGATCGCGACGGATGCTGCGAACGCCAGCACGCCGACGAGCCAGATCGGAAACACGGACCCGAAGTGAGAGGCAAGCCAAGCGCAAATGCCGGGGCCGAAAGCTTGGCCGACGGCGAAGGCGGAGCTTAAGCCCGCGAGTTGTGCTGTACGTTCGAACGCTGTGGTGCGGTCGGCGATGTAGGCTTGGGCGGAAGGCGAGGAAGCCGAGCCGAAGGCGCCGAAGATCGAGCGTGCGAGTACGAGCGAAATAAAGAGCGCAAAGCCAGTGAGCGCGCCCGATTGGCCGAGCATCACAGCCGCGCCAAACGACGCCATCGAGATGGCGTACGCAAAGAGCCCAAGAGCGATCGTCGGTTTGCGGCCGACATTGTCCGAGAGGCGGCCCCAATAGGGACTCGCGAACACCCACAGGAGGGCCGAGAGCGAGAAGATCCAGCCAACGCTTGAATCGCCGAGCTGCAATTCGCGCACGAGCGGCGGCGCCACTGCGAGCAGCATGGAATTGCCTGCGCCGATCACCAGCATGCAGGTCCACAACAGACGGAATTGGCGATTGCGCCCAATAGGGGCCGTTTCCGCGGCAGGCGGCGCGGCGAACGGGTCCGGGGCTGGGGAATCTGCCATGAGCGCGGCACTTGCTACGCCGAACGCCAGCGGCGGCAAAGAGTGTTGACGAAGCGGAAACTGGCAAATGCCGCAGAAATACTAACGGGCGCAACGGCGCGTTAAGCGCGGTAGGGCATAAGGCGCTGTCGGCAGAAGGCCTTCAGGTAAACGCGCGTTATCCATGTTTCCCATTATTGGCATCGTCGCGGTCCTCGGGATCGTCTTCGGCATCTTCCTTGTGGAAGGTGGCAGCTTCGAAGTGCTTGCCGAAGCCGCGCCCATGGAATTCGCGATGATCTTCGGATCGGCGGTCGCCGCGCAGGTGATTGCGAACGAAGTCTCGGTGTTGAAGGGCATGGCCGGCGGCGTCGGCAAGGTGTTCGCCGGCCCGAAGTGGAAGAAGCAGGACTTTTCCGATCTGCTGGCGCTGTTGTTCCAGCTCACGAAGCTGATGAAGACCAAGGGCGTCGTGGCGCTTGAGCCGCACATCGAAAAGCCGGACGAAAGCGCGATCTTCCAGAAATATCCCAAGCTCGCAAAAGATCATCATGTGACGCACTTCATCTGCGACACGCTACGCATGATGACCATGAACCTCGACGATCCGCACCAGGTCGAGGATGCGATGGAAAAGCAGCTTGAGAAGCATCACCACGAGGAACTCTCGGCGGCGCATGCGCTGCAGAACATGGCTGACGGCTTGCCGGCGCTCGGCATCGTGGCGGCCGTGCTCGGGATCGTGAAGACAATGGGCCACATCAATGAGCCGCCCGAAGTGCTGGGCCTCATGATCGGTAAGGCGCTTGTCGGCACGTTCCTTGGCGTGTTGCTCGCGTACGGTTTCGTTGGCCCGCTTGCGTCGCGTTTGAACGCGATCATCGAACACGACGCGCAGTTCTACAAAATCATTCGCGATGTGCTCGTGGCGCACTTGCACGGCAACGCTGCGCAGGTTTCAGTCGAGATCGGTCGCGGCTCGGTGCCGACGCACCTGCAGCCGAGCTTCGCGCAGCTCGAAGAAGCGTTGGCGGCAGCCGCCGAAGGCTAGTGCTAGGCTCTGACTTCGGCGCGCCTAGCTATGCAGATATGCATAAGCTCCCGCGCGCGGGCGTCTTGCCAATGCGGTTAATCCTTGGCATGGAGTCGCCTCCCGCGTTGGGGGTAGACCCCGACGTTGAGACGAGGGGTAGTACCTATGACGAAGTTCAAGTTGGGCATGGCGGCGGCCTTCGCTGCTGCTCTCGCCTTCGGCGTCGCGGCCTGTGGCCAAACGACGGCGACCACGGAAGAGCCGGCGACGACGGTTGAAGAACCGGCGGCGACGACCACGGAAGCTCCGGCTGATCCGGCTGCTACGACGACGGATCCGGCCGCGACGACGACCGCTCCGGCGACGACCACGCCGTAATCGATACTACGGACGTAGTTTTGCGATGGGCCGCCCGAAAGGGCGGCTCATTTGCGTTTAGGGTCTCTGCCAATGCCGCGCTTGCCGCCAGAGCCGCAGATCGACTGGAGCGATGAGGCCGCGCCGCGCGCGACGGCATTCGAGGACGTTTACTTTTCCCGTGGCGGAGGGCTCGACGAGGCCGAGGCGGTGTTTCTGGCGGGAACTGGATTGCCGGAACGCTGGCAAAACAGGGATCGTTTCGCCCTTTGTGAACTCGGTTTCGGGACGGGTTTGAACGTTTTGGCGGCTTGGCGCGCCTGGAAAAAGTCCAAATTACCCCATGCGCATTTGCATATCTCAACTATCGAGGCATTCCCCCTCGCAAAGGCTGATGCAGCGAAGGCGTTAGGCCAATTCCCGGAGATTGCCGGGCTTTCATCCCAATTGCTGGCGCGCTGGCCCGTGCGGGCTTCAGCGCCGCAACGCGTGTGGCTCGAAGCGGACGGAATTTCGCTGTCGATCCACATTGGGGAGGCAGAGGCGGTGCTGGCGGGGATGGAGGGGGCGTTTGACGCCTGGTTTCTCGATGGCTTCGCGCCGGCGAGGAATCCGGCGATGTGGTCGCGCGAGACGTTGCGGCACGTAGCTCGGTTGAGCGCACCTGGGGCGCGGTTGGCGACGTTCACGGTGGCGGGCGATGTGCGGCGTGGGCTCGAGGCTGCGGGCTTTGCGGTCGAGAAGAAGCCAGGCTTTGGCTCCAAGCGCGAGCGGCTGGAAGCGCGGTTCGTTGGGCCTGCAGGCGGCGCCGAACCGACGATTTATCCCTACGCCGCGTGCAATCCCAAACGCGTCGCGGTTCTGGGTGCGGGGATCGCGGGGGCCTCTGCGGTGCAGGCGCTGACAAGGCGCGGCGTTGAAGCGGTGGTGCTCGAGGCGGCGATGACGCCGGGCGCTGGCGCGAGCGGCAATCCAGCGGGGTTGGTGATGCCGCGGCTCGATCGCGGCGGCGTGCTCTCGCAGTTTTATCTCGCAGCGTATCTCAACGCCGTTGCCGCGTACGAGGCGCTCGGCGTTTTCGAAGCGTGCGGCGTCGAGCAGCGCGCCGAAGCGCGTGATGCAGAGGCGCTGTCGGACCTGCTGGCTGACCCGCCTCTGCCGGCTGAGTGGTTCGGCGCGAGCGCGCATGGCGCCCTGCACGCGCGCGCGGGTTTGGTTCGGCCGGTGCGCGCGATTGAACAGATGCTGCGCGGCGCCAACTTGATATGCGAGTCGCCGGTCGAGACGATTGAGCGCGCGGGGGACGGCTGGGTGTTGCGCGCGTCGGGCGGGCGGGCGCTGTTGAAGGCGGACGCAGTGGTGCTTGCGTGCGGCGCGAGGCTGAAGCTGTTTCAGCCCGCCGCGTTTCTGCCGATTGCGCTGTCGCGCGGGCAGATCGAGTGGGGGGCGGGCGCGGCGCCGTCGCATGCGATCACGCAGGGCGCGTACGTGGCGCCGTTCGAGGGCGGCTTGCTGTTTGGCGCGACGTTCGATCCGGTGAACGATGAGGACGAAGGCGACGCCGATGCGATGCGCGAGGCGCGGGCGCGCAATCTAACCTCGCTCGGGAAGATCGCGCCAGAAATTGCGGCGAGCGTGAATGCTAACGCGCTGACCTCACGCGTGGCGTTCCGGGCGACAACGCCAGATCGCGCGCCGATCGTCGGGTTGTTGCCCGATGCGGAAGCTTGGTTAGCGCAGTACGCGGCGCTCGCGCATGGTGGACGCGTTCAAACGAACGCGCCGCCGCCGGCCCACGATGGTGTTTACGTTATCGGCGGTCTTGGCGCGCGCGGCTTAACTTTAGCGCCGCTGCTCGGCGAACTAATTGCAGCTGAAATGTGCGGAGAACCGCCGCTTTTTCAGCGATCGGTGCGCGACGCGCTGCATCCGGCCCGGTTTCTGCATAGGGCGCTCAAACGACGTTAATTCAGCGTTTGGGTTAATTGCATGGCCTATGACGGCGCAACTACTCGCGGTTTGAACTTCCTTGGTCTGGAGTTCAGTGACGCGGATTTGGAAACGACGACAGATGCGATCGCGGTGCGCGCGAGCCTCGATCTGCCGTTTGCCTACGTGGCGACGCCAAACGTCGATCACGTGGTAGGGCTCGCCAACGATCCGTCGCGCCGGCCGCTCTACGATGCGGCATGGCTGCGCTTGAATGACAGCCGGGTGCTGCGGGGCCTCGCTAAGCGGGCCGGCATGAATTTGCCGACGGTGACGGGCGCGGATGTGGCCGAGCATCTTCTTGATACGGTGATCGATCGCAACGAGCCGATTACGATCATCGGCGGCAGCGCCGAGAGCATTGCCGCGCTCAAGCATCGCTACCGACTGACGGACGTGCGCTGGCACGAGCCACCGATGAACCTGGTCGAAAAGCCAGGCGCCATCGTCGACGCGGCGCAATTCGCGGCGGCGCAGAATGCGCGGTTTACCTTCATCTGCGTCGGCGCGCCGCAGCAGGAGATGGTGGCCTACACGATCCAGCAGCTCGGCCGCGCAACGGGCGTTGGCCTTTGCGTCGGCGCTGCGCTGGACTTCCTCTCCGGCCGCGCAGAACGCGCGCCGGTTTGGATGCGCCGCGCCGGCCTTGAGTGGCTGCATCGTTTGGCGAGTGAGCCGAAGCGGATGTGGAAGCGCTATTTGGTCGATGGCCCCAAGGTGTTTTCGTTGTTTGCGGCGTGGCGCGCGGCAAGCGCCTCGGCGAGCGCCGCCTGACGGGTTTCGTCGAGCGGGTAGTTGCGCAATGTCAGCGCCGCGAGCGCGCACAGCAGAATTGGCACGCCGATAAACATCGCGGAGAGCGCGAAGAGCGCTGTCGCCGTGTTCGTGGCGCCGGGCGTTGTGTCGAAGCCCGCGATTTGTAGGACCGCGTAAGTCACTGGTCCTGCGGCGACGCCAAGCTTTGACGTTGTCAGCAGCAAGCCGAAGAAGAGGCCGGAGCGGCGCGAGCCGGTCGTGAGCTCATCTTCATCGACGACGTCCGCCATCAGGGCGCGTGTCAGCAATACGCCGCCGCCTTGCGAGAGGCCGGCGACGATCATGAATGGCGCGACCAGCCAGAACTGACCTGCCGGCAGCACGAACAGGATCGCCGTTGTAATGGCGGTGTAGATGAGTGCGCCTTGCAGGGCCCGATGCTTGCCCCAGCGGCGCGCGGCGAACCACCAGATCGGCACGCCCAACAGGCCGGCTACGAAATAGATGGCGAGCAGCGTTTGGGACTCGCGCTCAAAGCCAAGCACGGACTGGAAATAGAAGAGGAAGAGGCCGCCTGAAACGCCTTGCGCGATACCGAGCAGGAAGTCGGGCAAGAGCACGCGTTGCGCGGAGCGGCTTTTCACCAGCGTCTGCAGCGTTTGCATCAATGTGAGATGCGGTTGCGGCGGCACGCGCGGTTCGGGCACGAGCGCGACGGCCAGCACGGTTGTGAGCGGCAAGAGGAAGACGAGCGTCCAGCCCATCGCCGCCACAGCAGCGGCGTCACGGCCCTCGCCGACGAAGGTTTGCGCGACGTAGCCAGCGATGACGAGCATCAGCACTTGGCCGATAGCGCTGGAAATCTGCACCGTGCCGAGCACATGGGTGCGACCGTGATAGGTCGGCACCAACTCGCCAGCCCATCCCAAGTGCGCGAGCATCATCGAGGCATAGACGAAATAGAGCAGAAAAACGGTGACGGCGGTGACCGCGACGCTAACGCCCGGCTGCATCCCGATGAAGACGAACCAGATCAGCGCCATCAGCGGCAGGCACGAAAGCGAAAGCCAAAAGCGCCGGCGGCCCCAGGAATGCTCAGTGCGGTCTTGAAGGCCGCCGAGTGTGGGATCGATGATGATGTCGGCGATGCGGACGCCAAGAAATATCGCGGATACGGCGTAGAGCGGAATGCCGAGGTGCGAGGCGAAATAGGGTGGAATGAAAATGATCGTCGGCAGCGAGAGCGCAAGCAGCGGGGCCGCAGGCGCCGCGAAAGCCGCGATTTCCCACGCAGTCACTTCGCGCTCAGTCGTTTGGGTTTGCGTCACGCGTCCTCCCGGCGCTCTTGCCCGGCGAGGGTGAGCATCTCTTGGCTCTACTGTGTTCGAGCCGAGGCGCGCGATCAACCGGCGCGAAGCGTTTGTGTGAGCGGCGGCGCGAGCGCAGGGTTTGCCGCAAGGACAGCCCCGGTCTTCATGAAATCATCGCCGTCTGGTTCCGTCACGACGCCGCCGGCTTCGCGCACGATGACGGCGCCCGCGGCAATGTCCCAGGTATTGAGGCCGCGCTCCCAATAGCCGTCAAAACGGCCGGCGGCGACGTAAGCGAGATCGAGTGAGGCGGCGCCCCAGCGGCGTATGCCGGCTGTCTTGGCGATGACGCGCTCGATTTCCTTCATCGCCTTCTCGTGACCGGGTTTGCCGAAGAAGGGCGTCCCGGTGGCGATCAACGCATCGCGCATGTCGTTGCGTGCGGCGACGCGGAGGCGCCGATCGTTGAGGTAGGAGCCCGCGCCTTTTTCGGCCCAGAAGAGTTCGTCGCGCACCGGGTTGTACACGACGCCGGCGACGAGCACGCCTTCGCGCTCAAGCCCGATCGAGATGGCGAAGTGCGGAATGCCGTGCAGGAAGTTGGTGGTGCCGTCGAGCGGATCAACGTGCCAGCGGTTGGTTTTGTCGGTGCCTTCGACGACGCCGCGCTCTTCCATCACGAAGCCGTAGCCAGGGCGCGCCTTCGAGAGTTCTTCGAACAAAGTCTTCTCGGCCTTGAGATCGGCGGAGGAGACAAAATCGCTCGGGCCTTTGCGTGAGACTTGCAGGTTTTCGACTTCGCCGAAGTCGCGCTGCAAAGCGCGCGCGGTCTTGCGCGCGGCGGCGATCATCACATTGAGAAGGGCTGAGGCTTGCGGCATTTCTGACCTGGCGGGAGGCGTGGGTGCTAGCAGGGGCGCCCCCACGCGGCAAGGCCGGGCGCTGCCCTGGGGAACGGATTAACCGCGCAAGATCGCACGGGCGGCCCAGACGCCGGTGGCGAACGAGGCTTGCAGGAGATAGCCGCCGGTTGGCGCTTCCCAGTCGAGCATCTCGCCGGCGACGTAGGTGTTCGGGATGGCGCGGAGTTGGAGGTTCTCATCCACCGCGCGCCAGGCGACGCCGCCAGCGGTAGAAATGGCGCGATCGAGGCCGTGCGGTCCGCTGATGTCGATGGCGACTGCTTTCAGGTCGGCCGCCAATTCTTGCGGGTCGCGGCGCGGTGGGCCGTGTTGGCTCTCGTACAGCAAGCCGATCGCGGCTGGTGAAAGACCCAGCGTTTTGCGCAGGGTAGATGAGAGCGTGTCGCCGACTTTGGCTCTCGCCAACTTCGCCTCGATTTCTCGGTGCGTAAGATCGGGGCGCAGGTCGATGCGAATTCTCGTGGGCGCGGTTTGGCGCAAATGTCGTGACAGCGCGTAGATGGGGCCGCCTTCGACGCCATAATTCGAGATCATCACTTCGCCGCGGCTGCGGCGAGAATAGTGCATCACGGCAACGCCCTTCAGCGGCTGGCCGGCAAAGCGGGTGCGAAAGTGTTCACTCCATGCGACGTTGAAGCCGCTATTGCTGGGCTGGAAGGGCGCAAGTTCGACGCCGCGCGCGCTGAGTGTTCGCGCCCACGATCCATCGGAGCCAAGCTTGGGCCAGCTTGCACCGCCAAGTGCGAGAAGGGTGACGGCGGGGTTCGATAGCGTCTCCAAGCCGTTCTCATTGAAGCGAACGGCGCCGTCTTCAGTCCATCCGAGCCAAGTTGCGCGGGTTTTGAATTCGACGCCCTGGTTGCTGAGACGCGTGAGCCAAGCGCGCAGGAGCGGCGAGGCTTTCATCGCTTTTGGAAACACGCGGCCGCTAGAGCCGATGAAGGTCTCGGCACCAAGGCCGTTGGCCCAGTCGATGAGGTCGCCTGCTGTGAAGGCTTGCAGCATCGGCAGCAGATGGCCGGCGGCTTCCTCGTAGCGCTCGATGAAGCGCTCGAAGGGTTCACTGTGCGTGAGATTCAACCCGCCGCGGCCGGCCATCAGGAATTTGCGCGCCACGCTTGGCATACGCTCGTACATCACGACGTGTTTGCCGGCGGCGCTCAGTATTTCTGCTGCGATCAGACCTGCCGGGCCGGCGCCGATGATGGCGACGGACGCGTCACTCATGCAAGTGGCTGCACGCCTCGATCTTGTTGCCGTCCGGATCGCGGACGAAGGCGCCGTAATAGTCTGGGTGGTACTCTGTGCGCAGGCCTGGGCGACCATCCTCGACGCCGCCTTGCTCTAGGGCTGCGAGAAAGAATGCGTCGACCGCTTCGCGCTTGTCGGCGCGGAAGGCGATGTGGACGCCGTTGCCCATGGTGGCGGGCTGGCCGTTGATGGGGAGCTGTATCCAGAAGCTCGGCTTGTTATCGGCGCCATAGCCGACGCCGACGAGCTGGCCGCCGAACTCAACGGGAAATATCGGGGTCATGCCGAGAGGCGCGAGCGCGGCGTCATAGAAGGCTTTCGAGCGCTTCATGTTGCTGACGCCGACTGAAACGTGATCGAGCATTTGGAACTCCCTCACCGCCAGCGCGCGAACCAATCGATGGTGCGACTGATCGCAAGCTCACGCGCGTCGGCGTTGTAATCATGGCTGCCGGCGCGACAGAAGCCGTGCCCCGCGTCGTACAGATAGAGAGGCGAGTCCGGCGCCGCTAGACGCACGCTCTCGACATTCTCGGGCGGGATCGAGGCATCATGCGCGCCGTAGTGAAGCATGACCGGGATTTGTGGTTTGCGATCCAGCAAGTTGGCTATGAGGCGGCCATAAAAGCAGGACGAGGCTTTGAGGTCGGTACACTGCGCCGCTGCGACCCAGGCTGCGGCGCCGCCATAGCAGAAGCCGGTGACGTAGGCCGGTTTCGGGAGCGCATCTATGGCGGCTTGCATGTCCGACACGACTTGCGGCCAGGGCGATTTCATTACCGCGCCGATGCCCTTCTGGATGCCGTCTTGATCGTGTGCGGCGTCGAAGTTGGGCTCGATGCGATCGAAGAGGCTGGGCGCGATCGCGACGTATCCCGCATCTGCGAAGACGTTGCAGATATCCTGGATGTGCGGAGAGACGCCGAAGATTTCCTGGATCACGAGCACGCCGCCGATGGGAGTTTCTTTCGGATCGGCGCGATAGGCGGAAAGCGCGAAGCCGTCGCTACGGCTGGTGAGAGTAATGCGTTCGCTCATGCGCTCTCCGTCGCACGCGCGCGTCCGTTCGTCGAGCGCCGATCACCTCGCGGGAAGTTGAGCGGCTTGTCACTGGCGCGATCACGCGGTGCGGCTCATGGTTTCGTGCATGGGCAAGAGTGGATTGTGCGCGATCGGGTGCGCTGTTGTGTTGTTCGCGGCGCCGGCGGCGGCGGAGTGCATCGCGCCGCCGGACTATGTGCGCCCGGTCTCCGAGACGGCGGAAGACGCCGTGATAGGGCCGACGCGCACGGACAGTATTGGCCGCGTCGTTGCGCCGGTGACTGTGAATGGTCAGGGGCCGTTCCGCTTTATCGTGGATACAGGCGCGAACCGTTCGGTGCTTTCGCAAGCTTTGGCGGAGCGGCTGGGGCTTTCAGCGAATGGCACCGGTGATGTGCACTCGGTGCATGGCGTTACGCCTGCGCCGCTCGTGCCGGTGAATTCGCTTTCGTACGGGCGGCTCGCGCTCGGCAGCGCGGAGATGCCGATGTTGCGCGGCGCGGTGCTTGCGGGGGAGCAGGGCCTGCTCGGTGTCGATGGCATGCGCGGGCGACGACTGCGCATCGACTTCGAGCGCGGCTGCATTGAGATTATCCCGTCAGCGGACGCGCCGCGGCTTCGCCGTGGTTGGACGTCTGTGAATGGGCAATTGCGGTTTGGGCATTTGGTGTTGGTGCCGGGGCGCGTGAACGGCGTTGCCGTCTCGCTGTTCTTGGATACGGGCTCCAATCAAACGCTCGCCAACCCGGCGCTCCAGGCGGCATTGGACGCGCGCCAGAGCCGGCCCGGCACGCCGCAAGAGCGAACGGTCGCGTACACGGCGGGGCGGCCAGTGGTGCTTGATGATGCGTTGCTGTTGCCGCGCATGCGGATTGGGCCTTCGTCAGAAATTACGCTGCGCAACGTGACGGCTTATGTCGGCGCGTTTCACATCTTCGATTTGTGGGGGCTGCGCGACGAGCCGGCGCTACTGCTCGGCATGGATGTGCTTTCGCAGGTGCGCGAGTTGGCGATCGATTACGAACGCGCCACGGTTCATTTCCGCTTCCAACAGCAGGAGCAACCAAGCGTGGTGTTCTTGCAGGAATCCAGCCGCAACACCGGTTCGCGCGTGCGCTAACCGGCGATTGGAGCGGGCTTTGGGCCGAACAACTTGCCGCGTTCGGTGATCCACACAGAGACGAGCGCGAGGACGCCGATGGTTGCAAGACCAGCCGCGAAGGGAGCGGCGGTGCCGTCAAAGGCGCGTCCGATGACGGCCCCGAGGAGAGCGCCGCCGGACGCCGTGACCGCGCCGAAGAGCGCGGAGCCCGAACCCGCGACGCGTCCGACAGGCTCCATGGCGAGCGCGCTATAATTGCTGGCGATCATGCCGAAAGCGCCGAACGTGACCGAAAGCAGCGCGGTGAACAGCCAAAACGAGAGTGCGCCGGTGAAGGCGAGCGCGGCAATGAGGGCGCCGAGGAGCGTGAATAGGATGGTCATGCTGTGCGAAAGCCGGCGCATGCCCTGACGAATGACGAGACGCGAGTTGAGGAAGTTGCCGATCGAGATCGCGATGGCGACGGAGCCGAATGCAATCGGGAAGGCGGGGCCAAGGTGGTACACGTCGACGAACAATTGTTCGGACGAAGTGATGTAGCCGAAGAGCCCAGCCGTGATGAACGTCGAGGCGATCATGTAGCCCACGGTTTGGCGTTCACGCAGGATCGACGCGTACGTCTTTATGATCGCGCTCGGATTGAAGGGGACGCGATATTCGGGCTTCAGCGTCTCGGGCAGGCGGAGCAGCGCCCAAGCGAGTACGATCAAAGCGTAAAGCAGCAGCGCGCCGAAAATCCATCGCCAGGGCGCGACGAAGAGGATGAGTTGGCCGATGCCCGGTGCGACGATCGGCACGATCATGAACACGGTCATGGCCATCGACATGACTTGCGCCATGCGCCGGCCTTCCGTCATGTCGCGCACCACGGCGGTGGCGATCACGCGTGACGCCGCGGCGCCGACGCCTTGCATGGCGCGCGCAGCCAAGAAGAGCCCGAACGTTGGCGCGATGACGCAGAGCACTGATCCGACGAGATAGATGCCGAGCGCCACGAGCAAAACTTTGCGCCGGCCATATGCGTCCGCCAGCGGGCCGTAGACGAGTTGCGACACGCCAAAGAGCGCAATGTAGCAGACGACCACGAGCTGGCGGTCATTGTCGCTGGTGACTTGGAACGCAGCGCCGATCAGCGGCAGCGCTGGGAGCATGATGTCGATGGCAAGCGCGTTCAGCGCCGAAAGCGCCGCCACCATCGCGACGAGTTCAGGCGTGGAGAGCGTGCGTGCCGGGGGCGCTGCGCCTTCACGCATTGAAGCGGAAGTGCATCACGTCGCCTTCTTTGACGATATAGTCTTTCCCTTCCAGACGCATCTTGCCGGCTTCCTTGGCGCCGCTTTCGCCTTTGAAGGTGATGTAGTCATCGAACGAAATGGTCTCGGCGCGAATGAAGCCCTTTTCGAAGTCGCCATGGATGACGCCTGCGGCTTGCGGGGCGGTCCAGCCTTTTTGGATCGTCCAGGCGCGCGCCTCCTTGGGGCCGACGGTGAAATAGGTTTGCAGGCCCAAGAGATCGTAGCCGGCGTGGATGAGCTTGGTGAGGCCGGGCTCTTCGAGGCCGACGGTTGCGAGAAACTCGGTTTGCTCTTCGTCCGAGAGCGCCGCGATTTCGGCTTCGAGTTGCGCTGAAATGATAACGCAGGCCGCATGCTCAAGCTTTGCGCGTTCTTCGACGCGGGCTGTGTGTGCGTTGCCCTTCGCGGCGTCGTCTTCGTTGACGTTGCATACATAGAGCACCGGCAGCGCCGTGAGGAGCTGCAGCATGTGGAAGGCTTTTTCTTCCTCGGGCGCGCGCTTGGTGAGGCGCGCGGGCTTGCCATCTTCGAGGAGGGCCTTGGCGCGGAGGACGAGATCGAGCGTGAGTTTGCTCTCCTTGTCGCCGCCTTTGGCTTTCTTCTCGAGATTGTTGACGCGCTTATCGAGGCTTTCGAGATCGGCGAGCATCAATTCGGTTTCGACGGTTTCGAGATCCGCGATCGGATCGATGCGGCCTTCGACGTGAGTGATGTCGTCGTTCTCGAAGCACCGCAGCACGTAGGCGATGGCGTCGCACTCGCGGATGTTGGCCAAGAACTGGTTGCCGAGGCCTTCGCCCTTGGAGGCGCCGCGCACGAGGCCGGCGATGTCGACGAAGTTCATCCGCGTCGGGATGACTTCTTTTGATCCCGCGATTGCGGCAAGTTGGTTGAGGCGCGGCTCGGGCATCGCCACTTCGCCGACATTGGGTTCAATTGTGCAGAACGGATAGTTCGCCGCTTGTGCAGCGGCGGTCTTTGTCAGCGCGTTGAAGAGCGTCGACTTGCCAACATTCGGCAAGCCCACGATGCCGCATTTGAAACCCATAATTTGCCCTTCTGAACTCTAGTTGCGCCCCAACGCCTTTGCGGCGAGATCGCGCCAGATGCGTGCTTCCGCGCGCAGCGGAGGGGCGATCTTGGCGAGGCGGCGCTCAATCTCTTGGAAGCCGATCTCAGCGTCTTCGCGCCGGCCGACCTTGGCCATAAACGCTACATAGCGGCCACCAGATTCCAGTCCAGGCACGCGGTCCGCGGCATATCGATACGCGGCGTCGGCTTCTTCGTTGCGGCCCAGGCCCTCATAGGCGCGGGCGAAGGCGAGTTGCGCTTTGGGGCCTTGGCCTTCGCTGCCCTGGGCTTTCAAGTGTTCGAGTTTGGTGAGCGCATCTTGATAGCGGCCGAGTTCGAGTAGCGCGTCTGCGTGACCCATCAGGATGGCGGGATCATCGGCCCATGCGCCTGTGCCGGCTTCGGCCCAGTGTTTCTCTGCGTCGCTCCAACGGCCGAGCGCAGCGGCGGCCTGCGCGACCTTCATGCGATTGCCGACAGTTGGCGTGTCATCGAGCGCGCGCAGCGCATTGCGATAGTCGCGCTCAGGGTCGAGCGCCTGGCGCGCTGCTTTGCCGACGCCGCGCGCGGTCCGTCCGCCCATCCACTGTGGGACCAAAACAGCAAGCACGTAGAACGCAGGCGCGATCAGCGGGCCAATCACGAACAGCCACAGCCAGTACATCTCGCGCCCGGTGCGGACGACGTGAATGCCGCACAGAAGTGATGGCAAATAAAAGAGAATTATTCCCAGCATCAGTCGCTTTTCCCGCGTCCGGTCTCATACGGACTTTCGTTCCGAATGCGAAGCAAAACAGTAGTTTGCTTGGCTAATTCGACGAACGCTAGTACCGCGAATCGGTGACATATCCACAAGACGGGGGCCGGAGATGGCGCAGCACCGCTGGAATCGTCGCTTCTTGCAGGATGCAGAGGCAGCGCCCGATAACTTGCTTTACTTCGAGCCGGACTTAGCGCGTCGGCGCCGTTACGCCGAGCGCAAGCGCGAGCAGGGCCGTGCCGAAGAGATCGATCGCTCGGGATCGGCGCGGCACCTCGAACGCGCCGCGAAGCGATTGAAGCACGTGGATGCAAGCGATCGTGTCCTCTATGTGCCGCAGTGGGATATGGCGAAAGCCGAGATGGCGATGCGCAAGGCGGGCGTCACCGGCGCCGTCAGCAATCTTTGCGGCACGCGCCGGAAAATCGTGACGAACGGACGCCGCTAGGCGTCCGCTTCGCCGGGCTTCTTGCGACCGCCGGCTTTTTCGGCGGGCGCAAGGCGCATCACTTCGCCCTGAAATTTCTCGTCGTCGCCGCGCGCGAGCAGCGCCGCTGATTTGACGATCGCGTCGATCATCTTATCGACGCCTTCGCGTTCGCTCTTGGCGAAGTCGCTGAGCACGTGGCCGTGCACGAGATCGGCGTGGCCCGGGTGACCCGTGCCCATGCGCGCACGCCTGAAAGCATCATCGTCGAGCCAGGACGCAATCGAGCGAATGCCGTTATTGCCGGCCGCGCCGCCGCCGGTTTTCATCCGGAACCGGCCGGGCGCGAGATCGATTTCATCGTAGAAGACAACGATGTCTCGTGAGGGGATTTTGTAAAAGCGCGCAGCTTCCGCGACGGCGTGGCCGCTATCGTTGTAGAACGTCTGCGGCTTCATGATCAGCGCGCGCACGCCATCGATCGAACCTTCGCAGACTTCGCTGCGAAACTTCTTCTTCCACGGCCCGAACTTGTGCGCGCGCGCAAGCTCGTCCACGGCCATGAAGCCGATATTGTGCCGGTTGCCTGCGTATTTCGCGCCCGGATTGCCGAGGCCGACGAGGAGCAGCATGTTCGCCTTCTAACTTCTCGCTTCGGAGAAGGTAAGGCGCAGCAGCCTTACTTCTTCTCGTCTTTCTTTTCGGCGGCAGCGGCTGGCGCCGCGGCAGCTTCCGTCGGCGCCGCGACGACTTCTTCTTCGACCTTACGGCCGACGATCGTCGCAATGGTGAAGTCGCGGTCGCGGATCACAGGGCGCGAGCCTTCTGGGAGTTGGATCGACGAGATGTGGATGGAGTCGCCGATGTCGCGGCCGGTGAGGTCGATGACGATCTCTTCCGGAATCTTGTTGGCCTTGCACTTCAGCTTGATCGTGTGGCGCACGACGTTGAGCGCGCCGCCGCGCTTCAGGCCGGGCGATGCTTCGTGGTTCTTGAAGTGCACGACAACGTCGATCGCGATCTCGGAGTTTTCTTCGACGCGATAGAGGTCGATGTGGATCGGCAGATCGGTGACCGGGTGAAACTGGATCGCGCGCGGGATCACCGGCTGCTTCTCGCCTTGGTGGTTGAGTTCAACCATGTGCGAGAGAAACTTGCCCGAGCGGATCGCCATTTCGACGTCCTTGGCGTTGATCTCGATCGGGATCGAGCCGCGCGCGCCGCCGTAAAGAACGCCCGGGACGAGGCCGGAATTGCGGGTTGCGCGGGCGCCGCCGGTGCCGATTTTTTCGCGCTTTTCAACGTTGAGAACAATGCCAGCCATGGCGGTAAGCCTTAGAATTCCGGGGCGCCGGGAAAAATGGAAGCGGGGCTTCTAGCCGAAGGCGCTTCCTACTGCAAGGCAGGCCCATGCGCCGGATCTGGGTCGGAGGGTTGCGTCGCCGGGGGCTGAGCGCTGCGGCGGCCCTCGGCTTCCGAGATCGCCTGTTCAAAGGCGCCCAACAGCGCCGGGACGCAGCAGGCATTGAGGAAATGGTCCCCGCCGGGGACGGTGACGAGGGTATGGCCGTATTCCGATGCGATGCGCTGGTCGGCTGCAAGGGGCACGAAGCTGTCGTCGTCGCCGTGGATGAAGACGATGGGCTGATCGAG
>JAXMCH010000011.1:0-41719 GCA_046349455.1 Hyphomonadaceae bacterium | reverse complement strand
GTCGAGCGCATCGAAATCATCCGCGACCTCCGCCTCGGCACGTTCGACGTGCTCGTCGGCATCAACCTCCTCCGCGAAGGCCTCGACATTCCCGAATGCGGCCTCGTCGCCATTCTCGACGCCGACAAGGAAGGCTTCCTGCGCAGCGAAACCAGCCTCGTGCAAACCATCGGCCGCGCCGCGCGCAACGTCGACGGCAAAGTCATCCTCTACGCCGACAAGGTCACCGGCTCGATGGAACGCGCCATGGCCGAAACCGCGCGCCGCCGCGAGAAGCAAGAGAAGTACAATCTCGAACACGGCATCACGCCGCAAAGCATCCGCTCAAGCATCAAAGACATCTTGGACAGCGTCTACGAGAAAGACTCGCTGACCATCGACCCGCGCGACCCGATGGCCTTCAAACGCGGCGCCGGCGGCGACAAGCGCAACAAGGGCGTCGGCGAAGACGGCGCACCGTTCATCGGCCACAACCTCAAGAGCTACATCGCCGATCTAGAAAAACAGATGAAAGACGCGGCTGCGGATCTGGAATTCGAGACGGCGGCAAGACTGCGCGACGAAATCAAACGCCTCCAAGAAACGGAGCTGTTGATCGCCGACGATCCGCTAGCCCGCCAAAGCGCGCTCGCCGCCGCCGCCGACACCGCCGTCCGCGCCAGCCGCGAAGAAGGCCGGGCCACGGTGACGGGCGCAACAGTGCGAGCAAAGAAGCCGCCGTATCGTGGACGGCGAAGGAAGGGGCCGTGAGGCCCCAGCGATCACCTCAATGATCCATGACCTCGCACATTTAGTGTACAGGTTCGGTTCGCCTGTTCTCGGTCATCGGCGACGGGCATTCTTCCGCATTCACAGACTACTCGCTCATCAGATTCTCGATCAGACGAACCTGTCTCGCCTCCTCCTACTTCAGACGAAGCTCGTCTCAGAGATTCGAAGAGTCGAGAAAGCGATCCGGAAGAGCAAATCTCGATTACGCAAAGCTCAAGAGCGCGGACACGACGCAGCGATCAATCCGCTACTTGAGCACGTCGAAGAACTACGGCTCGCCAACTACGCCTGGCATATGATCGGCGACGCGATCGCATTTCTCTACCTCGACAAATATGCGCTGAAGCAGGTCTACTACAAAACCTTCTCGCCAGAACCGAAGCAGGACGCTGGGTTCCTCACCGACAAGGCCGGTTTCGCCGCTGAGATGCAGACGTTGAAGTCACTTGCGAGGGATGGAACACCCGCCTTGCTGTGCGATCTCACAAACACGATACGGCATGGGGATGTCTGTGTACTGCTCGGCCCAGAACCAAAGCTCATCGAGGTAAAAGCTGGAGCGAAGGGCTCACGAGGTCGCCGTCAAGGCGCTGACATCGCAAAGCTACACGAGTTCTTTGAGAACGACGTAGTTCGAAACCTGCGCGGTCACGCGGAACTACACCGTGTTGAAGGCCCCTCGGATGAACAAACGTATTCTGAGGAGATGAGCCGCTGCATTGATCACGCTCGAACCCACGGTTGGAGCGTCCGCAATCCGGAACCTGGCCTCCTTTACGCGGCAATGTTTGAAAACGCCGAAGTCGCGGACATAGTCGGCGAGATCAAAAAACTTCAGAGCCCGGTGGTTTTTCAACTCAACGAGTACAAGGCGAACCGCAATTGGTCTCCCTACTACCCGTTCACGCTGAGCATTCTGTCGCCCCGGGACGTCTTTGACTTTATCCGAGGTCAATTCATTCTGCTCGTCGCTTTCGATATCGAGTTGATGCGCCAAGAGATCGAAAGGCGAGCGGGTTGCACCGCCTCCCTTCATCCCGGCGATGACTATCCAATCAAGTATTCAGCGGGCCCAAGTACACCTCAGGGAGGCGTCTCTATGCATTTCCTGACGAGGATCGGTCTCGAATTTCTGTCACCCTCCAGCGCAGTCGATCATCTCACGTCGTCCCTGTCTGGCGTCGTCGCTCGCCTCCAGGCACCAGCCGACGGGCGCGCGATGAAATCAAAAGAGATCGATTTTTCGCAGACTGACGCGATGCCTGAACAAAGTGCTGAAGGTGGCGTGATCGCCCCACGCCCACTACACTCCCCACCATGAACAAGCTCTCCGCCGGCGCTACGTTTCTCCTCTGCCTCTTCCTCGGCATCATCTTCGATCAAGTCGCGATTGGGATTATCGCTGGCCTCGTCCTAGGCGCCGGCGCCGGCAAGGTCACCGCGCCGAAGAGCGAACCCGAAGCGTAAGGCTCGTCCCTTCTCCCGCATGGGCGGGAGAAGGTGGTCGCGAAGCGGCCGGATGAGGGTGGGCGCCACAAGCTAAAGAGCGCGCGTCAACGACAGCGCTCAATCCGGCAACCTCGCCCCCTCACCCGCGCTTCGCGCGACCTCTCCCCCTCACGGGGGCGAGGTGAGCTAAACAGCCTTCGTCTTCACGCCGCGGATGAAGCGTTCGAACTCGGTCGCGTCGTGCGGCGCGTCTTCGCGATCGGCGACGATGGCGGCTTGATCGATCAGCACGTCTTGCAGCGTGTCCGGCAGCTCATCCCACTGCAACACCAGCGCCTGCCCTAGGCGGCGCAGCAAGTGCTCGTCGGAATCCTGGTACTTCAGCGTCAACGCCATAGCCTTTGGCGGGCGCGGCGCACCGTTGCCTTCAGTCAAGCGTCACCGCTTCGAGCCGGCTTTCTTCGATCACGCGCTCGAACGTCTCGCCATCGGCGCGCACGCGATATTGCTGCGGGCCCGACTCCTTCGGCAGCACGCGCACCACGCTCACATTGCTGGCCGGCATGCCGACGCCCGTGCGCGTCACGCGCAGACGTGCGCCCGCGCTGAACTTGGTCTGCGCCATGAAACTGCTTTCTTTGGATAACGGCGCGTGGGCAATGCGCCAGCGCGTCTGTATCGTAGATGGGCCGTCGCGGGTTCCAAAGCAAGGCAAAATGCGGCCGTTCAGGCAATTCGCCGCTGCGTCGCCTACCCTCGCTGCAGCAATTCCAACGTGTAGCCGTCCAAATCTCTCGCAAAGCCGATGATGGCGTTGTTGAATTCCGGCACTGGCGTTGGTTCGCGCGTGATGACGCCGCCGGCTTCGCGGATTTTCTGAGCGGTGGCGGCGGCATCGGCGAAATAAAAGACGACCTTCCCGGCGAAGGCGCGCGGATCGTGCGCCGTGCCGTCCGTGTACTGCATCAACACGAGCGCGGCGCTGCGGCCTTCGAAGCTCAGGATGATCTCGTCCATGTTCGGCAGCTTCAGGCGATAGAGCTCCTTCATGCCAAGGGCTTGGGTGTAAAAGCGCGCCGCGCGCTCCAGATCGCTGACCGCCAGGCCCACCGCGCCGATATAGTCCGACATGCATTTCTCCCCTGGCGTCAGCTTGGCCGTTCGCCCTTGCGCCCGTCAACCGATGGCGCACAATCGCGCAAACATAAGAGGAAACGCCGCTTGCATCTCAGATCTCCGCGCATCGCGCCGCTCACCGATTCCGAACTCACCGACGAACAGCGCGAAGCGCTGAAGCCGGCGACTTACCCTGGTACGCCGCCGCTCAACATTTTCAGGACATTCGCGCGTAACCCGACGGCGCTGACGGCGTTCCTCTCCTGGGGCACGTACATTCTGCGCAACAATTCGCTGCCGCCGCGCGAGCGCGAGATCGTGATCCTGCGCACCGGGTTCAATTGCCGTTCGGGCTATGAGTGGACGCAGCACGTGCGCATTTCGCTGCGTGGCGGCATGAGCCAGGCGGAGGTCGATAACATCAAGGCCGGCGCGGACGCAGATTGGTCGCCCGCCGATGCGGCTCTGATCCGCGCGTGCGACGATCTCTCGGCGCGCCAATTCATCAGCGATGCCAATTGGGCGGCGCTGCGCGCGCATTTCAGCGAGCAGCAATGCATGGATGTCGTGTTCACGTGCGGGCAGTACACACAAGTGTCGATGATGCTGAACACGTTCGGCGTGCAGCTCGATGAAGGCCAGACGCTCGATCCGGATCTGGATGCCCGCGAATGAGACTCAAGGGCAAACGCGCGATCGTCGTCGGCGCTGGCCAAACGCCGGGCGATACGATCGGCAACGGCCGCGCGATCGCGGCGGTGTTCGCGCGCGAGGGCGCGCAAGTGCTGTGCGTCGATCGCGATGCGGCACGCGCCGAAGCGGCGGCAGCGGAGATCGGCGGCGTTGCGTTTCAGGCCGATATTGTCGCGCCGGGCGCAGCGGATGCGATCGTGGCGGAAGCCGTGGCGCGCTTTGGCGGCGTCGATGTTCTGGTGAACAATGTCGGCATTGGCGGCGGCGGCGACGGCCCCGCGCACGTCGCGGACGAAGCTGCGTTCGACCGCATCATGAATGTGAACCTGAAGAGCGCCTGGCTAGCGACGAAAGCCGCCGTGCCGGCGCTGCGGCAGAGCAGAGGCGCGATCGTCAACATCTCGTCGCTGGCATCGTTCGCCGGCGCGAACATGATCGCTTACGAGATTTCGAAGGCGGCGATGAACCGGCTGACGCTTTCGGTCGCGCTCTCGAACGCCAAACATGGGCTGCGCTGCAACGCCATCGTGCTGGGCCTCATGGACACGCCGATGGCGATCAACACAGTGGCGGACGTCACCGGCGTCGATCGCGACACGCTGCGCGCCAAGCGCAACGCGCAAGTTCCGCTCAATGCGCATATGGGCGATGCATGGGGCACCGCGAACGCCGCCCTCTTCCTCGCTTCGGACGAAGCCAAGTTCATCACCGGCGTGCTGCTGCCGGTCGATGGCGGCATGTCGGCGCGCGTGGGTTAGGCGCAAAAACAAACGCGCGGCGGAGTCAGGGCTCCACCGCGCGTCTTTCGAGCTTCCGCGCCGAACCGTCACTGGACGGAGGGGGTTCAGGCCGGCGCTTGGCTCATCTCAGAAGCGGTATGCGACCGAAGTCGAAACCACCCACGGATTGATGTCGACGCTGTCGGTCGCGTTGATGGCGCCCGAGATGGTGACGTCGGTGTCGATCCAGATGCGACGCACATCGAGGTTCACGCCCCAATGATCGTCGAGGCGATAGTCGAAGCCCGCTTGCAGTGCGCCGCCCCACGACGAGTCGTAATCGACATGCAGGCCCGCTGGCGGATCGCTATCGATGAAGGCGGTGTAGTTCACGCCGGCGCCGACATAGGGCTCGAACTGACCGAAATTCGTCCAGCGATACTTGAGCGTCACGGTCGGCGGAAAGTGTGTGACCTGGCCGAGGTCGATCGCCCCGTTCGCCGCCGTCACGTCATGCGTGGCCACGCAGCAGAGCAGCTCGGCCGACACGTGATCGTTGAAAAAATACTCGACCTGCAGCGACGGCACGTACTCGCTGGAGATATCGACCGGGATCGGCGAGCCCTCTTCATCAGGCAGCACGCCCGAAACACCGACCTTCACCTGAAAATGGTCCAGCACACCTGCTTGCGCCGGCGCAGCGAGCGCCAGGGTCGCGACAGCCGCCAAGGCGGCAAAGCCCAACTTCTTCATTCCAAATCCCCTGCTTTGCTTGTGGGAGGCAGAATGACGCCGGCGTCACTTTTTCTGTTTGATCAGGATCAACAAGAGATTGGACAAACCGTCGCGGGTCTTCACTTGCGCTGGCGGCGCGCTGGGCGTGAGGTAGCCGGGGGAGGTTCACATGCTGCTCGGGGTGACGTTTTTTGGCTTCCAGCTCGGCTTTCTGCTGATGGTTGCCGCGTGGGTGATGATGCTGGTGTTCCTGCAGAAGTACCCGATGCCGGCGGCGACGCGGCCAACGGACGCGTTCACGCGCTGGTCGCAGTTTATGCGCGGCGCGGGATTTCCTGATGAGGCACAGCCTCAACGCAAGCTGATCGCGTGGATGTTTCGCGCCGCGCTGGCGTTGTTTGGGATTGGGCTCATCGCATTCTTCGCCGCGGGCGGACCCGATGCGCTCCCGCCACCGCCGCCGCGATGACAGTGCGGGTTGGGCGGCGCGCGTGCGCGTGCTAGCAGGCGCGCTGCACTAAGGAGCCAAGCTTGACCGGCGACGCCGCCACCTCTCTGATCGCCGAGGCGTACCGTCTGCTCCAGATCGATCCCGTGCGCGCGGAAACGCTGCTGCACATGGCGCTGAAGCAAACCAACGATCCGGGCGCCAGCTTGATGTTGGCCGGTGCGTTGCGCTTGCAAGGGAAATCGAAAGACGCGCTGGCGCGTAGCGAAGCGCTGGCGAAAGCGCATCCGAATTGGCCCGGCGCGCAGTTCGAACACGCGCTGGCGTTGGCGGCGGTGGGCCGCGATGCGGAGGCACTGCCGCTTTTGCAGAATTTGCAGCGTATGAATGCCGGCGTGCCAGGCGTCTGGCGCGAGATCGGAGATCGATACTGGGCGCTCGGGGATCAAGCTAACGCAGAGCGCGCCTACATTAATCACGTCGATGATCCGGCGCTTGAGCCAGCGGTGCATGCCGCACTCACAGCGCAACAACGCGGCGATCGCGCCGCGGCGGAAGCCGCGTTTCAGCTGCAGCTTTCGCACTACCCAAGTGACATTCTGGCGATGCGCCACCTCGCCGAGCACTATTCGGCTGAAGGCAAATACGAGGACGCAGAAATTCTGCTGCACCGCGTGATCGAACGCGCGCCAGGATTTGCTTTGGCGCGCTACGGCTTGGCGATGGTGCTAATCCAGCTGCACCGGCCCGCGGAGGCCCTGGTACACTCGAACGCCCTGCTCACCTTCGAGCCTACGCGCTACGAATTTCTGAACCTGAAAGCCGAGACTTTGAGCCGGCTTGGCGACTTCGATGGCTCAGCGCGAGCGCTAGAGGGCATTCTCCAGCAGCGGCCAAATGATGCTGCGGCGTGGTCGACGTATGGCGACCTTCTGCGTGCGCTGGGACGCCGTGCGGAGTGTGAGACGGCGTACAAGCGCGCCATCGCGCTCAATCCAGGCGCCGGGATCGCGTACTGGGGCCTGGCGAACCTGAAGACGTATCGCTTCTCGGCGAATGATGTGGCGGCGATGCGCGCACAGGCGCCCAAGATTCCCGATGGCGACGATAAGTCATCGATGCTGTTTGCGCTCGGCAAGGCGCTCGAAGATCATCAGGACTTTGCCGAAGCGTTTCAGGCGTACAGCGCCGCCAACGCGATGCGCCGCGCGAGCTTGCCGCATGACGCCGGCGAAGCTGCGGAAAAGACGCGGCGGGTCAAAACGGTGTTTACACCCTCCTTCTTCGCCGAGCGCAAAGGTTACGGGGCGGCACAGAACGATCCGATCTTCATCGTTGGCATGCCGCGGTCGGGTTCCACTCTGGTGGAGCAAATCCTCGCCAGCCACTCAGCCGTCGAGGGCACGATGGAGTTGGTCGATCTTTTGGCCATCACTAAGCGACTCGGCGCGCAGGCGGCTTATCCGGAGCTGTTGCGGGACTTAACCGCGCAGCAAGTCCGCGCGATAGGCGATGAATATCTGAGCCGCACGCGCGTGTTCCGCCAAACAGACGCGCCGCGTTTCATCGACAAGATGCCCAACAACTTTCTCGAGACGGGCTTTATTCAACTTGCGCTTCCGAATGCCACCATTATCGATGTGCGCCGCAATCCGCTGGCGTGCTGCGTTTCAAACTTCAAGCAACATTGGGCGACTGGCCAGAGCTTTGCTTATGATCTTACCGATATCGGCGCCTTCTATCGCAACTACGTCGAACTCATGGCGCACTTTGATGCGGTCTCCCCGGGGCGCGTGCATCGCGTAATCTATGAAAACCTCATCGCTGACCCGGAAGCAGAGACGCGGCGCCTGCTGGATGCTTGCGGCCTGCCCTTCGAGGACGCCTGCTTGCGCTTCTATGAGAACCAGCGCGCAGTACGCACGCCGAGTTCGGAGCAAGTGCGCAAGCCGATCTTCAAAGGCGGCGTCGACAATTGGCGCCCATTCGAGCCGTGGCTTGCGCCGTTGAAGGATGCTCTAGGGCCCGTTCTCGACTATTATCCTGACGCGCCGCCAAGCGCCTGAGGCGTGAGATCGAACGCAACTGTCATGCGCGGCGATGGATCCGTGTACGGCACGGTGCCATGCCACATGTATGACGGAAATAGGACGAGCTTGCCGGGCGCCGGTTCGATGAAGTGCTCAGGCGTGAGAGCGGGCAGCGTCGAGATGCCTGGCTCACCAAATTTGATCCATCCTTCGCGACCATCCATCGTACGCGGCACATCGATGTAGCAGGCTGAAGAAATCCAACCCTCGGGATGGACGTGGTTCACATGCATGCCGCCCGCGCCCATCCTGATCGACCACATGCCTTGAAACGCGTAGTCACCGGCGTTGCGCGCGCGCAGTGGATCGGCGCCACGGCCGAGCTTGGCAATGTAGCGTTTGATCGGGCCGTCGAGCGCTTGTGGCAACGCCTGGATCGCGCGGTGTTCTTGCTGCAGCACGTTGGGCACTTGGCTGCCGTGACGGATCGATTGATTGAAGGGATGCGTCTTATAGACGTGAACGCTGGCCAACGCCGCGCGCAAATCTGCGACATAGGCCTCGCGATCGGTCCAACCTGCGGGCGTATCCAACCATTGCGCATACACAAGCGCATCATAGTCATAGAGCGCGCGATAACGTTCATCGCCGAACAAGCGCCACGCCGTCGCCTGCAGCGCTAAGGCAAATTGATCTTGCGGCTGCTTTGCCCGCAGCTTTTCGATTGCCGCAGCCGCATGGGCAATTTGCCCGCAGCCAAGATAGGCCGTCGCCAGCGCTCCAAGCACAATGCCGTCGTCCGGCCATAGCGCCGCTGCGCGTTCGGCGAAGGTTACGGCGTCGACCGTCCTCCCGGCCGCGGACGCGGCCTGAGCCGCAGCGGTGAGCACCACACCGTCATCCGGCATCGTCTGCGCGAGCCTAAGCACTAGCGCGTAAGCATCGGCCTCTCGGCCCACGTCCTTCAGTATTTTGAATTTTGTGATCGAGAGCTTCGGATCTGCGTAGGCGTCAATTGCGGCATCTAAATCCCGCAGCGCCTCGTCAACGTCGCCGGCGCGCATCCAGCGCATCTGCGCGAGTTCAGTATGCGCTTGATAGTAGGAAGGCCGGCGCGCAATCGCTTGCCGATAGGCGTCAGCCGCTTCTTCCCACCGCACTTGCCCCTGCAGACAATGGGCGAGCACAAGCCAAGTTTCGGGCGCGTCGAGCCCTCGCGCAAAGGCCTCGCGTGCGCTTGCCTCCGCCTCGCGCCAGCGGCCGGTGTTCGCGAGCGCCGACGCCAGATTGTGGGCTGCAACGCCGCTGCGAGGTGCGCCCGAAACAATGCGGCGATGCAGCGCGATGCATTCGGCCACGCGCCCCGCCTTTTGTAGCGCCTCCGCCTCCTCGGTGAGAGCTTTGATATCGAACGCCATCAGAGAGGCACAGGTTTGCTGCGCACCCACTGAGAGAACAGCCATTTTTGGCCGCGCGTCGGGGGCAAGCCAGCGTGGACGGTGCGAAAATCGGGGGCGCCGCGTTTATCGACGTTCCAGAACATTAGCGCGTCTCCCCGTTTGCCTTTGAAGCGCACATTGGCCTCTGGAAAATCTGTCTCGCCGCCTTCGAAGTCGTCGTTGAGGTAGATCAAGAAGGTCGCGACGCGTTGACCGCGCAGTTCCACCTCACGCGCCAACTCCGGCTTACGCGTGTCTTGAAAATCCGCGTGCAGACCAAATTGCTGCCCAGGCTCATAATGGAGCAACTTCGAGCCCTCGAAATGCGACGACGCCAGACCGAGCGTGTTCGCAATGCGCTCGCGCACGACAGCCAGCATCACGCTCGCGTTGGCGATCGTATAGTCGGTCTCGGTGTTGGTGCGGCCGTCGCTTTCGACCATGGCCGCCGAATCGACATTGACCAGCGCGCGCCGTCTGCCGACTCGCGCGCCTTCAATCAGCCAGTCGCACTCTTGGGACGTTAGAAAATTGGTCACGGCGCTGATGCGCGGGGACAAGGAAAGAGGTGAAGACGCCCGAGCTTCAACCATAGCGGCGTGATCGAGTACCGGGCGCGAGAGCAAAGCCAATTCGCGCTGCGCGGGCTCCCAACCTTTCCCGGCGGCGCCCGCGAGCAGAGCGTAGGCCTTGGCGAAATCGCGCGGCCGCATGAAGCCCCAAGCCGCAAAAATCGCCGCGAGCACACTTGCTTCAGCGTCCCCGCGCTGTGTCGCCTGATCGATCAGCGCAACGCCAGACGCGATGTCGCGACGCATGCCTAGGCCCAGCAGCATCCGGCGGCCCAACATGGTTATGGCGCCAATATCACCTTTTTCTGCGGAAACGCGAAGAGCCGCTACATCGTCCATGCGGATAGTATATAGCGGCGCGAGATTCTGCGGCTAGCGCTGACGCCGCTTCTATTGCGGCGGCGGCTCGGAGAGTTCGATAATTTCCGAGACGCCGTCACCGGCGAAGGCCAAAAACTCTTCTATGTCCGCGACCAGTTCTTCGCGGGAATTGGCCTGCAGGATCGCCCAACCGGACGCAGCCGCCCACGCCGCGCCGCCCTCTTCGACGCTGGTTTTTCCGTTTCGGCGCGAAACACGTAGGCCATGTGTATCGCGCTTCTTAAGGCCGCCGGTGGAGATCAACTTTCCCGCCTGCATCTGACGCTGCATCATCTCGCCCATCTGATGCATATGCTCGGGCGTCGGCTGAGCGGATTTGTCCGGCGTGTAGAGGGCGAGGTAACGCGGCATGGTTCAACTCCGTGAGATCGTCTGCGCGAGCGCAGCTATCTTTGCTCCGAAAGGCTATCCAGATGCTGGCGGATGTGCGCAGCTTCGGCGGGCGTGTTCGCGAGCGCGATGGCGCGGTTGAAGGCTTCACGCGCTTCGCCGGCGCGCCCGAGTTGCTTCAGAAATGATCCGCGCACGCCGTGAAAATAGAAATAGCCATCGAGCCGCGCCGCCAATGGCGCAATGAGATCGAGCGCTGCTTCCGGGCCGTTGAGCTTCGCCAACGCGACGGAGCGATTGAGCGTCACAACAGGTGAAGGCGCATGGCGCTCAAGCGCTTGATAGAGCCCATCGATCTGCGCCCAATCGGTTTCATCTGCGCGCGCCGCACGGGCGTGCAGGCCAGCGATAGCCGCTTGGATCTGATAAGGGCCAGGCCGTCGGCCGCGCATAGCCTTGTCGATTAGTGCGAGGCCCTCTTGGATCAGCGGCCGCTTCCACTGTCCGCGATCTTGATCCTCCAGCAGAACCGCGTTGCCCTGCGCATCAAAGCGTGCGGCAATACGGGAATGCTGCAACAACATCAGCGCCAGTAAGCCCATAACTTCAGGCTCGCTCGGATACATGCGCAGCAAGAGGCGCGCGAGGCGGATGGCTTCGTCGCACAGCGAGGCGCGATCGCTGGCAGGATCGGCGGCCGAATAACCCTCGTTGAAGACGAGATAGATCATGGCCGCTACGGCCGCGAGACGCTCGCCACGTTCAACGGCATCAGGCGCCTCGAATGGCACGCCGGCGCCCGCGACTTTCGCCTTGGCGCGCGTGATGCGTTGCTCCATGGCGCTCTCGCCGACGAGAAACGCGCGCGCGATCTGCTTCACGCTGAGACCCGAGACTATTCTCAGCGCCAGCGCGACCTGCTGGGTTGCCGGCAGATCCGGATGGCAGCAGATGAACAGGAGCCGCAGAACATCGTCCCGGTAGTCCGCTTCATCGAGGCGCTGGGCGATGTCCGCCTCGGCATCGCCAAGATCGGACAACTGATCTTCGTCGGGCAGCGCCGTTTGCTTGGCGCGACGGCGCGTGACATCGATCGCCGCGTTGCGGCCAACCATGATGAGCCAAGCGGCGGGATCGCGCGGTGGGCCATTGGCGGGCCAGTTCTTCAGCGCGCGCAGGCAGGCGTCCTGATAGGCCTCTTCGGCCAGATCGAGATCACGGAAATAACGCAACAGCGCCGCCACAACCTGGGGACGCGCGGACACGAGCGCCGCGTCAATCCAGGTGAGGTCGGTCATGGCCTAACGCTGCTCCACCGGCGCGCCGGGATTGTAGAGCATAATCGGACGCAGCTCGTAGGCGCCGCCTGGATTGGCCTTCGTCAGTTCCCGCGCGAACTCCAGCCCCTCCTCCAGATTGTCGACTTCGATGATGTAGAAGCCGAGCAATTGCTCCTTCGTCTCGGCGTAGGGGCCATCGAGGACCGCATCGTCTTTCTTCCGCAGCGTCGTCGCGGCGGAGGTCGGCAGCAGGCGAAGCGAGGGCTTCAGCTTGCCCGCCTGCTCCCATTTTTTATGAACGACATCGAGACGCGCCATAACCGCATCGTCTTCTTCCTTCGTCCAGGAGAACACGGCGGCCTCGTCATTGTAGCAAAGCAGGGCGTAGAGCATCGGATAAGGCCTCATCGATCTAAGGACGAACGCTTAGAGCGGCTCCCGACACCGCGTCGAGAATTTCCTCACAAGACGGTCACCTCGCGCGACGAAGTTTAAGACACAGCAATGTTGCGTGGTCGCGCTTGACGCCCCGGTGGGCGCTTCGGTTCAAGAGGAACCGAGGTGGGAGAATATGGCGGAGGTGTTCATTGCCGCGTCGTCGGGCGAGGAAGCGCAAGCGCGCGGCCTTGCCGAGGCGTTGGCGACTTTGGGCCACGAGACGAGCGCCGCCGCGCCCGCCGAAGAGGACATCGCCAAGCTTGCGAACGACGCGAAATGTGTGATCGCGCTGTGGTCGGGGCGCGGGGCGCCGCCGGCCTGGATGGCTGTGCTGGCGACCTTGGCGCTAGAGCGCAAGAAACTCATCTGCGCCGAGTTCCGCGGCGCTGCGCCCGCCCCGTTTCAAACGGCGCCGCGCTTTGACCTCGGCGTTCGCGATCGCGCCGCGATCAAGGAAAGGTTCGCTGCGTTTGTCGCGGAGATCGACAAACACACGACTGCGAAGGCGAATACTGCCGGCATCCCCGAAGCTGTGATCCGCATGCGGGCGGCGTTGCTGCGAGCGCCGCGTGGAGGGCCGAACCGGCAACTGACGACATTGGCGGCGTTCGGCGCGGCAGTAGCGGTGTTGTTCGCAGTGGGATTCGGCGCGGGGCGCCTGATTACGGCTGTACGCTCCGGGACGCTGTTTGCAGCGGCGCCGGCGAGCGCTGCCGCGACGCCAGCGTCGGCCACGCCAACGAGCGCACCGGCGCCGAGCTTGGATTGGAACGCGTTGCAAAAGATGTCGTGGGAGGACGCCGCGCGGCGCCTCACAGACTCGGACGGCATCAAGGCGCGCGCGATGGCGGGTGATGCGCGGGCGCAGGCGCTGGCGTGTCTAGGACACCTCGCAGGTGTTGAGGGCTTTCTACCGAGCCCCACGGCCGCGCGCGAGTTCTGCGATGCCAGCGCGGCGCAGAACGAACCAGCGGGGCTCTATCTTTCATGGGTGCTGCAACGCGCATCGCCGCATGCGGGCATCGACGCGGCGACGGCGCAGCAACGCTTAGAGCGTGCCGCCCAAGCCGGGTGGACCGCCGCCCAAGTCGATTACGGGCAAGTGTTGGCGCGCAATCCCGCGGTGGCGTCCCAAGCCGAAGCCGGGCGCTGGTGGCTCGCGGCAGCTGAAAGCGGTGACCCACGCGGGCAGTTCTTCTATGGCCGCTGGCTGCGTGACAGCCCCGCTGGGCCGCGCGATCCGACGGCGGCCGCGCGCTTTCTGGAACGCGCCGCGGAGAGCGGGCAGCTCGATGCGCTGCACATGCTGGCCACTCTCTATCGCGACGGCATCGGCGTAAGCCGCAACCCGGAGCGCGCACGTCAGCTCTATGAGCGCGCGGCGCAAAGCAGTCACACGCCGTCGATGTTCAATCTGGCTGACATGCTGAGGGACGGAGCGGCGCCGGATCGCGCGCGGGCAATAGCCCTTTATGGGCAACTCGCCTGCATGCGGGACGAGCGCCAGATTCAACCTATGGCCGAAGCGCGCTTGCGCGCATTGCATGAAAGCGTGGCGTGCCGCTAACAAGGCGGCGTGTCTTTCCGCAAAACCTACGCCGGCGCTGAGCCGCAGCGGGTCAACAAATGGCTCGCCGCTGAGGGCGTATGCTCGCGGCGCGAGGCTGAGGAGCTAATCGCGGGCGGCGGCGTCTTCATCGATGGCGCGCGAGTCGATGATCCGGGGCGCAAGATCGAGCCAGGACAAACGATCGAAGTGCGCGGCGCCGATGCAACCGCCAAGATCAGCGTGGTGATCAACAAGCCGGTTGGCGTTGTATCGGCACAGCCCGAGGGCGCGCAGATTCCGGCGGCGCGCTTGCTGACACGCGCGAACCTGGTTGGCGCCGCCGACAACATGCCGACGGCGAAAACATCGCTGCCCCCTTTGGGTCGGCTCGACCAGGACTCGCGCGGGCTTTTGCTGCTCAGCGAAGATGGCGTGCTCACCAAAGCCGTGATCGGGCCGGACTCGAAGCTCGATAAAGAATACCTGGTGCGCGTGGCCGGGCCGGTGACGGAGCGCAAGTTGGCGCTGCTGCGCCACGGCCTTGCGCTCGATGGGCGGCAATTGAAGCCGGCGAAAGTGACGGCGGTTGAGCCACAAAGGCTGCGCTTCGTCCTCACGGAAGGCCGCAACCGGCAAATCCGCCGCATGTGCGAACTGGTCGATCTTGAAGTGACTGACCTTTATCGTATTCGCATCGGGCCACTGAAGCTCGGCGATCTGCCCGAGGGCAGATGGCGCGCGTTGCAGCCGGCCGAACGCGACAAGCTGATCAAAGAATCTCGCTGACAGCCCGCATCCAGCGCCCAATTTTATCGCATCTCGATATCACCAGTGAGGGAGATGCCTATGCGCGCGCTGTATCCAGCGGTGATTGCCTTATCGTGCCTTATCGCCACGTCCGCCCAAGCGTTGGAGGTGCGATTCTATCCGGGCGAGCGCGTGTACGCGTACGAGCTGGATGCGGCGCACGGCGCACGCAGCCTCATCATCCACAACATCGCGGTGATCAACGATGGTCCCGCGCCCGTAGCGCTGAACGACGTCGAGATCGATCTGATGGCGGGCGATCGCGCCGTCGATCAACGCACGTTGCGTGCGGAGGATTTGACCAGGTCACCGGCGGGTGGCGCAGGTTTGCAGCAAGCTGGACTGCTGGACGTGTTGGCGTTTCAGTTCGGCGGCCCAGCGCTCTTGCCGGCAGGCACAACACTATCAGCCGACCTCACACTCGATCCTGGCGAAGCTATCCTCATCAGCTCACAAGTGTTTGCGTTTCGCGGCGCGCGTGATGGCGTACGTGTCCGCGTGAATGGCGGCGCAGCCGAGGGCAGGCTCGCGATCCGCAGCGACATGACTCAAACCCAGTTCAGCTTTCCTCTCGATGGCATGTGGTACAACGCCGCCGGCGCGAGCTTTCACACGCACCATCGCTGGACGCCGATGGAAGAATTCGCGTTCGATTTCATCTTGGTCGATGCGCAAGGCGGAACCCATCGCCGCGACGGGCGCCACTTCCGCGACTATTACGCCTACGGCCAGCCTGTGCACGCCGCGGCGGCCGGACGCGTGGTCTTTGTCGTCTCCGATCAGGCCGAAGACGAGAGCGCCATGCAGCGCGCCGACGAGACCATCGAGGCCTACTTCGAGCGCCTGCAGCAGGATCAATTCACCCGCATCGCGCGAGGCGCGCCTGGCGTCGGCGGCAATCAGATCATCATCGATCACGGCAACGGCGAGTATTCGTTCTACGGCCATCTGCGGCCAGGCAGCGTTCGTGTCCATGTGGGCCAGGACGTGGCGCGCGGAGAGCGCATCGGTGCGGTGGGCTCCTCAGGCAATTCCACCGAACCGCACCTTCACTTCCACGTCTGCAACAGCCCCGATCCGCTGATGTGCGCCGGCATTCCGGTGCAATGGGATCGCCCCTTCTCGCCCATGCCGGACTTGCCGCGCGCGGCGCAGACCGGCGATTTCATGACCCGCCGCGATTGATCGGGATCAAGGCGGCGCGCCAAACGCGTGCGGTAGCCTCCCAGCAAACGGAGATTGCCGCATGCCTTGGTTTGTCTGGTTCGTCGTTGGCTCTATGTCGGCGTTCTTGGGCGTGCTGGGTCTTGTGACCTGGATCAATCACGAGCGCTGACATTGAAGCGCCGCCGCAATTCTTGAAGCAGCGCGGCGTCGAACGCTTCGGGCGGCGCTTGATTGAGCGCCTGCACAAACGTCGTCACATCCGAGCGTGCGTGGGCACGGCTGAAATCCTCGCCCGGAATGATGTGACGGTCGAACAGATATTCATCTGAACGGCCCGTGAAAATATACGCCGGGGCCCAGTGAAAGCCAGCAGCCTTCGCCAGCTCGTTGGTGCAGTTTGACGTGATCGTGTTGTAGTAACGCGGATGCGTTTCCAGCGCTTCGGTGCGGCGCAGGAGATTGACGAGAAGCGAGCGCTTTTGCTCATCCGTGATGTCGACCGGATAAACGAACACTTCGTGGTCCAACATCACAGCGCGGCGAACGAGAAAATCACGCGCCGTGCCCCAAACATACGCCAACTCGAACGCATTGAAGACGCCGCGCAGCGCCGAATAATCTTCGTTCCGTTCGCGACGCGCTTCGATGGTGAGACCCAGGATGCGGTCGCCGCTGAACTCGAACAGCAACAGCGTATGCGCGGCGAGCTGCGAGCCCGGTTGCGGCTCCAGCATGAACCAGACTTCGCGCAGATCCTCGAGTTTGTAGCTAGCTTCGAAATAGCGTTCATTGGTGACGGTATTGAACGCGTAGCTCCAATCGCTGATTGGCGAGACAGCGAAGCTATCGTCCGTCATAGTGATATCGACGTTGCGCGCGAGGTAGGGATACCAGTCACGATTGGCCTGCGGCGGACCAGAAATCTTGGCGACGCTGCCGAGCACCAAGATCGCGATGATGGCGGCTATCGCCGGGCGCAGCGGATTGGCGCCGAACCATGATGTGATGCGCTTCAAACCGGCCTCCCCGCCGCGAACGTTTAGTAGCAGTAAGCCAATTCGTTAAGTTCTCTATCAATGCCGGCCTTGTGCGCCGCGCGCTGCAACGCCAATTCGTACTTATCGCTTCAACTCCGCTTTCTGTGGCGGCGCCCGCGTGCTATCGGCGCGCAGGCGAAATAAGGAGACCTCTCATGGCGCTGCGTATTGGCGACAAAGCCCCGGATTTCGAAGCCGAGACCACCAAGGGCCGGATCAAATTCCACGAATGGCTGGGCGACAGCTACGGCATCCTCTTCTCGCACCCGAAAGATTTCACACCCGTTTGCACGACGGAGTTGGGGTACCTCGCAAAGCTCGAGCCTGAGTTCAAGAAGCGCAACGTGAAGGTGATTGGGCTCTCGGTCGATCCGGTCGAGAACCACGAACGCTGGCGTGGCGACATCAAAGAAGTCACCGGCGGCGACGTGCAGTATCCGATGATCGGCGATTCCGATCTCAACGTCGCCAAGCTCTACGACATGCTTCCGGCCGATACGTCGGGCACCTCCGAAGGGCGCACGGCGGCGACGAACGCGACGGTGCGCACGGTGTATATTGTCGGGCCGGACAAGCTGATCAAAGCGATGCTGATCTATCCGATGTCGTCGGGCCGCAACTTCGATGAAGTGCTGCGCCTGGTTGACTCCATCCAGCTGACGGCGACGCACAAGGTGGCGACGCCGGTGAACTGGAAGAACGGCGAGGACGTCATCATCGTGCCGGCCATTTCGGACGAGGAAGCGAAAACGCGTTTTCCGAATGGCTGGACGACTGTGAAACCCTATCTGCGCGTAGTTCCGCAGCCCAAGGGCTAGGCTTCTCGCAGTGGCAGCATGAGACGGGATTGGTGTAGGAGTCTCCGCTAGGGAGACGTCCATGATCTTTGAGCAAGTCGCGACCGGCGGCTGCCAATCCTATCTCATCGGCTGCGGCGAGACTTGCGCCGCTGCTATCATCGATCCCGAAGTGCGGCAGATCGAGCGCTATAAAGCGCTGGCGGCGCAGCACGGTGTGCGCATCCGCTACATCATCGATACACACACCCACGCGGACCATTTCAGCGCCACCAAGCAATTGGCGAGGCAGCTCGGCGCCACATCGATTGCGCACCGCAACTCGCCGGCGCCCTACATCGATTTGCGTGTCGACGAGGGTGACGTCATTCGCGTCGGGAATGTGCGGCTCGCGGTGCTTTACACGCCCGGTCATACGCGCGACGCGATGTGCCTTGTGGGCCCGGACCGTGTCTTCACCGGCGACACGCTGCTCATCGGCGCAACAGGGCGGACCGATTTGCCCAGCGGCGATCCCGAGCATCTCTACGACAGCCTATTCAACAAAGTGCTGAAGCTCGATCCGGAGATGCGCATCTATCCGGCGCACGATTATAAGGGTCACACCTGCTCGACGATTTCCGAAGAGCTGCAATCGAACCCGCGGTTGCAAAAACGTGAGCGCGCCGACTTCGTGGAAATGATGCGCACGCTTTCGCTCTCAATGCCGGAGCATCTCACAGAAGCGCTTCGTGTGAACATGAGCGGCGGCGTTAGCGTGGCGCAGCTTCTGAGCGAAGCGGCGGCGGAGGTGCCGTTCATGTCGATGGACGAGGTGAAGGCGCGCATCGGCGCGGGCGCGAACGATTTTATCGTGCTGGACGTGCGCGAGCGCGATGCGTTCGATGCTGGCCACATCCCTTCCGCTCAACACCTGCCGCGCGGCGTCCTTGAACTGAAAGTGAATGAGGCGCTCCCGGATCCGACGGTTCGGATCGTCACTTATTGCGAGTTCGGCAAAATCTCGACGCTGGCGGCGGCGACGCTGCGGCGCATGGGTTTCACGCGCGCCGTCGCGCTCGACGGCGGCATGAAGGGCTGGCGCGAAAAGGGCTTCCCGGTGGAAGCTGCGACTTAAGCCAACACATCCGCCGCGGCGGGGTGACGACGGAAATAGGCCACCGCGTATGAGCAGCTTGCACGGATGGCGCGCTTGCTGGCCCGCGCTTCCTCGACGACCGCATCCATGAGCTTTTGCGCGTAACCTCGTCCGCGCGCCTCAACCGGCGTTTCGACGTGAAGGATCACGCGCACGCCGGCGATGTCGCGATAGTCGGCGAACGACATGCCCTCCGGCGCATCCATCTCGTAGCGATGGGCGGCGGCGTTATCGCGCAACGCGCTCATGATTGCGCTGGCATGGCTTTGGGCTCCCAAAGTTCGATCTTCCGGCCTTCCAGATCGATGATGTGGGCGAAGCGGCCGTAGGCTTCGTCCATCTGCTTCACGGGCTCAACGCCTTCGGCGCGAACACGTTTCAGCATGCCGTCCATGTCGTCGACCATGAGGTTGAACATGAACTCCTTTTCGGAGGGGGCGAAATAGTCGGTGTCGGCGTTGAACGGGCTAAAGACGACGCCTGAGCCGGGCTTTGCGGCCGCCTCCTTCAAATCGAAGAACATGCCCCAATCGCTGATCTCGACGCCCAGCACACGCGCGTACCAGGCGCGCAACGCCGCAGCGTCCGCCGTCTTGAAGAACAAGCCGCCTAAGCCCAGAACCTTTGCCATCCTGCTTCCCCGGTTATCCCGCGCCCATGAATTACCGCCACGCCTTCCATGTCGGCAACCACGCTGATGTGCTCAAGCACGCGGTTTTGCTGTTTTGTTTGGATGCGCTGAAGCGCAAGCCCGCGCCCTTCGCGGTGCTCGACACCCACGCCGGGCGCGGGCTCTACGATTTTCAGAGCGAGGAAGCTGCGCGCAGTCCCGAATGGCATGACGGCATCGCGCGGCTCTGGGATTGGCCCGATCCGCCGCCCCTGATCGTGCGTTACATGGACGCCGTGCGCGCCTTCAACGCCGATGGCGCGCTGCGAACATATCCCGGCTCGCCCGCTTTGGTGACGACCAATTTGCGCGACGAGGATGTGCTCATGGCGTGCGAGCTCCATCCCGAGGAGCACGCTGCGCTGAAACGCGCGTTGCCGCGCCGGGCGAACGTACAAGTGCATGCGCGCGATGGCTGGCAGGCCTTGGGAGCGTTGCTGCCGCCAGCGCAGAAGCGTGGTTTGGTGCTGATCGATCCGCCCTACGAGGAGCCGGACGAACTCAACAAGGCTGCGCGCGCGTTCGGCCCGGCGCTAAAGCGTTTCGGGCACGGCCTGTATATGTGGTGGCGACCACTCAAAAGCTTCGCGGCTTTGGACGCGGCTGACGATGAAGTGCGCGTGCAAGGGGGCAAACAAATGCTGCGCGCCGATTTGTGGACGGCGGCGCCAACTAGCGAAAGCCGCCTAGTGGGCTCAAGCCTGCTCATGATCAACCCGCCTTTCGGCTTGGAAGAGGCGTTGAACGAAGCGCTGCCATTCTTGGCGGATGCGCTGACTAAAGGCCAAAGCGGTTGGCGCCTGTCACAAAAATAAAGGGCGCGGATTGCTCCGCGCCCTTCCCCCTCGCCACGAGCGTCATCCATCTAGGCGACGATCATCGCGGCTTGGTTCGTGATGGCAAACGCGGCCGGAAAGAACACGGCGGCGGCGGCGATCAGGCTGTAAAACTTGGTCATGTCGTGCTCCCTGGTTGGAACTTGGTCAATCGCGTCGCTGCGATGACTAACACCTACGCACTACGGGCGAGGGCCGCTGTGCCTAGGGTCACGCTCGGATAAGCTCAGTCGGCAGGTCAATTTCAGGGGAGTCGCAATGCTGAGCAGACTGTTTCCGCGGACGCTCACCAACACCTACCAGGGCTCCTGGATCGCGCTTTGGCTGCTGGCCCCTGTGCTCGTCATCAAGACGCTGATGGGCTTCAATTTCAGCGGCCTCAATCCGCTTGTGAACGTCGCGGACATTCTAAGCACCGTGGACGGCGTGCCGATCGAGACATTCACACAGGAAGCGGCGAAGGCGGTTCTTGCATCGGCGGCGGCTTGGGGCGTTGCATTGTTTGTGCTTTGCCTGGTGGTGTGGACCATTCTCCTTCGCTACCGCGCAGGCATCCCGCTCGCCGCGCTTTTCCTGCTGCTGGAACAGATCGGACGAACCGGAGCGGCGAGTGCGCGGCACGTCTCGGCGCTGCTCGCAGGATCGGACACGGTGACGCTAGGCGCGATTATCAATCTGTCGCTATCGGCGCTGCTTCTGACGGCGTTCGGACTCTCCCTGCTGCGCGTGCGGCAAAGCCCCGAACCTGCGTAACGCTAGACGATCTGCCCGCGCCTCGGGCATGACAGCGGCATGACATTCGAAGAAATCTTTGCCTTCCTACAGCAGTGGCAGGTCGCTTTGCCAATCGTGCTTGCGGTGATGGCGGCGTTCTTCTTGGCCGGCTTCCGGTGGACGGCGCTTTATGTTGGACTGATGCCCTTCATCAACTGGTCGTTCGGGGCAGTGCCGACGACACCTATTCCCGAGTGGTTAGGTGGAGGCGCATTTCAGCCGCTGGCGATCGTCACCGGCCTTGTTCTCGTCGTCCGCGACTTCGCGCAGCGCGAGTTGAAGCACTGGGTGCTCGGCGCGATGATCGTCGGGCTGCTGCTTTCGATGCTGACCTCGTGGATCGTTGTCGTGTTCGCGAGTGCGGCAGCATTTCTGATCAGCGAGACAGTGGACTGGGCGGTCTACACTTTTTCCAAGCGCCCGCTTTCGCAGCGCGTCATGCTCTCGAGCGTGTTTTCCGCCCCGCTCGACCAGATGGTGTTCATCGGCTTGGCCTCCCAAATCCCTGGACAAGCCGGGATTTTTGCTTGGGGAACGATCCTGACCGGCATCGCATCAAAGCTGTTCGGCGCCTGGGTCGTCTCTGTGGTCCTCGCGCGGCAAGAGCGCAAAACGGCAGCAGATGAGGTGAATCCGGCGTAAAGACATGAGTTCTGGCTTGAAACCGGGAACCCCCTCGCTCATAAGCGGGTTGTGAAGAGCCGGTCGAGTGGCCGGCCAAGTGGTGCGAAGTTCCGCAAAGTGCGGCAGAGTTTTCTTTCCCCAACAAAGCAGAAATTCGCGGTGACGGGCGTGCGTGTGAGCGTGCGCGCGGTCGATGGCGTGCGCCTCGGCCTTTAATTCAGGACAAGTGGAAATGAGTTTCGACGACGATTTCGGCGGTGACGACGACAACAACGACCGCAAGAAAGACAAGCGCGGTGGCCGTGGCCGCGAACGTGATCATCAAGAATTTGGCGGCGGTGACTCCGGCGGCGGCTTCGGTGGCGGCGGCGGCGGTGGCGGCTACGGCGGTGGCGGTGGCTATCGCGGCGGCGGCGGCGGTGGTGATCGCGGCGGTGGCGGCTACGGCGGCGGCGGCTATCGTGGCGGCGGCGGCGGCTTCGGCGGTGGTGACCGCGGCGGCGGCGGTGGATACCGCGGCGGCGGCGGTGGCGGCGGCTACGGCGGCGGCGGCGGTGGTGGTGGCTATCGCGGCGGTGGCGGCGGTGGCGGCTTCCGTAGTGGTCCGCGCGAAGGCGGCGGCTTCGGCGGCGGCGATCGTCCCCCGCGCCAGCCCCTGGGTGACCCGCAGGACGGCACTGTGAAGTTCTTCAACGCCGCGCGCGGCTTTGGGTTCATCACGCCGGACGGCGGCGGTGCCGATGTGTTCGTTCACGTCAGCGCTGTTGAACGCGCCGGCCTCACGCAACTGACCGAAGGCCAACGCGTCAACTTCCAGACCCTGCCTGACACCAAAGGCAAAGGGCCGAAGGCCGTGAACCTGAAGGTGGCTGAGTAGTCGAACCACTAGCGAAAACGCTAAGGCCCGCGAGACTAATCTCGCGGGCCTTTTTCGTTTCGGAGGCTCGGCGGGCCTACTCGATCGGATAATAGATTTCGGTGCGCTCGACCGGATCGGACGGGTCAGCGCCTTCGGGCTGAGCAACCGGCGTCGCCACTTCCCAAGCTTCAGTGCCCGGGCGAAGGCCGATGCGGTGCGCCTGGCGATACGCTTCAAGGCGCTGATACATCAGCGGCACTTGCGAACGGCGTCCAACGATGGTGGCGCGAATGGTCGGCCCACCCGGCGTCTGGCCAACGCGGGCCCCAACCAGGATCGGCGCAGGTCCAGTGTAAGGACGCCCGACGCTGAAGCGGAAACGGCCGTCAACGCCGTTGTTTTGCGGGAAAACACGCACAACGGTCGACTGATCGGCCTGGCCGCCGGCGGTGGTGATCGACGCGGCAAGCGCTTCGACGCCGCGCTGCTCGGCCTGGTTCCGCTCCGCGAAAGTCGGCACGGGGCTGCAATTCGGCTCGTTCGGCTGGCACGTTTTGGACAGCGTGACATCGACAAAGATCACGTCCTGCGGCTCGACAGGAATGACGACGATATCAAAGCCTTCGAAATCTTGCGCGGGCAATTGCTCGGCGCGGTCCTTCAAGCGCGCGAGCCCGCTATCGAGATCCTTCTCAATCGTGGAGCGCATGATCAGGTTCATGTAACGGCACGGCACGTTGATCCAGCCCTCGGCGCATTGCGCTTCGACCAGCCAGATCACCTGCGTGGCGCCCTCCGCGCGCCTCAGATCGACGCGAGAGTTCAGCGTCGCGCGTTCACCGATTTCAATGATGCTCTCGACGTATTCATTCTCCATCGAGTCCACGATCGACATGCGGCCCGAACCGACTTCGCGGACATTGGAGACCCAGCGCATGGTCTGGCCTGCCCCCGGCGCTTCGGAGATCACATAGTCGGCGTCCGGATCGCGGGCGTTGTAGGGCGACCATTCCTTGGCGATGCGCAGATCGTTGACCATCGCGAACACAGAGGCGCGCGGCCGCTCGATCTGAACGGACCGCTCGACCTCAAGCGTATTCGGCAAAAGGAAGCGACCGACGCCGTAGAGGGCGCCCGTGATCAGCGCGACCACCAGCAGCAGCCCCAGGAACCACCTCATGCGCCCACCCCTGCGCGGAAAGCTAAGGCATTATCATCGCGGCTGAAATCACGCCATGCGCGACCATACGTGCGTGCATCAGCCAGCGCGCCCTCGTGTGCGGCGCGAACCTTTACCAATATTGCTAGCGTCATCACCCAACCCGGACGACGCCCCCCGGCAGGTTGGTTACCACAGCGAAAGGTGAGCCGTCAGCCCGGCTTGGCAGCGCTTTCCCCGGATCAGGTGCGCGTACGGTCCCAGACGGCGAATTCGTAGGCGATGCAGCGTTCCATCATTTCGCGCCAGACCGGCTCGGCGATGGACCAGGACAGCCCGCGCCGCTCAGCTTCGGCCCGCACGTTGTCCAGCACCTGCTGGATGCGAGCTTCGTCACGCACAACGGAGCGGCTGGGTTTGATGCGCGCCGCGGCGTCCATGTAGCCCTGCCGCCGAGCGATCAGCTCAACCAACATGCGATCGATTTCGTCCACGCCAGCGCGGACATCGAGCATGGTTTTGCACGCGGCTGGGTCCGGCGCGTCGAATTGCGGAGCGGGCTTAAAGGCCATGGGGCGCGCGTCATCCATAGATTGAACCTGGGCGTGGTTGACCGCCCGGTCGATAAGGCATGCGGTCGCGCCTGAAAACCTATTGTTCCTGCGGCGAAGGCTGACGCTCGGCGGGCCTGCCGCCGGCCAGCACCCGCGCCGCGACGAGGCAGGTCTCAGCCCGACAATCGTAGAGCCAGATGCGAACCTGATGGCGGCCCGTACGGGTGGGCGTGATCTGGATGTAGGGGGTGTCATTGCGGGCGGCGTCGCGATCGGCGAGTTCGCCATCAGCGCCGTAAATCTCCATATCGACGTCACCGCAATTGTCGTCGCAGGCGGCGAAGATACGGTAGTTCACTCCAGCGCGGAGCGTCATTGTCCAGAGGAACGGGTGGTCGAGACGCATCGCGTGGATAAGGTCGGGCGTGCGCGTGCGGCCGTAGCCGAGGGCGGCGTGCTGTTGTTGGCCATGTTCGAGATAACCGCGCACCCGAACGTCATCCGTCTGTGCGCTCGCATTCGCTGCGAGCGCACACAAAGCCATCGTCAGGCCGGCGATCCCCAAACCGCGCATCAGGCCCTCCCCATCTCCCTTTCTGGGCGATCCCACAGGGCTAGAGCGGCCAAGCCTGTCGATCAAGACTGGGATCGGAGCCCGACGCACCCCATTCTCTTGCGCTAAGAGAGAGATGTGACCGGCGCCGACAAACCCATCACGCCTCCGCTGGAGCACCTGCCTGCGGAAGATGCGCCTACGCCTGCTTTGAAGGGCATCGAAGCGATCCGCGATACGTGGAAGCGCCTGCCGATGAAGCCGGGGGTTTACCGAATGATCGGCGCGGACGGCGAGGTGCTCTATGTCGGCAAAGCCAAGAGCCTGAAGAACCGCGTTGGCCAATACGCACAAGGCCGCGGGCACACGAATGCGATCTACCGCATGATCCATCAGACCGTGTCGATGGAGATCGTCGTCACCGCGACAGAGACCGAAGCTCTGTTGCTTGAGACGAACATGATCAAGCGGCTGCGTCCGCGCTACAACGTGCTGATGCGGGACGATAAGAGCTTCCCGTACATCGCCATTCGCACCGATCACGAAACGCCGGTGCTGCAAAAGCATCGCGGCGCGAAGAGTTTCAAAGGCAAGTTCTACGGCCCCTTCGCCAGCGCCGGCGCCGTGAACCGCACGCTCAACACGCTGCAGAAGGCGTTTCTGCTGCGCTCATGCTCGGACTCGACATTCAGCGGCCGCACGCGGCCGTGCATGCTTTATCAGATCAAACGTTGCTCGGCGCCCTGCACGGGGCTGGTGAACGAAGCTGAGTATGCGGCGCTGGTGAAGGACTCGATGGATTTCCTCGAGGGCCGCTCGGTTGAGCTGCAGGATCGGCTCGCTGTGGAGATGCGCGAGTCCGCGGAGAAGCTGGAGTTCGAGCACGCGGCGCGTCTGCGCAATCGCATTCGAGCATTGGCGAGCGTGCGGGCCTCGCAGGGCATCAATCCGCATACGTTCGATGAGGCCGACGTGTTCGCGCTTCACGTTGAAGGCGGGCAATCGTGCATTCAGGTGTTCTTCTTCCGCGCCGGCCAGAACTGGGGCAACCGCGCTTACTTCCCGCGTCACGGCGGCGAGGAGACGCCGGAGGACATTCTGGGCGCCTTCATCGCGCAATTCTACGACGACCGCGAACCGCCAAAACTCATCCTCAGCAACATTGAGCCAACCGATCGCGAGCTTCTGGAAGAAGCCTTGTGCATACGCGCCGAATGCAAAGTCGAAATCCGCAAACCCGAACGCGGTGAAAAGCGCGAGATCGTCGATGCTGTGCTTCTGAACGCGCGCGAAGCCCTCGGGCGCCGCATGGCCGAAACCGGCAGCGTCGCGAAACTCCTGGACGGCGTTGCCGAAACCTTCGGCCTCTCACAACGGCCAGAGCGGATCGAAGTTTACGACAACAGCCACATTCAAGGCACGAATGCGCTGGGCGCCATGATCGTCGCGGGTCCCGAAGGCTTCATCAAGAACCAGTACCGCAAGTTCAACATGAAGGCGGAAGAGTTTGAAGGCGACGACTTCGCGATGATGAAAGCGATGATCCGGCGCAGGTTTGCGCGGATGCTTCAGGAACGGGAAGAAGATACGCCAGCCCAAACGACCACCGCGGACGATGCCAGCGGCCACGTCTCGGACGGCGGCGTCGATTTCTCGAAAGAGCGCGATAGCGATGCGCCGGAGACGAAATTCGGCGCGTGGCCTGATCTCGTTCTGATTGACGGCGGCGACGGCCAGCTCAACGCGGCGCTCGAAGCACTCGATGAGCTTGGCCTCAAAAACCGCATCACCATTGCCGGCATCGCCAAAGGTGTCGACCGCGACGCTGGGCGCGAGCGCTTCTTCATTCCTGGCAAACCAGCGTTCCGGCTCGACGAGAAGAGCCCGGTTCTCTACTACCTGCAGCGGCTCCGGGACGAAGCGCACCGCTTCGCCATCGGCGCACATCGCGGCAAGCGCAGCGCTGGGCTCACCAAAAATCCGCTCGACGAAATCGGCGGCATCGGCCCGGCGCGCAAACGCGCCCTGCTCGATCGTTTTGGCTCTGCGCGCGGCGTTTCGCGCGCGGCGCTGGCGGAGTTGGAAGGCGTCGAAGGCGTCAACAAGGAACTGGCAAAGCGCATCTATGACTTCTTCCACGACAACAAGCGCTGACGCGCCCGCGCGCCCGAGCGCGATCCCGACGCTGCTGACTGTGTTCCGTATCGCGATGGGACCGGTGATCGCGGGTCTTGTGCTTTGGGCGACAACGCACCTCTACGTCGACCACGTCGTCGCCGGTCTCATCTACACACTCTGCCTCGTGCTCTTCGTTGTGGCGGCGCTGACCGATTGGTTCGATGGCTGGCTCGCGCGCAAGCTCAATGCGGTAACGCCGCTGGGCGCCGCGCTCGACCATGCGGCGGACAAAGTGCTGATCACCTGTGTGCTCGTCGCGCTGGCGTATGCGGCGCTGCCGATCTGGCTCGTCGCTGCGACTGTGCTGATCCTTGGCCGCGACGTCGCTGTCGCGGGATTGCGCGAGGGCATCGCGGCGCAAGGCAAGACGCTGCCGGTGAGTCAGCTTGGAAAATGGAAGGCGGCGGCCGAAATGTCGGGCGTCGGCGCGTTCCTGGCGTTCCAAGCAGCGGCGCTCATGAATATCTCGGCCAGCTTGGTGCTTGGGCTCTATTGGGCCGCACTGATCTTGATCTGGGCGGCGGCGGCGCTCGCTTTGATCAGCGGCGCGCAATATGTGCAGACGCTTTTGAAGCGCGCCTGATCAGTCCGGGCGGCCGAACTCGATCGTATTGAGCAGCAGCATCAAGACAATAAAGGCGCCGATGGCGATAAGCGCGGCCATTTGCATTACCCCAGGATTCGCAAAGCGTTGGCCCTGGCTCTACCCGGTTCGCCCCCACCCCGCCAAGGGGCGATCAGTCACACGTGCTGGACTACCGACAGCAAATTTAGGTCTGGATCGTGAAACCAGGCCACTTTCGTGCCATCGGGGGCAGACCAGATGCCCCGGGCGTCCTGCACGAAGAAGCCGAACCGGGCAAAGATGACCCCCTTGGCCGCAAGCCCATCGACCGTTTTTTCGATATCGTCCACCTCGAAGGCCAGCACCGCATATTGCGCTGGCATCACCGCCGGCACCCGTGAGACTCGCACGCGCGCGTTTTTGCCTTCAAAGACCTGCGCATAGCCATCGTCATTGACGAACTTGAGGCCGAGCACGTCGGCGTAGAACGCCTTGGCCGCCTCCGGCTTCATGGTGCCAACAAGTGCGGTGACTGTCGCCGAACCGAGCATGCGCGTCTCCCAAGCTTGGACCGCACTAAGCCTTTGCGACCGCGCGATCAATCGCGGCGGCGCTTGCGCGAGGCGAAACGCCGGCACAGTGTCGGCTCGGGTTAGGGGAGATGATCATGCAAATGATGTTTCGCGCGGCGCTGGCAGCGTTCGCTTTCGCGACGGCCACGCCGGCGCTCGCACAGACACCTTCCCTGCCGGTCGATACCTGCGCCACCCCCTCTACACCCGCGACGGAGACGGCAGATCAAGCTGCGGTGGATGCCGCGATCGCTTCGTTCAACACGCGCGGCTTTGCCGGCATCGGCCCGCACCTCGACGCCTTGCGCACGGTGATGGATCATGCGCCGGCTTGCTATCCGTGGATTGAGCGCCGGTCTGACAGCACCTTGGTGCGCGCCGCCGATACGCAAGAATTCCTGATCCTGAGCGCCGTCGTGAGCGCCGAGCCGGGCGCCGGCAACGTAATCATGACCAACAATACCTACCCCCTCGCGGCGTTGCTGTTGGGCTCCTACGATGTGGAATATCAGCACTACGAGACTGCAATCGCATGGCTCGATCGCGGGCTGGCGCTGCAACCGCACAGCGCCATGCTCATTTCGGAGCGCGTGTCAGCGCTACTCGGCGCGCGGCGCTTTCAGGAAGCGTATGAAGCGACCGCTGCCGCGCTGCGCGATCCGGCGCTTTCGCTGACCTTGGACCGCGCGCGCTTCAACCGCACCGCTGGCGTCGCGCTCATCGATCTCAATCGTCTTGATGATGCGGAAGCGTCGTTGAACGAGGCGCTACGGCTCGATCCAAACGATCGCGTGGCGCGGGAAGAGCTCCTGTACATTGCCGAACTGCGGCGTGGCGGACCACAACGCGATCTGCTGATCGAAGCGCCCAACGCGCCGCAACAAGTGAAGTAGCGGCGCGATGACGGCCTATCTCGAACCAACGATGGAAGCCGGACGTGCGCTCTTCATGCGCGGGATCGTCGGCGATGTCGTGATGCTAAATCTGCTTCGGTTTCGCACCGTCGCGGATTATTCGGCGCATCCCGAACTTGCGCCGCCCACGCCGATCAGCGGCGCGGACGCCTATGAGCACACGAAGCCGTTCCTAACGGCAAGCGGCGGCGAAGTGATGTTCTACGGCGAAGGCGCCGGCTTTCTGATCGGCCCGCCGAGTGAACGCTGGGACCGCGCGATGCTGGTGCGCCAGCGCAGCGTGCAAGACTTCATGGCGTTCGCGGAAGACGCCGCATACCTCGCAGGACTTGGCCATCGCACGGCGGCGATTGAGGATTCGCGGCTGCTGCCGCTCGCACCGCTCCGCGCCTGACGCGCAAAGCAAAACCGCCGGCCTTTGGGGGCCGGCGGCTTCGTTCTTGATTAAGCGCCTTGCGGCTGAGCGCCGCCCCACCCGCCTGCGCGCGGCGCAGGTGCATCGTCCTCATCCGTGATCGGCAAAGCCGGTGTCGGCGGCGTTGGCGTCGACGGCGTATCTTCCGGACGATCGAGCTTCTCGCCTTTCAACACCCGCGCGATTTCATCGCCGTTCAGCGTTTCGTATTCGAGCAGCGCTTCGGCGAGACGCTTATGCTCCTCAGCCTTCTCCGACAGAAGGGTCTTCGCCGTGGTGTAGCCTTCGTCGACCAGACGCTTCACTTCGGCATCGATCTTCTGGGCCGTGGCCTCAGCGACGTTCTGGTTACGCTGCACGCTCATGCCCAGGAACACTTCGTCGTTATTGTCGCCGTACGCGACAAACCCGAGTTCGTCAGAATATCCCCAGCGCGTCACCATCATGCGTGCAAGGCGCGTTGCGGCGGAAATATCGCTGGCGGCGCCCGACGTGACCTTGTCCTTGCCAAAGTGCAGTTCTTCAGCGACGCGGCCGCCCATCATGACCGCGAGGCGCGAGGTCATCTGAGTGTAGTTCATCGAGTATTTGTCGCTCTCCGGCAGCTGCATCACCATGCCGAGAGCGCGGCCGCGCGGGATGATCGTGGCTTTGTGCACGGGATCGGATTCCGGCACATTGAGCGCGACGATGGCGTGACCAGCTTCGTGCCAAGCGGTGAGTTGCTTTTCGCTCTCGCTCATAACCAGCGAGCGTCGCTCGGCGCCCATCATCACCTTGTCCTTCGCGTCTTCGAACTCCTTGTTCGTGACAACGCGCTTGCCGCGGCGCGCTGCAAGCAGCGCTGCCTCGTTGACGAGGTTGGCGAGGTCGGCGCCGGAGAAGCCAGGCGTGCCGCGCGCGATCGTTTTCAGATCGACACCCTGCGCCACCGGCACGTTGCGGGTGTGGACGCGGAGAATTTTTTCGCGGCCGCCCAGATCTGGGTTCGGCACCACGATCTGGCGGTCGAAGCGGCCCGGACGCAGCAGCGCCGGGTCGAGAACGTCCGGACGGTTGGTGGCCGCGATTAGGATGATGCCTTCATTGGCTTCAAAGCCATCCATCTCGACGAGCAGCTGGTTGAGCGTTTGTTCGCGCTCGTCGTTACCGCCGCCGAGGCCCGCGCCGCGGTGACGGCCGACAGCGTCGATTTCGTCGATGAAGATGATGCACGGCGCATTCTTCTTGGCTTGCTCGAACATGTCGCGCACGCGGCTCGCGCCGACGCCGACGAACATTTCGACGAAGTCCGAACCGGAGATCGAGAAGAACGGCACGTTGGCTTCGCCAGCGATGGCGCGCGCGAGCAGCGTCTTACCAGTGCCGGGCGGGCCGACGAGCAGCGCACCTTTCGGAATCTTGCCGCCGAGGCGTTGGAACTTGCCCGGGTCTTTCAGGAACTCGACAATCTCGCCAAGCTCTTCCTTGGCCTCATCGATGCCGGCGACGTCTTCAAAGGTCACACGGCCTTTCGCTTCAGTGAGCAGACGGGCCTTCGAGCGGCCAAAGCCCATAGCGCCCCGCCCACCAGACTGCATCTGACGCATGAAGAAGAACCACGCGCCGATCAGCAACAACATCGGCAGGATGCCAAGCAGGATGTCGCCGATGCCGGGACCGGTCTTAGGCTGCTTGGTTTGAACCGCGACGCCGGCGGCGTCGAGACGCTGCACAACTTGTGGCATCGTGCCGGTCGGCAGATAGGTGACGAAGCTCGGCTGCTTGGCGCCCTTCTCGGAGGCGAACAGCGTTTCGCCTTGAGTCTCGACGGACTGGATTTGGCCAGCCTCAACCCGGCGGAGCAGATCGGAGTAGGACAGCTCGGCGGCGTTGCCGGCGCGATTGCCGCCCGTGATCACCGAAAACAGGACAACGAGAACCAGGGCGACAACGCCCCAAATCAACAATGAACGGATAGGCATGAACCGACCTTCTGGCGCGCCTGACTCCCAGCAGGGCGCGGAAACTCTTTGTTCAGCAAGATAGGGACCGCGCCCGCCGCTGAACACCCCTTACTGACATGACCGCAGTCAAGGGCGAGTGAATAGAAGTGCGAATTTTTCGACTGTATTTCTGCGCGTTAATCACGTTGCAAGGAGGTGCGTCACGCGGGCGCGGATAAGCCAGCGCACGGGAACCGCAGCCAGGGGACGTCTCGCCTCGCCGCGTGAAAGCGTCGGCGCGCCGGTATTGGCCGTTATGGACCAGCCGGATTCCTCGGATGTGAGGGCGGCGCGCCGATCCCAGATCGCTTCTTCGCCTGGATTGAGCCCGAGCGGCGCCAACGGCCGCGCACCATCGGAACGGCCCGAAAGCGCGCCGGGATCACGACGGATAACAAGGCCGCGGCGCTCCGGCTTCAACCAAGCGCCCGCGAGAGTTGCGCCTTGGAACGCCCCGCCTTCGAGTTGAGGGAGCAGCGCATCGACTTGGTCCGCCGGCGGCTCAGCTTCGCCCCCGCCAGCAGAAAGCAGCAGAACGGAGAGCGCGCGGTGCTGGATCGCGGCGCCGGCGCGCCAAGCTCCGAGATCGAGGATAATCAGATCATCTTCAAATGCGGCTGACCGATCGATTAAGGCGAGTGCGGCCCGATCCAGTTCATCAACGTGCGGGCGCAACCGTTCGGCGAGAGCGGCGAAGCGCATGGGATCGAGGCCGGCCGCTTCCATCTCGGCAAGCTGCACGCGGGCGCGAACGCGGGCGAAGTCGGTATTGGTGTTGGCGGGATCTTCGATCCAGCCCACGCCAGCTGTGGACAGCGTTTCGCGCAGCTCTGCGCGGCGAGTGCGCAATAACGGACGCGCGAGGCGGATGTCCCGGCCCTCCGGCCAAACAGGCGCTGGCGCGAGCGCGCGCACGCCTGCAAGTCCTCGCCAGCCCGAGCCGCGTGCGCTGCGCAGGAGCACAGTCTCCGCTTGATCATCGCGCGTGTGGCCGGTGGCGATGAGTTTGGCGCCGATGCGCCGCGCTTCTTCGCAGAGCGCGCCATAGCGGGCGATGCGCGCGTAATGCTGCGCGCGCTTGGGGCCATCAGGCCAGCTGAGCGTGAGCTTTCTGCCCTCAACACCGATCGCCTCAGCAAAGCCGAGCGCGCTGTCTGCATCCGCAGCAGAGCCCTCGCGCAAAGCATGATCAACGACGGCAGCGCGCAAACGGGGCGCACCCAGCGCTTCCGCAAGCAAATGCAGCAAAGCAACGGAGTCGCCGCCGCCGGACAAAGCGATGAGGATAGGCCCCTCGCCCGCTTCCGCCCTCATGCGCTCGATCGTCAGACGATCGAGCATGGCGTCACATCAAGCAGCGCATTGCGCAGCGCGGGCTTCGCGGGTTGCGAGATCGCGTACGTTGCGTGCGGCGTTGGGGTAGCGGCGCGGCAAGTTCGCGAAGGCGCCACAGCCTTGGCGCTGCTGACCCATGCCGATAAGCGCCATGCCGAGACGCACCTGAGCTTCGGGGGCCCGCGGCGCGTTCGGATTGGCCTGCAGGTAGGAGACGAAATTGCCGGCGGCATCGGTGTAGTTATTGCGCGCCAGCTGCGTGAAGGCGATCCAGAAGCGCGCATCCGCCGCGTTGGTGTCGCGGGGATGCGCCTCGAGGAAGTCGGCGAACGCGGCTTCAGCTTCCGCGTAGCGGCCGTTGACCAGGAGATCGCGCGCTTGGCCATATTGCGTGGCCGCATCGATCGGCGCGGGCGGCGGCAGGGGCACGGCGTCGGCGGACATCGAGCCTAGCGTACCGGTGGCGGCCCGCTGCGCCGAATTCAAAGTTGGGGGCGCGACGTCAGCGCTGGCGCCGCGCGGCGGCTGAGCGCCAGCTGGAGGCGGGTTTTGGCCATTGGCCGTCGGCGATTGCGGCGTGCTCAGCGACTGGTTCACACCAGCGAGCTCACCGACCATGCCGCGCAGGCGCGTGATTTCGCGATTGGCCTGGTTGAGCTGGTTTTGCAGGTCTTCGTTTTGCGCCGTGGATTCGCGGAGCTGCTGCTCAAGCTCCTCGATCCGATCTTGGCGCGCATCCGCGTTCCCATAAGCCGGCGGCGGCAGCGCGGTTTGCGCTGAGGCGCTTGCGACACAAAGAAACCCGGCCGCAGCGATTGCCGCCGCGAGCCGGGCTGGTTGGAAAATGGAGGCCGAACGTTTGGTCATGGGCGAAGTCCTTAGTCCGCGCGTTCGGGCCAAATTTTGACGTTTACGAGACAGCGCCGCTCACGATCTGAGTATGCGAGTTGCGGTTCACGCTCCACGCTTCTTCATTGGCGCGTGGATCGAGCGGGCGCTCTTTGCCGTACGAGACAGTTTCGACGCGGTTGGCGGCGACGCCCAGCGACACGAGATAGTCGCGCGCGGCAGCGGCGCGACGGGCGCCCAGAGCAAGGTTGTATTCGCGGGTGCCGCGTTCGTCGCAATTGCCGGCAACGAGGATGCGGACGTTCGGATATTGGCGGAGCCAGGCAGCTTGACGCTCAAGCACTGAGCGCGCTTCCGGCGTCAGATCGAAGCGATCGTAGCCGAAGAACACGCGGTCACCGACTGACACGCGGAAGTCTTCAGCCGAACCGGGCACGGGGCCGCGCGGCGTTTCGACCGGCGGCGTGGTCGGGCCAGTCGGCGTCGGGGTGGGTTCTGGGCGGCTGGCGCAAGCGGCGAGCGCTGCGACGGCGGCCAAAGCAAGTACGGTGTTACGCATCAGGACAATTCTCCCCTTTGAGCGAGCGCGTTCAGCGAACGCTTTCCCCCGTTGATGTGAATGCAGAGCTTACGAAGCAGGTTCCTAGCCGACAAGTTTGTCTCATTCACGGCAAAAGGGGCGACCAAGCGGGGTCAGAAGCCTCGGTTTGCGTTGGAATCTGACGTAAATTTCGTCCGGTAAGGTCAACAGACCACAAACGCGGACCTTCACCACGACCTTCACGGAAGAACATGATTACGCGTCCATTCGGCGACCACGTCGGCGCTTCGTCCAAATAGGACTCCGTCAAAATGCGTTCACCAGACCCGTCGGGGCGCATCACACCAATGGCAAAACGTCCCCCGTTTTGGCGCGTAAACGCGATTAGATCGCCGCGCGGCGACCAGACGGGCGTCGAGTAGCGCCCATCACCAAACGAAACGCGGCGTTGGCCAGAGCCGTCGGCGTTCATCACGTAAAGCTGCGGAGAGCCGCCGCGATCGGAGTTGAAAACAATCTGCGACCCATCAGGCGAATACGATGGCGATGTATCGATCGCGGGCTGGTTGGTCAGCCGCACGCGTGAGCGCGAACGCAAATCCATCGAGAAGATTTCGGAGTTGCCGTTCATGTCGAGCGTGAACACGACGCGCGACCCATCTGGCGAAAAGCGCGGCGCGAACGTCATGCCCGGGAAATCACCCAGCACTTCGCGACGGTTAGTTTCCAGATTGTAGAGGAAGACGCGCGGCGCGCCCGTCTCGAAGCTCATGTACGTGATCATTTGCGTCGACGGCGAGAAACGCGGCGTCAGCACCATCGCGTCGGCGCTAGTAAGGAAGAACGGGTTTGCGCCGTCCTGATCCATGATCATCAGCCGCTTGATGCGGCGCGTGCGCGGGCCGCTCTCGGACACGAACACGATACGCGTATCGAAATAGCCGCGCTCGCCGGTGAGCTGTTCGTAGATCTGATCCGAGATGCGGTGGGCGATGCGGCGCCAATTGTCCGGCGTCGTAGCGTAGGTGAAGCCCGTCATCTGCTGTTCGGCGAAGACGTCGTAGAGACGGAAATCGATGCGGATGCGGCCATCCGGCAGCGGCGTCACTTGACCGACAACAAGGCCTTGCGCGTCGATGATCTTCCAGTCGGCAAAACGCGGCGGCACTTCCAGCGCTTGGATGCGCTCAATGAAAGCGTCCGACGGGATGGCGCGGAACAGCGCCGAGCGTTCGAGATTGGCGCGGATGACGCCGGCAACATCGCGCCCGACTTGCTGCGCGGCTGGGCTCCCGCCCATGAAATCCACGATCGCGATCGGCATCGGGTTCAAGTGGCCCTCTTCCACGTTGACGTGGACTTGCGCGTTCGCGGGCGCGGCAAGAGCGGCGGTGATGATGATCGCCATCGCGGCAAGGAGCTTTTTGATCATGGTTCTAGCTCTATCCTTGGATACGCAGGCCGAAGGTAACTTCCTGGTCGCGCCAGATATCGAAATATTCGCCCACCACTGGGTCGTTGGGTAGGCGGTCAATCGGGTCGCAGGTGCGTACGGCGCGTAACGCACGATTGACCGCTTCGTTCATTTCCGGGTCGAAGGTGTAGTTTGCCGGGCTGACAACGCGCGGCTGGCCGTTGAGGCTGCCATCGCGGTTGAGCCGGAACGACAACGTCACGCGCAAACGCTCCGGATCGGGCAAATCCGCGACTGTGCGCCAGCAGCGGTTCAGTTGCTGCTGTACGATGCTGGCGACGCGGGCCTCGATCGAAGTGCGCTCGGCGGTGCCGAGGCCGGCGCCGCGCTGGTTGCGATCGGCGCGCTGGCCTTCTTGGCGCTGACGTCCGGGATCGCGCTGGCGATCGATCAGGCCTGAAATATCGGCGAGATTGAAATCATCGTTCGCCTGTTGGCGGCGCTGTTGGGCAGGCTGCGGCGTTGGCGCGGGCGCAGGCTCTTGTTCCGCCGCTTCCTGATCTTCCTCGGGCGAGACTTCCTCGTCTGGCACATCTTCAGCCAACGCGCGCACGTTGGCTTCGGCTGCAACGTCCACGATCTCGATCGGCACGATGGTTGAGCCGCTGGGGACAAGCACGGTGCGCGCTTCCCAAGCCAGCATGGTCATCATGACAGCGCCGACGTGACCGATAATCGAGACGATGACGCCTGGGCGCATATCAGCCGCCTTGCCCCGCTGCCGGGCGGCGCTGGCCCTCTTGGGTATCGGTGACGAGCTGAAGCTTACGGAAGCCAGCCGAGCTGATGGCGGCGAGCACTTGCGCCATCGTATCCCACTGCACGCGCGCATCGCCGCGAATGTAGATCGCGCGGTCGTAGCCTTCGCGCGAAATCGCGCGCAACCGCGGCACCAGCTCGTCGAGCGTGACTTGCGTTTCCTGCAGGAAAATCGCGCCATCGTTGCGAATGGTGACGGAGAGCGGCTCGGTTTCAGCGGCCGATTGCTTAGCTTCCGTGCGCGGCATCTCGATCGGGATCGAGACGGTGAGCAGCGGCGCAGTGACCATGAACACGATCAGCAGCACCAGCATCACGTCGACGAACGGCGTGACGTTGATCTCCGACAGACGCCCACGCCGATGCGAGCGGCGTCCGCGGCCACGCCGCCCAGCGGCAAGACCACCAGCCATTAGCCGCGCTCGTTCAGGCGACGCGACAGACGCGCGGCGACTTCGTCGCTGAACGTTTCCAAGCGATCGCCGAAATGGTCGAGGTCGCCTGAGAACTTGTTGTAGAAAATAACCGCCGGAATAGCGGCAACGAGGCCGAGCGCCGTCGCGAACAGCGCCTCGGCAATGCCAGGCGCGACAACGGCAAGATTGGTTTGTTGTTGAGCGGCGATATTGGTGAAGGCGTTCATGATGCCCCACACCGTGCCGAAGAGTCCGATGAACGGCGCCGAAGCGGCGACGGTGGCGAGCACACCCATGTTGCGCGACGCCCGACCCATCTCGCGCGCGATCTGCGCTTGCATTAGGCGATCGACACGATCCAGCAATTGCTGACCGGAATCGCCCGCAAGGTTGCCCCGGCGCGCCTCGCGGAATTCGCGTGAGGCGGTCGCGAACACACGCGCCATGGCGTCGCGTGGGCGCTCACCGCCACGATCATCGATCTCCTCAAGCGAGCGGCCTGACCAAAAGTCGCGCTCGAACTTGCGCGCCTGCGCTTCGAGGTCGCCGAACTGAAGCCATTTATCGATCGCGATCGCCCAAGACCAAACGGAGGCGATGGCCAAAATCAGCATGACCCCTTTGACGACGGGGTCGGCCTGAAGAAACAGGCTGAGGATCGTGATCTGTTCTGCGCCGGATTCCATGCTTGCTCCCGCATCCGCGGCTACGTTCGATTCAGCCGCGCCCCACAAGGGTTAGAGCCGGATGAAATTGTCAAAAGGTGGACGTTTACGGTTCTAGAAGCGGTTTCAGGCGCTCCAAGAGCACCGCCGGCGGCCGACGGGGCCGACCTGTGAGACTGATGCAACAGACCTGGACCTCGGCGGTAACCAGAATTTCTCCGTCACGCTCAATCTGTTGGCTGATGAAAAGGCGGGGCCCTTTGACCGTTTCGAACACGGTTTTGACCACCAGCGCCTCATCGATGCGGGCGGGCTTCAGGAACTCCAGCGCCAATTTGTTGACGGCAAAGCCCTGTGGTTCGGGCTGTTCCAGCAGGAGACTGTGGTGGACCCCGGCGACGCGGAGCGCATCGCTCCTGCCCCGCTCGAAATAGCGGACGTAATTGGCGTGATAGACGAGGCCGGTAAAATCCGTGTCCTCGTAATAGATCCGCACGGGCAGAATGTGAACGCGGCCCACGAAGCGGCCAGCGCTTGGCGCGTCGCTAGTCATTCGCCTGCGATACACGATGCGAACGCAGCGCAACACCCGCCGACAGGACCCGTTCGCCAATATTGACGATCTCGGCGGCGATCCGCCGCGCGAACGACTGGAGCCGGCGCAGCGGGCGCGCCAGCGCATGGACCAGGAGAAGGTTCGCGGCCATCGTGAAGGTCAGCAGCGCTATAAAGAAAATTGGATTGTCGGCTCTGACATGCGGCAAAATCCAGCGTGTCACCAACTCATTGCCGACATGCAGGAAAAGCGCGTTCACGATCAGAAGATTGAGCGAATTGCGGCCCCAGGTGTCGAGCTTATCGCCAACAATCCCGCCGAAACGCGCCAGCAGCACCGACAGCCCAAGCACGAACAACGTGCCGGTGACGGCCGTGATTGCGAACATAGGGAGATTGCCGAACTGCCCGATCACCATGGAAACGCCGAAGCCGCCGCCCAACCAGTCCTGGCCGCAGCGCGCGAACACGTCCCACCGGCAGCCTTGGTTCATGTCGAACGTGAGCGCGGTCAAAATGCCCATCGAGAGCGTCAGCGCATAAGCGCCGGTCATCGAACGCTCGAGCCCGCGCAGCAAACCACGCGCGGCATGGCCCGCAAGGAACGCGATGAAGGCCACACCAATGAGATTGATCTGGTAAAAATTGCGCCAGCCCAGGCTGGTTGATGTCAGCGTCAACGCGAGCAACAGCGCGGCCGAGCCGATCACCGCGACGGCGCCAAATCGCGAAATCAGCGCCGCAAACACACGTACAACCGCCAGCGCGGTTAAAAACCAAAGCGATGAGAGCGAATATGCGTCGCCCAAGAGCGCCATGCGCGCCGCGTCCTTGGCGAAATCCAGGAAGCCAATCGGCGCTAAGCCCAGCGGCGCCGCAACGCCGGCGATCGTCGCGCTCAGGCGCACGACATCAAAGCAGACACTCGCCAACAACGCGACCAACACAAGTGTGCCAGCCTGGCGCATGGTTGACGCAAAGGACTTATCTTCCCGCCAGCCGATGCCGGACAGGAAGAAGAAGAACGTCATCATGAATGACGCGCCGAACTTCCACTGCAGGAAGCCAGCTTGGCTGAATTGCTCTCCCGCGCCCATGAACCAGGGCGCCAGCGCGTGACCATAGATAACGCTCAGGATCGCAAGCCCGCGGCCGACTTCGAGCGCGGTCGATTTGCGTTCGTACTCTGCCCATCGCGCCGCGCGCATGAGGTCCCCCGGAAACGCAGGAACAGACCACGTCAGCGCCCCGCGCTAAACCGAAAGCCCGTCACGCGCGAACTGAAACGCAGTGCGTCTACCAACGCCCCATGCATTAACTGCGCCAGATGACGGCCGGCAGCTACAACATTTCTGCGATCGCAGCAGCATGCACGCGGATTTCGGGAACTGCGGTGGATTCCCAGAACGCGCCTTGCGTGACGGGGCCTATGGTAAAGAAATTCTCGCGCGATGCGCCGTTTGCGCCAATGGGACGGCGCAACGCATCAACATCGAGCCCCAAGCCGTTCGCATGCGGGCGCACGATGCCGTCGGCGATGAGCTGCACAATCAGCGGCTCGGTTTCGCGCGCATAGTCGAGACTGCCGCCTGTGCAATTGATCACGGCTGCGACTTCTAAACGGTGACGCACCAGACTGCGGCGCGGCCGGTGCTGCACAGCGATGGCGCGCCCGCTGCGCTGCGCGGCGACAATTTCGCCTTGCAGCACCCTGAGCCGCCCTCGCTCCAGAAGCGCATTGACCCGGGCGGCGATTTCCGGCGCGGCGCGATGGCGATGGACATCCCACCAGGGTCGCAAATGGCGCAGGAAGCGGCGCTGCTGGTCCAATGTGAGCCGCTGCCAAAGCGCGGGCGTCGCGGCACGCATACGATCGACCGCGAGCTGCCACGGCTCGCCGCGCTCGGCCATCGCGCGCACTTCCCGGCGAAACGCGTGAACGGCGTCGCTGAGCTCAGCGGGCAATTGAAGCGCGTCGCCTTGCGGCGGACGCGGCGGATCAAGATGCGTGCGCGGCAGCAGCCCACGGCGCGAAAGTGCGTAGATCGTACCGCGCCGCCGACCGGCGGAAAGCGAGAGCGCGATATCAACGGTCGTCAAGCCAGTGCCCAGCAAGAGCACGTCGCCGTTCGGAACACGGCGCAGCGCGCCGGCGTCCCACGCGCTGATGAGCGGAATTTCCCCTTCCTCAAACACTGGCAAGTTTGAGGGCGCGCGATGGCCGATGGCGAGGACTACAGCATCGGCGCGGAAAGACTTACCCGAGCTTAGTTCGAGGTCCCAACTCTCGTCCGCGCGGCGGCACGAAATAACTTGATCTCGCACGCGCCGCACTGCCCTCCCGAAACGCGCGCGCTCGGCTTCACGCAGGATGTGCTCAGTGTAATCGCCATAGGTTTTGCGGGCGGCGAATGTCGTCGGGCTTCCGCCTTTGGCCTTGAGCCACTTGGCGAAGTCATCGGCGCCATCTGGCCAAGCACTCATGTTCGAGGCGCGCACGTTGAGAAGGTGCGCCGGGTTCTTGGTCGAATAGGCGAGCCCGCGGCCGAAGCTCCCGCTTCGCTCGATCAGGAGCACATCGGGCGCGTCCCGCCCGCGCTGAGCCAGGTTCGCTGCAACCGCAACGCCACTGAAGCCCGCGCCTATGATGGCGACGCGCCTGCGCTTCATCGGAACCTGCCGCGCCGCTGGACGTGCTTGCTCAAACCCTTCCCCATGCCCGCCATTGTCGCCCGGAGCGGCCCCATTGTGCTCATCCAAAGCCGCATAGCTTAGCGGTTTCACCGGGATGGGCGGTTGACATGCAACCATTTGGTTGCCTATTATGTCCCCGTGAGTACGGAGAACGAGGCGCAAGACGCGGTGTTCCGCGCGCTCGCCGACCGCAGCCGCCGCGCGCTGCTCGATTCATTGTTCGCCCAAAACGGGCAAACGCTGAGCGAACTGTGCGAGGGCCACGCGATGAGCCGGCAAGCGGTGACGAAGCACCTGACGCTTTTGGAGCAGGCCAATCTCGTCGCCACCGTGAAACGCGGCCGCGAGAAGCTGCACTATCTCAACCCCGTGCCCATCCATGAGATCGGCGATCGCTGGATCTCCAAATACGAACGCGGACGCCTCACGGCGTTGAGCGATCTGAAAAAGGCGTTGGAGAGCGAAAATGACTGATGGAGACGAGCGGATCGTCCCGCCCGACCTTGTCTATGTTTTCTACATCAAGTCGACGCCGCAGAAGGTTTGGGACGCGCTGACGAAGAGCGAGTTCACGACGAGGTTTTTCTTCGGCCGCAGCGTTGAGAGCGATTGGACCCAAGGCGCGCCGTGGAAAATGCTGATGCCGGACGGAACGCTCGACGTGTTCGGCGAAGTCTTGGTCAGCGATCCGCCACACAAGCTCCAACTCAGTTGGGACATGGATTGGGGCGATGAGCCCGAGCCGCCGAAGGCCGCGATCATCACGTATGAGATCGAACCCGCCGGCGAGGCGGTGAAGCTCACGATGACGCAACACACAACCAGCGCCATCCCACGCAAATACATCCAGGCCGGCGCGCAAGGCTGGGCGATCATT
>JAXMCH010000010.1:0-49519 GCA_046349455.1 Hyphomonadaceae bacterium | reverse complement strand
GCTATCGGCGGCGCGTACTCCGGTTGCGTGCGCGACGGCGGCTGTGGCGCTGGACAACAACGCGTCAACACCCGCGAGTATTATGACCAACGCAGCGGGCGGTACTATTTCCGCGATCCGCAGTCCGGTCGCTATTTCTATGAGAACGGTGAGCCCTATCCGTGACCGCTGCCGATTGAACGTTCAAGCGCCGCGCGAAAGCGCGGCGCTTTCGTTTGGTGAAGGAACGTCGCACGCTACAGTGCGTTCGCTCTTGATAGATCGAGAGGACACGCCAATGCGTATCGCGCAAATGAGCCCTATCCCAGAGGCTAGGTCAGCTTAGCGACGTTCTTCGGCCGCTCTCCCACTAACTTGCAGTCGAATTGGTCGGGGCGGCGGGATTCGAACTCGCGACCCTTAGCTCCCAAAGCTAATGCTCTACCAGGCTGAGCTACACCCCGAACCAAGGCCGTCCGTCTGCCACGTGCGGGCGCGGTGGGCAACGGTGCTAGCTGGGGAAGATGCGGTGATGAACGCGATCGCCTGCGCGAATGCCCAACTCGGCCGCGCGCCCGCCCCGAATTTCAAGCACGCCGCGCGTCATGCCGGAGGCCGGGATCGGTTCTTCTGAGTAGGGAGTGGTGCGGCTGGCGACGTTCAAAATCCGCCCGTCGATTCCAATGAAGATGATGTCGAGCGAAATGACGGTATTGCGCATCCAGAAGCTCGCCATCTCGGGCTCCTGGAAGTGAAACAACATGCCGCGGTCGTCGGCGAGGCTCTCCCGGAACATGAGGCCACGATTGCGCTCCTCATCGTTGTCCGCGATTTCCACTGTGAAGCGCACCGGCCCATTGGCCGTGTCGATCGTCAGCTGCTCAGTCTCAAGCTGATGCGGCACGCCATCGCGAACGGGCGCTTCCTGCTGCGCGCAGCTTGCGCCTATAGCCAGCAAAAGCGCCACAGCGGCGGCCCGGAAGGTCTTCATCAGCATGCGCGCGTTCCCCTTGAGACGGGGCGTTTTAGCACGACGTGGGGGGCGGGAAAGTGGCAGGCCCTAGGGGAGTCGAACCCCTCTTTTCAGGTTGAAAACCTGACGTCCTAACCGATAGACGAAGGGCCCACGGAACCGCGCGGTGCGCGGGGAAGCGGCCATATAGAGGCGCCCGCACTGGCTGGCAAGCGGGCGCTAGCGCTTGGGGGCAGGCTTGGTCGGGATATTGGGCATTCTGACGAGTTGGGCGCTGATGGCGCCCGCGGCGATCCTCTTGTTCCTGCAACTCGGCGGCCCTTATCAGACCTGGATGGCGCCCCTGCTCGGGATCGCCGCATCCCTGCCACTGCTTATTGCGCTGACCCTCGGCGGCATCGCCATGATGTTTCTATCGGTCCGGCGCATGCCGCGCGGCGACGCCTAGCGTGCTTCCGCCAAATCGACGATCTCGACCTCGGTTTTGACCGTGTCGTTCCATTCATTGCGCTTGACGCGCACGGCGGCGTGGTAGGTCGCGCCCTTCTTCAGCAGCGCCTCGCCGATCGGGCTCTTCATCGCGCGAAACGCGATGCCGCTGATGCGGGCGCCGCGAGCGTCTTCCAGCGTGAAGCGCACGTGTTCTTCCTTCACCAGCTTAGCGAAACTCACCCGCACGTCCGCCACTGCGAACAGCGGTTCGGGATGCCCCTGCCCGTACGGCCCGATGCGATCGAGCGCGTCGAGCAAGCCAAGATCAAATGCAGAGAGCGCGCCGGCCGCATCGATCGTAAGCGCACGCGCTTCGCCAGCCGCCGCGGCCAGTTCTGGCTCCAGCCGCGCTGAGAGAAAATCCTTCAATTCCTCTACGCGATCCCACTCCACCGTGAGCCCCGCTGCCGCCGCGTGGCCACCGCCGTTGATAAGCAGGCCCGCCTCCTTCGCCGCGGCGACCGCGGCGCCCAAATTGACGCCCGGTGTTGAACGCCCCGATCCCTTCGCGGGCTCGTGTTCGCTTGTGCCCCCCAGCACGATCGTCGGCTTGTGTAAGCGATCCTTCAGCCGCCCCGCCGCAATGCCGATCACGCCCGGATGCCATTGGTGCGAGCCGACAATCACAACGGCGCGCTTCTCGGCTTCCGCCAGCGCCGCGCTTTCTGCGTCCGCCAGCATCTCAGCTTCGCGCGCGCGGCGCTCCTGGTTCAGCGCCTCCAAGGTCGCGGCGAGATCGCGCGCTTCTTCTGGATCTTCTGTCGAGAGCAGTTTCGTCGCCAGCGACGCATCACCAACGCGCCCGCCCGCATTGATACGCGGCCCAAGAATGAAGCCAAAATCATAGACGGTGGCTTGGCCCTTGCGGCCCGCGTTCTCGGCGAGCGCCACCATGCCAATGTTCTGGCCCTTGCGCAGAACCTTGAGCCCCTGCGCCACGATCGCACGGTTGAAGCCCGTCAGCGGCGCGACATCACACACGGTCCCGATCGCCGCGAGATCGAGCATCTGTATGAGATCCGGCAAGTGATTGGCGCCCGGCGAACCGCGCCGGCGGGCTTCGCGGTTCACCGCCGCCATTGTCACCAGCACTACGCCCGCGGCCGTGAGATGCCCTTGCCCCGAACGATCATCCATCCTGTTGGGGTTCACCACCGCGCGTGCTTTCGGCGGCGGCCCCGCCATCAAGTGGTGATCAAGCACAACGACATCGAGCCCAAGCTCTGCCGCCACATTCAAAGGACCTTCCGCCGCAGCGCCGCAATCGACAGTGATCACAAGCTCGACGCCGTCCGCTTTCAAGCGCTCGAACGCCAGCGCCGAAGGCCCGTAGCCCTCTTTCATCCGATCCGGCACGTAGATTTTCAGCTCACGCCCGCGCGCCCGGAAGTAGCGCACCAGCTGCGCGCCCGATGAACCACCATCGACGTCGTAGTCCGCAAGCACCGCGCACGAACGCCCGCTGACTATCGCGTCTTCAATCACCCGCGCGGCTTCGTCCATGTCGGTGAACGTCGACGGGTCGGGAAACAACGCCTTCAGCGTCGGCTCTAGAAACGTCTCGGCGCTTTCGAGAGGCACGCCGCGCGCAGCCATCAGCCGCGCCGCAATCTCCGGCAGTGAAAAGCGTCGGCGGAATGCATCGACTAAACCCAGATCGGGTTCGCGCGTGCGCCAGCGGCGCCCCGTCAACGAACGCTCAACCCCCAAAAACGCTGCGTTGGATTCCATTTTCAGCGCGGCGCTGGTCATTGCCCACCCGAATCGATTCTGAGGCCAAGCATCGCACAGGATCGGCGCCCGCGGCAGCTAAGCGGCTCAGCGCTCGGGTTGTTTGATCGTCAATTCGAACTTGGTTTGAGTGGCGGAATTCAGGATCAGCGCGTGCGCCTGAACATTGCCGCCGGAGAAGCTCACCCCGCCCACCAGTGAGCCTGGCGTCACGCCCACGGCCACAAACAACGCATGATCGGACACCAGCTCGCCCAGCGTATAGCGACGCTTCAGATCACCGATGCCGGCGCGTTCAGCGCGCGCGCGCTCGTCATCGTTGCGAATGACCAGCCGCCCCTGGAATTGGCCGCCAACGCATTTCAGCGCCGTCGCCGCGAGCACGCCCTCCGGCGCGCCGCCCGAACCGACATACATGTCGATGCCCGTTTCCGGCTTGGCGCAATTGATCACGCCGGTGATGTCGCCATCGCCGATTAAGTGCACGCGCGCGCCAACATCGCGCAGCTTCTCGATCGTGCCGGCATGACGCGGGCGATCCAGCACGCAGACACCGATCGCCTCAGGCTTCACGCCCTTAGCCCGCGCCAGCGCGATTACATTTTCATCAACCCCTCGATCCAGATCGATGATGCCATTCTCGTAGCCTGGGCCGATCGCGATTTTGTCCATGTAAACATCAGGCGCATGCAACAGCCCGCCGCGCGGCGCGAAAGCCGCTACAGAGAGCGCATTTCCCTTGGCCTTGGCCGCCAAGGTCGTGCCTTCCAGCGGATCGGTGGCGATATCGAGCTCCGGCCCATCGCCGGCGCCAACTTCCTCGCCAACATAAAGCATCGGCGCGTTGTCGCGTTCGCCCTCGCCAATCACCACTCGTCCACGGATCGCGAGGGTGTTCAGAGTCGCGCGCATGGCGTCGACCGCGGCTTGGTCAGCCGCGCGCTCATCACCGCGGCCCACGAGCTTTGCCGCCGCGATCGCCGCCGCCATCGGCGCACGCGCCAACGCAAGCGCCAGATCGTCGCCAATCACAGGGCGCTTCATGACGGCCTCCAGCGCTGCGCGGATTCTTCAACCGGCATCACGTACGGCGCTTCCGCCACCACATCGAGCGCTTCAATCCCACGCACCGCAGCTTCAACAGCTCCGCGCGTACATGCTTGCGTCGTCAGCACGATCGGCACCGCAGGGCCTTCTGGCGCTGGCATCTGCAAGAAGCTTTCGATCGAGATTTCTTCTTGCGCCAGCCGCTCCGAAATCGCCGCGACCACGCCCGGCTTGTCGATCACCAGAAGCCGCAAATAGTAACGCCCGCGCTCCACAGGCGTCGCGCGCGGCGCTGCGCTGAGCTGCGTCAACGGCCGGCCGAATGCAAAGCTCGCGCGGTTCTCGGCGAGGTCAATCAGGTCCGAAGCAACCGACGCAGCCGTCGGCCCTTCGCCTGCGCCGCGCCCGATAAACGTCAGTCTGCCTGCAGGCTCTGCATCCACCACCAGCGCATTGAGCGAGCCGCCCACGTTCGCGAGTGGATGGTCGAACGCCAGCAGCGCAGGCCGCACGTGCATCTCAACGCCGTTCTCCGTCAGCGCACCCTTTGCGATGAGCTTGATCCGATAGCCGAGCTTGCCCGCCAAGCGGATATCCGCCAGCGATACGCGCTCAATACCTTCGATCCGCACGTGGTCGAAATCCGGCTTCGAGCCAAACGCGATCGCCGAAAGAATGGTCAGCTTATGGGCGGCGTCAAACCCGCCGACATCCGTCGTCGGATCAGCTTCGGCGTAGCCCATACGCTGCGCGTCCGCGAGCACATCCGCGAACGAACGGCCCGACGTTTCCATCTCCGTCAGGATGTAATTGCACGTGCCGTTGAGAATGCCCGCCACCGCGCTCGCACGCGATCCGGCAAGGCTCTCCTTCAGCATTTTAATCATCGGCACGCCGCCGCCGACCGCCGCTTCAAACAAGAGCTTTCCGCCCGTTCCTTCGGAAGTTTCGGCAAGCGATGATCCGTGCACGGCCACAAGCGCCTTATTCGCCGTCACCACGTGCGCGCCGCGCTGCAACGCCGTTTCAACGGCGCGCTTGGCGGGGCCATCGCTGCCGCCGATCAGCTCAACCACAACATCAAGATCGCGCTGCGCCGCCAGCTCCACCGGATCGTCGAACCATCTGTAGCTGGAGATATCGACCCCGCGCGCGCGCTGGCGATTACGCGCCGAAACGGCGACCAGCTCCATCTTCTCGTTCACGCGCGCACTGGGATCGGCGAACAGCTTCAACAACCCGCCGCCTACAGTGCCCAAGCCGGCGACGCCTACACGCAATTTTCTCATGGGAGGATTACTCAGCCGCCGCCGGTGCGGCGTTCGATTGCAGGAATTTCTTCAGATTGCGCGCCGCTTGGCGAATGCGCTGCTCGTTCTCAACGAGCGCGATGCGCACGAAATTGTCGCCGTATTCGCCAAAACCCGCGCCGGGCGCCACCGCGATTTCTGCGCCTTCCATCAGCCGCTTGGAGAACTCGACCGAACCCAGGTGCCTGAACTGCTCCGGCAACTCGGCCCATACGAACATCGACGCGGTCGGTTTCGGCAGCGTCCAACCGGCTTTTGCAAAACTATCCAGCAGCACATCCCGCCGCGCCTTATACGTCATGCGCATCTCTTCGACGCAATCTTGCGGCCCGTTGAGCGCCGCCGCCGCCGCAACCTGCACTGGCGTGTAGGCGCCGTAGTCCAGATACGATTTCACCCGCGCCAAAGCCGCGATTAGGCGCTCGTTGCCCAGCGCGAAACCAACGCGGAAGCCTGCCATCGAGTAGGTTTTCGACAGCGTGTTGACCTCAACCGCCACATCGAGCGCGCCCGGCACCTGCAATACGGATGGAGGCGGATCGCCCTCGAAATAGATCTCCGAATACGCCATGTCGGAGAGCAGAAACATCTCGTGCTTCTTCGCTAGCGCGACGGCGTCTTTGTAGAAGTCGAGTTCCACCGTCTGCGCCGTTGGGTTCGCGGGATAGCAAACCACCATCGCGATCGGCGGCGGCACTGAATGGCGAACCGCGCGATCGATGCCGCGCAAGTATTGCTCCGGCGTGTGCGCTTCGATCGAGCGAATAACACCGCCCGCCATGATGAAGCCAAAGGCGTGGATCGGATAGGACGGGTTCGGCGAGATGATCACGTCACCGGGCGCCGTGATCGCTTGCGCCAAATTGGCGAAGCCTTCCTTCGACCCCAGCGTCGAAACGATCTGCGTGTCCGGATTTAGCTTCACGCCAAACCGCCGCTCGTAATAGCCGGCCATCGCGCGGCGCAAACCGGGAATGCCGCGCGACGCGGAGTAGCGGTTCGTGCGCGGCCTGACCGCCGTCTCGCACAACTTGTCGACGATATGCTTCGGCACGGGCAGGTCCGGATTGCCCATCCCGAAATCGATGATATCGACGCCCTGATTGCGCAGCCGCGCCTTCAGCTTGTTCACCTCCTCGAACACGTACGGAGGCAAACGGCGAATCTTGTGGAAGTCGTTCTGCGACACGCGGGACCTTCCGCGCGTCTAGTTTGGCGAGTGCGCTTCGCGCGCGTCCTCAAGGTCTTCGCGCGCCTGATTGAGGAACGCCGCGGGATCGTCCGCCTGGGTCGCCGGCTCAGAGCGCGGGCTCGCCTTCAGCGCGGTGCGCGCCGCCACGACCTCAGCCTCCACCGCAGCCCAATGGCTGGCGTCGGTGTTGGCATCGGTGCCACGCGGCACTTCGCGAAGGCTGGGATAGCCTGAATCATTCTCGGCGCTCCGCGCTTCAAACCAGGCCGGCGCCTCGCTCGCGCTTGCGCACGCCCCAAGCGCGCCAACGCCAAATCCGAGCACGAGAGTGGTCGCCACGATAGCCAAACGCATTGCACAATCTTTCCGGGCGCGATTCCGGCCCCAATTCCGCATTTATACCAGACCCCGCCTTTGCGCCACCACGCGAAGCGGCATTACAATCTCGCCAATAGGGAGACACCGCAATGACGGACGCCGAAGGCGTAGAACCTGCCGACGCCGTGCAGCCCGACACGCCCTCGGCGCCTGCCGCAGAGGCGCCGGCCGCCCCCAAGCGCAGGCGCAAGCGCGCCGCTGCGGCACCCAAGCTGGAGCCCCAGGCCAAGCCTCAAGAACCGACGCCAGCGCCCGCATCAAAATCTGCTGCTCCGGACGCCCCCGCCGCGCTGAATGAAGTCATCATGGCGCAGACCGCCGATAGCCTGACCGCTCTGTCGGCCAATCTCACTTCTGCCATGACGCGCGCCAACCAAGTGTTCTCCACCGCCTTCATAGACCAGGCGCGCGGCTCGAATTGGCAGCAGCCAGATCCACTCGGTATGCAGGTGGCGCTCAACGAAGTGTGGTCGCACTTGGCGCAACAGCCGGAGACGCTCCGTGAAGCGCACGCGACGCTCTGGCAGCGTTACGCCGACATCTGGCAACGCCACACCGCCTACATGTTGACCGGCAACGCACCCGAAGAAGGCCCCGTACGCGACAAGCGTTTCCGCGATCCGGAGTGGCGCTCCAATCCTGCCTTCTCAATGTTGCGCGAGTCCTACCTGGCCACCGCGTCTTTCATCACGGATCTGGTTGAGAAAGCCGAAGGCGTTGACGACGCCACCAAGCGGAAAGCCGCGTTCTACATCAAGCAGGCCGTCGATGCCGCCTCGCCATCGAACTTCCTGATGACGAACCCCGCAGCGCTGCGCGCACTCTTCTCTTCGAAGGGCGAAAGCCTCATCAAAGGGATCGACAACCTCGCGGAAGATTTGAAGCGCGGCAAAGGCATGCTCGCGATTTCGCAAACCGACCTTGATGCATTCAAGGTCGGCGAAAACGTCGCCACCACGCCAGGCAAGGTCGTCTTCCGCAATCGCGTGTTCGAATTGCTTCAGTACAACCCGACGACCGAGAAGGTGCGCGAGGTCCCGCTGCTGATCTTCCCGCCGTGGATCAACAAATTTTACATCCTCGACCTTCAGCCCAAGAACTCGATGATCCGCTGGCTCCTTGATCAAGGCCATACGGTGTTCCTCGTGTCTTGGGTCAACCCAGACGAGGACATGGCCGAAGTCACCTTCGAAGACTACATGCGCGAGGGCGTTTACGCCGCGGTGGAAGCCGTGACGCAAGCCGCCAAGATCGATCGCATGAACACGGTCGGCTACTGCGTCGGCGGCACATTGCTGGCGGCAACGCTCGCCCACATGGCCAAGAAGGGCGACACCCGCATCCAAAGCGCGACCTTCTTCGCCTCGCAAGCCGACTTCAAAGCCGCCGGCGATCTGCTCGTGTTTTCGGACGAAACCGGCATCCGCTTCCTCGAAGACAAGATGGACCAGCATGGCGGCGTACTCGACGCGCAGACCATGGCCGATACGTTCAACTCGCTGCGCTCCAACGACCTCATCTGGAACTACGTCGTCGACAATTACTACATCGGCAAACATCCGCCGCCGTTCGATCTCCTGTATTGGAACGCCGACCAAACCCGCATGCCGAAGGCGCTTCACCTCTTCTACCTGCGCAAATTCTATCGCGACAACGCGCTGAGCGAAGGCAAGCTCACTCTGCTAGGCGAACAACTTTCGCTCAAAGACGTGCACATCCCGATCTTCATGCAGAGTTCGAAAGAAGATCACATCGCGCCAGCGCCCAGCGTCTACAACAGCGCACGCGCGTTTGGCGGGCCGGTTGAGTACATCATCGCCGGCTCAGGCCACATCGCCGGCGTTATCAATCACCCGGCGGCCAAGAAGTACCAGTATTGGACGAACCCAAACCTCAAGGGCGCACTTGAGGACTGGCAGGCCTTCTCCGTAGAGCACCCGGGCTCGTGGTGGCCGCATTGGGATCAATGGTTGGGTAAGATCAGCGGCGACGACGTGCCGGCGCGCACGCCCGGCGACGGCGATCTCGAACCACTGGGCGATGCGCCCGGCGACTACGTCAAGGTCCGCTCAAGCTAAGGGGAGCATGCATAAGGCGCTTGCAACGTTCGCCGTCGGCGAACGCGATTTCATGGGCAAGCCGCGGATGACCGCCTAGAGCCCCGCGCCTTCGTCCAGACCCAGCGCCAAGTTCAGATTCTGAACTGCCGCGCCGCTTGCGCCTTTGCCAAGATTGTCCAGCAGCGCCACCAGGCGCACTTCCTCATCGTGGCCAAAGACGAACAGCTTAAGCTCGTTGGTGCCGTTGAGCCCTTCGGGATCGAGGGTCTTCAACACACGCGATTCCGCCAGCGGCGCGACGCTCACGAAGCGTTCGCCCTTGTAGAATTGAGCCAGCACGCCGTGCACGTCTTCCAGCTTCGAGCCATTGGCGATCGCAGCCAGCGGCAGCGGCACTTCGACGATCATGCCCTTGTAATAACGCCCCACGCTCGGCGCAAAGATCGGCGCGCGCGCCAGGCCCGCGTATTTCTGCATCTCCGGCACGTGTTTATGCTTCTGCGCCATCGCGTAGATGCGATACGGCACGCGCGTGTAGCTCGGATCGCTCTCGTTCTCGAACTCGGCGATCATCGATTTGCCGCCGCCCGAATAACCCGAGACCGCGTTCACCGAGAGCGCCCAGTCGCGCGGAATGATGGCCCCCTCCACCAACGGCCGCGTCAGCGCGATGAAGCCGGTTGGATAGCAACCTGGATTTGAGATGCGCTTCGCTGCCGCGATCTTTCCGCGCTGCTCCTTGCTCATCTCCGCAAAGCCATAAGCCCAATCCGGCGCGACGCGATACGCGGTCGACGCATCGATCACTTTCACCGCAGGGTTCTCGATCAGCGACACCGCCTCGCGCGCCGCATCATCCGGCAAGCACAGGATCACCGCATCGACCCTGTTCAGCAGCCGCTTGCGCTCATCCGCATCTTTGCGCTTCGCCGGATCTATGGAGACAAGCTCTATGTCGCGCCGCCCCTCAAGCCGCTCGCGTATCTGCAAACCCGTCGTGCCCGCTTCGCCATCGATGAAAACCTTTGCAGTCATCGCGCAATCCCTATGTTGGCGAACGGTCGCCGTAGCAGAACGGTACACGCCCCGTGACAACGGGCCTCGAAAGAGGTGCGGGTTCGATCCCCGCCGGCGGCCAACTCCAAAAACAAAACGGGCGCTTCCCTGAGAGAAGCGCCCGTTCCGTAACCCATATTCGTGAAGCGATTAGCGCTTCGAGAACTGGAAGCTCCGGCGGGCCTTCTTGCGGCCGTACTTTTTACGCTCAACCACGCGGCTGTCGCGGGTCATGAAGCCAGCGTGCTTCAGCGCCGGGCGCAGCGCCGGCTCGTAATCAGCCAACGCCTTCGAGATGCCGTGACGCACCGCGCCGGCTTGACCCGAAAGACCCGAACCCGACACCGTGACGATGACGTCGAACTCGCCTTCGCGCTCGGTGATCTTGAACGGCTGGTTGATCATCATGCGCAGAACCGGGCGTGCGAAGTACGCGTCGCTCGTCTTGCCGTTGATGGTGATGTTGCCCTTGCCCGGCTTCACCCAGACGCGGGCGACCGCGTTCTTGCGCTTGCCGGTGGCGTAGGCGCGGCCGAACTTGTCGACCTTCTTTTCGCGCGCGATGGCGATGTGTTCCGTGCCGGCGCCCTTCGGGATGCCAGCGATTTGGCCGAGGGACTCGAAGCCTTGGGTCGTGTCGGTCATGTGTTAGCCGATCCTCGAGTTCTTGCGGTTCTTCGACTTGAAGTCGACGGTGACTGGGTTTTGCGCAGCGTGCGGATGCTCGGAGCCGCCATAGACGCGAAGCTTCGCCAGCTGTTTGCGCGCCAGCGGGCTTTCCTTCGGCATCATGCGCTCAACGGCCTTCTCCAGAACGCGCTCAGGATGCTTGCCGGCGAGAACCTTGCCCGCGACGCGCTCCTTGATGCCGCCTGGGTGACCGGTGTGGCGATAATAGACCTTGTCGGTCATTTTCTTGCCGGTCAGCGCCACCTTCTCGGCGTTGATGACGACGACGTGGTCGCCAGTATCGACGTGCGGGGTGAAATCGGCGCGATGCTTGCCACGAAGGCGAAGCGCGATGAACGAAGCGAGGCGGCCGACCACAACGCCCTCGGCATCCACAACGATCCAGCCGTTGGTGATTTCCGAAGCCTTGGCCGAGCGCGTCGAAAGGGTGCGCATTGGTAGGGTCCTGACAAAAACGAAGGCGCGCGTTTATTGCAGCGCAGAAACCGCGTCAATAGTGATGATTTTTCTGTTTATATTCAGAAGTTTGACGGTACGGTATTCTGCTAAGTATGCGCCGTTACCGCCATCCAGCGCGGGCGCAAGCGAGCGCCGACATCCATAGCACCGCCGCGCCTGCTTGGTGAACCAAAGCCGGCGCCAGCGCGCTCGCGCTCAAAACCGTCCCGATCCCCAGGATGACTTGCACTACAGCAGCAACCCCGAGCAGCCCCGCCACCATACGCCCGGCCCCCTGGCCTCGGATCAGGCCCGTCACTGAGATCAACAGAGCCAGCAGCGCCACGAAATACCCCATAGTCCGGTGCAGCAGATGCTGCGTCGCGTGCTCTTCGGTGAAATTGCGCCAGATGGGCTCCAAGCTGAATGCGCTCGTCGGCAACCACTCGCCGCCAATGGTTGGCCAATCCGCATAAGCGCGCCCGCCATCACTGCCCGCCAGCAACGCGCCGAGCATCAATTGCAAGAAGATCACCGCCATCAGCGCAAACGGCGCCCAACGCGGCACGCCGAGCCTGGACTCCCTGCCTGGCCAGGCGAACGCGCCCAGGGCAACCCAAAGGGCCAGCGCTAAGATACAAAAAGCCAATCCCAGATGCACGGCTAGGCGCACCGGGCTGACATCAAGGCGATCGAACAAACCGCTCGTCACCATCCACCAGCCGACAGCGCCCTGCATGCCGCCAAGCACGAACAACAACAGCGTCACCCGGAAGCGCCCGCGCAAACGGCCAAGAAAGAAGAAGACCAACGCCGGCGCCAAGAACGCAAAGCCAATCATCTGGCCTAGAAAGCGATGGCCCCATTCCCACCAATAGATTTGGCGGAACTCGTCGAGACTCATACCGTTGTTCTGCGCCTGATATTCCATCGTGCGCTGATAGAGGGCGAATTCTTGGATCCACGCCTGCTCATTCATCGGCGGGATGATGTGCTTCATGAAATCCCATTCGGTAATCGAAAGGCCGCTATCGGTCAGGCGCGTGGCGCCGCCGACCATCACCATCGCGAACACCAGAACGCAGATGAGGGTGAGCCATATGCCCACCCAGCGCTCGCGCGGCGGCCAAATGTCATCCGTGGTCATGCTTGCCGTCCTCTCGGAGGCTCCCATAGAACCGGGCGAGCGTGACGGAAACGCGGCGCGCCGCCGCGTGCGGGAAACTCCATGAATATGCGGATGCGCAAAGCTGTGGGGTGCGCCGGACTGCTCGCCTACATGGCGCTTTACGTCGCTCTCGCGGCCACGCTCGGCGTCTGGCTGCTGCCGCTGGTCCCGACCTGGGCGCAACTCGTCTTCTACGCCATCGCCGGAGTCGTCTGGATTTTCCCGCTGAAGCCGCTCTTCGGCTGGATGAACCGCGGCGCATGAAAAGCCGCCCTGAGCCGAGGGCTCGAGGCGGCTCTCTTACATCGTTGCTGTCACAACCTCAGTTGTTGAGCAGGATGGAGAGGATCACGCCGGTCGCGATGCCAACGAGCAGAACTTCGCCGCGATCGTCACGCACGTAGTGATAGCCACGCGGCGGTTGACGCAGACGTTCGCGCTGCCAGTTCACCTCACGATAGCTGGTGCGTGCGTAATTCGGCAGACGGTCGCCGCGGCGCCATTGTTGCCACGCCGGACGATAGTCGCTGCGATGCATCTGCTGATAGGTCGGCTGGCCGTAATAGAAGCGGTTGCCGACATAATAGCCATTGTGCTGACGCTGACTCCATTGCTGACGACCGCGATCGTTGCGGTCATTGTCACGACGGTCGTTGTCGCGTCGGCTGTCATGGCGATCCCCGCGTTGGTCGTTGCGGCCGCGGAAGTCTTGTGCGCTCGCCACGCCCGTGCCGAGCGAGCCTGCCATCACGATCGCCGCCAGCGCCGCCGATTTGAAACGATTTTTCATTGTAGAGCCTCCTTGCTCAGACGAGATGTCTTCGATCTCGATGTGTGCATTTCAACGCGCTGGCGCTGAACGCGCTCTGAGGAGGTGTGTCTCAGTCGCGCAAGTTCGGCGCCGCTCTGTGTCCACGCCGCGCGCTGACACAGGTTGACGCAACATTTTCACTCCGCCCCGAAGGCGGAACCTAAGCCGGGTTTGCTGCGTTCAACCGCCGCTGCGGGACATGCGCGGGAATACGCAGCGCGCGTCCCCGAACGATCAGGATGGATATGCGCGCAAACCACAAACCAGTAAGCAATACAGCGCCGTTTCAAACGCCGCCGTCGTTGGACATCGATCGCCACGCCCTCTTCCTGGATCTTGACGGCACGTTGCTTGAAATCGCCGATCGCCCTCACGCGGTCGTCGTCAGCGCTGAGCTCCGCCAATTGTTGCGCGATCTCTCGCGCACCCTTTCTGGGGCTGTCGCCGTCATCACCGGCCGCACCATTCGTGACGCTGACCAGCTTCTTGAAGGCGCCGTTCCATTCATCTCCGGCGTCCACGGCTACGAACTTCAACGCGGCCAACATATCACGCGCGATGCCGCGCTCGTCCGTCAGCTCAGCGCCGCGCGCGCGGACCTGAGCGAACTGTTGCGCCAGCACCAGTCGCCCGCGCTCATTGAGGACAAGGGCGCCAGCATCGCCCTTCACTATCGTCACGCGCCCGAAGCTGAGAGCGCCGTTCGCAGCCTCGCGGCGCACATCGCCAAATCTCGCAATCTGCGCCTGCTACAGGGCAAGATGGTTGTCGAGCTCATCGCCAGCGCGCGCACCAAGGGTCACGCGCTCACAGTCCTCATGGCGCAGCCTCCGTTCTCCGGCCGTCTCCCGATCGCCATCGGCGACGACCGCACAGATGAAGACGCATTCACCGCAGCCGAGCGCCTCGGCGGCTGGGGAGTGCGCGTGGGCGAAGCGACTAACAGCGCCGCGCGCTACATGCTTGCCAACCCCAGCACCGTCGCCGCATGGCTCCGCAGCGGGATCGGCGCATGAGCGATCTCGATCTCGCGCCGGTGGGCAATTGCGCCGCCAGCGCCCTGGTGGACCGCAACGCCCGCTTCGTGTGGGCCTGCGTGCCGCGCGTCGACGGCGACCCGACGTTCTGTGCTCTGCTCAGCGGCAAATCCGCCGACGAAGCGCAACTCGGAATCTGGTCGATCGACCTCATCGATCAAGTCGGCGCCACGCAAAGCTATGAACGCAACACGCCGATTCTGGTTACAACGCTCACCGACAAGCACGGCGGCGCTTTAGAGATTATCGACTTCTGCCCGCGCTTCCGTCGCCGCAATCGCACCTACCGACCGCTCGCCTTCGTTCGCATTGTCAAACCGCTGGCGGGCGTCCCGCGCATCCGCATGCGCCTCACACCAGCCGTCGAATGGGGTTCGCGCCCCGCTGAGGTCTCCAGTGGTTCGAACCACATTCGCTACCGCGTCCCTGGCACGCTCCGGCTCACCACCAGCGCACCCGTCTCGCACGTACTCGAACAACGCGTCTTTCGCCTAGAGCAGGAGCACGTCTTCTTCCTCGGCCCCGACGAGGACTTCGGTGAGGACCTCCGCGCCACCACGCGCTCCATGCTCGACAACACGCGCTGGTACTGGCGCAATTGGGTGCGCATGCTGGCGACGCCGCTCGATTGGCAAGCGGATGTTATCCGCGCCGCGATCACGCTAAAACTCTGCGTCCATGAAGAAACCGGCGCCATCGTCGCAGCGCTTACGACATCGGTGCCAGAAGCGCCGAACAGCGGCCGCAACTGGGACTATCGTTATTGCTGGCTCCGCGACGCCTACTACACGGTCCAGGCGCTGAACCGCCTGGGCGCCGCCGACATCCTCGAAAACTACCTCGTCTATCTGCGCAACATTATCGATGCGACGCCAAGCGGGCGCATCCAGCCGCTCTACGGGGTCGGCATGGAGCCAATTCTGCAAGAAGCGGAGATCACCTCGCTGCCGGGCTATCGTGGCATGGGTCCGATCCGCATCGGCAATCAAGCGCACGAACACCACCAGCACGACGTCTACGGGCAGATTGTGCTCTCCACGGTGCAGGCATTCTACGATACGCGCCTCTTCCGTCCCGCGGGCGTCGACGATTTTCACGCCCTCGAAAGCGTCGGCGAACGCGCCTTCGAGGTGTACAACAAGCCCGATGCTGGTCTCTGGGAATTTCGGACCAAAGCGCACGTCCACACATATTCCGCGCTGATGTGCTGGGCCGCTTGCGATCGGCTCGCCAACGCAGCGTTGCGCTTGGGCCTGGGCGACCGCGCCGCCCACTGGCGCGAGCGTGCGCAGACAATCCGCACCGCCATCGAGACCAACGCCTGGAGCAGCGAACTCGGCCGCTTCGCCGCGACGCTGGGCGGCGCCGAAATGGACGCAAGTCTTCTGCAAATGCTCGACACACGCTTCGTCCAGCCAACAGATCCGCGCTTCCTTGCCACACTCGATCACATCGAGCGCGACCTGCGCCGCGGTGATCACGTCTTGCGCTACGCCGATGAAGATGATTTCGGCCGCCCGGAGACGGCATTCAACTTCTGCACGTTTTGGCTCATTGAGGCGCTACACCTCGTCGGCCGCGGTGATGAAGCGCGTGCGTTGTTTGACAAGATGCTCGCACGCCGCACGCACGCCGGCCTGCTCTCCGAAGATTGCGACCTCTCTAGCGGGGCGCCGTGGGGCAACTACCCCCAGACCTATTCGCTCGCGGGCCTGATCAATTGCGCCGTCCTTTTGAGCAAGCCTTGGAGCACCGTACGATGAGCCGCCTTATCGTTGTGTCCAATCGGGTCTCTGCGCCGACTGCCGGCGAGGGCGCCGCAAGTCAAGGAGGGCTCGCGATGGCGATCTCCGCGGCGTTGCGCGAATACAGCGGCATCTGGTTCGGTTGGAGCGGCCAATCTACGCCCGCCTACACCGGCGAACTCTCGATGCAAACGGTCAATGGCGTAACCATCGCCACCACGGACCTCGAAGAACAAGACATCCAGGAATACTATAACGGTTACGCAAACGGCACGCTCTGGCCGCTCTTTCACTATCGTATCGATCTCACCCAGTACGAACGCTCTTATGGCTCGGGCTATGAGCGCGTGAACAAACTCTTCGCCGACCTGCTCGTCCCGCTCATCCAGCCCGACGACATGATCTGGGTGCAGGATTATCACCTCATCCCACTCGGACGCGAACTACGCGCGCGCGGCGTAAAGAACGCGATCGGCTTCTTCCTGCATATCCCGTGGCCTGCCCGCGAACTCGTCGCGACTCTGCCGCGCCATCGCCAGCTTGTGGAGTCGATGTTTCACTACGACGTCGTCGGCTTCCATACCGAAGAATGGAAGAACGCGTTCAATGGCTATGCGCTCTATGAAGCCGGCGGCATGCAAATGAGCGATGGCCGTGTGCGCGCCTTCGGCCGCACCACGCTGCCGCGCTCTTTCCCCATCGGCATCGACGCCAAGTCCTTCGCCTCTCTCAAAGCCTCGGAAGCTGGCCGCGAGAGCTACGATCGCATCCTCGAAAGCAAAGCCGGACGCAAAATGCTGCTCGGCGTCGATCGTCTCGACTATTCCAAGGGCATCGACGAGCGTCTGCTCGCCTTCGATCGGCTGCTGCAGGAAAGTCCCGAGCTAAAGCGCGGCATTTTCCTCCTACAGATTTCCACGCACACCCGCACCGAAGTCGAAGCCTACCAGGACATGATCGCCCGTCTCGACGCGATCTCCGGCCGCATCAACGGCGCGCATGCCGAAATGGACTGGATTCCAATCCGCAATGTCCACCGGATGCACTCGCGTGAGGAATTGGCCGGTATCTATGGCGCCGCCGATGTCGCGCTAGTGACGCCGCTGCGCGACGGCATGAATCTCGTCGCCAAGGAATTCGTCGCAGCGCAGGACGAAGCCGACCCCGGCGTGCTCGTGCTTTCCCGCTTTGCGGGGGCCGCCGCGCAAATGAAAGAGGCATTGATCGTCAACCCGTTCAGCCAGGAAGACGTGGCCGACGCCATGCGGCGCGCCCTCAGCATGCCTTTGGAAGAGCGCCAAAGCCGCTGGCGCGCGCTTCAAGCGGGCGTCGAAAAAGACGACGTCGTCGCCTGGCGCGACGCATTCGTCGCAGCCTTGAAAGAGGCTCACACCGCCAACCACACGCCGTCCCGCCGACGCATTGCGGCGCGCGCCCGGGAAGGCTAAGAAGCCGCTCCTTTGCCGGGGTCACCCCCGAAAGGGCCGGTACGGAGCGTAGCGCAGCCCGGTTAGCGCACCAGTCTGGGGGACTGGGGGTCGGGAGTTCGAATCTCCCCGCTCCGACCATTTCTCAATCCACGTCGAACTTCACGCCCTGCGCCAACGGGAGCGTGCGGCCGTAATTGATCGCGTTGGTTTGCCGGCGCATGTAGGCCTTCCACGCGTCGGAGCCGCTTTCGCGCCCGCCCCCGGTCTCCTTTTCACCGCCGAACGCCCCGCCGATCTCGGCGCCCGACGTTCCCATGTTCACATTGGCGATGCCGCAATCTGAGCCGCGCGCGGAGAGGAAGCGCTCAACCTCGCGCATGTCCGTCGCGAAGATCGACGACGAGAGACCCTGCGGCACATCATTGTTCGCCGCGATCGCCGCATCGAGATCGTCATACTTCAATACATACAGGATTGGCGCGAACGTTTCCTCGCGCATGCATTCGGCTGGCGCATCGAACTCAACAAGCGCCGGCCGGACGTAAAACGAGGCATCACCGTTGACATCTACGCGACCGCCGCCATGCACCCGACCGCCCGATGCCTTCGCCGTTTCCAACGCGCGCTGCATTGCTTCGAACGCGCCGCGATCAATCAACGGCCCAACCAGCGCATCGCTGTTCAGCGGATCGCCTACGCTAACGCGCTCGTAAACGCCGATGAGGCGCGGCACGAACGCCTCATAGATATCCTTGTGCACGATCAAGCGTCGCAACGTCGTGCATCTTTGCCCAGCCGTACCCATCGCGCCGAATGCGACAGCGCGCAGCGTCAAATCCAGGTCCGCCGACGGCGTCACAATCGAAGCGTTGTTGCCGCCAAGCTCCAAAATCGACCGCCCGAACCGACGCGCCACACGCGCGCCGACATCGCGGCCCATGCGCGTCGAACCCGTCGCCGACACAACCGGCACACGCGGATCGTCGGCCAGCCTTTCGCCGATCTCCCGGCCGCCAATCAACACGCTCGACAAAGTGCGCGGCGCATCCGGCCCAAACTTCGCGATGACCCGCTCCACCAGCGCGCTCACAGCAAGCGCCGTCAACGGGCTCTTTTCCGAGGGCTTCCATACAACACTGTCGCCGCAGACGAACGCCAGCGCCGCATTCCAACTCCACACGGCGACAGGGAAGTTGAAAGCAGAAATGACGCCAACCGGTCCGATCGGATGCCATTGCTCTGTGATCCGGTGATCCGACCGTTCGGAGGGAATGCAAAGCCCATAAAGTTGCCGCGACAAACCAACCGCGAAGTCGCAAATGTCGATCATTTCCTGCACTTCGCCGAGTCCCTCTGACGGCGCTTTGCCCACCTCTATCGAGACTAGTCGACCCAGCGCGGCCTTGTGCGCACGGAGCTCTTCACCAAGCAGCCGCACGAACTCTCCACGCCGCGGCGCCGGCACGCTACGCCATGCGCGGAACGCCTCCGTCGCTTCGCCGATCACTCCCTTTGCATCATCAGCGCTCGCCTCGCGCACCCGCGCGATCACTTCGCCATTCGTCGGCGAGCGGACCGTCAGCGTCCCCCCCTCCAAGCGGTCCGACCCCACGCCCAATCCGCTCAGAAGGGCCCGCGCCTCGTTTGCTAACGACATCAAACTTTCCTGCCAGCGGTCTCGCCTACTCCAGGCGTCTTAGCTGTGGTCTCCGCGAGCACAAGCGCAGGCGGCCGCCTCACTCGGCCTTCGCGCGGGACTCGTTGGCGGCGGAGCCGAATATCCCCTTCGCCATCAGTGAGAGTTCGCCATCGCGGCGGCGCTGAAACACCTCGGCGCGGAGTGCGTGCACGCTCTTATCCTCTGGCGCCGCCAGCGCGGCGATCTCAGCCAAATGGCACGCCACGCGTGGATCGCTCTCAACCAGGTCGCGCGCACGTTGTGCGAGCTTCGCCGGCCCGCCCGCCAATGACGCAATCTCCGCGGCGAGCGCAGCTTCCGGCGCAGGCTTCAAATTTGCCGGGTTGCCGTCATACCAGCCGCCATAGAGCCGCCAGATATTGCGCACCACAAACTCCGGCTCATCGTAAAGCGGCCGCAGATAGGGCTTCTCCAATGTGGCGCGATCGACCTTCACCGTGTGAATTATGTCGTTCAGCCGCGCGCCCTGGTTCATGAGCGTAACCGTCTCGTTCACAAGCTTGTCCAGTGCGTCCGCCACTTCCGTCAGCACCCGCTTGATCCGATCGCGCCCCGCAATCGGCAGCCCATGCGCGGGCAGGAAGACTTCGGCGTCCATTGCCGCCATATCGCGCAAGGCCTGAGCCCACTCACGCGGATAACGCTGCACCTTCTGCGGATTGCCGGCGTTCGGAAAATTCCAGATGAAAAAGTCGCCCGCACAGATCGCCTTACGCTGAGGAATCCACGCCCAAGTATGATCATCCGTCTCACCGCGGGCATGGCGTAGTTGAATATCCAAGCCGCCGACCTTCAGTGCGAGTTCGTCGTTGTACGTCGTGTCGGGCTTCGGCGACGCCGCCGGCAAGAAGCGCGCCTCGCTCGAAATATCGTAGCCCGCGCGCCGGAACTGACCGAACTGCCTCTCATTGATCAGATGGTTGTAACCGTTGGTCATGTTGTAACGGTCAAACCGGCGCGCCACGTTGACGTGCCCGCAGACGCACGGTCGCGGCGCATTCTTGTCGGCCGCATCCGCGATGAACGCCCCGCAACCACCGACGTGATCGACGTGCCCGTGCGTATACACGATGGTGTTGAACCGATCGGGGCGCCATTTACGGATCGCCTGCACCACGAGCGATCCCCCCTGCGGGTTCGACGTATCAAACGCCACAAGCCCGTCGTCGGTCTCGAATAGGACCGAGTGCGAGAACGCCTCCACCATGGCGACGCCGTCGCCGATTTCCGACAATTCGAAATTGATGCGGTTGATGGGGCCCACGCCCGCCGCGTCCGCCGCGCCATCAATCACGGCGCTCGACATCGCCAACAAATCCGCCACTGCGCGTCCTCCTGGTTTTGCGCCAGTATCGCGCGGTTAGCCGGCCTGGCAACCAGGGGAGCTTCACATCTCCGCCCACATACGCAGAAGATTGTGATAGACGCCCGTCATTTGGACGATCGAAGGATCGCCGAGACCAACTTGCGCGCCTAGGCGTTGAATCGACATGTCGAGATCGAACAACAGCGCGCGCTGTGTGTCTGAGCGGATCATCGACTGGATCCAGAAGAAGCTCGCAATCCGCGCCCCGCTCGTCACGGGCGTGACATTGTGCAGGCTCGTCGATGGATAAAGGATCATGTCGCCAGCGGCGAGTTTCACAATGTGTCCGCCATACGTGTCCTCAATAACGAGTTCGCCACCCTCGTACGTGTCGGGGTCGCACAGAAATAGGGTCGCTGAGAGGTCGGTGCGAATAATGAGATCACCGGTGCGATTGCGGCGCACGGCATTGTCGACGTGATTGCCGAAACTCTGCCCGCCTTCGTAGCGGTTGAAGAGCGGCGGAAACACTTTCAGCGGCAGCGCCGCAGCGGTGAACAGCGGCGTGCGTTCGAGCGCTTTCAGAATAATATCCGCCGCCTCTTGCCGCGCCTTGGAGGTCTCGGCCAGCTGCGCGTTGCGCTTGGCCATCGCCGCCTGAGGTCCCGACGTGACGTTCCCGTCCACCCACTCGCCCGCATCGATCAGCGCGCGCACACACTTCACGCCATCGGCATCGAGCACCTTCGGAATTTGCAGCAGCATTCGGCGGTCTTCCGGAACCCGCGCCAGATTGACTAGCGCCAGGACTTCTATTGTTAGAACTGATACGTCAGCGACAGCGTGGCTGAGCGTGCCGCTCCTGGCGTAGCCCATCCATTGGTGGCGTTGTTGCGCACCCGCTCATAATACTCTTCGTCGAAGAGATTGGTGACGTTGAGTTGCAGTATCGCGTCATCAGTCAACGGATATGCCACCATCGCCCGCTGCACCCAATAATCGGGAGTATAGAAGAGTGGCGACGATGCGCTTTGGCGTGTGAATGTGTATTCGCCCTGATACGTCGCGCCGTACCCGATTAGAAAGCCGCGCTTGACTTGATGCAACTCATACGTCGTCCAAAGGCTGAACGAGTGCTCCGGCGTATTAGGCAACGGATCGCCTGCTAAGAAATCCACTGTGCCAAGCCCGATCACAAAGTCTGAGACACTCTGCTCAAGCTCACTATCGAGATACGTATAATTGGCGAAGACATTCCAATATTCCGTCAACAAACCAGTCGCACCCAGCGCTAGTCCGCGCACGCGCGAAGCGCCATCGAGTTGCTGCTCGGGTACGCCGGGATCGCCTGAAGCGACGCGGAAGCTTGAGCGCTCATTGCTGAACACCGCCGCTGTCAGCGAAAGGCGTCCGCCGAACGTGTCCCACTTGGCGCCGATCTCGTACGTGCGGCCATTCTCGGGCTCGACGTTGCACGTCGCCGCTGTGCATGCGCCATTCACCGTCGCTTGCGAGGGCGTCTCCGAATTGCCAAACGCCGCATACAAGCTCAGAGCTTCCATCGGCTGGTAGACAACGCCCAAGCGATAGGACAGCAAATCCGCTTCGTTCCGGAACGGCCCCGACAGCGTGACGACAGGCTGAGCCGGCGGCGCCGGATAGGGCGTTGCGATAGCGCCAAGCACTGCGCTGCCTTCATTGTGTTCAACGCGGACGCCACCATTGATTTCCCATTGGTCGTTCACCTCGACCCGATCAAATAGATAAAATGCGTGATTGCTCACCTCACTGTCCGTGAACGCGGTGCGGATGAAATTGATCGGACCCGTATAGATGTGGTTCGGGTTCGAGATGTTCATCGCCGGCAGAATGGGATTCGGCGTGGCGCCGAGCGGATTGCGCAACACGTTGCCGCTATCGAGGTGATACGTCTCGTTCGAGAACACAGCGCCGGCCACCAGCGTGTGCCCAATCCCGGCGGTATCGAACTTCACGGTCAGATCAGTCTGGTTGATCAAAATCTCGTTGACCGAATCCCGCGTATTCCCGCGCGGACCACTCGGCAGATACGTGCCCGGTGAGGCGCACGCCGCACCCGTCCACGGATTGATGCCCGGCGTGACGCACCATGTTCCCTGCGGCGGATCGACGATGAGAAACTGCGATACTTCTTGGTAACGCGTCAGGTTGCGCACCGAGAGATTTTCGTTGAACGCGTGCTCGAAAATCGCGGTCACGCTGTCGGCCGTGATCTCCTGGCGGTCGACATTCGCGTACCCATAGTAGGCGCTGATCGGCACACCCGGTAGCGGCCCGTCGTTATAGGGACCGAGCGCGTACGGCACACCGTATTGTGGGATATTGTCGTCTTCCTGGTGATTGTAGAGCAGCGAAAAGCGCGTGTCGGAGCTCATGCCGAACGTGATCGATGGCGCCACGCCCCATCGCTCGTAAGTTTCGACATCGCGGCCGGGCACATCGTTACTATGCGCCATGGCGTTGAACCGGAAGCCGATCTCATCGCCAAACATCATGTCGGCATCGATGGTCGCACGCGCGTAATTGTCCGTCCCAATCGCAGCCACTGCCGTCGTGCGCTCGCGACCTTCGGGGCGCTTGGTCACAAGATTGATCGAACCACCGAGCGAACCCGCGCCGCCGTAAACGGAATTCGCGCCATTCGTCAGTTCAAGCTGCTGAAGGTTAAACGGGTCGGTGCGGGTATATTGGGCGCTATCGCGCACACCATCGACGCTGATGTCGTTGCTGGCCGAGTAGCCGCGCAGATTGATGCTGTCGCCGTAGCCGCCGCCCCCTTCGCCGGCGCCGAACGTGATGCCAGGTAGTGTCGAGAGGATATCGCGCAGACCCAGCAGATTCTGCTGCTCGACCAATTCCGCCGAAACGATCGTGATCGTTTGCGGCGTTTCTAAAAGCGGCGCGGTGTAGCGCGGCGATTCCAGGTCCGGACGTTCGCCAACAACGGTGATCGGGTCGTCGACTTGCGCGTACTGGTCCTGCGCCCACGCGCCGCTGGCGGTCAGCGCCAGTGACGAGGCGCCAAGCGCCGCGATCTGTGCGGCCCCACGAACAAACGACCTAACCCCACCTTTACGCATGCCTGTGACCCCGACGCAATTGCGAAGCATTCTTATGTGGCTCCAGTCCTTGAGCTAGTTGCAAATGATTGTCAACTACGTGTAGGGATTTTCCGAGCGATCGCCGGTGCGACGTATTTGAGGGCTCTTCAGGGCAGATGGATCAGACGACGGCCACATCAGCGCCGCCCGCCGCGCAGACGACCAAGCAAAAGTCCGGTCTGACGCGCGCCTTCTGGGTGCGCCAGTTCGTTACCTGGCACTGGATGAGCGCTGCTCTCGCGCTTCTCGGCATGATCGCCTTCGCCATCACCGGCATCACCCTCAATCACGCTGGCGACATTGCCGCCCAACCCGTCGTGCACGAACGCACCGTCACGCTGCCCGCGAATTTGCTCAGCGCCGTGAGCGGCGGGCCAAGCGAGGGTCGCCGCGTTTTACCCGCCAACGTCGCCACGTGGGCCGATCAGGAATTCTCAATCTCGTCGGTGGGCCGCGACGCCGAATGGTCGAGCAATGAAATCTATCTCGCGATGGCGCGTCCGGGTGGCGACGCTTGGATCAGCATCGATCGCCAAACTGGTGAAGTCACGCATCAAGACACGTGGCGCGGCTGGATCGCCTACTTCAACGACCTGCATAAAGGCCGCAACACCGGCCAAGCGTGGGCTTGGTTCATCGACATCTTCGCTGCCGCGTGCGTGCTCTTCTGCGTCACAGGCCTGGGCCTGCTTTGGTTCAAGTCTGCGCCTCGGCCATCAACATGGCCGCTGGTCGGACTTGGTCTCGTCATCCCCGTTCTTCTCGCTCTCCTCTTCATCCACTAATGAGGCGCTCCCTTCATGAAGCTTGCAACACTCACCGCAGCAGCCTTTGCAGTCGGCGCAGCGCCCGCTCTCGCCGCCGATCTGCGTGTCGATCTCGAAATCCCGCGCTTGCAAGTCGCTGAGTATCATGCGCCGTACGTTGCAATCTGGATTGAAGGCGCGGATCAGGCCGCCGTCGGCACGCTCTCGATTTGGTACGATGTCGCCAAGCGCAACAATGAAGGCCAAAACTGGCTCTCGGACGTCCGCACTTGGTGGCGTAAAAGTGGTCGCACGCTGACGCTTCCGGCAGACGGCGTAAGCGGCGCAACGCGCGCGCCCGGCCGCCACAGCGTGACATTCGCGGCCAACAATCCGCTCCTGCGCAGTCTCCCAGCCGGCCAATACACCCTCGCCATTGAAGCCGCGCGCGAACTCGGCGGACGTGAAGTCGTGCGCGTGCCGTTCAACTGGAACGGCCAAGCCGCCAGCACGTCTGGCCAAGGAACGTCAGAACTCGGCGCCATCACCGTCGCCGTCACGCGCTAAGGGGAAGAAGATGATGAACCGCTTTCTCACCATCGCCGCATTCGCGGCAGCTTTGCTGGCGCCCGCCTCCGCGCTGGCTCACCGCGCCTGGATCGCGCCCTCAGCCGCAACTGTGTCAGGCGAAGACCCTTGGGTCACCTTCGATGCTGCAAGCTCGAACACGCTCTTCTACGCTGATCATAACGCTATGCGACTAGACGGCATGGTCATCACCGCGCCCGACGGCAGCACAGTTGCGCCGGAAAACATGACGCGCGGTCGCTACCGCACGACGTTCGATCTGCACCTCACGCAAACCGGCACATATCGCGTCGTCAACGCCTCGCAGGGCATCATGGCGCGCTACGATCTCAACGGCCAACAACGCAACTGGCGCGGCGCGGCGAACGAGTTCGCCACCGCCATTCCAGCGGGCGCCACGAACGTTCGCGTCACCGAAAACTCGAACCGCGTCGAAACTTTCGTCACGCGCGGCGCCCCAACGCAAATCGCGCCCGTAAACACCGGCCTCGAACTAGCTCCGATCACGCATCCGAACGATCTGGTCGCTGGCGAACCCGCGCGCTTCCGCTTTCTGCTCGACGGGCGCTCCGCCGCAAACCTGCAAGTGACGCTCTCACCCGGCGGCGGCCGCTATCGCGACAACGCCGGCGACGTCACCGTCACCACGGGCGCCGACGGCAGCTTCACCGCCAACTGGCCGAGCGCGGGCCTTTGGTGGATCAACGCGTCGGTGCGCGATCTACCCAGCCAGGTGCGCAACGCCACGCGCAGCGCCAATTATAGCGGCGTGCTCGAAGTCCTGCCCTGAACCGCGTCCTCATTCCCCCCATCGCAGCGCCGCCTGAGGCGCCGCGCAGCGCCGCGCCGTTCGAACTGAACGGCGCGACCATGGGCACAAGCTGGACCGTGCGCGGCTTTGCCCCGGCCGCGTTCGATCTGACGCGCTTAGAGCGCGACGTGGTTTCGACGCTCGACCTCATCGTGCAGCAAATGTCGCCCTGGGTGGCGACATCAGAGCTAAGCCGCTTCAACGCCCTCGCCGCCGGCGAACACATCCTGCTCCCGCGCGAAATTCTGGAAGTGCTGCAAACAGCGCTGACTATCGCGGCCGAAAGCGATGGCGCATTCGATCCAACACTCGGCGCGCTCGTCAATCTCTGGGGCTTCGGCCCGAACGCAGCGCCGAACACACCAACACAAAGCGACCTCGCCGCGGCGCGCGCGTCAGCAAACTGGCGCCGCGTCGCGCTCTCTGGCGCAACCCTCACGCAAGCGGGCGACGTCCAGCTCGATCTCAACGGCATCGCCAAAGGCTACGCCGTTGATCGCATCGCCGCGTGCCTCACCGCTGCCGGCCTTACCTCTCATCTCGTCGAAATCGGCGGCGAGCTGCGCGGCGCAGGCGTCAAGCCCGATGGCGAGCCTTGGTGGGCGGAAATCGAGGCGCCGCCCGGCTTCGACCGCGCTCGCACGCTCGCGGCGCTTTACGATCTCTCACTCGCCACTTCCGGCGACTATCGCCGCGGTGAAATTGTCAACGGCGCCCTCATCTCGCACACGATCTCGCCCAGCACAGGCGCGCCGATCGACAACGGCCTCGCCGCTGTCACCGTATTCCATCCCTCCTGTATGCATGCGGATGCTTACGCGACCGCGCTCAGCGTCATGGGACTTCAGCGCGCGCTGCAATTTGCGACCACGCGCGACATCGCGGCGATCTTCGTTCAGCGCGAAGCCGCCGGCTTCACCGAGCACCTAACGCCGCTGGCGCAGCAGATGGCGAGCTAGCTCGCTTGCGCTTCCACTACAGGCGGCGTCCAGCCCTGCAGAATCCGTATTTGCGTCGCGCGACTGCGATAGAGAAAATTCGCCGGCAGCCCAAGCCGCTTGCAGGCTTCCGCGGGGGGGGCGCCGGGGACCGGCACGCGCTCAGCCACAGCGCCGAGCGAGCGCAGTACGCCGGCGCCAAAGGCGCCCAGATCAGGGTCCACGCCGAGTTGAAGCGTCTTGCGCACGTCCGTCGGCAACAATGAAACGGCCCCGCGCGTGATCAGCCGACGCGCGGAGCTCGGAAACGCCGGGCCGCCTGCGCTTTTCTCGAAGATCGCGAGAAACTCCCATACGATCGGATGCGGTTCAAACCGCGGCGCAAGCTTCGCCAGCATCGCAAGGAAATCCGCATCAGACGTCAACGGCGCCCTGACGCCATAAAGCCGCGCGACCTCTTCGCCTTCAGCGTAGAAACGCCGCTTCTCGTCTTCGGCCAGCGGCGCCACGAACGTGTGATACGCATTGAGAAAACCCCAAGACGCCGTAGCAGCCACCCAATCCAGCAATTCAACATCGAGCGCGCGATAAATTTCACCGCGCGGTGTCGCGCCCGCAACGCGCGCATGCATGTTGGTGACGCCCTGGATCACCCGCCGCGCCGCCGCTTGCGGCCCATACACTCCGACCATCGCCGCCATGCCGGTGCGCTGAGACCGGCCAATCGGATCTTGCTTGTAGGTAGAATGATCCCAGACGCCGGAGCGAATGCGCGCATCCGCGAATTCAAGCAGCACAGCCGCGACGCCGCCGACCCCCAGCGCAATGGGGTTCTTGAACACGCGCCACGACACCGAATCCGGCCCGCAAAACGCCGGCGCGCCAGGGGGATTGGCGAAGTCGACCTTCCAACCGAGATAGGAGTCCATCTTCATCATGCTTGGCGCTCGCGCTGCACGATGAAGGTAAGCCAAGTTTTCGCGCTAGAAACCCTAGTTCGTCACAGGCGCAGAGGCGTTCACAACGATCCGTGCACGCCGGCGCATCGGCACCGCGAGGCCAGACTCCGTCGTGGCGCCCCGCTCGCCTGTCGCCAGCAACGTGAAATTCCGGCGCGGCCACCCGATGTGCTCGTTCAAATACTCCGCCAAAACCTGCGCGCGGCGTTCGGAGACTTCCTGCGCTTCGACGCGTCGGCCCTCGTCTTCGGCAGAGCCGATCACACGCACTTCGCCGATAGTGCAGCCGCGGATTGCGTCGCCAACTGCGCCGATAGCCTCGCGCGCTTCGTTCGTCAGGTTGATACTGCCATCGTCGAAATAGACGACGAAATCGCGCGTGTAGCAGGCGGTCGGATCAAACGGGCGCGCTTCTCGTTGTTGCTCACCCGGCGTTGTGCACGCCGCCAACAGTGCAAGCGCCGATACCGCGACCAGACCAAACCAACGGATCATGCGCGCGTCCCCCGATAGATAGCGTTAGTTCTTGGCGCGCCCGCGGCCGCCCTTCTCAACAAATTCACGCAGCATTTGCGACGGACGGAACGTCACGACGCGGCGCGGCGTGATCGGCACTTCCTCGCCCGTCTTGGGGTTGCGGCCGATGCGTTGACGCTTGGTCCGCACATTAAAGTTCCCAAACCGCGACAGCTTCACCGTCTCGCCTTCAACGAGCGCGTCTTGCATCATTTCGAGCATGCGCGTGAGAAGCCGATTGGCGTCGGCGCGCTGCATGTTCGCCCGCTTGGCCAACGCTTCGACCAAATCGGCGCGCGTGATGGTTTTGCTGGACACCGGAGCCCCCTCCGCCGCGCACCTCGCGCGCGAGGGAAAAGCTAATCGTCCCTGATGCTTAGGTCAAATCTTGCGGCAATGTCATACCCGCAAGAGCGCGGCGCCCCAGGTAAGACCGCCGCCCAAGGCCTCCATCAGCACGAGATCGCCCTTTTTTATGCGGCCATCCTGCACCGCAATATCGAGCGCCAGCGGCACGGACGCCGCCGAGGTGTTGCCGTGCATGGCGACCGTTGAGACCACTTTCTCGACGTCGATCCCGAGTTTGCGCGCGACGCCATCCAGAATGCGCTGGTTCGCCTGGTGCGGCACAAACCAATCCACCGCATCGAGGGACACGCCCGCCCGCGCGCACGCCTCAAGCATCGCACCGGAAATGTGCTCGACCGCCTGCCGGAAAACGGCATTGCCAACCATGCGCACCTTACCGACCGAGCCGGTCTCCGACGGCCCGCCATCGACATAAAGCAGATCGTGCATGCGCCCGTCCGTGCGCAGGAAGGTCGAGATCACCCCGCGCTCGCCGGCATCTTCCTGCGCCTCGAGCACAACGGCGCCCGCACCGTCCCCAAACAAGACGCACGTGCCGCGATCTTCCCAATCGACGATGCGCGAGAATGTCTCCGCGCCAATGACGAGCGCGCGCGTGGCTTGCCCTCGCGCAAGAAAATTATCCGCCGTCGCGAGCGCGAAAATGAAGCCGGAACACACGGCCTGGAGGTCAAATGCCGCGCCGCGCGTTACGCCCAATTCAGCCTGCACCCGCGCCGCTGTGGCAGGAAATGTCAGGTCCGGTGTCGCCGTGGCGACAATCAGAAGATCGATATCGGCCGCCGCCGCACCCGAGGCCTGCAGCGCCTTCACCGCGGCCTGACACGCAAGATCGGATGTCTTTTCGTCATCCGCTGCAATATGGCGCTGACGAATGCCGGTGCGCTCGGTGATCCATTCGTCGCTCGTATCAACGCGCTTCGCCAATTCAGCATTGGTGAGCACGCGTGCGGGTAAATACGAGCCGACGCCAAGCAGAACCGAACGCATCAGGCTTCCTTGACAGGCGCCGCTTCCGCCGCCGTCGCCAAACGTTGCAGGTTGCGCGCAATTTCTTCGCGATAGTGGCTGCGCGCCATCTTCTCAGCCACGCCGATCGCAGCGGCGTACCCACGCCCATTGGCGCTGCCGTGGCTTTTCACCACTAAGCCATTCAGCCCCAGAAACAGAGCGCCGTTGAACGTGCCGGGATCCATGCGTGCGCGGAGCTTTCGTAAAGCGGGGAAAGCGATTAACGCACCGAGTTGCGCCAAGGGTCCGCTCGTCAGCGCTTCGCGCAACAATTGCCCCACAAGCCGCGCCGTGCCTTCGCCTGTCTTCAGTGCAATGTTGCCGGTGAAGCCGTCCGTCACGACGACGTCGACCGTGCCCTTCGAAATATCGTCGCCTTCCACAAAACCCGTGAAATTCATGTCCACACCGGATGAGCGGATGAGCTGCGCCGCGGTGCGGATTTCCTCGTGGCCCTTCTGTTCCTCGGCGCCGACATTGAGCAGCGCAACAGTCGGATGTTCCTTGCCGGAAACCGCACGCTGAAAGGCTTCGCCCATAATGGCGAACTCGACCAATTGTTCGCCATCCGCCTCGACGTTAGCGCCGACGTCGAGGATCACCACGTAACCGCCGCTTGCCGCCGGCCAACGCGCCGCGAGCGCAGGGCGATGCACACCCTCCATCTTCCGCAGCTGGAACATGGATATCGCCATGAAGGCGCCAGTGTTCCCGGCGGAGACAATTGCGTGCGCGCGCCCGTCTTTGACGGACTCAACCGCATTCCAAATGCTCGAGCCCTTGCCCTGGCGCAGCGCCTGGCTCGGCTTCACCTCCATGCCGATCGACTTTTCCGCCGGCACAACCTCGCTCGCCGCCTTCGCGTGCGGATAGCGCTCAAGCAGCGCATTGATGCGCACGGCGTCGCCGTGGATCAGGTAGCGCACGCCAGCATTGGCGCGCGCGTGGATATCGACGCCTTCGACGACGATGTCCGGGGCTGAATCGCCCCCCATCCCGTCAATCGAGAGAACGAGACCGTCGGCCATTCCGCGTGATTTTCCTGAAATGTCTCAAACGATCCCGGGGGTGACCGTTGCGCGCGGACCATAATCCCGCCGACTGCGATTGCCAAACCAGCACTTAGGCCTGAAGCGCAGGCCACCCTTCCGCTGTGAACATGGCCGATGCCGGGCGTTCGCCTTGGTGCGCCGCAACACGAAGCGCGTATTCCGCAAGCGCGGGCGCAAATGCGGACGCCTCATCTTTCATCACATTTCGGCCCAAGGCCGCTACGAGCGCCTCGCTGTTGCGGGCGCCAATTGCCGCGCCATACGCATCCAGCCGGCCATAAAAGGCGCTTGCCAATCTGTGCATGCGCTTTGGCACGGAGGTGTCACCCACGCCTTCTTCGCGCAGGCCCGAATCCAACAGCCGGAAAAAGTCATCCGTGAACGCCTGCGCCAGCGGACCAAGCGCCGGCTCTGCCCGCAAACGGATGAGGGCCAGCGCGCCATGCAACGCCATCGTCTCGAATCGCCCGTCCAGGGTGTCGGCCACGCGCCCTTCCCCGAATAAGGCCGTCTGACGGCTGGCGGCCGTTGCCGCTGTGAGCAAAAGCTCTGAATCAACTGAGGCCTGCGAGCGCCTAAATGGCCAAATTGGCATGCCCCCTGTATCCCCCTCTTGCCCGACCGCGCGCCGCGCCTTACGCGTGAAGCCCTGTTTTGGGGGCGGTCACGCCCGCGAGGTGAAGAATGAATCGCGGTTTCTTGCGTCTTTCGGCGACGGTAGCCGTCGCCCTTGCCGCCGCCACGTCGGCGTGCGCGCCGGTGCAGACCTACAATGGCTTCCGCCCCGATCGCAACAACGTGGAAATCCCCGATCCGCAAGTCGGCGTCGATACGCGTACAACGGTGATGCAGCGCTTCGGCTCGCCGTCGACCACTGCCGTCTTCGATCAGACCGCGTGGTATTACATCGGCTCCGTTCAGGAGACGGTCGCGTTCTATACGCCGCGCGTAACAGAGCGTCACATCATGGTTGTGCGCTTTGACGGCGACACCGTCGCTGGCGTCGAAAAGTATGGCGTCGAACGCGGCCGCATCGTTTCGTACGATACGCACGAAACACCGACGCGTGGCCGCGAACTCGGCGTGCTCGAACAATTGCTCGGCAACATCGGCAACACGACGCCGCTGCCGCGTGGCGATGAAGAACAAGGCGCCCGCCGCGATCGCAACTGATCGCCACAAGAAGCGAGAGAAAGAAAAACGCCCCGGCCAGAAGCCGGGGCGTTTGCTTTTGAGCGTTTGCGTTCGCTCTTAACCAGAGTGCGCCAACACCGCGAGCAACAGCAGCGCAACGATGTTGGTGATCTTGATCATCGGGTTCACGGCCGGACCCGACGTATCCTTGTAGGGATCGCCGACGGTGTCGCCCGTGACCGACGCCTTGTGCGCGTCAGAGCCCTTCTTGTGAACGACGCCGTTCTTATCCTTGAAGCCATCTTCAAAGCTCTTCTTGGCGTTGTCCCAGGCGCCGCCGCCCGAGGTCATCGAGATGGCGACGAACAGGCCCGTCACGATCACGCCAACCAGCAGCGCGCCAAGAGCTGCAAGCGCCATCGAGACGCCAGCAATCGCCCACACGGCAAAGAACAGTGCGATCGGCGCCAAGACCGGCAGCAATGACGGCACGATCATTTCCTTGATCGCCGCTTGCGTCAGGATGTCGACGGCCTTGCCGTAATCCGGCTTCGCTGTGCGCTCCATGATGCCCGGGATTTCCTTGAATTGGCGGCGCACTTCGGCAACCACCGATTCAGCCGCCCGGCCGACCGCCGTCATCGACCAACCGCCGAACAGATACGGCAGCAAACCACCGACGAACAGGCCGACAATCACGTACGGATTGGACAAGCTGAAGTCCGGCACCACGCCTTCAAAGAAGCGATACTCGCCCGAATTGGACGAATAATACTTCAGGTCTTCAGTGTAAGCCGCGAACAGCACCAGCGCGCCGAGACCGGCAGAACCGATCGCGTAGCCCTTGGTCACCGCCTTCGTGGTGTTGCCGACCGCGTCGAGCGCGTCGGTCGTCTTGCGCACTTCTGGCGGCAGTTCGGACATTTCGGCGATGCCGCCGGCATTGTCCGTCACCGGGCCGAACGCGTCGAGCGCGACAACGATGCCTGCAACCGAAAGCATGGTCGTGACCGCGATAGCGATGCCGAAGAGGCCGGCGAGCGTGAAGCACGCGACGATGCCGGCAACGATCGTCAGCGCCGGCAGCGCCGTCGACTCCATCGAAACCGCGAGACCCTGGATGACGTTCGTGCCGTGGCCCGAAACCGAAGCCTGAGCAACGCTGCGCACCGGGCGGAAATTGGTGCCCGTGTAGTATTCCGTGATCCAGACGATGGCGCCCGTCACCAGCAAGCCGATGAGGCCGCAGACGAACAGGTCCTGGCCGGTGATGCCGGCAAGCTCAGCCGTCGGGCCAAGGCTCGGCGCAACCGAACCCCAACCGATGGTGACGTGAATTGCAGCGGCGAGGCCGAAAGCCGAAAGGACGCCAGCGGCGATCAGGCCCTTATAAAGCGCGCCCATAATGTTGTTGGACGGGCCGAGCTTCACGAAATACGTGCCAATGATCGACGCGATGATGGCGATGCCGCCAATCGCCAGCGGCAACAGCATGATGGTCGAAACTTCCGCAGCTTCGCGGAAAAGGATCGAACCAAGCACCATCGTGGCGACCGCCGTCACCGCATAGGTTTCGAACAAGTCTGCGGCCATGCCCGCGCAATCGCCGACGTTGTCGCCAACGTTGTCGGCGATCGTGGCTGGGTTGCGCGGATCGTCCTCCGGAATGCCGGCTTCAACCTTGCCGACCATGTCGCCGCCAACGTCGGCGCCCTTGGTGAAGATGCCGCCGCCGAGACGGGCGAAGATCGAGATCAGCGAAGCACCGAAGCCTAGCGCAACGAGGCTGTCCACGACTTCACGGCTCGTCGGCTCCATGCCGAGGAATTGCGTGAGCACGAGATAGTAGAACGCAACGCCAAACAGCGCGCCGCCCGCAACGAGCATGCCCGTCACAGCGCCCGCGTCGAACGCCATTTTGAGGCCTCCCGCGAGGCTGGTGCGCGAAGCTTCCGCCGTGCGGACGTTCGCCTGCACCGAAACGTTCATGCCGATGAAGCCGGCAGCGCCCGAAAGCACAGCGCCGATGAGGAAGCCGACCGGGATCTGCCACGTCGGCCAGAACGCGATCGCGAGAACGATGACAACGCCAACGCCGACCCAGCCGATGGTGGTGTATTGGCGGTTGAGATACGCGCGCGCGCCTTCTTGAATGGCGGCGGCGATTTCTTTCATGCGGTCAGTGCCGGCGCTGGCCTTGGTGATGGCTTGCGTTTGCAGCCAGCCGTAGAGCGCGGCGATAACGCCGCTGGCTACGACCAGCCAAAGGATCAATTCTTGGCTCATTGTACCTGTCCTGGGCGCGTGACCGCGCCGGTTGGGGAAATGGGTTGGCCGCCCCGCGACAGTCCGTCAGCGGCGACGCTTCCCCCAAAGGTGGCGGCTTACTGCCAAAAGCCGCCACATTTCGCAACGGCTCACGCGAGCATGACTGCTCTCAAATACCGGAGCCCTGGCTCGAATAGGTGGCGACGATCGAGACACCAGCGATCGCCCGTTCCCCCAGCGCTTGCACCGCGGCGGCCCGATACACCGCTATGGCGCGGGCTTCGTTGAGGGCGTTGTTGTCGCGAGGATCGGCCAGGTCATTGGCGTGGCTGGCGCGGACTAGCGCGTCGCGCAGGAAATGCGCCCGCTCCCGCGTGCGCCAAAGATCGACGCCGGGCGCGATTTCGATGCGGATCGAAACGAACAGGTAGTTCACCAACACGCCGTCCCGCACCACCGGCACCGCCAAATAGGGCGCATCCATCGAGCGGGAGGTGTCTGCAGCCTCTGCCTCGCCGCCCTTTTCCTTCTCCTGGGCGGGCGGGCCAGAGGCGTAGGCGAGGCCAACGAGAAGGGCTGATGCAAGGATGGCAAGAAAAGCGCGCTTCATGGGCCAGTCAGCCTGGGCCGCGCCGGTTAGTGAGGGGTTACTGCCCCAGCTTGTGGCTGTAACCGGCGTCCGCGATCGGCACCGCATAGCCCTGCCGATCCACGATCTCGACGCCCTCGCCCGCCTCCACGCGCCCGATCCGGCTGAGCCGCAGCGGGCGTCCTGTTTCGGCCGCCTCGATCTCGCTCCGCAACGCTTCGGGCGCCGTGAACAGCACCACGTAGTCGTCCCCGCCAGTAATCAATTTGCGAAAATCGCCGCCGCTCAGCGCCCAGCGCTCGGCCGGAATTGAAAACGGGATCGCGTGCGCCTCGATCCGCAGCTTCACGCCTGATGCCGCCGCAAGTTTACGCGCATCGGCCACCAGCCCGTCCGATACATCCATAGACGCCGCCGCATAACGCGCGACCATCTCCGCGCACTCCGGCTGTACGAAGGGCGCAAGGTAGGTGGACATCAGCCACGCGGCTTCGGCGTCAAACTCTTGATCCGCAAGCTTGAGATAATCCGGCGAATGCTCCGCCATCTGTGCAGATTGCTCGCGCGCCGCCGCCTCATCACGGTCGCGGCGCAATTCATCGAGCTTCATCGCGCCCGCGCGCAACTGCAGCCCAAGCCATGCCGAACCAATTTCACCGCCAACCAGCCAAACATCATCGCCAACCTGCGCATCCGCGCGCGACGGCGTGCGATCCGCGATCGGCACACCAAACGCCGTGATGGAAATCGTGAGCGGTCCGTCGGTCGACGTCGTGTCGCCGCCAAGCAGAGTCATGCCGAAATGTGCGAGATCGCCGCCGAGAGCATCCGCGAACACGGCGATCTCTTCGGCGCTTCGCGTCTTCGGCCAGATCAAAGTCAGCAGCGCCGCCGCCGGCTTGGCGCCCTTCGCCACAAGATCTGAAACGTTCACCCGCAACGCCTTCATCGCCACCGTCGCGATCGGATCACTGGGCAAGAAGTGAACGCCTTCAACGATAGCGTCGGTCGTCACCACCAACGGCCCATCGGACGCAATCAGCGCCGCATCATCGGCAAGCCCACGCGCGCCGGCGCTCGTCGCCAGCGGCGCGAACAACGCTCGAATCACATGGAACTCGTCCTCGGCCATGGCGCCGCTTATGCGCGTTATGTCGCCGGACGCAAGTCACGCGCACACGCATCCAGTGTCGCGTTCACAAACCCAGGCTCAGGGCCTTCGAAGAACGATTTTGCAATCTCGACATACTCATCGATGACGACCGCCACCGGAATATCCACGCATTGCTCCAGTTCAGCTGCGCCCGCACGCAAAATGGCGCGCGCTACCGCATCGAGGCGCTCCAATCGCCAGCCCTTGCTGAGATTGCGCGCAATCGCGCGATCCAATGTCGCTTGGCGATCAACCGCTTTTTCTACCACCACCTTGAAGAGGTCGATATCGCCTTCGCTCTCGGTGTAACTGGCCTCGGTCTCGCGCGGCAGTTTGCCGGCGGAGAAATCCGCGATCACGTCCGCCGTCGAAGCGCCCGACATTTCCATTTGATAGAGCGCCTGCACCGCGCCCAAGCGGGCGGCGCGTCGGGCCGCCGGATCGTGCTGACTCATTTCTTGGTCTCAGCAAAGCGCCGCTTCAGTGCGACCATTGCCAGCGCCGCGCGCGTCGCTTCGCCGCCCTTATCGCCACGCGCCACGTTCGCGCGCTCTTCAGCTTGGGCGATGTTCTCAACGGTGAGGATGCCGTATCCGATCGAGAGGCCTTCGAACGTCGAAAGGTTCATCAGCCCGCGCGCGCTCTCACCGCAGACGTAATCGTAATGACTGGTCTCGCCGCGCACAACGCAGCCCAAGCCGACAAATCCGTCGTATTGGTTCGTCTTCGCCGCGAGCGCGATGGCCGCGGGAATCTCAAATGCGCCCGGTACGAACACACGGTCCAACGTTGCGCCCGCTTCCGCCGCCACCGCTTCTGCGCCACGCTGCAATTGATCGGCGATGTCGCGATAATAGGGCGCGATCACCAGCAACAGCCGCGCGCCCGGGACCTTCGCGACCGGAGATTTCTCAGCGTCCTTCACGACTTAAATCCCCGCCACCCATCGACCGAGAGTCCGTACCCCTCAAGGCCAACCAACTTCTGCGGTGCGCCCGAAAGCACTGTCATCCGCCCTACGCCCAGCTCGCGTAGAATTTGCGAGCCCACGCCGATCACACGGCGGATGTCGTCAGCTTCCAATTCTAGCGGCTCGCCGCTGAGCCGGCGCGACAGCGCATCCGGCACCAGATCGCGCAACAGCACGACCACACCGGCGCCTTCTGCGTCGATCTCCGCCACTGCGCGGTCGATCAGCCCGGCGCGCGCGCCATAGCCGCCCAACACGTCGGCGGCAAAATCGATACGATGCACGCGCACAAGCGTGGGCTTATCCGCAGCGATCTCACCCTTCACCAGCGCCGCATGCTCGACGCCATCGAGCTTGTTGCGAAAAACGACAAGCCTGAAATCCTTGCCGCCACGCACCTCGAATGGCGTCTCGACAACTTTCTCAACCAACCGCTCATTCACGCGCCGGTAAGCGATCAGTTCATCGATCGCGCCGATTTTCAGATTGTGAAATTGCGCAAATGCGATGAGTTCCGGCAGCCGCGCCATCGTCCCGTCATCGTTCATGATCTCGCAGATCACCGCCGATGGATTGAGCCCAGCCTGGCGCGAGATGTCGACGCTCGCTTCGGTATGCCCCGCGCGCACCAGCACACCGCCCTCGCGCGCGGTCAGCGGAAAGACGTGGCCCGGCGAAACGATATCGCGCGCATTCTTCGTCGGATCGATCGCGGTTGCGATCGTCAAAGCGCGGTCGTGCGCGGAGATGCCGGTCGACACACCCTCGCGCGCTTCGATTGAAACAGTGAAAGCCGTGCCCATCCGCGTTTGATTGCGGGGCGTCATCGGATCGAGGCCGAGCTGCTCGGTGCGCTCCGGCGTCAGCGTGAGGCAAATCAGACCGCGGCCGTAGCGCGCCATGAAATTTACCTTCTCCGGCGTTGCGAACTGCGCCGGAATCACAAGGTCGCCCTCGTTCTCGCGGTCTTCCTCGTCCACAAGGATGAACATGCGCCCCTGGCGCGCTTCCTCGATGATCTCGGGGATCGGCGAAATCGCGCGCTTCAACTCTTCGACAGGGGACGGCTTGGCGACCACTATGCATTTCTCCGCGCTTCAACGAGGCGCGCGGCGTAGCGCGCCATCATGTCGGCTTCCAGGTTCACCTTATCGCCGGCCTTCAGTTTGGACAGCGTCGTCACCGCCCATGTGTGCGGAATGATCAGAACCCCGAAGCCTTCGTCGTCCACTTCATTCACCGTCAGCGAAACGCCGGCGATCGCGACCGAACCTTTTGGTGCGATCAAATGATTGATCTCGTGCGGCGGCTTGATGCGGATCCGGTAGCCTTCGCCGTCTTGCCGCACTGAAAGCACCTCACCCAGCCCATCCACGTGCCCTTGCACGATGTGCCCGCCCAATTCGTCGCCGACGCGAAGCGAGCGCTCAAGATTCACGCGATCTCCCGCCTTGAGCTCGCCCATCGTCGTCAGCGCTAAGCTCTCCGCTGCGACCTCGACCACGTGGCGCATGCCACCCTGGTGGCCTTCGGTTTCCACCACCGTCAGGCAGACGCCGTCATGCGCCACACTCGCGCCAATCTCGACGCCAGCCGCATCGTAGGGGCTCGCGACGGTAAGGCGCACGAGGCCGGGCTTGCGCTCAACCGACTTCACCTCGCCCAGCGCGGTGATGATGCCCGTAAACATGATCTCTACTTCTTTCAGGCCCGCTCGTAGCTTTCCCAGAGATCGGGGCCAAGCTCACGCAGCGCAACCCGGCGCCACTTTGGCGCCTCAGCCAGCGCCCCATAGCTCAAATCTGCAATCGCCGGCTTGCCCGCGCCGCCCAGCGTCATCGGCGCCCGGAACCATTCCAACCGATCGACTGCGTTCGCCGCGATCAGCGCCGCCGCCACCTTTCCGCCGCCCTCGACAAACACCCGCGCATAGCCCAGCGCCGCCAGCCGCTCGAGCGCTGCGTTCACATCTAGCCCGCCATCCTTCAGCGCCACGCCTTCGATCTGCGCACCCATTGCGGCGAGGATGGCATGCCGCGCAGGGCTGGTGCGCTCGCCCGCGAAGATAAGCACCGGCGCCTCGTCCAACTCAGCGAACATCTTCAGGTCCGGCGGCAGATCGAGCCTGGTGGTTAGCACCACGCGCGCCGGCTGCTTGGCTGGCGGCGGCGAAGTGCGCGCCAACAAGGAAGGATTGTCGCGCCGCGCAGTCTCGGCGCCGATCAGCACCGCATCATGCGCCGCGCGCAGCCGCTGCACCTCCGCGCGAGCGGCCTCGCCCGTGATCCACCGGCTTTCGCCAGCAGCCGTCGCGATACGCCCGTCGAGCGAAGTCGCCAGTTTCAGAGTAACCTGCGGCCGGTTCATCCAGCGTGCCTAGCACCGCGCGTGCGCGCGAGCACCCCGTTCCCACTGTGAGGGGAGAGATTAGTCCTTCGGGCCGCGCTTCGGCGTCGTTTCCGATTCCTCGATGAAATCCGCAAAATCACTCGCGGCGGCAAAATCTTTGTAGACCGACGCGTACCTCACATAGGCGACTGAATCGACGTTGCGCAGCGCTTCCATCACCATCTCGCCGATGGTCTCGGACGTGATCTCGCTTTCACCAGAGCTCTCGAGCTTCCGAACAATCGCCGAGATCATTTTCTCGATGTTTTCAGGCTCCACCGGCCGTTTGCGCAGCGCGATCGAGAGCGAACGCGCAAGCTTGTCGCGATCGAACGGCACACGTTTGCCGGATCGCTTTAGCACCACAAGGTCACGCAATTGCACGCGTTCAAATGTCGTAAAGCGTGAGCCGCAGCCATCGCACTGGCGGCGCCGTCGAATGGCGGCGCCGTCCTCAGTCGGACGGCTGTCCTTCACCTGGGTGTCTTCGTTCTGACAAAACGGGCAGCGCATTCGGCGAACTCCCGCGGAGCGCCGAATCAGCGCCGCCGCTCATCAAGAATAGATCGGAAACCGCGCGGTGAGTTGCTCGACTTTCGCGGCGACCGCAGCTTCGACGCTGGAATTGTCGCCGTTCGAGCCCTGCAACCCGTCCAGAACCTCGCAGATCAGATCCGCCACCTGACGGAATTCCGCCGGCCCAAAGCCACGCGTGGTGCATGCCGGCGAGCCCAGACGCACACCCGATGTGATCATCGGCTTTTCGGGATCGAACGGGATGCCGTTCTTGTTCGTCGTGATGAGCGCCCGCTCAAGGCTCTGCTCGGCCGCTTTGCCGGTCGCACGCTTGGGCCGCAGATCGACCAGCATCACGTGGCTGTCCGTGCCGCCCGAAACGACCGCCAAACCATTCTCGATCAATCGCGACGCCAGCGCGCGCGCGTTTTCGAGCGTGCGTTGCGCGTAAAGCTTGAACTCAGGCTGCAGTGCTTCGCCAAAGCTCACGGCCTTGGCCGCGATCACATGCATCAGCGGGCCGCCTTGCAGGCCAGGGAAGACAGCCGAGTTGATCTTCTTACCGATCTCTTCGTCGTTCGAAAGGATCATGCCGCCCCGCGGGCCGCGCAACGTCTTGTGCGTGGTCGTCGTCACAACGTGCGCATGCGGCAGCGGCGAGGGATACACACCACCCGCAATCAAGCCCGCATAGTGCGCCATATCGACCATAAGGATCGCGCCGATTTCATCGGCAATCTTACGGAAGCGCGCAAAATCGATCTGGCGCGAATATGCCGAAGCGCCCGCGAGGATCAGCTTCGGCTTCTCGCGATAAGCGATCTCCGCAACCTGATCATAGTCGATCAGATGATCGTCCGGTCGCACACCGTAGGCCACCGGCTGAAACCACTTACCGGAAATATTGACCGGCGAGCCGTGCGTCAGGTGACCACCGCACGCGAGATCCATGCCGAGGAATTTGTCGCCCGGTTGGAGAAGCGCGAAGAACACAGCTTGGTTCGCATTGGCGCCTGAATGCGGCTGCACGTTCGCGAACTTGCAATCGAATAGGCGCTTGGCGCGCTCGATGGCGAGGCGTTCGACCTCATCCACAAACTCGCAGCCCCCATAGTAGCGGCGCCCCGGATATCCTTCGGCGTACTTGTTCGTTAGCACCGAGCCCTGCGCCTCCAACACGGCGCGCGAGACGATGTTCTCCGAAGCAATGAGCTCGATCTGACGCTGCTGACGGGTCAGCTCAGCGTTGATGGCGCTCGAAATGTCGGGATCTCCCCGTTCCAGGGAAGCTTCAAAAAAGCGGTCGCGCTCGGCGGCGCGCCCGGCCGGCTGAGTCATGGGAGCCCTCATCACGAAAGGAATCTGCGTCGCCAACATAAGTCGCGAGGGCCTCTTAAGCAAAGCGGCCCCGTAACTTCAGGGCTCAACTGTAAGAAGTCACGGCCAACCAACGGTAATACTTGCAGAATCTAGGGCGATAGGACTATACTGGCCTGAGGGCATTGTATTCGTTTGCTAATAAGGCGGGTAATGCGAAACGAAGACGAAGTCGTGCAGACTAACGGCGGGGACGCCATGCGCATGACAACCGATATCGTCGCATCGTTTGTGGCGAACAATAAGGTGTCTTCGGAAGAACTGACCGAACTCATCCGTTCAGTTCATCGAACACTTGCTAATCTCTCCGGTGCGAACGGCGAAAGACCGACCGAGCGGCCGAAACCTGCGGCCCCGATCAACAAGTCGGTCAATCACGACTACATCATCTGTCTGGAAGACGGCAAAAAGCTGAAAATGCTCAAGCGGTACTTGCGCTCGACTTACAACCTGTCGCCCGACGAGTATCGCAAACGGTGGGGCCTTCCGGCCGACTACCCGATGGTTGCTCCGGCTTACGCAGCGCGTCGTTCCGAATTCGCAAAAAAGATCGGCCTCGGCAAAGGCGTCCGCCGCAAAGATTAGACAATCTTGCCCGGCCGCGCCGGCGGCGGCTCGTCTTCGCCCTCGCCCGCGAGCGCCCGCTCCAGCTTTCGCAGAACGAGTGCGCGCACGTCCGCGAGCGCCGCTTGCGCCGGCGCCTGGATCACAACCTCTTTTCCAGATTCAACATCAATCGCGGCGACACGTTGGACGTCGCCGATGCGCGTGACTTCAAAAATGACTTCACGTTCGGCGCGGCTCACGCCGTTACATGCACCGGGCACTTCGACCAGACGGTCGTCAGCGCCTTCAGCAGCGCATCCATCAGTTCATCGTCGTGGAACGGGCTCGGCGTGATCCGCAATCTTTCGGTGCCGCGCGGCACCGTCGGATAATTGATCGGCTGCACGTAGATGCCGTGGTCCTCGAGCAGGATGTCCGAAATTTTCTTGCAACGCGCGGCATCGCCAACGAGCACCGGCACGATGTGCGTGGTGGATTCCGACATCACCGGAAGCCCCGCATCGCGCAGCAGGGCCTTCAGCCGCTCGGCGCGTTCCTGCAGCCGGTCGCGCAAATGCGGGCATTCGCGCACGATTCGCACGCTTTCCAGCGCCGCCGCCGCGATCGAAGGCGCAAGCGATGTCGTGAAGATGAAGCCCGAGGCGGACGAGCGGATCGCATCGATCGCCACCGCCGGGCCGCTGACGTATCCGCCCATGGTGCCGAACGCCTTGGCGAGCGTGCCTTCGATGAAATCAACGCGGTGCATCACGCCATCGCGCTCCGCGACACCGCCGCCCGTTGGGCCATAAAGGCCCACGCCATGCACTTCATCGAGATACGTCATCGCGCCGTAGGCTTCGGCGATGTCGCAAATCTGTTCGATCGGCGCGGTGTCGCCGTCCATTGAATAGACACTCTCAAAGGCAATCAGCTTCGGTGCGTGCGCTGGCGCCTCGTTCAACAGCGATTCCAGGTGCTGGATATCATTGTGCCGGAAGACGCGGCGCTCGCACTTGGCGCGACGAATGCCCTCGATCATCGACGCGTGGTTCTGCTCGTCCGAGAAGATCCACAAATCCGGGAACAGCTTCGCCAGTGTCGAGAGCGTTGCGTCGTTCGACACATAGCCGGACGTGAAGAGGAGCGCGCTTTCCTTGCCATGCAGAGTTGCGAGCTCGCGCTCAAGATCGACGTGATAGCTGGTCGTGCCGGAGATGTTGCGCGTGCCGCCGGCGCCAGCGCCCACCTTGTCGAGCGCAGCGTGCGCGGCGTCGAGCACCTCGGGGCTTTGGCCTTGGCCAAGATAATCGTTCGAGCACCACACGACGATGTCGCGCGTCGAGCCATCATCCCGGCGCAGCGTCGCGTGCGGAAAGCGGCCGCGCTCGCGCATGATGTCGGCGAACACGCGATACCGGCCTTCGTCGCGGATACCCGCAACGGCGGACTCGAACACCTGCTTATCTTCTTCTCTCACGTGAGTGCGCCTTTGCTTCGGCCTAGCCGGCGTGGATTGGGTTATAGGATAGTTCCGCGCGCTAGGGTAACTGGGACCCTAAAGCGCATGCAGCGCGTCTGAAGTTGCGAACGAGTCGCATGAACTACACTGGACGATATCCCGCCGCCCGCCCGCGCCGCTTGCGCCAAGCCGACTGGGTGAGACGCCTCACGCGCGAACATCGCTTGAGCGTCGATGATTTGATCTGGTCGATGGTCGTCCACGAGGGCGAGGAACGGGAAATTCCCGTCGCTGCGATGCCCGGCACAGCGCGCTATTCCGTGCGCGCCGCCGCCGACGCCGCCAAGCGCGCCGCCAATCTCGGCATTCCCGCGATTGCCGTGTTTCCCTTCATCGATCCCGCGAAAAAGGACGCGGCGGGCAAGGAGGCGCTCAATCCGAACGGGCTGGTTTGCGCGGCGGTCCGCGCCATGAAGGACGCCGCCCCCGAAGTTGGCATTATGGTCGACGTTGCGCTGGATCCGTTCACCGACCACGGTCATGACGGCCTCCTGCGCGATGGGCGCATCGTCAACGACGACACCGTAAGAGTGTTGGCCGAGCAGGCCTTGATCCAAGTCAAGGCAGGCGCCGACATTGTCGCCCCGTCAGACATGATGGACGGCCGTGTGGGGACCATCCGCGCGGCGCTCGACGCTGAGGGCTACGAAGACACGCTCATCATGTCCTACGCCGCCAAATACGCCTCAGCCTTCTACGGTCCCTATCGTGAAGCCATCGGCTCGGGAAAGCTCGGCTCCGGCGCCGTCAAAAATCCCGGCGACAAGCGCACCTACCAAATGGACTTCGGCAACACCGACGAAGCGCTCCGCGAAGTCGCCCTCGATATCGCCGAAGGCGCCGACATGCTGCTCGTCAAACCCGGCATGCCGTACTTGGATATCGTCACGCGTGTGAAGCAGAGTTTCGGCCTGCCGACCTATGCGTTCCAAGTCTCCGGCGAATACGCGATGATCAAGGCCGCGGCCGCAAACGGCTGGCTCGACGAAGACCGCGCCATCATTGAAAGCCTCACCGCATTCAAGCGCGCCGGCGCAGACGGCGTCGTGACCTACTTCGCGCCGCGCGCCGCTGACCTACTGGGGGCCTGACGCGCAGTGCGTTACGTCCTCGAAGCGATGCGGCCGATCCTGATCGACTTCATCTCGACGATCGTCTTCTTCATCCTGCTTTGGATCACTCGCGATTTCGTTCTCGCTACCGCCTTAGGCATCCTCGCCGGCGTCGCCGAAGTCGGCTGGCGCATCGCGCGCCGCAAACCCATCGGCGCCATCACCTGGATGAGCCTCGGCCTGGTTATTCTCCTCGGCAGCGCGAGCATCTTCACCCACCAGCCGCTCTTCGTGATGCTGAAACCCACGATCGCCTACAGCCTTGTAGGCGCCGCGATGCTGAAGCGCGGCTGGATGCACGACTACGCGCCCCAGATCGCGCGCCAATACCTCAGCGCCGACGACTTCGCGCCGTGGGGCTATGCTTGGTCTGGTCTGATGTTCTTCAGCGCCACGCTCAACATCGTACTGGCGCTGACGCTCGATCCAATCGCATGGAGCGCAACGCTCTCCATCTTCGGTATCGTCAGCAAGCTTCTCTTGTTCGGCGTGACGTACGTTGGCCTACGCGGAAGGGCTATCGCCGCACGCGCCGCCGTACAAACTGCGACTTAAGCCGCCCGCTGCATCGCCGCCTTGCCGACAGCCTGACGCACGCGCTCGGCCACCGCTTCGCGCTTGGCCGCTTCGCCTACTGGCATGGCCGCAAGTTCGACGACACCGTGAACGCAAGCCTGGATCGCCGCACGTGCGGCTTCGGGGCGGAGTCCCTTACTGGCGCCGAGCTGTAGAGCGAACGCCGCGCACGCGCGCATCAAAGGCCCGTCGCCCGCGTTCACCGCATAGGCTTGCACAAAGCGCAAGGCCGCTTCGCAGGCTTCGCGCTTGTCGAAGTCCGCTGCGAACTGGGTTGCGGCGGCGCCCAAAGCTTGTACGGCCTGCTCCAGCGTCAACGCCGGCGCTGCCGCTTGCGCGCCCTGGCTCTGGTCGGCCTTGCGCCGTTTGCGCGGCGCACCCGCCATAACGATGCCTGCACGGCGGCATGGCCCGACATAGCCCTCGGCGTCGATGAATTGACGCGGATTGGTGATCACCTTGTTGATCGTCGCCAGCAGCACTTTGCCCGAGATCGGCTTGCCAATGAGCGCATTGGCGCCGGCGTGACGGCACTCTTCGGCCATCGCGCGCGAGAACGCGCCGGACGTGATGAAAATCGATTGCTTGCGGCTCGGGAGCTTATGATTGCGGCGGAAGGCGCGCGTCCAAGCAGCGCCATCCAGCGGCTGCATTTCGAACGACGCGATGATGATATTGGCCGGATAGAGTTCGAGGTTATCGATCGCGGTTTCCTGGTCGGTAAAAACCTTTACCTTGTCGACACCCGCATTGCGCAGCAGGTCGAGCATGATCTGACCTTCGAACTTGTTCGGTTCGATCAGACATACGGTCCAAGTTTTCACGTTCATGCCGTGCTCCGGGCCCCTCATTCGGAACGCCGAGAAATACACGATCTCGCTTAAGAGAGATTGAAGGCCGTCGCGTAGCGTAAACTACAGATTGAGCCTTAACGTTGCGGTTTCTCTAAACGCGTGATGAGGCTCGACGTATCCCAACGCTTGCCGCCCATCGCCTGAACGTCAGCATAGAATTCATCAACCATCTTCACGAGATCGAGCGTTGCGCCGTTGCGCGTAGCCTCATCCAGCACGAGCCCCAAATCCTTGCGCATCCAATCGACGGCGAAGCCAAAATCGAAGCGGCCCTGGTCCATCGTTTTCCAACGGTTTTCCATCTGCCAGCTTTGCGCAGCGCCCTTCGAGATCGCGGCAATAACCTTCTCGACGTCCAGGTCCGCGCGCTTGGCAAAGTGAATGCCCTCCGCCAGCCCCTGCACCACGCCGGCGATACAAATTTGGTTCACCATCTTCGCCAACTGGCCAGAGCCCGCGGGTCCGATCAGCGTCATGTTCGCCGCGTACGCCGCCATGATCGGCTGCGCTTCGGCGAACACGCTGGCTTCGCCGCCGGCCATAACCGTGAGTTTGCCTGCTTCCGCGCCAGCTTGCCCGCCCGACACCGGCGCATCCAGAAAGCCCAGTCCACGCTCTTCGGCCTTTTGCGCAAGCTCGCGCGCGATCTCCGCCGACGCTGTCGTGTGGTCCACGAAGATCGCGCCCTTGCGCATCTTGGTCGCCGCCGCTTCGAACACCTCGCGCAAGTCGCGGTCGTTGCCGACGCACGAAAACACGATATCGGCGCCCTCGGCCGCGTTCGCGACGGACGTGTACGTGCGCCCCTTGTACTTCTGCGCCCAATCGCGCGACTTCTCTTCGCTGCGATTATAGACGGCGACGTCGTGGCCAGCGTTGGACAAGTGACCGGCCATCGGCGCGCCCATCACACCCAGCCCAATGAACGCGGTCTTCGCCATTAGTCGTTGCTCCTCGGCGTATCGATGCGCCCATACTGGCCGCGATAAAACGTAAGCGCGGCGCCCGGCGCTGCGCGGAAATCCATCACCTCGCCCAGGATGATGAGGTGATCGCCGGCGATACGTCTATCGTGCGTCCTGCATGCGAAGTGCGCCACGCCGCCACGCAGCACGGGTGCGGCTGAAAACATCTCAACTTCGTGGGCGCTCAAGCTTTCGGTCTCGGCGCGCGCAAAGCGGCGCGCCAGCGCCTCATCGTCAGCGCCCAGCACCGTCACGCCCCACAGGTCGGCCTCGGCAAATGTGTCGTACCGCTCGGACTGATCCCCGAGACACCACAGCAGCAAACGCGGCTTCAGCGAAACCGAGGTCAGCGAGTTTACGGTGATACCCGATAAACCGCCCCCGCCACGCGCCGCCGACACAACGGTGACCCCCGTGGCGAAAGCGGACATGGCGCGACGAAATGCCTGCTCAGGCTCCAACTCCATGCAATTCGCATCCTTGTTCAACGCCATCTTAACGCTGTTCGGCGAAGGTCGCCCACTGTCCGCCCGAGCGTTTGAATTATGACTTCCGCGACCAATCAGCGCCCTATCATTATCAAGAAGATCAAAAAGGGCGGCGGTGGGGGTCACCACGGCGGCGCCTGGAAGGTCGCCTACGCCGACTTCGTGACCGCCATGATGGCGTTCTTCTTGCTCATGTGGTTGATCAACACCACAAGTCCAGAGCAGCGCCGCGGCATCGCCGAATTCTTCGCACCCGCCAGCGTCTCGCGCGTCTCCTCAGGCGCAGGCGGCTTGCTTGAAGGCACCAGTTTCGCCGAGAGCGGCGTGCGCCACGGCCACTCGGCGCCGGTCGCGGCCGCGTCGGAGCCGCAATACACGTCGAACGCCAACGCCGAGAACCAGCAGCAAACCCAAACCGAAGCCGGCGGCCAGAATTCCCCTAGCGAAGATGCGCTTACGCGCGCCCGCACAATCCGCGAAAACGCGGAGTTTTCGCGCGCCGAAATCGCCATCCGCCAGGCCATGCAGGATATGCCCGACATCGCCGAGCTTTCGCGCAACGTCATCATGGAGCAAACGCCCGAAGGCTTGCGCATCCAGCTGATCGACCAGGAAGGCCGCTCAATGTTCAACCCCGGCGACGCCGCGCCGAACGACCGCGCGCGCCGTCTGCTCACCGTTGTCGCCGGCGTCATCTCTCAACTGAACAACCGCATCACGATCTCAGGCCACACTGATGGCTCCGCCCCTGGCGGGCGCTACAACTCCAACTTCGAACTCAGCGCCGCGCGCGCCAACGAAGCCCGCCGCATCCTCATGGGCCAGCAAATCCCCTCCGAGCGGATCTATGAGGTCGCCGGGCGCGCCGACAGCGAGCCCCTGTTTCCAGACGACCCGACGATGCCGGGCAACCGCCGCATCGCCATCACGCTGCTGCGGGAAGCCCCGCCGCTCCCGGCCGATGCTCAGCCCCTGACCCCCTAAAAATTCCTTGCCAGCGTTGACAACCTGTCTGTGCCTCAGTACCTTGTTTCTACAAGGTAGCTTATGCCGAACGCTGATGAACAGTTTGCCGGCCTCCGGAAGGGGCTTTTGGAGTTCGCGATCCTGACCATCGTGTCGGGACGGACGGTGTACGTCGGCGACATCCTGACGGCCCTCGCGCCGACCCCGTTCGCCACCCAGGAAGGCACGCTCTACCCCCTTCTTTCCAAGCTGCGGCGCGAAGAGCTGCTCGACTACCAATGGGTGGAGAGCGGCCAAGGTCCGCCGCGAAAATACTATCAACTCACCGCCAAAGGCGCCGCGCGGCTCGATGAGCTCGCCGCCTATTGGCGTCATCTCACCACCACTCTCGAAGGCCTGGGGCGCTAAAGTCATGGAACGCGTCGTCACCATCAATCTCAACGGCAACCCGTACCAGCTGGAAGAGCCGGCTTACGACGCACTGCGCGCGTATCTCGCCCGCGCAGGCGCGACGCTCGCCGACAATCCCGACAAGGCCGAGATCATCCGCGACCTCGAGCAGGCCATCGCCGACAAATGCGGCGCATACCTCTCGCCGGGCAAGACCGTCATCTCTGCAACCGAGATGAGCAAGATCCTCGAAGAGATGGGCCCCGTCGAAGGCGAGGCGCGCGAGGGCGAACAAGCGCCGCCGCGCAGTGAGCCGGGCCCCGATCCACATAAGCGGCTCTATCGCATCCGCGACGGCGCGATGATCGCCGGTATCTGCTCCGGTCTTGCCGCCTATCTCAATGTCGACGTCACCGTCGTCCGCATTCTCTTCGTCGTCGGCGGTCTCGTGAGCGGCGGCTGGCTGCTGCTCGCCTACGTCATCGCGATGTTTCTCATTCCCTCCGCACACACGAGCGAGGAATGGGCCGCAGCGCACGGCGTGCCGTTCAACGCACAAGAAATCATCGACCGCGCCAAGCGCGAATATGCGCGCGTGACCGACGATCCCGATTGGCGCACCTCATGGCGCGCACAGCGCCGCGAATGGCGCCGCCAAATGCGCGCTTGGCGCGGCCAGTGGCGCGGCTGGGACTATGCGGGCGGCCCGACTGCCGCGCCGGCTCAACCCGTCGGCTACGCGACGCGCGTCTTCGCCGGCCTCTTCGCCTTCATCTTCAGCATCATCACTGCCGCATTGCTGATCGCGTTCCTGATCGCCTTCTTCTCATTCCTGGGCACCGGCGCGATCCTCGGCTGGACGCCAATGGGCGATGTCCCCGGCTGGCTCGTGCTGGTGGTGCTCTGCATCGCCTACGCCGCGATCTCAGCGCCGTTCAGCGCACTGCGCCGCGCTTCCTACGCCACCGTCAGCGGCTATCGCACGCACGGCGGCATGGCCGACGGCTTAGTCACGCTGCTGATCGTCATCGCA
>JAXMCH010000009.1:0-55644 GCA_046349455.1 Hyphomonadaceae bacterium | reverse complement strand
CCTCGGGCGCCGATTCGCATGTTCCGGCGAAACCTCTTCCGCCAGAGCCCGTTCGCCCCTCGTCAACGGCATGCGGGGGCCGCTCTAACGGATTTGAGGAGCAGCAAGCATGAAGAAGTTCGCACTAATGGCGGCAGTAGCCGTCGCTGCATTGATGGCCGCGCCGGTGCAGGCGCACGCCGACTGGTACGCCGGCGCCGCCTACACAAATTTCGACTACGACGGCGACGACGTCGACGCGGTGACTGGCCGCCTCGGCTATCGCTTCGGTCCGAACTTCGCCGTTGAAGGCGAAGCGTCAACGGGCGTCGATGATGGAGACGTCGAACTCAACCACAACGCCGGCATCTATGGCGTGGCCACTTTGCCCGTGACGTCGAATTTCGACGTGCATGGGCGCGTTGGCTACCAGACGTCGGAAATCGACACGCCGCTTGGCGATTTCGATGATGACGGCATCGGCTATGGCGTCGGCGCGACTTACCGGCTCAGCAATGGCTTTGGCATTCGCGGTGACTACACACGCCTCGATGGCGACGTTGAAGCCGACGCTGTGTCGATCGGCGCCACCGTGAATTTCTGAGAACGAACCGAAGGTCCAAGCGAAAATTGGGGCCGGAGAGTTTTCTCTCCGGCCCGCTTTTTTCATTGGAAGCAGGGGCCGAAGCCGACGCCTGTCACCCACGGCGGATGCTCCCCAACACGCGCATATTCGCGGTCATGGGCAGAGCTTTACCGCCGTTATCAAAGGCTCAACCCAAATCATGGCGCCTTGCGGCGGGGACATTGTCATGGCCGCAAGCATCACGTTGATTTTGGTAGGGATCGGCCTTCTGGGCGGCGATTGGCCGTCGCTCTACCCGATATTCTGCATCGCGACAGGTATCGCCTGGTGGCACGTCACGGAAAACAAGCGACGCCAGCGCTTGGCGCGCGAAACCAGAATTGCCTCGCCGGAGGTAGTCTCAGCGCGCAGAGCATGCGCCGCCACCGCTGCCACATTGGAGGTTGCGGCGATTTTGAGCGCCGGCGGTTTGGCGTTCGACAACGCGGAGGCTGGCCTGTTCGGCGGTAGTGCGGGCGCGTTCTTTGGCGCTTTGCTAATAGGCGGCGGTCTGCTTGCGCTAGCCGCGCAGATCAATCGCTTCAAGCGCGGGCTCAACGCAGCGCGCCTTCATTCGTGGCGCCTCCGGTTCGAAGGGCTGCTGCGCTAGTTCAAATGAAAAGGGCCGGAGACTGCTCTCCGGCCCTCGGCTTTTGCGTCTGATCGAGACCTACGCCTTGTAGTACATGTCGAACTCCACCGGGTGCGGGTGGGTTTCGAAACGATCGAGCTCTTCCTTCTTCAGCTCGATGTAAGCGTCGATCATGTCGTCGCTCATCACGCCGCCTTTCTTGAGGAAGTCGCGATCGCGATCGAGCGCCGTGAGTGCTTCACGCAGCGAGGCGGAAACGGTCGGGACGTCCTTCAATTCTTCCGGCGGCAGATCATAGAGGTTCTTATCCAGCGGCTCGCCCGGATGGATTTTTTTCTCGATGCCGTCGAGACCCGCCATCAGCAGCGCGACGTAGGTGAGGTACATGTTGCCGGCCGGATCGGGGAAGCGGACTTCCACGCGCTTGGCTTTCGCTCCGGTGCCGTGCGGGATACGGCACGAAGCGGAGCGGTTGCGCGCCGAATAGGCGAGCAACACAGGCGCTTCATAGCCAGGCACAAGGCGCTTGTAGGAATTGGTCGTCGAGTTCGAGAAGGCGTTGATCGCCTTCGCGTGCTTGATAACGCCGCCGATGTAATAGAGGCAGTTTTCGCTGAGATCTGCATAGCGATCGCCGGCGAAGGTGTTGTTGCTGCCCTTCCAGATCGACATGTGCACGTGCATGCCCGAGCCGTTGTCCTTGAAATAGGGTTTCGGCATGAAGGTCGCGGACTTGCCGTACGATGCAGCCACTTGGTGGATGATGTACTTATACAAGTTCATGTTGTCGGCCATCTTGGTCAGCGTGTTGAACTTGAGGCCAAGTTCGTGCTGCGCCGGCGCGACTTCGTGGTGGTGCTTTTCCGGATTGAGGCCAAGCTGGCCCATGATCTCGAGCATCTCGCCGCGCATATCTTGCAGCGAGTCAATCGGCGGCACCGGGAAGTAGCCGCCCTTCGGGCCCGGACGGTGACCCATATTGCCGCCTTCATAGGCGCGGTTGGTGTTGTACGGTAGTTCGGTGGAGTCGAACGAGTATCCGGTGTTGTTCGGATCGGTCGACCAACGCACGTCGTCGAACACGAAGAACTCTGCTTCCGGACCGAAGTACGCGACATCGCCGGCGCCAGACGACTTCACATAAGCTTCCGCCTTCTTCGCGATCGAACGCGGGCAGCGCGAGTAGGGCTGCAGCGTGCCCGGCTCGAGAATGTCGCAGAAGAGCGCGAGCGTCGTTTGCTGATAGAACGGATCGATGTGGGCGCCGCTCGGGTCAGGGCGCATGACCATGTCGGACTCGTTGATCGCCTTCCAGCCAGCGATGGACGAACCGTCGAACATCGTGCCTTCGGTGAAGATGTCTTTGTCGATCATGCTCACGTCGAAGGTGACGTGCTGCATCTTACCGCGCATGTCGGTGAAACGGAGATCGACGTATTGGACTTCCTTGTCCTTGATGAGCTTCAGAACTTCGTCTGACATTGCCGGAGACTCCCTCAGGTATTCTGGTTTTCGTGTTCAAGCGCGTCCGCCGGCTGATCAGCCGATGCGGACGCGAGAATCAGCGCCGCAGCGCCGAGATCAAACTGCTGCTGCGCCCGTTTCGCCAGTGCGGATACGCACCACGTTCTGGACGTCGAGCACAAAGATCTTGCCGTCGCCGATTTTGCCGGTCTTGGCGGCCTTCTGGATGGCTTCCAGCGCGCCTTCGACCTGATCGTCGCCAACGACGACCTCGACCTTCAGCTTGGGGAGAAAGTCGACGACGTATTCGGCGCCGCGATAGAGCTCGGTATGGCCCTTTTGGCGCCCGAAGCCTTTAGCCTCGACGACGGTCATGCCCTGAAGGCCGATTTCCTGCAGCGCTTCTTTTACGTCGTCCAATTTGAACGGCTTGATGATGGCTTCGATCTTCTTCATGTCGGAGGACCCCTCGCTTGAACGCGCTTCTGGGCTCTCCATGGACCCGCGCGCCGCGAGTCTGGAAGGCGGCGCGCTGTCGGGCAGGGGTGTGACAGCGCCAGGCGCCTGATTGGCAGGCGCCGGCGCCCAAAGTTCGGGCTGCCCCCGGGAAAGCAGGCGTGATGACCCGTTTATTCCTGATCCGACACGGCGAGGCAGCTGCGGCCTGGGGCGGCGACGACCACGATCCGGGGCTATCGGAACTGGGGCGGTCACAGGCGGAAGCGGCGGCGCGGGTCCTGGCCGGTCTGGGCTCACTGCGGGTGCTCTGTTCGCCCATGCAGCGCTGCCGAGAGACGTCTGCGCCATATCTCGCGAAGGCAAGCGCCGAGGCGCTGATTGAACCGCGCGTGAGTGAGGTGCCAACACCGGCGGACATCGCTGATCGCCGGCTATGGCTGCAGCAGAACTTCCCCTGGCGCGGCGGCGCTGTGCGTTCGTGGCGTGAGATCGACGCGCGCTTGTCGCCGTGGCGCCAAGCACTGATCGAGTGCGTCAGCAGTGTCCGCGAAGACACCGCCGTGTTTTCCCACTTCATCGCGATCAACGTTGTTTGCGGCGCGGCGTTGGGGCGTGACGAGACGATCGTCTGCAAACCCGACTACGCATCAATCACCGAGCTTGAAGTTAGTGGCGGAAGATTGCGCCTCGTGCGTCACGGCGCCGAAATGCAAGCGGGCGAAGTGCGTTGAGCCGAGAGATCATCACTGTCGCCCAAATGCGCGCGATCGATGAAGCCTCAGCACAGGCGGGCGTTCCGACGCGTACGTTGATGGAAAACGCTGGCCAAGCCGTTGCTGACGCAATCGTGCGCCGCTTTCCGCAACAACCTACAGCTGTGCTCTGTGGTCCGGGCAACAATGGCGGCGACGGTTGGGTGGCGGCGCGTGCGCTGCGCGAAATGGGCTGGCTCGTTTGGGTGGAAACGCTCGTTCCGCGCGATGCGCTCAAGGGTGACGCCGCCGACGCGGCGCGCAGCTGGAACGGTGAAATATTTGAACTCGGACGAAGTGGCCGGAACGCGGAGCTCTATGTGGATGCGCTATTCGGCGCAGGTCTTTCGCGGCCGCTTGAAGGCGAGGTGGCTAAACTGGCCGCCGTGCTCCCGCCAGAGCGTATCGTCGCGGTGGACGTGCCGAGCGGCGTCAGCGGCGACGATGGAAATCCGTTGGGAGAGGTGTGTTTTGAAGCGGCGCTGACCGTTACGTTCGTACGCAAAAAGCCCGCGCACGTGCTGATGCCGGGCCGCGCTTGGTGCGGTGAGGTCGTGGTGGCGGACATTGGCGCGCCCGAGAGCGTCGTCGCGGCACAGAACATTTCTCTTCACGAAAACGATCCGAGCCTTTGGCAGTTTCCGTGGCCGGAGGCGGAGGCGCACAAGCACACACGCGGTCACGTTATCGCCGCCAGCGGCGGTCGCGCACACACCGGCGCAGCGCGTCTGTCGGCGCGCGCGGCGCTTCGCGCGGGCGCCGGCCTAGTCACTGTTCTGAGCCCCAGTGATGCCCTCGACGAAAACGCCGCGCATCTCACCGCCGTCATGGTCCGCGAAGGTAACGTCGAAGCGAGTTATGCCGAAGGCGCGCGAACCGCGCATTGCATGTTAATCGGCCCCGCGTTCGGCACGAGCGACGCGCATTACAAATTGCTGCTGTCAGCGCTCAATGCAAAACCGCGCTGCCCGCTCGTGCTCGACGCCGACGCGATCACGTTGCTTGCGCCGCTGACACATGGTCTCGAACCGCACGATGTGATGACGCCGCACGTCGGCGAATTCCGTCGCGCATTCCCTGGCATCTGGAGCAACGCGGACGATCGCATCGACGCCGCGCGCGCCGCTGCCGCGTATGCGCGGTGTGTTGTGTTGTTGAAGGGGCCTGACACCGTGATCGCAGCGCCCGATGGCCGTGCAGTCGTCAACACCACAGGCACGCCGTTCTTGGCGACCGCGGGCGCTGGAGATGTCCTTGCCGGCATCATCGCGGGGCTCATCGGTCAGGGTATGCAGAGCTTCGATGCGGCGTGCGCTGGCGTCTGGCTGCACGGACGTACCGCAGAAGAACTGGGACCGGGGCTGATCGCGGAGGACCTCTGCGAGAATTTGCCCGTTGTCCTCAACAGATTGGCCCCTGCGGGCCTGAAGCGACGCGGCGGTGGGCCGATCTGACCTGTTTCAGCCCAGGTTTCTGGGTTAACCTTCAGTTCGGGACGTACGCGAGAGGGGACGGCAATGCATTGGTGGTGGTGGATTATTCCCGGCTTCGTAGGGGTGATCGGCCTGGCGTTCGCGCTAAGCGGGCTGGGTTGGATGTTCCGCGGCCGGCCATTCAAAGGCGGACGCGGCGTCCTCGGCGGCGGGGTTTTCCTGGCCATTGGCGCCATCGCCGGCCTGATGGGCCTCAACATCCAGACCTATCATCGCCTCGGCGAAGCGCAGCGTCAGGTGGCCACCATCGCGTTCGAGAAGGTGGAGGGGACCCCCAACACTTACGATGTCACGCTGACCGAAGCGCCCGCCGAAGACGGGACGCCGGGGGCTGTACATACCTTTCAGGCAACCGGCGACGATTGGATGATCAGTTCGCGGGTTATCCGCTGGAAGTCTTGGGCAACCGTCCTGGGCCTCGATGCCCAGTACAGGCTCGACCGCTTTGACAGCCGTTATCGCGATATCCAACAGGCGCAAACGACGCCGCCGAGCGTCTATGACCTCCGGCCGGTCCGCCGGACGGGCGTAGATTTCCTCCCGGTCGTGCGCGAAGTCAGCAAATACACACCGATCGTCGATACGCCCGAGCACGGCCAAGCTGTCTATTGGCCGATGGCCGACGGAGCCCAGTATCGGATCGACATCACGGCGCAGGGGCAGCTCCTACCGGATGAGATCAACGAACAGGCTGCGGAAGCCGTGGCCCAATGGGGCACGACCCGCGAAGTGCGCGAGCAGCCCTCTCAATAGGTGGACGCCGTCAGCGCGGGCGCGTACACCGCCCGCCCGGTCGCGGACGTGGCGGAATTGGTAGACGCACTGGATTTAGGTTCCAGCGCCGCGAGGCGTCCGGGTTCGAGTCCCGGCGTCCGCACCACCGGATTTGCGGCGTTTTGGGCAAGTGGACTCTGGAAAGACGGAATGCCATAAGCCCCGCTTTCCTGAATAAGGCGCCGCGGCAGAGGATTTGCAGCTTCGGCGCGTATGTCGAAAGCTCAACTAATGCAGCTCACAGAGCGCCGCTCCGAAGGTCTCCTGCGCGTTTATGACGTCCTCGTCCCGGCGTCTGAATTGCAGCAAAAGCTCGCCGCCAAGATCGCCGAAGTGCAGCCGCGCGTGCGCATCAACGGCTTCCGGCCGGGCAAGGTGCCGGTGGCCCACATCCGTAAGGTGTACGGCGCCGGGATGATGCAAGACATCATCAACGAGACCGTTCAGAAATCGACGCAAGAGGGCCTTGAGAAGGTCAACGCGCGGCCGGCGTCCGAGCCTTCGCTCGATCTGAAGAGCGACATGGGTCAGGTGATGGCCGGCAACGCCGACCTGCAGTTCGAACTCTCTGTCGAGATCATGCCGGAGTTTGAACCGGTCGATCTGAAGACCATTTCGATCAGCAAACCGGTTGCGCCCGTGTCGGACGAACAGGTCGAGGATTCGCTGAAAGAGTTGGCGGCCCAACAGCGCGGGTTTGAAGACAAAGACGGCGCTGCCGTTGAGGGCGATCAGCTGATCATTGATTTTCTGGGCCGCATCGATGGCGAAGCTTTCGACGGCGGCGCCGCGAACGACGCGCAAGTTGTCATCGGCGCCAAGCAATTCATTCCAGGCTTTGAAGAGCAGCTCATTGGCGCCAAAGCCGGCGACGAGCGCGTGCTCAAGGTGACATTCCCGGAAGATTATCCGGTCGCGTCACTGAAGGGCAAAAACGCGGAGTTCGAAACCAAAGTGAAGCAAGTGCGCACGCCGAAGCAAGGCGCACCGGATGATGCTTGGGCTGCTGAATTGGGTTTCGACAGTCTCAACGCAATCAAGGATGCGCTGCGTCAGCGCATCGAAAGCGATCACAACCAACAATCACGCGCCAAGGCCAAGCGCGCGCTCTTCGACGTTCTTGATGAGAAGCACGATTTTGAACTGCCGCCGCGCATGGTCGACGCCGAGTTCAATCAGATCTGGCGTCAGATCGAGCAGGATCGCACTGCCGGTCGTCTAGATCCCTCAGATGAAGGCAAATCGGACGATGACCTGAAGGCGGAGTATCGCGACATCGCTGAGCGCCGCGTGCGCCTCGGCTTGCTCCTCGCCGAGATCGGCCGCCGCAACAAACTCGAGGTCACCGACCAGGAGGTGGCGCAGGCTATCTCGGCGCAAGCGCGCCAGTTTCCGGGCCAAGAGCGCCAGATTTTCGAGGCCTATCAGCGTAGCCCGCAGCTCGTCGCCCAGGTGCGCGCGCCGCTCTACGAGGAAAAAGTCGTCGATTACGTCATGGAGCTGATCAAGGTCAGCAACGAGACGGTGACCCGTGAGGCGCTTTTCGCCGACGACGAACCGCCGAAGCCGGCCAAGAAGTCGAACAAAACCAAGGCGTCCTAAGTCAGAAGACCAATCGTTAAGCCCTGGCGCAGTAGCCAGGGCTTGCGGGGCGCGCCCAACAGTCAAATATGACGTGCGCGCCGGTACCGATTCCGGACGCTTCCGATAAAGGCAACCATGTCATCTTTTGATCCGATCGCCACCTACGCCAACCTCGTCCCGATGGTGGTGGAGCAAACCAGCCGTGGTGAACGGGCGTTCGACATTTTCTCGCGCCTCCTGAAGGAGCGGATCATTTTCGTCACCGGTGGTGTCGAGGATGGCCTTGCGAGCTTGGTCACAGCGCAGCTTCTGTTCTTGGAGTCCGAGAACCCGAAGCGCGAAATAGCCATGTATATCAATAGCCCGGGGGGTATCGTTACCTCGGGGCTCGCAATCTACGACACCATGCAGTACATCCGTAGCCCAATCTCCACGGTCTGCATCGGTCAGGCTGCGTCGATGGGTTCGCTGCTGCTGGCCGCCGGCGAAAAGAACCTCAGGATCGCGCTTCCGAATGCGCGCATTATGGTCCACCAGCCGTCGGGCGGTTTCCGGGGCCAGGCCTCGGACATTGAACGCCACGCCGAAGACATCATCGCCACCAAGCGCCGCTTGAACGAGATCTACGTTAAGCACACTGGCCAACCCTACGAGAAGGTTGAACGGACGCTTGATCGCGACCACTTTATGACGGCGGAAGAAGCGCAAGCGTTCGGCATAGTCGATCGCGTTTATGAAAAGCGTGAGCTGCCGGAAGGCGGATTTAACGCCGCCTGATCTGTAGACAGCCTGGGCGCGCCCCCGGGCGACGGGAAAAACGGGCCTTGCGAAGCCCGTTGTGCCGGTTCAGACAGGAAAAACGCTTTAAAAGCAGGCGCCAGACTGGGGATAAACTGTATTTGCGGCCTGTTGGGGCTGCTTGCGGCCCCGTCCTTGCTATGATCGTATTTGTCCGGCTTGGCGGTCGGGCGGTGAACGTTTTTGAAAGGGATGGTGGTCAACCATCCGTTAGCAGGGGACTAGCCGGGGGTCATCAGCCCGCCTCTATCCCTATCTATATGGTGGAAGTCCCGGCCCCTCGAAGGATCACGTATGAGCAAAGCTACGACCAGCGGAGAGTCAAAGAACACTCTCTATTGCTCGTTCTGCGGCAAGAGCCAGCACGAAGTGCGTAAGCTCATCGCTGGGCCGACCGTCTTCATCTGCGATGAGTGCGTTGAGCTCTGCATGGATATTATCCGCGAAGAGCACAAGACTTCGCTGGTGAAGTCGAAGGAAGGCGTGCCTTCCCCGAAAGAGATCAAAGGCGTTCTCGACGATTACGTCGTCGGACAAGACCATGCCAAGCGTGTGCTCTCTGTCGCCGTTCACAATCACTACAAGCGCCTGAACCACGCCTCGAAGAATGGCGATGTTGAGCTGGCGAAATCGAACATCCTGCTGATCGGCCCGACGGGTTGCGGCAAGACGCTGCTCGCGCAAACACTCGCGCGCATCATCGACGTGCCGTTCACGATGGCGGACGCAACGACGCTGACCGAAGCCGGCTACGTCGGCGAAGACGTCGAAAACATCATTCTGAAGTTGCTGCAGGCCGCGGACTACAACGTCGAGCGCGCGCAGCGCGGCATCGTCTACATCGACGAAGTCGATAAGATTTCACGCAAGTCTGACAATCCTTCGATCACCCGCGACGTGTCGGGCGAGGGCGTTCAGCAAGCGCTTTTGAAGATCATGGAAGGCACGGTTGCCAGCGTTCCGCCCCAAGGTGGCCGCAAGCATCCGCAGCAAGAATTCCTGCAAGTCGACACGACGAACATCCTGTTCATCTGCGGCGGCGCCTTTGCGGGTCTCGACAAGATCATCAGCCAACGCGGCAAAGGCACGTCGATCGGCTTCGGCGCAACGGTGCGCGACGAGGAAGATCGCCGCACCGGCGAGATCCTTCGCCAAATTGAGCCGGATGACCTTCTGAAGTTCGGCCTCATCCCGGAATTTGTCGGCCGTCTGCCGGTTCTGGCGACGCTGGAAGACCTCGACGAACCGGCGCTGATCACCATCCTCACCGAGCCTAAGAACGCGCTCGTGAAGCAGTATCAGCGCATGTTCGAGATGGAGAACGTGAAGCTCACGTTCCCGCAGGAAGCGCTCTCTGCGATTTCGAAAAAGGCCATCCAACGCAAAACCGGTGCGCGTGGTCTGCGTTCGATCCTGGAGAGCATTCTGCTCGACACCATGTTCGAGCTACCGTCGATGCGCGGCGTAGAAGAAGTGGTCGTTTCGGCTGACGTTGTGGAAGGTCGTGCGAAGCCGCTGCAAATCTACTCCGAGCGGCGTAACGGACAGGAATCCGCGGGCTGAATCCAAGCTTAACGCCGCGGCCTATTTGCGCTTCTGACTGACAGAAGCGGAACAAATCCAAACTCTGCACAGGTCGTCGCGCGCTGCTCTTGAAGCAGCGCGCGAACACTTCCACATTTCATCCGTTAACGCTGGGCGAGTTGCGGGCTGCTTTCAGACGCGGCGTCGCCCCAAGGAGATGCGAATGGCCGAGAGCCGCGTTCTTCCAGTTCTGCCTCTGCGCGACATCGTCGTTTACCCGAAGATGGCGGCGCCGCTTTTTGTGGGTCGTGAGAAGTCGGTGCGTGCACTCGATGAAGTGATGCGCAAGGACAAGCAGATCGTGCTGGCCGCGCAGATGGATGCTTCGGAAGACGAGCCGTCGACGGATCGGATTTTCACGGTGGGCACAGTGGCCACCGTCGTTCAACTGCTGAAGTTGCCGGACGGCACCGTGCGCGTCCTCGTGGAGGGCGGCTATCGCGCGCGCATCACGCAATTTACGGACAAGGACGAGTACTTCGAGGCCGAGGTTGAGGCCATCGAAGAAGAGAATGCTGACGGCCCGGAAGCGCGCGCGATCGCACGCGCCGTGGTCGATCAGTGGGACAATTACGTAAAGCTATCGCGCAAGACGCCGCCGGAAGTGCATCAATCCGTCGGTCAGATCACAGAGCCGTCCCGCTTGGCCGATAGCATTGCTGGGCATCTTTCGGTGAAGATTCCGGACAAGCAAGCGCTGCTGGAAATCGCCGACGTGCCGCAACGCCTTGAGCGCATCCTTTCGCTGATCGAAGGCGAAGTCGGAATGCTGCAGGTCGAGCGGAAGATCCGCAACCGCGTGAAGCGTCAGATGGAGAAGACGCAACGCGAGTATTACCTGAACGAGCAGATGAAGGCGATCCAGCGCGAGCTGGGCGACGGCGATGAAGGCCGAGAAGACATCGCCGAGCTCGAAAACCGCATCAAGAATACCAAGCTCTCGAAGGAAGCGAAAACGAAAGCGGACGCCGAGCTGAAGAAGCTGCGGCAGATGTCTCCGATGAGCGCGGAATCGACGGTGGTGCGCAACTACCTCGATTGGCTGCTCTCGCTGCCATGGGGCAACAAGAAGAAAGTCAAGAAAGATATCGACGCCGCACAAGCGGTGCTCGACGAGGATCACTACGGCCTCGACAAGGTCAAAGACCGCATCCTCGAATATCTCGCGGTGCAGGCGCGCACGAATAAGCTGCGTGGTCCGATCCTCTGCCTCGTTGGCCCGCCAGGCGTTGGTAAAACGTCGCTTGGCCGCTCAATCGCGAAAGCGACGGGCCGCGACTTCGTTCGCATGTCACTCGGCGGCGTGCGCGATGAAGCGGAAATCCGTGGTCACCGCCGCACGTACATTGGCTCCATGCCGGGCCGTGTGATCCAGTCGATGAAAAAGGCGAAGACGCAAAACCCGCTCTTCTTGCTCGACGAAATCGACAAGCTCGGCGCCGACTATCGCGGCGATCCGGCAGCGGCGTTGCTCGAAGTGCTGGATCCCGAGCAAAATTCCACATTCAACGACCACTATCTCGAAGTGGACTATGATCTCTCGGACGTGCTGTTCATCACGACGGCAAACTCGCTCAACATGCCTCAGCCCCTGCTGGACCGCATGGAGATCATTCGCATTCCCGGGTACACCGAGGATGAGAAGCTTGAGATCGCCAAACGCCATTTGCTGCCGAAGCAGTACGAGAATAACGGCCTGAAGAAGGGTGAGTTCAGCGTGTCGGAAGATGCGCTGCGCGATCTCATCCGCCGTTACACCCGTGAAGCGGGCGTACGCTCGCTCGAACGCGAAATCGGCAACCTCGCGCGCAAAGCAGTGCGCGATCTTGAGCAGAAGAAAGCAACGTCGGTCGAGATCACTGCTGCGAACCTGCCGGATTATGCCGGCGTCTGGAAGTATCGCTTCGGCGAGACGGACGTCGATGACCAAGTTGGTGTCGTTACCGGTTTGGCATGGACCGAAGTCGGCGGCGATTTGCTGACGATCGAAGCGGTGTCTATGCCGGGTAAAGGCGCGATGACCGTGACGGGTAATTTGCGCGACGTGATGAAGGAGTCGATCTCGGCTGCGGCATCATACGTGCGCTCGCGCTCAATTGCGTTTGGTGTGAAGCCACCCGTGTTCCGCTCGCGCGACATTCACGTGCACGTGCCGGAAGGCGCGACACCCAAGGATGGTCCGTCGGCCGGTGTCGCGATGGCGACGGCCATCGTCTCGGTGCTGACCAACAATCCGATCCGTAAGGATATCGCCATGACCGGCGAGATCACGTTGCGCGGGCGGGTGTTGCCGATCGGCGGCCTGAAGGAGAAGCTCCTCGCGGCGCTTCGCGGCGGCGTAAAAACGGTTCTGATCCCGAAGGACAACGAGAAGGACTTGGCCGACATTCCGGAGAATGTGAAAACCGGCCTGGAGATCGTTCCTGTCTCAACGGTCGACGAAGTGCTTCAGCGCGCGCTCACGCGCCCGCTTACACCCGTCGAATGGTCGGAAGAGGACGAACTGGCTGAGACACGCCGCAACGAAGGCGGGGCGGATGGCCGTGAAGGCGCGCGCCCCCACTAGGGGGTGCGCGACCGCGTATTTGCGGCCGATTTTCGCACTGCAACAACCCCACCGGCGCTTGCACGCGGCGCCGAATTACCACTAGCGTCCGCTCGATGTCGCCAGAATCGGCGCTAAACGGATCGCAGGGGATCACGTATGAACAAAGCAGAATTCGTCGCCGATGTTGCCGAGCGCCTTGGTGAGTCGAAGCAGCGCAGCGAAGAGGTTGTGAACGCCGTGTTTGAGGCGTTGACCGCGGCGCTGAAGCGTGGCGACGAAGTGCGCCTGCCCAGCTTCGGCGTTTTTGATGTGAAGGAAACTGCCGCGCGCATGGCGCGCAATCCGCAGACCAAGGAAGAAGTGGCCGTGCCAGCGGGCAAGAAGGCGCGCTTTAAGCCCGGCAAAGCGCTGAAAGAAACACTCAACTAATTGGCGATCAGCGTTCGAGAGGGCGGCCATCGGCCGCCCTTTTCATTTGCGCCGCATCCGTGTAGCTGACGACACAGAGGCAACGATGCTGGCGAAGATCTACCGCCCCGCGAAGAATGCGATGCAGTCTGGTAAGGCGACGACCAAGAGGTGGCGCCTAGAATTCGTGCTCGCTGATGCGCCAAGACCCGACGCGCTCATGGGCTGGATAAGCGGCGCCGATCCGAACGGCCAAGTGCGCATTTCATTCGACACCAAGGAAGCGGCCATCGAGTTCGCGCGCGCGCACGGTATCCCGCATCAGGTCATGGATGCGCCCGAAGCCAAGCGCGTCATCAAGTCGTATAGCGACAATTTCTCGTTCAAGCGCCGCGAGCCCTGGTCACACTAGGCGTCGCTTCTGGTAAGGCAGCGGGCGAGGCCCCGTAGCTCAACTGGATAGAGCATCCGCCTTCTAAGCGGACGGTTGCGTGTTCGAGTCACGCCGGGGTCGCCAGTTTAGATTGTTATCCAGCCGTGATGCACCGCGATGGCAATGGCCTGTGCGCGTGTCTTCACACGAATGGCTTGTTTGGCCTTCTCAATGTGCTCGTTGACTGTGCTGGCCGCGATTCCAACAATTTGGCTGATATCCCAATCTGATTTGCCAAGCGCCGCAAACGAGAGCATTTCACGCTGGCGCGGCGTGAGCGGGCACGGTTCGACCGGCTCTCGCTGCAGGTCTTCCGACTTGAGATGCCGCGCGCGCTCCATCGCATAGAGCCCGATCATCCTTAGCGCCGTCATCGTTTCGGGATGAAGCTTTTGCTCCACGCTGTAGAGACCGATGAGGCCGGAGAAGCGCGAGGCGTCGTGCACAGGCAGGAGGTAGCCATCGCCGATGGTCATCGCTTCGCGCATCACATCGAAGAGGTCGCGCGCCTTCGTTGAGAGCTCGCGCGATTCAATCTGCTGAAACGTGAACGGACGCGGCCGAACCAGCGCCTCGTGGATCGCTGCGTCGTGGTTGAAACAATTGTGCTCCCAATAATACGCTGACCATTCTTCGCTCGTTTGCCGGAACAGCGTCGTCGGCCTGCGCGGGCCCGCCCCATTGCTCATCATCGCGAACGCGCCGAAATTCATGATGCCCAGAGGCTCCAGCGCGCGTTTGAGACAAAGCTCGAGATCCTCAAGCGTCTCTGCGCGGGATGCGGCGTCGATGAAGTCGATGGCGTATTGGATAGGTTTCACGGCGCACGAGCCTAGCGCAACCACTTGCGGTGAAAAGCTATCCGCAAGGCTGGCCCCTCGCTAATCGTGCAGCCGGGCGAAGCCATTTTGAAGATCCGCTATGAGATCATCGGCATTTTCCAACCCAATCGAGAGCCGGAGAAGCGGGCCTTCGGCGCGCCAGGGACAGACAGCGCGCCGCAGGTTTTCGTCTGTAGGGAGAATGAGGCTCTCGTAGCCGCCCCACGAGAAGCCCATGGCAAAAAGGGCGTAACCTTCGAGCATCCGCTTCAACGCTTCGGCGTCGACGGGTTTCAGCACGCATCCGAATAGTCCTGAGGCGCCGGTGAAATCCCGCGTCCAAATTGCATGATCAGGATGGGACGGCAGCGCTGGATGCAGCACGCGCGCGACCTGAGGCTGCTCGGCGAGCCAGCGTGCAATTTTTAACGCCGACGCACCTTGTCGCTCAAGCCGCACGCCCAGCGTCCGCATTCCGCGGAGCACCAGATACGCGTCGTCTGGCGCAGCGTGCAGGCCAATTTGCTTGAAGGTCGCATGCACGCGGTTCGTCCATTCCGGCGTCGCCGAAAGGACCGCACCCAAAAACGCGTCCGCGTGGCCGACCTGGTATTTCGTCAGCGCCTGAACCGACAGATCGGCGCCATGCTTGAACGGCGCAAAATGCACGCCAGCGGACCAAGTGTTGTCGATAATGACGGGGACGTTCCGCGCCCGGGCCGTCGCGGCGATTGCGGGCACATCAGAAATCTCGAAAGTTAGCGAGCCTGGCGATTCGATAAACACGCCGCAGGTTTTGTCGTTCATCAGCCCCGCAATCTCGGCGCCGATGCGTGGATCGACATAATGCGTCTTCACGCCGAACCGGGCGAGGTAGGTATCGCAGAAACGGCGCGTGGGCGCATAGAGCGCGTCGGTGACGATCAGTTCCCCGCCAGCGCGCGCCACGCTCATTAGCGCGAGCGTGCAAGCTGCTAGACCAGAGGGCGCCAGCGTCGCGCTATCGCCACCCTCGATGGCGACCAGCGCGTCGGATAGCGCGTGCTGCACGTCCATGCCTTCGAGAGCGTAGGTTGGTTTTGGCGTATTGTAGAGGTCATCCGCGTCTTCAATTAGAAGCGTCGTAGCGTGATGAACGGGCGGGTTTACCGGCCCGCCGCCAGATTTGCGACCTGCGTGCGTAACGCGCGTATCGACGTGGAAGCGTGACAGGTCTTTAGGCGCGTCAGGCATCAGGCGCCCGTCACCACCGGCGTATCATCGCGCGAGCCCCATTCGGCCCACGAGCCGTCGTACACCGCTGCGTCCCAATGGCCCAACCTCGCCAACGCCAAGGCGATGATCGCTGCTGTGATGCCCGAGCCGCAAGTGCAGACCGCGCCGTGAGAAACGTCAGCTCCGACCTTGTCGAAGATCGCTTGCAAGTCCGCCGAGGACTTTAAGCTCCCATCCTCGTTCGTGAGTGAGCCGCTGGGCACGCTCAGCGCGCCGGGCATGTGGCCGCTCTTCAAACCGGCGCGCGGTTCGGCAACGTCGCCCCGGAAGCGCGGCGCTGGACGCGCGTCCAAAACCGGCACTCGCTTGTCCTCGATCGTGCGGCGCACATCGTTCAAGCTGCGCACCAGATCGCTGCGCACGCGCGGCGTGAAGTGCCGCTCCATGCGTTGTGTCGGCGGACCGGTTTCTATTTCGAACCCGGCGCGCTCCCAGGCAGGAAGGCCGCCGTCGAGTACGACGACGTCTTCGTGGCCCATGACGCGGAAGGTCCACCAAACGCGCGCGGCTGAGAAGATGCCGTGATTGTCGTAGACGACGACGCGCGTGCCATCGCCGATGCCGCGCTTCTTCATTCGTGACGCAAATTTCTCAGGCGCGGGCAGCATGTGGGGCAGGGGCGAGTCCGTATCCGATATCTCATCGATATCGAAGAAGATCGCGCCAGGGATGCGGCGTTCGGCGTAGAGCGCCTTCGCATCCCGTGCATCGTTGGGCATGAACCAAGTTGCGTCGACAACGCGGATGTCGGGCGCATCGAGTCGTTCCGCCAGCCAAGCCGGAGACACAGTGGGATCGTTGGGGAGATCGCTCATGGGCTGACGCTAAGCCCGACGGCCTGCGGGTTCAACGGGCTTGACGTCGGCTCAAGCGGGCTTCGCCAACTCAAGCTGGACGACGTTGGTGCGCCCGGTGCGGAAACCCGCTTCGCAGTAACTTAGGTAGAAGAGCCAAAGCTGCTTGAAACGTTCGTCGAAGCCCAGCGCACGAATGTCGCTCCACTTGGCTTTGAACCGATCGGCCCAGGCGGCGAGTGTCTGTGCGTAAGACTGACCGAAGGCTTCAATTTCGCGCCACGCGAGGCCTGCCTTAGCGGTCTCTTCCTTCAACCTTTCCACGCTTGCCAGCATGCCGCCCGGGAAAACATAGCGCTGGATGAAGTCGGCCCGCTTGCGGTACGTGGCAAAGAGTTCGTCTTTGATGGTAATGATCTGCAACCCGGCGCGGCCGCCTGGTTTCAATACATCGGCGATCTTGGCGAAGTAGGTCGGCCAATATTGTTCACCGACTGCCTCGAACATCTCAATGGAAGCCACCTTGTCGAACTGCCCTTCGACGTCGCGATAGTCCTGGCGTTTGATCTCAACGAGATGCGCCAGGCCAGCGCGCTCCATGCGGGAGGTCGCGTATGCGAATTGTTCGTCGCTGATGGTGATGCCCGTAACGCGCGCGCCGTACTCTCGCGCCGCGAACTCCGCAAATCCGCCCCAGCCGCAACCGATTTCGAGCACGTGGTCAGTCGGCTTCAGATCGAGGTGTTCGGCTAGCGCCCTGTATTTGGCATGCTGCGCCGCCTCCAGATCTCGCACCTTGGTGTCGAACCTCGCAGAGGAATACGTCATCGAAGGATCGAGCCACGCTTCGTAGAAGCGATTGCCAAGGTCGTAGTGTGCAAGAATGTTCTTCCTTGAGCCGTTCTTGGTGTTGGCGTTCGAAAGGTGACGCAGCCAGTTCATCGCCTTGCCGACAGGGCTGCCTTCCAACAGGCGCTTGAAACGCTCTACATTGTCCGCAAGCAGCGTGAGCAGAGCGCTCAGATCGTCCGTTTCCCACTCGCCGGCCATGAGGCCCTCAGCGAAACCGATGTCACCATTGAGAAGGACGCGACGGGCAAAGCGGTAGTCGCGAATTTTGAAATCGACCGCGGCGACCCCGTCGTCCCCAAAGCGCAAGCGCTTGCCGTTTGGCAAACTTACCACCGTCGCGCCGCCTTTGATCTGCAGAAGCGCAAATAGCACCGCCTTTGCGCTGGCTGGCGCACGCAACGCTGAGATGAGGCTCGAGGTCGCTCGGCTCGGCTCGGAACTTTCCTGCATAGAGTTCAATTTAGGCGCTCCGCCCTGTGGGTAAAAGGCGCGGGCGCGCCCTCAGGTTCCCAACAGGTACGGTGCGTATTCCCAATCGGATGAGGCTGGGCGCTAAGTTTTGGTGTTCCCGGCTCGGTGCGCCTGACGGTTACGCAGATGGATCTCGACCATCTTGGCGTCCTTCAGCCAACGGCCGTGCGCCGCGATGGACGCCACCGCAACGCCGTACCAACCCGCGCGCCAGAGGCCACGGCGGAGATAGTGGTTCAAGAAGTAGATCGGTCGCGCCAACAGCATGCGCAGAGCGCACAACCAGAACGGCTTAAGCTTCGTATCGCGCGCCCGCCCGGATGAGTTGCGGTTGAACTTCTCCTCCAACTGCGCGAGGTCGCGGAAGGAATAATGCAGAAGCGGCGCCTTGAGCTTCGCCACGCGCACGCCCGGCGGCACTTTGAATTGATCCCAATTCGCGTGATCTGGCTGCCGCACTGCGCGCCGATCATAGAGCTTGCGGCGATCGACGAGGTTGTAAGTCAACCACACTTCACCCACCGGCGGCGAGGTCGCCATGTTCATCTCGAACACCTTGGCGTCTGGCTCGCCGTTCGCGAACGCCGCGCGAATTTCGGCGGCCAACTCGGGCGTCACGACTTCATCAGCGTCCAAGTCAAGCAACCAATCATGCGTGCTGGCGTCCTCGCCCAAGCGCTTTTGCTTGCCCCCTCCTAGCCAAGGTGAGGGGACAACACGCGCGCCGAGCCCCTCAGCAATCTCGATCGTCATATCGGTCGATCCTGAATCGATCAGCACGACTTCGGAGACCACCTGCTGCGCCGCACGGATGACGTCGCCGATCATCCGCTCTTCGTTTTTTGTGCGGATGTAGCAGGAGATGGGCGGGTTGCCGGTCATTCGGCGATCAAGCGCGAGCGTGCGGCAATTGCAAGCGCCTTAGCCCGATCGCGCGAGCTCAGCCGCCTCGGCGTAGCCGAACAGCGTCAGCGCGAGACGGATGGCGCGCCCACGCGGGCTTTTCAGCTCGGGGTCACGTTCGACAGCCAAGCGAGCCTCTTTGTCGGCCGATCCCAACAAGTCTGAATGCGCCTCCGGCGAAACCAGCCGGAACGGCGGCAGGCCGGATTGCTGCGTTCCCAGCATATCGCCCGCACCGCGGAGCTTGAAATCGATCTCGGCGATCGCGAACCCATCATCATTCCGGCGGACAGCGTCCAGCCGCGTTTTGGCTGTCTCGCTGAGCGGCGGCTTCCAGAGCAGCACGCACGAACCTTGCTTGTCGCCGCGGCCGACGCGACCGCGCAGCTGGTGCAATTGCGCCAAACCGAAGCGCTCGGCGTGCTCGATCACCATGATCGTCGCCTCCGGCACGTTGACGCCAACTTCGATCACGGTCGTTGCGACCATCAGGAAGGACTCACCGTTGCGGAAGCGCTCCATCGCGGCTTCCCGCGCCGTGGCGGACATCTGCCCGTGCACGATCTCCACGCCCTTGCCGAACCGCGCCTGTAGCTCGCGATGCCGATCCAGCACCGCCGGCAGATCGATTGCCTCACTTTCCTCGATCAAAGGGCACACCCAATAGGCGCGCTCACCACGGTCGGCCGCTTCACCAATCGCATCGATGACGTCATGCATGCGAGTGGTAGGCATGGTCGCGGTTCGGATGGGCTGACGGCCAGGCGGCTTTTCGTCGAGCACCGAAAGGTCCATATCGCCATGGATCGAGAGCGCCAGTGTGCGCGGAATGGGCGTCGCGCTCATAACCAGCACGTGCGGCGCGAACCCTTTCGACACCATCCGCATCCGGTCCGACACGCCGAAGCGGTGTTGTTCATCGATCACGATCAAACCCAGATCGTTGAACACAACGTCATCCTGAAAGAGCGCGTGCGTGCCAACGACGACTGCTATGTCGCCTGACGCCATACCCTCGAGGATTGCGCGTCGGTCTTTGCCTTTGTCGCGCCCAGTCAGCACCGCCATGCGGATGCCTGCTTCCGCTAGCAAGGGCGCCAGCGTCGCGCCGTGCTGGCGCGCTAGAATATCGGTGGGCGCCATCAAAGCGCTCTGCAGCCCAGCTTCTGCTGCGCGCGCCATTGCCAACGCCGCGACCAACGTTTTGCCCGATCCGACATCGCCCTGCAGCAAGCGCAGCATTGGTGCGGGCTCCGCCATGTCCGCGTAGATTTCCGTGAGCGATCGCGTCTGCGCGGCTGTTGGCGCGTAGGGCAGGCTGTTGATGATCTTGGAAGAAAACCGATCATCGCCAACGACACTCCGCCCGGGCTCCTTGCGCCGATGCACGCGCCGCAGCCTAAGCGCGCATTGGCGCGCGAACAGTTCGTCATATGCGAGCCGCGTCCTAAACGCGCTTTCAGCAGCGACATCTTCAGGCGCCGTAGGCCGATGAATGTGTTCGAGCGCCGTGCGGAAGTCCGGCCAGTCGTGCGCCTTCACGGTCGAGGCTTCCAACCATTCTGGCGCCTCCGGCACGCCATCCAACCCGCCCAGCAGCGTGCGCGATAGCATGCGCCCTGAGAGGCCTTGCGTCAGCGGATAGATCGGCTCGACCGCAGGCGGCGCTTCGCCCTTTGAAGGATCGACCACGTAGTCCGGATGCAACATCTGGCGGACGCCGTCGTAGAAACCGATCGTGCCGCTGATCAGCCGCGTTTGGCCTACCGGCCACATCCGCTTCAGCATTTCCTCGTTGCCGCGAAAATAAGCGACAGTCATGAAGCCGCTCTCGTCGCGTACGCGAATGCGATGCGGCAGGTTCTTGAACGCCGGCATGTGCGCATCAACTTCAGCTTCGATAGTCGCGACATCACCGTCGTTCGTCTCGGCGATCGGCACACGCAATCGCCGGTCGATCGCGTTGTGCGGCGGCAGAAACACCAAGTCGCGCACGAGCCGACCGCCCGCCACCTTCGCGATCAAATCCATCGTGTCGCGGCGCGCGCCTTTGGGCAGCCGCGCCGGCGCCAGGAGGGCAGCCAGCGCGGCATCTTCCGGGAGGGGCGAAACGTCACTCATTCGTGGCTCTGGCGACGCTGACATAGGCGCCCATATGGGTTATAGCGCGGCCCCCTTCGCCAAAGCCTGCAAGAACTGCCGTCACCGGGGCCCATGGACGACCGCCGAAAAAAGCTGAGATTCCGAGCCTGGCGCCGGGGCTTTCGCGAGATTGACTTGATTCTAGGCCCTTTTGCCGACCGGAATCTGCCCGATCTTGATGACGCGCAACTCGACGCCTTCGAGCGGCTTCTCGATGCGCCCGACCAGGACGTCTACGCCTGGATCATCGGCCAGACGCCCACGCCCCCGGAATACGACACCCCAACCCTCGCGCTGATTCGCGCGTTTCAGTCCCAGGTCTCGCAATCCAGCCAATGAAAGATCCTGCACTCTCAGCTCGCCTGATTGAAACGCTGGCGAAGTCTAAAGACGCGCTGGTCGTCAGCGGCGCCCCCGAAGGCGTCGACGCGGCTGGGCTCGCGGAGGCCGCGCGGTTGCGTGGCGGCGTCACTCTGTTCGTGGCGCGCGACGAGACGCGTGCCTCGCAGTTTGAGGCAGCCGCGAAGTTCTTTGCACCAGAACTCGAAACACTGCGTTTGCCTGCGTGGGATTCGCTGCCGTACGATCGCATCTCACCGGCCGCAGCTGTCGCCGCACAACGTTGCGCCGCGCTCGCCGCATTGGCCCGCCGCGGTGAGAAAGACCCGCCGCTCCTGGTTCTCGCGACCGCGTCCGCCGTCGCGCAGCGCGTACCGCCCCGTGCGCGCTTGGCGCAAGGCGCCTTCGCGGCGCACGCTGGCGCTGAGACCTCGATGGAGCAGCTTGAGGCTTACCTCGTCGTCAACGGTTATTCGCGCTCGTCGACTGTCCGTGCGTCCGGGGAGTTCGCGGTGCGCGGCGGCCTCATGGACGTTTTCCCACCCGGCGCAAACGAACCGCTGCGTTTCGATTTCTTCGGTGACACGTTGGAGACAATCCGCTCCTTCGATCCCGAGACACAAATCTCCAAGGCCAAGCTCAAGTCTGCGCTGCTGACTCCCGTTAGCGAAGTGCTGCTGGACGAGCTCACGGTTCTCCAATTCCGCCGCCGCTTCAACCAAGCCTATGGCGCTGTCACTGACTCGTTCTACGACAGCGTAAGCGCCCGAATCCGGCGCCAAGGCGTCGAACAATTCCTGCCGTTCTTCTACGAGCGCCTAGAAACGATCTTCGATTACGCCGGCGAAAACGCGCTGGTCGCCTTCGACGCACTCGCCGAAGACGCCGTAAAAGAACGCTTCGACACCGCGCAGGATCACTACGAGTCACGCAAAGGCGCGCCGGTGCCCCGCGGTGGCGCGCCTTTCCGAGCGCCCGAACCGCCACTCCTTTACCTGGATCACGACGCCTTCATCGCCGCCATCGGCCCCCGCGCTGTCCGCCGCTTCACGCATTTTGACACCGACGCCAAAAAGCAACTCGACCTCGGCGGCAAACCTGGCCGCGACTTCGCGCCTGAGCGCCAAACCGCTGACGCCAACGTCTTCGAGGCGGCTGCCAAGCACATCGAAGCGCTGACTAGAGCCAAACGCCGAGTTCTTGTCGCGGCATGGTCCGACGGTTCAGCCGAGCGTCTTTCCGGCGTGCTCAGCGATCACGGCGTCGAAGCAGTCGTGCGCGTGAATTCTTGGCGCGAAGCCGCGCAGCTTCCGAAGGGGGCGCATGGTCTTGCCGTTCTGCCGGTCGAGCACGGCTTTGAGACAGACGGCTTCGTGCTTATCGCCGAGCAAGACATTCTAGGTGATCGCCTCGCGCGTCCGCGCAAGCGTCGCAAAGCCGCGAACGTGATCGCTGAAGCCGCCGCGATGAACCCCGGTGATCTTATCGTCCACCAAGATCACGGAGTTGGCCGCTACGAGGGCTTGAAGACTCTCGACGCCGCCGGCGCGCCGCATGATTGCTTGGACCTCACCTATGCCGGCGGCGACAAGCTCTACCTACCGGTCGAAAACATCGAACTGGTGAGCCGCTACGGCGCTGAGGACGCCGAAGCGCAACTCGACAAACTCGGTGGCGTCGCCTGGCAAAGTCGCAAAGCGCGCGCCAAACAGCGCTTGCGCGACATGGCGGAAGAATTGCTCCGCATCGCCGCCATGCGCGCCACGCGCACGGCCGATCCTGTAGCACCGCCCGAAGGTCTTTGGGACGAATTCTGCGCCCGCTTCCCGTACGAAGAGACCGAGGATCAGCTCGCGGCGATTGACGACGTCGTTGGCGATCTTGCTGCTGGCCGTCCGATGGATCGCCTCATTTGCGGCGATGTCGGCTTTGGAAAGACCGAAGTCGCGCTCCGTGCTGCGTTCCTCGTGGCAATGACGGGCAAACAGGTCGCGGTCGTGGCGCCGACGACTTTGCTCTGCCGCCAGCATTTCCGTACTTTCAGCGAACGCTTCCGCGGCTTGCCGGTGCGCGTGCGGCAACTCTCTCGCCTCGTCACCAACAAGGAAGCAGCAGAAACGAAGGCTGGTCTGGAAGAGGGGACGATCGAGATTGTCGTTGGCACGCACGCGCTGATTTCGAAGACGGTGAAGTTTGCCGATCTCGGCCTCATGATCATCGACGAAGAACAGCATTTCGGCGTGAAACACAAAGAGCGCTTGAAGGACCTCCGGGCAGAGGTGCACGCGCTGACTCTTTCCGCAACGCCGATCCCGCGCACATTGCAGCTCGCACTCGCTGGCGTCCGTGAAATGAGTCTCATCACGACGCCGCCGATCGATCGCATGGCAGTGCGCACCTACGTGACGCCATTTGACGGCGTCACTATCCGCGAAGCGCTCTTGCGCGAGAAGTATCGCGGCGGGCAGAGCTTCTTCGTGACTCCGCGCATCTCCGATCTTGAGGATGTCGCCGATTTCTTACGGCGGACCGTGCCAGAGGTGACGTTCGCCGTCGCGCACGGTCAGATGGGCGCCGGCGCGCTCGACGAGATCATGACGCAATTTTACGATGGCGCGTTTGACGTATTACTTTCCACGACCATCGTCGAATCCGGCCTGGACATCCCGCGCGCGAACACGCTCGTCATCTTCCGAGCCGATATGTTCGGCCTGGCGCAGCTCTACCAGCTGCGCGGTCGTGTCGGACGCTCGAAACAGCGCGCGTACGCGTACCTGACCACCGCGGCGGAACAGACGCTCACTGTAAGCGCGGAGAAGCGCCTTAAAATTCTCTCATCGCTCGATAATCTCGGCGCCGGCTTCACGCTGGCGAGTCACGACCTCGACATGCGCGGCGGCGGAAATCTGCTCGGCGAGGAGCAATCAGGACATATCCGCGAAGTGGGCGTGGAACTCTATCAGTCCATGCTCGAAGAAGCGGTGCAGGCCTTGCGCGATGGCAAGGACGATACTGTCAACGAAAAGTCCTGGTCACCACAGATCAATGTCGGCGCGTCCGTGCTGATCCCAGAAGACTATGTCGCCGATCTCACCGTGCGACTCTCGCTTTACCGCCGCTTGGCTGATCTCGAGACGGATCAAGAGCGCGAAGCGTTTGCCGCTGAGCTGATCGATCGCTTCGGCCCTCTGCCGGAAGAAGCGAACCAGCTCATTTCCGTCGCGGGGCTCAAAGCGCTCTGTCGTCGTTGCAACATCTCCAAGCTCGACGCCGGCCCAAAAGGAGCGGTGATGACATTCCGCGACGGTGGATTCCCTGATCCGATGGCGCTCGTGCGCTACGTCCAAGAGCGTCCGGACGATTTCAAGATGCGACCGGATGGCAAGCTTGTGCTGCAAGGCGGTTGGCCTGAAGCGACGCAGCGGCTGAAAGCGTTGCGCGGTGTATTGGACGCGATGGGCCGGATCGCCGTCAGAAAAGCCGCTTAAGCGGGAATTGACGCTACTTCGATCGCGCGCAGCGCACGCGCCAACATACCCGCGCCACTTTCGCCCGGTTGCAGTTCAACGGCGCTTTGCTCGAATATCAGAGGACCGGCCGAACCTTCGCCCGAGGCGAAGGACGTGCACTCTGCGACGGATGCAATGCGCTCGGCCGTACGCTTTGCGCTTTTTAGGCGCGCAGCAGGGAGGGCGACAGCGATGAGGTCGCCGCCGAGAATGGCGCCGCAATCGGCATCGCGCATCAAGCGGCCCGCCAGGCTGGCGATTTCATTGAAGCCGCGCTTCCACACGTCTTCCGCCGGTTCTCGCGCGCCGTGCGCTGGCATAACGCGCAACACGGCGAGGCTGAAGGGCCGCCCGCTTGCGTGGTGATCAGCGGCAAGGCGCGCCAAGTGCGCGTCAAATGACGTACGCTGCCAAAGACCCGTGCGCGGATCGCCCATCAGATCGCGTAACGCACGGATTTCATGCTCAGCCGCGCGCCGGCGCCGCTCACGGCGCACGGCCTCGAATAGCCAGCCCAAGCTCGGCCCATAAGGCCCATTCGCTTCGGTAATCGCGGACGCGCCGCGCTCAATGGATGCAGCGGCGGTCGCGGCGTCGCCTGGCGCCGTCAAGACCATCGTTGGCAAGTGATAGAGCGTCGCGTTCCGGCGCAACGCTGCGCAGAGCGAGATCGCCGTTTGCGGATCCTGCGCGCCGTTCAACACGACCGCGTCGAAAGGTTCGTCATGCAGGTGATCGAAGCCCGCGTAGGAAGAGAACGCCGCCGCGACTAAGCCGCCTTGCTCAGCAAGCACACGCTCCAACGCCAGGAACATCGAACTCGGCGCGCCGATATAGAGCGCCTTCAGCTTGCGCGGCTCCAGCGCGCTCGGGGCGGGCGCCCCAAGTTTCGCACCGGTGTCCGCGCGGCGCGCGCGTTCTTCCTCGGCAATCGCCACCCGCCGCCACGCTTCCATTTGCGCCGCGAGCAATTTTGGCGGCGCGTCGAGCGCCATTGCGCCGGAGAAGCCTTCGATGCCTTTCAGTCCCAGAGCCGGTGGCTGCGCCATACGTAAGCCAATTAAGCGCGCAAGCGGAGGATGCTCCAAGCCAGCAACCTGAGCCGCTATTTCGGCTGCACCTGGTGCATCGGCAAAAACACTAAGGTCTTCGCCATCGGGCGCGGCTCGGAAGGGGCCGGCAAGCGCCGTCGCTTCAATTCCCGCCGCGGCAAGCAGCGTCTGCGCGTCGCGGGCGACACGCGCGTCATGGGCACGCACGACAATGCGCAAGGGTTAACGCTCCGGCGCCCGCGACGGGGTGAAGTGAAAGACGTAGGTTAGCGCGCATTAGCACATCGCGAAACTGACAGGGTAAACGGAGCAAGGCATGCGCAAGGGACCGCTCTCAGGCGTCAAGGTCGTGGAATTTGCCGGCATCGGGCCCGGGCCATTCTGCTGCATGCTCCTTTCGGACATGGGCGCGGACGTTGTACGCGTCGACCGCAAAGGCGGACGCGGCGGCGCCAAGTTCGATGTAACGGCGCGCGGCCGCCGCTCGATCGCGCTCGACATGAAAGAGCCGGCCGACGTCGCCGTCGCGCTTGAACTCATTGAGAAGGCCGACGTCCTGGTCGAGGGCTTTCGGCCCGGCGTCATGGAACGCCTTGGGGTCGGTCCCGACGAAGCCTTAAAGCGTAACCCGCGCATCATTTACGGGCGTATGACGGGCTGGGGTCAGCACGGACCTTTGGCGCAAGCGGCGGGTCACGACCTTAACTACATCGCGCTTTCAGGGGCTCTGCACGCGATGGGCCGCAAAGGCGCGCCGCCCTCACCGCCGCTCAATCTCGTGGGCGACTATGGGGGTGGCGCGCTCTACCTCGCGCTGGGCATCTGTGCGGCGCTACTGGAAACATCGAAGTCCGGGAAGGGACAGGTGATCGACGCCGCTATCACTGACGGCACGGCCTCACTTGCCTCCGTCATGTTCGGCTTGCGCAGCGCCGGCATTTGGTCAGACGAGCGCGACGCCAATCTACTCGACGGCGGCGCGCCGTTTTACGACGTGTACGAAACCGCCGACGGCAAGTTCGTGACCATCGGTTCGCTAGAGCCGCAATTCTATGCGCTGCTTCTGGAGAAGACCGGCCTCAAGGACGACCCGGCATTTGCCGCGCAGATGGATCGGCCGAGCTGGGCCGCAATGGGCGAGAAGGTTGCTGGCGTCATCCGCACCAAGACGCGCGACGAATGGACAGCGCTCATGGAAGGAACTGACGTTTGCTTCGCGCCGGTTTTGACCTGGGAAGAAGCGCCCGCCCATGCCCACAACGTCGCCCGTGAAGCCTTCACCACGGTCGAAGGCGTGATTCAGCCCGCGCCCGCCCCAAGATTTTCGCGAACCCCGGGCGCCGTTCAGGGACCACCCGCCCCGACAGGCGCGAATGCTGCGGAAATCCTGGAAGATTGGAAAATTTCGGCCCGTCCTAGCTGATTTTAGGCTTCAGATCGGGTTCAGGCCGGATGGTGTTTTATCATCCCCGGTTCCGGACGATTTTCGTCCCTCGCTCGTACCGGGGCCAGGTTCTCATCCCACCTAAGGGGTGAAGCAGAAGCGCCGGCGGCCGGCTCAGCCGCCGGCGCAACTCTGTTTAGAACCTGAAATTTGTATTTCCGCGCCGGAATGTTGCGCCGCAGCGCGACCCTACGTAAATCGGCCCGATGGCAAACAAAGTTTATGCGGACGCCAAGTCCGCTCTGGCCGGGCTCACCTTCGACGGCATGACAATCATGTCCGGGGGCTTCGGCCTCTGTGGCATCCCCGAGAACCTGATCCTGGCGTTGCGAGATAGCGGCGTGAAGGGGATCACGGTCATTTCAAACAATGCAGGTGTCGACGGCTGGGGCTTGGGCATCCTGCTCGAGACCAAGCAGATCAAAAAAATGATCAGCTCCTACGTCGGCGAGAACAAGGAGTTCGCGCGCCAATATCTCAGCGGCGAGCTTGAACTCGAATTCAACCCGCAAGGCACGCTCGCTGAGCGTTGCCGGGCAGGGGGCGCAGGCATCGCCGGCTTCTATACGAAGACCGGCGTCGGCACGCTGGTGGCCGAAGGCAAAGAGACGAAGGTCTTTAACGGAGAGACCTTCGTGCTCGAAACCGGCCTCGTTGCTGACCTGTCCATCGTCAAAGCCTGGAAGGGAGACAAGGAGGGCAACCTCATCTTCCGCAAGACCGCCCGCAACTTTAACCCGATGATGGCGACCGCCGGTAAGAAGTGCGTCGCCGAAGTCGAAATCCTGGTCGAAACCGGTGAGCTCGATCCGGACGCCATTCACACGCCCGGCATTTATGTTGACCGGATCGTTAAGGGCAATTTCGAGAAGCGCATCGAACAGCGCACCGTTCGCAAGCGGGAGAATGTCTAATGCCCTGGTCCCGTGAGCAATTGGCGCAGCGCGCAGCCAAAGAATTGCAAGATGGTTTCTACGTAAATCTCGGCATCGGCATCCCGACGCTGGTGGCGAACTACATCCCCGATGGCATGGAGGTGACCCTTCAGTCCGAGAACGGCATGCTCGGCATGGGTCCGTTCCCGTTCGAAGGCGAAGAAGACGCCGACCTGATTAACGCCGGTAAGCAAACGATCACCGCGCTGAAGAAGACGTCCTACTTCTCCTCGTCAGACTCGTTCGCCATGATCCGCGGCGGACACATCGATCTTTCCATCCTCGGCGCCATGGAAGTGAACGAGCGCGGCGACCTCGCCAACTGGATGGTGCCCGGCAAAATGGTGAAGGGCATGGGCGGGGCGATGGATCTCGTCGCTGGCGTCAAGAAAGTCGTCGTCGTGATGGAGCACACGTCGAAGGATGGCGCCTCGAAGCTCTTGAAGAAGTGCTCGCTCCCGCTCACCGGCGTCAACGTGGTTGATCTGGTGATAACCGATCTCGGCGTCTTCGCGATCGACAAGCATGGTCAACAACCGATGAAGCTGCTCGAACTCGCTGACGGCGTGACGCTCGACGAGATCACGGCCAAGACCGAAGCTGCGTTCGATAGCGCGCTGCGCTGAAGTCTTTCCGCGCATCAACACAAGTAAAGAGATGTACAACAGGGCGCGCGCGAGAATTCGTGCGCGCCTTCACGGTTTCTCATCACCTTCCAGGTAAGTTCTCCGGAACAATTCGTGCAGAAGGGGGCATCATGCAATGCCCTCCAACATGGGTCTGGTGATGCTTCGTACCGGAATGAAGCGACACGTCGGGAGGCGTGCGGCCGCAATGGCCGCATGTGCGCTCGCGGCTTGTGCGCTGGTCTGGAGCGGTGACGCCCATGCGCAGAGTACGTCCCCAAACGACCTCTCGCATGTGCTCGAACTGATTAATCAGCAAGAGCAGCGGCTAAACGCTCAGGAGCGACAGCTCCACGACCAACAAAGAGAGATTACGGAGCAGCGTGCGCTCATCGAACGCCAACGGCGTGAGATTCAGTCCATGAGTGGCGAGGTAAGTGATGTGGATCTTGGCGAGATCCGCGGCGCTGGCCTCGAACCTCACGGCCTGAACTACGTCCAACTGTCCTCAGATGAGCCCATTCTGCTTAATCGTCGCGCGCCTTTGAGCACGTTGACGCAAACCGAAGGCGGCAGCGCGCCGCCCGAGAGCACGCCGGCTGCTCCTCCGACGCGACCCGTCGGCGAAGCTCCGCCGGAGCGACCACAAACTTCGACTGTCGAAGCACTTCCGGAGGGGCAAAACACCCTTCTTGGCGCCGGAAGGTTGGTTATCGAACCGTCGTTTGAGTATTCGCGCAGCTCTTCGAACCGTCTCATCTTCCGTGGCGTGGAGATCGTGACGGGCATCCAGATCGGCTTGATCGAAGCCAACGACACGGCGCGAGATACTGTGTCTTCTTCGCTGGCTATCCGCTACGCGTTGACGGATCGCATCGAGATCGAGGGCCGCGTCCCTTACATCTTCCGCTCGGATCGCGTGACGACGCTGTCGCAGAACAGCTCGCAAGTGACCCAAACGTTTGAGCTTAACGGCTCGAACCTGGGCGATGTTGAGGTTTCCGGCCGCTATCAGATCAATCGGGGTCGTAATGGCGCGCCGATCTTCGTGGCTGGCCTGCGCGTGAAGTCGGATACGGGCCTTGGCCCGTTCGATCTTGAGCGTGATGCGCAGGGCGTTTCGACCGAATTGGCCACGGGTTCTGGCTTCTGGGCCGTGCAGGGCAGCCTCTCGGCGCTTTATGCAACGGACCCGGCCGTGCTCTTCGGCAACATCAGCTACATGTACAATATGGATCGCGACATCGACAAAACCTTTGGCACGGTGACTGTCGGCAACGTCGATCCGGGTGACTCGATCAGCGTCGGCTTCGGCTTCGGCTTCTCGCTGAACCCGCGCTTCTCGTACTCGCTGGGCTACTCACACTCTTACGTTATGCCGACCGAGACTGAGCTCAACGGCACGCCGCAACGTTCGACCGAACTGCAAGTTGGCGCCTTGCAACTGGGTCTTTCGTTCCGGGCCACGGAGCGCCTCACGGTTGCCACTAGCGTCGATATGGGCCTCACCGAAGATGCCCCCGACGTTCGGGTCGGCGTGCGGATGCCCTACCGCTGGTAAGCGGGCAGGGGACGCTCAAAACACAAAGGCCGGCGGCGCCAAATGGCTCCGCCGGCCTTCTTCTTTTGGGCCGTGGCATGGGCCGCCGGGATCAACCCGGATCGAAGAACATGGCCGTGTTGATGTCGTCCGTGATGTGGATGCCGAAGCGCTCAGCGATGAAGTTGCCCTGGATCAGCTCGAAGTTCGGCAACTCCAGGCGCACGTCGATCGTCTGAGAGATGTCCTGGTCCGAGGCGGTGTTAATCAGGATGTTCTGCAGCGCGCCATCTGTGACGTTATGAATGATCTGTGTCGCGCCCGATGAGTCCTGCACGACCACGCCAGCCGCGTTGGGGCTCAACCCAAGCGCCAGCAATTGATCCGGGGTCAAGCTGCTCGAGATGCCGACGCCGCCGCCGATCGTCTCTTGAATGATCGCGCCCGCGTCGGTCCACGTGAGTTGCGTGGTCAGCGCCGGCACGCCGTTAATGGATGTCGTGACGACGGCGGCGAAGTTGATGTCGATGCCGGCCACCATGAAGCCGCCGCGATGCTCCGCCAGGTCGGCGTCGTTCATCACTTCGACACCATCGCCCCACGACGCATCACCAGCCCAGGCAGGGCTCGCAAGCGCGGCAAAGGCCGCGGCGGAGAGCAGCAGCGTCCTCATTGATCGACGCGATCGGTGATCTGATAAAGCTCGTCGAACTCCCGTAGGAAGTCCGACGGCGACACCGGCCCTTGAGCGTCGCCAAGTGGCGCAACGGCCCATGGTCGCCATTCAGCCGCTTCGTTGTAAGCGGGCGCCGGCCAACCCTGCGGCGCCTGGCGCACGGCCAGAACAACGCCATTCCACATCGCCGCGAACTCTTCGCGAGAATAGGTCTGCAGACCAAACGTCGGATCGCCGACCAACACGCGGTCGCCTTCGATGCCCTTCACCAACACGAAATGGCGGTAGGCGCCGTGCGTCACGAGCGCGATGGTCGGAATATGCATCTCGGCCAAGCGGTCGATCGAGAGCCGCAAGCCGTCGGCGCGGAAACCGCGCGCCTCAAGATAGGAACGCATGTCGAGCATCGAGAAGCCGACCGCCCGGATACGTTCCTGGTCACCCCGCTCGTACATGTGTTGGAAGACTTCGCCTTCGCCGACCTGAACGCCGTAATGGAAGCGCAAGAGCGTAGCGACCGCGGCCGAACCGCAACTATAATCGTATTGCTGACGCACCACCGTCCGAAACGGGATATCGCGCCAGCTGACGACTGAAACCGTAAACGAGCCGCCGCCTTCACCATGCGTGCGCACCTGCGCAGCGCTGGGTTCGGCAAGGCATGCCCAAGCTGCGAACGTCGCAGCAAGCAAAGCGCCGCTCCGCAGAGAGCGGAACGGCGCCGTCTTGAGTGGGGTTCGCCCAGCGATCACGGAGCAACCGTGGTGGTGGGCGCCAGCGCGATCGAAACGTTCATGCTGGATTGCAGATTGTTGTTATGACCTGTGTTGATGACGAAATTGCCCAGCCCGCTGTAGCCGGCAAACGCGTCCGAACCGATGTTCACTTGGCCGGAGCCAACCACATCGCCCGTAACTGTGTTGCCGTTGTTAACCGCGTCCAACACGCTCGTGGTGATCACGTGCACATCGACGCCGGTGCCGCCGGCCAGGGATTCCATGTCATCCAAACTCAAGATCTCCGCATCGGAGGCTTCTGCCGCCGGAGCAGGAGAGGAGGGCTCTTCCGCTACAGCAATGCTGGCGCTCGCCAGCCCCGCTGCAAAAAATAGTCCCCTCACGATCTGGGTCACGCTCTTCATTGGATGCGCGCCTTTTCTGTCTTGAGCCGCAGGAACCGGGCCGACGGAGTTAACCGCCGGCCCAGCCCGTTGCCGCTTACGGGTTGCCGTTGCCGAACGTGATGTTGGCGTTGGCGCCGACGGCCGTGGCCGCTTGGTTCGCCGAGCCAATACCAGAGTTCATGCTGGCCGTGTTGATGCCGCCGAAGTTAGCCATCGCGCCGTTGTCGATAGCGATCGACCCGGTTTCGATTTCGCCTTCCTTGAAGCCGTGGGCATCCACAGTGATGTCGGTCACGACCGCAGCCAGGTCCATCGACGTCACAACCATCGTGGTGGTCGAGCTGTCGGTGTTGAAGCTGTCGTCGATGTCCGTATCGGTATTGTACGAGTCAGCGATCTCGACCGAGTTGTCGGTGTTGTAGCTGTCTTCGTTCGAGACCGAGTTGTCCGTGTTGTAGCTATCCTCGTTGTTCGTTTCCGAAGTCGAGATCGCCACGTTCACGTTCGCCACGTCGTTATCCTGGTTATAGGAGCCGACCGTGTCGTTGTCTTGGTTGTAGGAGTCTTCGTTGTCCGTGTTCGTCGAGTTATCCGTGTTGTACGAGCCAACCGTGTTGTTCGACGCGACCGTATTGTAGGAGTCCTCGTTGTTGGTCGAGTTGTCCGTATTGTACGAGTCTTCGTTGTTGGTCGAATTGTCGGTGTTGTAGGAGCCGACGTCGTTATTCGACGCAACCGTGTTGTAGGACTCGTCGTTATTGGTCGAGTTGTCCGTGGCCGTGTTGTACGAGCCGATATCGTTGTTCGACGCGACGGTGTTGTAGCTGTCGTCGTGGTTCGTCGAGTTATCGGTGTTGTACGAGCCCACGTCGTTGTTCGACGCGACCGTATTGTACGAGTCATCGTTGTTGGTGGAGTTGTCGGTGTTGACCGAGTTGTCCTGATCGAGATCGTCGCCAGCATAGGTGCCGGTGTTGTTGATCTGATCGTCGCCGACGATGGTCGAACCGCCGCTGGCTTGGGTCATGTCGTCGCCAGCAACGTTCGAGCCGTTGTTCTGGTCATCGCCAACCATCGTGCCGCTGTTTTGGGTAAGGTCGTCACCCGCAACGTTGGACCCGTTGTTTTGGTCGTCGCCGACGATGGTGGAGCCACCGGCAGCTTGCGTCATGTCATCGCCCGCAACGTTCGAACCCGTCGTTTGGGTCAGGTCGTCGCCAGCAACGTTTGAACCTTGGTTCAGATCGTCGCCAGCATAAGTGCCGGCGTTGTTGTTCTGATCAAGGTCGTCGCCCGCGATCATCGAGTGGTCAGCAACCAGTTGGTCGCCGCCAGCTTGGTTCGAGTCGGTGGCGACCGTTTGGTCGTCGCCCACGAGGTTCGAGCCATTGTCGGCCACGGCTTGGTCGCCGCCCGCCAGGTTGGCGTCGGTCGCAACGTTCTGATCGTCGCCCACAAGGTTCGAACCGTTATCAGCAACGGCTTGGTCGCCGCCGGCTTGGTTCGAGTTGTTGGCTTGATCGTCGCCAGCATAGCTGCCGGCGTTCTGGTTCAGGTCGTCGCCAGCAACGTTCGAGCCTTGATTGAGGTTGTCGCCCGCGACGTTCGAACCTTGGTTCATGTCATCGCCAGCAACGTTCGAGCCGTTGTTCATCGACTGGTCGTCGGCGGCCGTCAGCGTGTTGACAGAGTTGTCGTTGCCGCTGTCGGCGATATCGACGTTCGTCGACGCATCGAGCGTGGCCGTGTTGTACGAGCCATTCGTCGAGTTATCGGTGTTGGTCGAGTTGTCGGCGCCGTTGCCCGAGAAGTTGCCGTTGCCGCTGTCGGCCACGTCAACGTTCGTGGAGTTGTTCGAGTTGTCGGTCGCCGTGTTGGTCGAGTTGTCGGCGCCGTTGCCCGAGAAGTTGCCATTGCCGCTGTCGGCCACGTCAACGTTCGTCGACGAGTCGGCGTTGGCCGTATTCGTCGAGTTATCGTTGCCGTTGTTCGAGAAGTTGCCGTTGCCGCTGTCGGCGACGTCAACGTTCGTCGATGCGTCCAGGTTGGCCGTGTTCGTCGAGTTGTCGTTGCCGCTATCGGCCACATCGATGTTCGTCGAATTGTTCGAGTTATCGGTGTTGGTCGAGTTGTCGGCGCCATTGCCCGAGAAGTTGCCGTTGCCGCTGTCGGCCACATCAACGTTCGTCGAGCTGTTCGAGTTGTCGGTCGAGTTGTCGGCGCCGTTGCCCGAGAAGTTGCCATTGCCGCTGTCGGCCACGTCAACGTTCGTCGACGAGTCGGCATTGGCCGTATTCGTCGAGTTATCGTTGCCGTTGTTCGAGAAGTTGCCGTTGCCGCTGTCGGCCACGTCAACGTTCGTCGAAGCGTCGAGGTTGGCGGTGTTGGTCGAGTTGTCGTTACCGCTGTCGGCGACGTTCAAATTCGTCGAAGCGTCCAAGTTGGCCGTGTTCGTCGAGTTGTCGTTGCCGCTATCGGCCACATCGATGTTCGTCGAGTTGTTCGAGTTATCGGTGTTGGTCGAGTTATCGGCGCCATTGCCCGAGAAGTTGCCGTTGCCGCTGTCCGCAACATCGACGTTGGTCGAAGAGTCGCTGCTCGATTCTGCGGATTGATACGACGCGGTGTTGCCGTTGTTCGAGAAGTTGCCGTTGCCGCTGTCGGCGACGTCAACGTTGGTCGAGTTGTCCGAATTGTCGGTCGCTTCGCTGTTGCCGACGATGTTGCCGTTCAGGCTGTCAGCGACCGAAAGGTCCGTGTTCGTGGACGAGTTGCTATCAGAATAGCTGTTGTTGTTGTTCGAACCATTGCCGTTGGCGCTGTCTTCAACCGTGACTTCCGTCGAGGAGTCGCTGCTGCTGTTGCCATTGCCGCTGTCGTTGGTCGTCGTCGCAGTGCTATTTTCATGCGCGATGGCGTTGCCATCGTCGATGCTCGGACCGTCGTCAGCCCAGGCCGCAGGCGCGAACGCCAGGCCAAGAGCGACGGCGCAGACCGAGCTCAAAAGTTTAAATTGCATTTCCCGTTACCTCCGTACGCAAAGACGCCAGCCCTCCCCAGCTAGAGTTCGGGATTTTCAGCCAGCTACTGGGAAGGTACGGAGGTGCGCCGGACAATCTTGGTTAAACACTCGTCCTGCGAAATTTACCAAACGACGTTGGTTAAACTTCGCGGCAGAGGCTTGATGTGTCCCACTATGAACCAGTCCTTTCGGAATACTATTCCGACACAGTATTAGGGCTGGATTTTGACTGTGCGCCTTCTGGGCAAGTTGAACGTTGCTCTGTTGCTGTCGCGCTGATACGCGAGCGCACCCACGCGGAGGGATGGCCGAGTGGTTTAAGGCACCGGTCTTGAAAACCGGCGTGGGTGCAAGCCCACCGTGGGTTCGAATCCCACTCCCTCCGCCACTTCACGGCACGCTGCGTTCGCCGCGTGGTTAAGCGGAAAAAACGATACGGGCTTACGCGGTCTCAAGAGGCTGTGCGTTATCAAGCACGCTCAGTTTATTGAGGTTGGCGCATGTTCGGCACGTTGAATCGCTTCGCGCTGGTTTGCTTCGCGGTGTGCGCCTATGCGTCCGCTGCCGCGGCGCAAGCGCCGATCGAATACGCCAACAACCGCGCCGAAGCGCCTGTGCAGATGGCATCTGCCGACGATCGCCTCGCAGGCGGCGCCGACAATTCCTATGGCTACGGCGCACAACAACGCAGCGGCCAAGCGACGATCGACATCCGCCGCACAACTGGCCGCCCGCGCGTCGTTGAAGTCTCGGCCCCCGCGCCGGAGCGCGCTGTATTACCCGAAGCGCCCCCGAGCAACGAGCGCCCCCAATGGCTTGAGCAAGAGCGGGTAGGGCCGCCCTACCAAGCTGAAGGCCGCTGGTTCGTGCCGACTGCTGAGCCTGGATACGAGCAAACCGGCGTCGCCTCATGGTATGGCGCAGAATTCCAGGGCCAAGCCACGGCGAGCGGCGAAGCGTTCGACCAAGACGCGCTCACCGCCGCGCACCCAACGCTGCCGATCCCGAGCCTCGTTCAAGTCACCAATTTGGAAAACGGCCGCGAAGTGATCGTGCGCGTCAACGACCGCGGACCATTCACAGGCGACCGCGTGCTCGACGTATCGCGCGCCGCTGCAAACGCGTTGGGCTTTACCGACAACGGCCATGCGCGAGTTCACGTGCGTTACCTCGGCCCCGCGCCGCGCCGCATCTCCGCCGACGGTTCGCCCGCCCCCGCGGCCAACCACGTTCCCGCCGCCCCTGCTCAACAAGCCGCCGAACGAGGGGAGGGGCCCACGTCCCTGCTCCCGCCGCCGGCCGCAACCGATGGCGACTTGGACGGGGCCCCAATGCAAGCGGCCGCCCCGCAGCCGGCACCGCGTTATGCGGCGGCCACCGGCGCCTATGTCGTGCAAGTCGGCGCGTTCTCGGATCCCGGCAACGCACAGCGCGTGCGCGATGCGGTGTCCACAGCGGGTCCAGTGAGCGTCGATGTCCGCAACACGTCGCGCGGTGAGTTATTCCGGGTCCGCGTCGGTCCGTGGCCGAGCCGCGAGGACGCCGACGCGGCGCTGCAGACCGTTGCCGCGCTTGGCTTTTCCGACGCAGTTGTGGCAACGCGCTAAGCCGAGTTGACGCAAAACCGCCGCGCCGGTTTGCTTCACTCTTACCCGCGCAAAATGCGCCAACGATTCGGCGGAACAATGAACCTGCAACGCGCACTCGGCGCGATGACTTTAGCGGCTGCTCTGGCGCTCGCGCCCGCGGCTGATGCCCAGCGCCGACGCGCGCGCCAGCCCGCGCCGCCGCCACCGCCGGCTGTCGCGCAACACGTCACCATTATGGATGCGGCCTCCGGCGCGATCCTCTCGTGCCAGGATTGCGAGACACCGGTGCCGCCCGCATCAATGGCCAAGCTGATGACGGTGCTCGTCGTGCTTGAGCAATTGCAGGCGGGCCGCATCACCTACGACACGCGCTTCACCGTGAGCGAGTACGCGTGGCGCGAACACGGCGCGCCGTCGGGCGGCTCGCACATGTTCTTGCCGGTCAACTCATCGGTCAGCGTACGCGATCTCATTCAAGGCGCGGTGATCGTCTCCGCAAACGATGCATGTGTTGTGATGGCCGAGGGGATTGCCGGCTCCGAGCAGGCGTTCGTCGCGATCATGAACGCACGTGCTCGCGAACTCGGCTTGCGCTCAGCACATTTCACCAACGCGACTGGCCTCGACGATCCCGAGCAACGCATCAGCTCGGCCGACCTCGCGCGCCTCGCGCGCCACATCATGGTGACGTATCCCGAATTCTATCGCGTCTATGGCCGCCGCGAGTTCAGCTACAACAACCACACCCAACCGAACCGGAATCCGTTACTTGGCGCATTCCCGGGCGCTGACGGCGTGAAGACTGGCCACACGGACGATTCCGGCTACGGTCTCGTCGGCTCAGCCGTGCAGAACGGCCAACGCCGCATCATCGTCTTTAACGGCCTACCGACGATGGCCGCACGGGCGTCCGAAGCAACGCGGCTCATGCGTTCGGCGTTCAACGACTTCAACCTCATCACCGTCGCAGAGCGCGGCCACCAAGTTGGTGAGGCGCGCGTGCGACTGGGGTCGCGCGGAACCGTGCCACTGGTCGCTGAGCAAGATATCGTCATTGGCGGTTCGCGCGGCGCGCAAGTCGGCCTCACAGCACGGATCGTCTATACCGGTCCACTCAATCCGCCGATCCGCGAGGGCGACGTCGTCGCGCGTCTCATCGTCGAAGGTCCCAATTTCCCGGCGCAAGAGTTTCCGCTGGCGGCGGGGCGCAACATAGGTCGCGCCAACTGGTTTTCACGCGCCTTTGAAGGCTTGCGCCTGACCCTGTTCGGCCCTTCATAGGGCCTATGGCAGAGGGCCGTTTCATCACGCTGGAAGGCGGCGAAGGCGCGGGCAAGTCGACGCTCGCACGCGGCATGGCCGAGGTACTGCGCGCGCGCGGCTTCGAAGTCGTGCTTACGCGAGAACCCGGCGGCGCACCTGGCGCCGACGCCATTCGCACGTTGCTCGTGTCAGGCGACGCCAATCGATGGAGCGCGATGGAAGAGGCGTTGCTCTTTGCCGCCGCGCGTCTGAATCACCTGAACCAAACCATTCGCCCAGCGCTGGCCCGCGGCGCCTGGGTGATCTGCGACCGCTACTACGACTCCACACGCGCCTATCAGGTCGCCGCTGGCGGCCTGGCGCCCGCAGCCCTCGATCGGCTCAACGCGCTCATTGAAGCGCCGGCGCCCGATCTCACCTTCGTGCTCGACCTCGATCCGGCGAACGGCCTCGGTCGATCCCAAGGCAAGCACATCGGCGAAGATCGTTTCGAGAAGAAGGATGCTGCGTTCCACGCGCGCGTGCGCGCCGAATTCCTCGCGATTGCGCAGCGCGAACCCAAACGTTGCTTGGTGCTCGATGCGAGCGCGGGCGTCGATGACGTGCGCGCCAAAGCGCTCGCAGCGCTGGAGCAGCGGTTGTGAAGTCGGACAAACCCGCTCCAGAGACAGATAAAGAGCCCGAGGCACCGCACCCGCGCGAAACCTATTCGTACGTCGGTCATGACGAACAAGAGCAGGCGTTGCTCGACGCCTTGCGCGGCGGTCGCATGCACCATGCTTGGCTCATCACCGGCGCCAAGGGCCTCGGCAAAGCCACGCTCGCATATCGTTTCGCCCGGATCGCGCTCGGCGCCAAACGTTTTGGCCCGCGGCCGCTTGACGTCGATCCAGAAGATCAGGTCGCGCGCCGCGTGGCGGCGCTTTCGCATCCCGATCTTTTCGTCCTGCGCCGCGGCCTCAACGATCGCGGCAAGCCGCGCCGCGAGATCGCCGTGGATGATGCCCGCGACATGGGCGGCTTCTTCGCGCTCGCGCCGTCCGAAGGCGGCATGCGCGTCGCCATCATCGACGCCGTCGATGATCTCAACCGCAACGCCGCGAACGCCATCCTGAAAACGTTGGAAGAGCCGCCAGCGCGTTCCGTATTGCTACTCGTGTGCCACGCGCCGGGCGCGATCCTGCCGACCATCCGCTCTCGCTGCCGCCGCCTGGCGCTCCGCGCGCTGAGCGATGACCAAGTCGAACGAGCGCTCGGCGCCAAGGATGACGCCGTGGTCGCGCTCGCCAAGGGCCGCCCCGGCCGCGCCATCGCGCTGAAGGCACAAGGCATCGATACAGCCGCGGCGCGTCTCGATCGCGCCCAGGCGGCCATCGCCAAAGGCGAAGCCGCGTCGGTGCTCAATCCGCTCTACGATAAGATGAGCGGCGAACCGTTCGAACGCCTCGCAGCCGTGCTCGAGCTTGCGGAAGAGTGGACCCGCGCCAACGGCGTCGAGCAGGGCGGTGAGCAATGGGCCGAAGCCTGGTCGCAGCTCGAAACGCTGCGCGGCGAGGCTGAGGGCCTCGACATGGACCCGCGCCACGCGCTCGCGCGCGCCATCGGCGTTCTGGACCGCGCCGCGGCGGTGCGGCGATGACGCTGCTGATCGATAGCCACGTGAACCTACACCATCACAGCTTCGCCGAAGATCGCGAAGCGGTGATCTTACGCGCACGCGAAGCCGGCGTCGGCCGCATGATCACCATCTGCGACAAGGTCGAAAACTTCGACCAAGTGATCGCCATCGCCGAGCAGCACGACGACATCTTCGCCAGCGTTGGCGCACATCCACATTATGCGAAGGACCACCTCGATCTGACGGCTGAGCGTCTGATCGAACTGGGCAAGCACGAGAGGGTGGTCGGGGTAGGGGAAACCGGCCTCGACCAGCACTACAAGTTCAGCCCCTTTGAGGATCAAGTCGCCGTTTTTCGCGCGCACGCCAAGGCCGCGCACGCACTCGATAAGACGCTGATCATCCACACACGTGAGGCAGACGAAGCAATGGCGGAGCTGTTGGAAGAGGAGGCCGAGAAGGGCCCTCTTCGCATCCTCATGCACTGCTACACTTCGGGCGCCGAACTCGCGCGCCGCGCACTCAAAATCGGCGCCTACTTTTCGTTCTCTGGCATCATGACATTCAAGAACGCAGACGACGTGCGCGACATCGCGCGGGAAGTCCCTTTGGACCGCGTGATCGTCGAGACCGATTGCCCGTATCTTGCCCCTATTCCTTACCGCGGTCAGCGCTGCGAACCCAAGCACGTGGCGGAGGTGCAGAAGGCGTTCGCAGGCCTGCGTGGGCTAGGTGAGGAGGAGGCGAGCGCCCTGCTCGCCGACAACTTCCACCGCCTCTTCCCAACCATACCGCGTGTGACGTCATGAGCGGCACGCTGCGCGTCACCATTCTCGGCTGTGGCTCTTCCGGCGGCGTTCCCCGCGCCACCGGCGATTGGGGCGTCTGCGATCCGAACGAGCCCAAGAACCGCCGCTCGCGCTGTTCGCTGCTTCTACAGAAGTGGGCAGGGCCCGCGGGCGCCGCAGAGGAGGCGACGACAGTCCTCATCGACACTTCGCCAGACCTCAGGCTCCAGCTCGCCGCCGCTAAACCCGCGCACCTCGACGCCGTCGTCATCAGCCACGACCACGCCGACCAGACCAACGGCTTCGACGACGTGCGCGCGTTCGCGATCAAGAGCCGGCGCCAGATCCCGGTGTGGATGGACGACGCGACGCGCGAGACGTTCATGCGCCGCTTCGGCTACGCGTTTGAGTCAAAGGGCGGCTACCCAGCCATCGTCCGCCGCGCCGGCGACATCTCACCTCTGGTGCCGCTCGTCATCGATGGCCCAGGCGGCAAGCTCGAATTGCTGCCGCTCGATCAGGATCACGGTTTCAGCCGCTCGCTCGGTTTTCGCGTTGGCCCGGTGGGCTATTCGAACGACGTCGTCGACATGCCGGAGGCGAGTTTTGCCGAGCTCAAAGGCCTGGCGATCTGGATCGTCGACGCGCTGCGCGAGACACCGCATCCAACGCACGCGCACCTTGGCCGCGCCTTGGAATGGATCGAGCGCGTAAAGCCGGCGCGCGCGGTTCTGACCAACATGCATATCGATCTGGACTACCAGACGCTGAAGGCGAGGCTGCCCAGCGCCGTCGAACCCGCATACGATGGCTGGACTGGCGATTATCCGATCTGAGTCGTGATATTGCTTCTCATAATCTATCTTATGCGAGATACGTATGTCGGCCCAAGCCTCTGAAAAGCCGAACGAAAAGAGCGCCACACCGCTCGCCCGCAACGCGGCCTCCACTCAGGCCATGCTCGACGTGATGGCGCGCTTGCGTGATCCCAAAGGCGGCTGCCCGTGGGATATCGAGCAGAACTTCACGACCATCGCGCCATACACGATCGAAGAAGCATACGAAGTCGCCGACGCGATCGAGCGCAACGACTTGCCGGCACTGAAGGAAGAGCTCGGCGACCTTCTCTTCCAAGTCGCCTTCCATGCTCGCATGGCCGAGGAGCAAGGTGCGTTTGATTTTGCCGATGTCGCCCAAGCGCTCGCCGACAAAATGATCGAACGCCATCCGCACGTGTTCAGCGAAGCTGGCGACGGCCGTACGGCGGAGCAACAGACCGTCGCCTGGGAAACGCTGAAGGCTGAGAAGCGCGCCGCCAAAGGCGCGCCGTCGCTTCTGGACGATGTCGCAATGGCCCTGCCCGCCCTCATGCGCGCCGAGAAACTCACCAAGCGCGCCGCCCGCATCAACTTCGATTGGCCGACGTCGAATGAAGTGCTGGCCAAGCTCGACGAGGAGCTGGCTGAACTGAAGGCGGCCGAGGCTAGTGGGGACCAGGATCACATCGCCGAAGAGATGGGCGACGTGCTGTTCGTGATGGCCAACCTCGCGCGCAAGCTGAAGGTCGATCCCGAGGAAGCGCTGCGGCGCGCCAACGCCAAGTTCACCCGCCGCTTCCAACACATCGAGCGCCGCCTCGCAGAGCAAGGCCGCGCCGGCCCACAGCCGCTAGACGACATGGAAGCGCTCTGGCTTGAGGCAAAGGCGGCTGAGAAGCGCTGAGCCGCCGTTTACGCTCTTTGTGCAGTTAGCCGAACCGCGCCTTAACCGCGTTGTGTGCATGCTCCTTCGCATGGGGCTCAATTTCCCAAATGAGCCCGGGAACGGTAGCCATGACCTCAATTGTCTCTTCCAGCGTCCGCAGTCGCAGTGAACATTTCGCGCCGGAAGCCGAATTGGATCCCACCGAGCAGCGCAAATTGCGCGGGCATCTTGAGCAGATTGATTACGCCGCCTATGCCGCAAATCGCGCGGTGGTGGGCCAGACACTCGGCCGCGTGGAGCTTCAAAAATTTGAGCGCCTAGCCGTAGCGACGGCCCATGCGCGCGCGCGTTGGGTTGCTGCGGCCACCCAAATGACCGAGAGCGCCACGGCGCTCACCCACGACCAAACCACGCAACTGGGCGTCCTTCGCCGCGCTTACGAAGAACTCACCGAGGCCTATGACGCTATGCGCCGAATGGTCGAGCGTGGGTACCTGCACTACCAGTCGAAGAGCTAAAGCAGGCGAAAACCGTGAGCCGATGCGCTAGCGCTTCAGCGCGCCAAACGGCACGACCTTGTTCTCGACATCGTGGCCGATGTCGGCACGGCCAAGATACGCGATGCCAGCCTTCGCGCACCAATAGCGCATGATCTCTTCTTCGGTCGCGCCGAACGGTTTGTCGTTCTCCGGCGTGTCGGAAATGCGCCCCAGCTTGATCCCCTTCACGCTCCGCACATTGGCGGACGACGTGATTTGGAAGAGGGCGCGGTCTAGCCGGTAAAGATACTCCCCCACATCCTCCAGCATCAGCACGTGGCCGCTCAAATCCGGCTCGAGCGACGTGCCGAGCATCGATTGAAAAACGGTGATGTTGAACGCAGCGCTCTTGCCCTCGAACATCACGCCGAGTTCGACGCTCTCAGGGGAGCGGTCGATGAGCCAGTTGAGCGCCCTCTTCACAGCCCCCTCTCCGCCCTGACGCGTCATGTCGATGGGAAGAGGGCCATGCGCCACATTCTCGTAGCCGCGCGCGTAGAGCCCGCCGAGGATCGCGCCATTGTCGCTGTAGCCGAGATAGGTTTTCAGGCGCGACGCGCCGTTGAGCTGCGCCAACGCCGCTTCGGCGATCCTGCACGCGCCATAGCCACCGCGCGCAAACCAGATCGCGTCAAACGAGGGATCGTTGGCAAATTCCACGAACGCCTTGGTGCGCGCATTGTCGTCGCCGGCGAAATGTCCCGCACTCAAAAAGCATTGCGGGTGAACAACGATCTCTGGCGCGCGATCGAGAAAACTGTCCGCCGCGAAGGCCTTAAGCCGCTCCGCCAGCTCCGGCTCGATGCGCGTGCCGGGCGCAACAACGCCAATGCGGAGCGATGGGGCCATTCTGCGTTCGCGTCCTTGCCGTTAAGCGGCGTTTCTCGTCATAACCGGCAGCTATGAGTCAGGCCAAATCCTATTTCTTCAGCGGCGTCGGCGGCTCGGGCATGCTGCCCTTGGCGCTCATCCTGCGCGGCAAAGGCGTGACGGTCGCGGGCTCCGACCGCTCGCTCGATCAGGGCCGCCTCGGCGCGAAGTTCGAGTACCTGAAAGCCCAAGGCATCGCCCTCTTCCCGCAAGACGGTTCCGGCATCACCAGCGCTGACCAGATCCTCGTGCGCTCGGCGGCTGTTGAAGACACTGTCGGCGATGTCGTCGCCGCAAAGCGTGTCGGCGCGGAGGATTTGAAGCGTCCGCAATTGCTGGCCGAGCTATTCAACGCAGCGCCCGTGCGCATCGGCGTCGCCGGCACCAGCGGCAAGAGCACCACCACCGGCATGATCGCCTGGCTGCTCCACCGCGCCGGGCGCGATCCCACGGTGATGAACGGCGCCGTGATGAAAAACTTCGTGACGCCAGACGCGCTGTTCGCGAGCGCGCTTGTCGGCAAGGGCGATGCCTTCGTCTCCGAAGTCGATGAAAGTGACGGCTCGATCGCGCGCTACGAGCCGACCATCGCCGTCGTCAACAATATCGCGCTCGATCACAAGAGCATGGACGAGCTGCGCGCGCTTTTCAGCGGCTTCGTCAACCGAGCCGAGATCGCGGTGCTCAACCTCGACAACGAGGAAACCGCCGCGCTGGTGATCGCAACCAAAGTCCGCACACGCACTTACGCGCTCCGCTCCGGCCTCGCCGATCTGCACTGCAGCGACATTCGTCTGGCGCCCGATGGTGTCTCATTCGATGTGATCGAGAAAGACACGCGCGAGCGCGCGACGGTCGATCTCGCCGTCCCCGGCGAACACAACGTCGCCAATGCGCTCGCCGCACTCTCGGCCGCGCGTGCGTACGGCCTTTCGCTCAAAGACGCAGCCGAAGCGCTGAAAGGCTTTTCCGGCACAAAGCGGCGCCTCGAAGTCGTGGGCAAGGCCAACAACGTCACCGTCATCGACGATTTCGGCCACAACCCCGATAAGATCACTGCGACGCTCAACACGCTGCACGCCTTCCCAGGCCGTTTGCTGATCATGTTTCAACCGCACGGCTTTGGCCCGCTGCGGCTGATGAAAAACGAATTCATCGACGTCTTCGCGCGCCATATGTCTGGTGATGACGTCCTCATCATGCCCGACCCCGTCTATTTCGGCGGCACAGTCGATCGCAGCGTCACCAGCGAACACATTGTCGCCGGCGTGCGTGCGCGCGGCTTCGAAGCAATGGCCTTCGCCGAACGCGGCGCCTGCGGTGACAAGCTGATCGAACTCGCAGAACCCGGCGACCGCATCGTCGTCATGGGCGCGCGGGACGATACGCTCTCGGTGTTTGCCGCTGAACTGGTTGAGCGGCTCTCGCGGAAGTAGGGCGCTCCCCTACTCCGCCGCTTTGCGCATTTCTTCGGGCAGGGGCTCTAGCGGTGCAAAGCGCGCAGCATCCTCCACCAGCAACTCCGCGCGCAGCGTGAGATTGCCGTCATCGTCTGTGCTTTCATTCAAAATCTTGCCATGCGCCGCGATCTGCGCGCGCAAACGGCCGGCATCGTCCGGCGCCAAGGTGAGGGTGATGACGCGCGTCGCGGAGAAGGCCGCGCGATCGATCGCCGCGAGCAGGGCGTCCACGCCCTCCCCCGTCTCCGCCGACAGCGCAACAGGGGGTAGGGCGCCCTGCCCCTGCGCTGCCGCATCGGCCCGACGCAAACGTCCGACACGCGTCGCGTCGTCCAAAAGATCAATCTTGTTCCAGGCTTCGAGGACCGGCGGAGATTTATCGCCAGCGTCCTTCGAAAGCTGCGCAAGCACGCCGAGAACATCGGCCTTCTGATCTTCGCTCTGCGGATGCGCGATGTCGCGCACGTGCACCAGCAAATCCGCCTCGGTTACGGCCTCCAACGTCGCACGAAAACTCTCGACCAATTCGTGCGGCAGATCGGAGATGAAGCCGACCGTATCGCTCATGATCACGGCGCGGCCGCTCGGCAACTTCACTTGCCGCGCCGTGGGATCGAGCGTCGCGAACAACATGTCCTTGGCCAGCACGCCGGCTTGCGTCAGGCGATTGAACAACGTCGATTTGCCGGCATTCGTGTAGCCCACCAACACCACCGCCGGCAGTCCCGCACGCGAGCGCGCGCGCCGTTGCAGCCCGCGCGTACGGCGCACGTCTTCCAACTCTTTCTTCAACTTGATGATCCGGTCAGCGATGATCCGCCGATCGAGTTCGATCTGCGTTTCACCAGGGCCACCGGTTTTGCCCAGACCGCCGCGCTGACGCTCCAAGTGCGTCCATGTCCGCACCAGGCGCGAACGCTCATAGCCTTGCCGTGCAAGCTCCACCTGCAGCTTGCCTTCCTTGGTGCGCGCACGCAGGCCGAAAATCTCGAGGATCAGCCCCGTACGATCGATCACCTTCGACCCGATATCGGTCTCCAGATTGCGCTGCTGCACGGGCGAGAGCGCCGCATCGATCACGATGACGCCGGCGCCCACTTCCTCAGACTGATCTTTCAGCCGCTCGACGCGGCCCGATCCGAAATAACTGCGTGGATTGATCTGCCGCAGCGGCGCAGCTTCAGCGCTCGCCACCTCGAGCCCAAGCGCTTGCGCAAGGCCCACGGCTTCCAGCAACCGCGCCTCGCCATCGCGGACGCTCTCTTCCGCGCTCGCGAGCGGGCGCAGAACGATAGCCTTGTTCAAATCTTTGAGCGGCGTATCAGCCGTCGGCTTCATCAGCAGCCTTGTCGATTTCGTAGAGCTGGACCGGAGCGCCCGGCATGATCGTGGAGATCGCGTGCTTGTAAACCAGCTGCACTTGGCCGTCGCGGCGCAACAACACACAGAAGTTGTCGAACCAGGTGACGACGCCTTGGAGTTTGACGCCATTGACCAGGAAGATCGTGAGCGGCGTCTTGGCCTTACGGACGGCGTTGAGGAACGTGTCCTGGAGGTTCTGTTTTTTGTCCATGGTGTAACCCCATGCGCTAAAGTTTTATGGCGCCGCGTCGAAGCGCGCGGCTGCCTCTGGGTATAAGGGGGCCGTTCGCAGGCGCCAACCGAAACGATTTCCGGCGGTCAATCGGCGCTGGCTTCGCTCAAATAAAAGTCACGCAACGCCAAAGCAATCGGCCCTGGCTTGCCGTCGCCGATCCGAACGCCGTCGATCTCCACCACGGGCGTCGCAGGGTTGCTGGCGGCGCTAACGAAAGCCTCGCGCGCCGCCTTGGCTTCGGCGATCGTGAACGGCGTCTCGCGAACAATCATCTGCCGCTCGCGCGCGATCTTCAGCAGCGCCGCGCGCGTTACGCCATGCAGCAGGTCATTCGAGAGCTCGCGCGTGCGCAGCGCGCCGTCCGCATCGACGATCCACGCGTTGGAAGAGGTCCCCTCCGTCACGAAACCGTCGTCATCCACGAACCAAGCTTCGAACGCTCCCGCCTCCTTCGCCGCCTGCCGCGCCAGCACATTCGGGAGGAGGTTGACTGATTTGATGTCCCGCCGCGCCCAGCGCGTCTCCGCCGTGCTGATTACTTTGACGCCGGTCGCCGCGCGCTTCTCGATCGCGGCGCGATCCAACGTTTTGGCGGTTACCACCAGCGTCGGCCGCACCGGCTTTGCTGGGAACACATGATCGCGCGGCGCAGCGCCCCGGCTGACCTGCACATAGACGATGCCATCCGTCACGCGATTGCGCCGCAACGTCTCGCGCATCACCGCCATCAGCGAAACCTCGCTCAGCGGCAAATCGATCCGCAGTTCCGCCAACGAGCGCTTCAGCCGCGCCATGTGGCCAGCTCGATCATAAAGCTTGCCGCCGCGAACAGCCCACACTTCATAGATCGAATCCGCGAATTGAAAGCCGCGGTCCAGCACCGAAAGGCGCGGCGCGTTGAGCGGCGCATAGACGCCGTTCACATACGCGACCTGCCTCATTCGGCCTCGTGCCCGTTGCGGCCGGGCGCTTCAACGCCGAGCGATTTCAGCTTCCGGTGCAGCGCAGAACGCTCCATGCCGATGAACGCCGCCGTGCGCGAAATATTGCCGCCAAAGCGCGTGATCTGCACGTTGAGATATTCGCGCTCGAACCGCTCGCGCGCATCGCGCAGCGGCAGACCGATGACCTCCTGCAAGCCATCGTGCTTGGAAAAGCCAGCTGACGGCCATGCTTCGGGCGGCAACGCGTCGACGGTCACCGGCGTGTTCACGTCGCCGGTGGCGAGAATGAGGATGCGTTCGATCACGTTCCGCAATTGGCGTACGTTCCCCGGCCAATCAGCGGCCTGCAGCGCCGCCAATGCGTCTTCGCCGATTTGCCGCGCCGGCACGCCCGACATGCCCGCCAATCGCCCGACGAAATAGCCAGCTAATTCCGGGATGTCCTCGCGCCGCTCAGCCAAACTCGGCGCCCGCAACGGCACGACGTTCAAGCGATGGTAGAGGTCCTGACGAAAACGCCCGGCCTCAATATCTCCCGTCAGGTCGCGCGATGTCGAAGACACAACACGCACGTTCACCTGCACATCCGTCGCGCCATTGAGCCGGCGGAACCGTTGGTCGACCAATACACGCAGGATCTTCGACTGCGTCTCTGGCGGCATGTCGCCGACCTCATCGAGGAAGAGTGTGCCCGCGTGCGCTTGCTCGAACACGCCAATCTTGCGCGGACGGCCATCTGGGCCATCCTCGCCAAAGATTTCGCTCTCCATGCGCTCCGGCGCAATCGAGGCGGCGTTGATTGCAACGAACGGTCCGTTCGCACGCGCGCTGCGCTCATGCAGCAGGCGCGAGATGAGCTCCTTGCCTGAGCCAGCTGGCCCCGCAATGAGAACACGCGAGTTCGTCTGCGACACGCGCTCGATCGAGCTGCGCAACGCCGCCATCACGGCGGACGAACCAATCAGATTGTCGCTCGCCGACGAACGCGCCTTCAGTTCGGCATTCTCGCGCTTCAGCCGCGTCGTCTCCAGCGCGCGTTGCACCACCAGCAGCAAACGATCCGCATTGAACGGCTTTTCGATGAAGTCGTACGCGCCCTTGCGGATCGCCGCGACCGCCGTTTCGATCGTGCCGTGACCGGAGATCACGACCACCGGCATGTCCGGATCGATCTCCTTGAACAGGGCCAGAAGTTCGAGGCCATCGATGCGGCTGCCTTGCAGCCACACGTCCAGCACGACCAGCGAGGGCTTGCGTCGTTTGAAGGCGTCCAGCGCTTCATCGCTGTCACGCGCCGCGCGCACTTGGTGGCCGTCGTCCTCCAGGATGCCGGAAATCAGATCTCTGATGTCGGCTTCGTCGTCGATGATGAGAATATCTTGCGCCATTAGGGGGCTCCTGCGCCGTGTTCTGCAGCGGGCTCAGCCGGCTCCTCGCCACGTTTTGGAAGTACGAAACGAACGACTGCGCCAGGCCCAGGCCCCGGCGCATCGTCCAACTCAATCAGCCCCCCGTGATCCTCAATGATGCGCGCCACGATCGCGAGCCCAAGGCCCGAGCCTTTGGCGCGCGTCGTCACATACGGCTCGATCAAGCGATGTCGATCTTTCTCCGGGAAGCCCAACCCGTTGTCGATCACCTCGAACTGAACGCCGAAGTCCAGATCGCGCAGACGCACTTTGACGAATCCATCTTTAGGTTCGCCATCGCGCGCGCGACGCGCCTGCACACTTTCCGCCGCATTCTTGATCAAGTTCAGCAGCGCTTGTGAGAGCAGCCGCTCGTCCACAACAAGTCCGATCGGCTTGTCGACGCCTTCGACCTCGACCCGCATGTCGGCAAACGCCAGACGCTGCCCAAACACGGTCGACCGCGCGATATCGCTCATATCCGCGAACGCCATGCGCGGCGCCGGCATCCGCGCGAATGAGGCGAACTCGTCCACCATGCGGCCAATATCGGCGACCTGACGCAGGATCGTATCCGTGCATTTGACGAAGGTGTCGGGATCGGACTTGATCTCGTCGGCGTATTTCTTCCGCAGCCGCTCGGCTGAGAGCTGGATCGGCGTCAGCGGGTTCTTGATCTCGTGGGCGATGCGGCGGGCCACATCCTTCCAGGCTTCCTGACGCTGCGCCGCAATGAGCTTACTCATATCGTCGAACGTGAACACGAGGCCGCCTTCGCCGTCGGGGCTCATGCGCACGCTGAGATTCACCGAGCCGGTTTCACGCACGATATCGACACGTTGCGGTGCGGTCTCGCCGGCCGGCGCCGGTTGATTCAGAAGCTCCGCAAACTCCGGCGCAATATCGATCAAGCGTCGGCCGGTAAGATGATGGTCCTCGCCTTGACCGAGCAGGTGCGCCGCTGAGCGGTTGAATGCTGCGATCCGTCCGTCGCGATCAATGCCGACAACCCCGGCGCTGACGCCGCCAAGCACCGCTTGAATGAACCGACTGCGCGATTCTGCGTCTTCTTGCGCGTCGACCAAATCTCGTCGCTGTGTTTCGAGCTGCGACGTCATCGTGTTGAACGCCGTCGCCAGCGCATCGACCTCGTCGCGCTCCTCCCCCACCGCAACACGCGCCTTAAGATCACCGGAGGCAACGCGGCGCGCCGCACCGACCAGACGGCCGATCGGTTCGGCCACGCGCGATGCGCTGGTCAATCCAACCCAGCCCGCCGCTAGGAGCACAAGCAACGCGGTCGAAAAGTAGGCGAGGCCAAAGAGCCCGCGCAGCGAGTTCTGTTGCTGACGCGCTTGGCGATAGTCGGCCACCGAGCGGCGGAACGTCCGCAGTTGCGTAACCAGACCAGGCTCGACATTGCGCGTGACCGAAAGGAAAGCGTCCGGATACGCCTGCAGGCGATAAAGCGCCACGACTTGGTCGTGCTCATCATCGAATGCGACAAACACATCGCCTTCGTTGGCGGCCGCGAACGCTGCTGCTGAAGGCGCCTGCTGCAGTGACGCGCCGGCCCGCGCCAGAATGTCGCCGCGCGAGTTGACGACAAGCGCGGATGTCAGATTGCGCCGCTCGGCTTGCGCCTCCAGAAAAGCTAGATAGCGCTGATGATCATCGACTAGGCCGCGCGCCGCGAGGTTCAGGTCGACAGCCATCGCTTCGACTTCGCCGCTCACATTGCCGGAGGCGAGATCGACATAGGCGCGACCAACGTTCGCCGCGTTCTCAATCGTGGATTCAACGCGCTCGCTGAACCAACGGTCTACACCCTGGCTGAACGTGAAGCCGAGAAACGCAGCAACGATGATGGCCGGCGCCAAAGCGGCTAAACTGAACAGCGTAACGAACCGGACATGCAGCCTGGCGCCCGTCGCCGCTGAACGCCACGCGCGCGCCACCCGAAGCAAGCGATGCAACAGGATGCCGGCGAGCACCGCCGAGATAACGATGCTCGCGATCAGCAAGCTTTGGATTGTGACGTTGGCGCCGCCTGCAAGGCCTTCGCCCAGCAACAACGCCAAAGTCGCGGCCGTCGTGAGAAAACCCGCAACCCCTAGACCAATGAGGAAGACCAGCGCGCTTTTGCCCTGCGGGCGATCGCTCAGGACCGCCGCTTCTGCAGGCTCGGTAGCCGCCAGTTGATGCACCATCGCGGGGGGACCCAATGTTGCTGAAGAGCCACATTGGGTTGCACCAAGATCACAGTGGCGTCAATCGCCACGCCCAGTGCGGATGCCAAGTGTCTGAATTTTCTTGCGAAGGGTGTTCCGGTTGATCCCGAGCACCGCGGCCGCCTTGATCTGATTGCCACGCGTCGCCGCCAAGGCCTGTTCGATCAAGGGTCGCTCAACTTCGGCCAGCAAGCGATCGTATAGCCCTGCCGCTGGAAGGCCAGGGCGCGACGCAGCGAATTCGTTGGCGATATGGCGCGTCACCGCGGCCTCAAAGCCCTCCGCGACTTCATCGGAGGTCACAGCTTGGCGCGCCGCAGCACCCAACTCGGCGCCGATCTCACGCTCCGTAATCACGGACGCCGGGCTCAAGGTGGCTGCGCGGCGCAGCAAGTTCTCCAGTTCGCGCACGTTTCCTGGAAAATCGTGCGCCTTGAGGCGCGCGATGGCCGCATTGTCAATCGACCTCTCCGGCAGCCCCTCGCGCTTGATGCGAACGAGAAATGCGCGTGCAAGCTCATCCAAATCTTCCAGACGCTCGCGCAGCGCCGGCGTCCGGATTGAGACGACATTCAGACGATAGAACAAGTCCTGCCGGAACGAACCTTGGCGCGCGAGCGCTGCGAGACTGCGCTGAGCGGCCACGATCAGACGGACATTCGGCCGCTCATTTGGGTCATCGCCATGCAGCAAGCCGGCGAGCCGTGTTTGCGCATCGCTCGGCAGCTCATCGATGTCTTCAAGAAAAAGCGTGCCGCCTTTAGCCTGCGCGAACTTTCCTGTAGCGCCGAAGAGATCCGTGTCGATCTGCGCCGGGGCCATCGCGGCTAAGCTCATGGTCACGAACGGCGCGCCAGCACGACGGCTGTGGTCGTGGATCGCGCGCGCGACGCGTTCCTTTCCGGTGCCGCTTTCGCCTTCGATCAGCACAGTGAGATCGGTGCCGGCGACACGCGCCATCACGCGATACACTTCTTGCATCGCGGCCGAACGGCCAATCAGCGGCTGGCGCTCGTCCTTCTCGGCCTTACTGCCGAGCGCGCGCGTCTTTGCGTCAGGGCCGCCGGAGAGGGCCCGGCGCACCGCTGCCATGAGTTCATTCAGGTCGAAAGGTTTAGGCACATAATCGAACGCCCCGGCGTTCGCCGCGCTCAGGGCCGTCGAAACCGTTGACTGCGCGCTCATGACAATCACGGGCAGCGAAGGGCGCCCCATGCGCATGCGCGGCAATTCGTCGAAAACGCACTCGTCGCCCATATAAACGTCGCTCAGGACGAGGTCGCCCTCCCCTTCGCGCACCCATTTGGAGAGGGTGGAGACACTGCCTGTGGCTCTGACCGCATATCCTTCCTTGCTCAACGCCTGAGAGAGAACAAAGCGAAGAGACGCGTCGTCGTCGGCGAGAAGGATGCTTGAGCTCACGGGGCGTCCTCGCTGTCGATGGGGAGAAGAATCTTGAATGCGGTGCGGCCCGGCGCGCTATCGACTTCGATGCTGCCGTCGTGGCGCGCGATGATGTCCGCTGCGACAGTGAGCCCAAGGCCCATGCCGTCATTTTTCGTTGTGGCGAATGCCTCGAACAAGCGATCGGCGACGTCCGCATGCAGCCCCGGGCCGTTGTCGACGATTTGCACTTCAAGCTGTGCGCGCGCCGCCCCGCTGGCCGCCGAGCGCACGCGAACGCCTGGGCGATAGGACGTCGAGATCGCGATCTCACCGTCGGCTTGGCCTTCCACGGCCTCGGCCGCGTTCTTGGCGATGTTGAGGAACGCCTGGATCAACTGATCGAGATCGCCGCGCACATTCGGCAAGCTCGGATCGTAGCGTTCGCGGATCATCACTTCCGGCGCGCTCGAACCTATGAGCTTGCGCACGCGCTCCAACGCTTCGTGTATATTAAAGGGCTCGAAGCGCGGCGGTTCGAGGCCCGCCATCGGGTCGATCTTGTTCGTGAGCCGATTGATGCGGTCGACTTCATCGCAGATCAAGTTCGCGAGCGCCGCCGTGTCGGGATCGCTGCGCGAGATGAGTTGCGCCGCTGCGCGAATGCCGGCCAGCGGATTGCGCACCTCGTGCGCGAGCGTGCGCGCGGCCGAGTGACCGGCAATCGGCGGCGCGCTGCGTGGCTTCGGCGCCCGCGCCAGCACCAACGCAACGTGACCCGCTTCGCCAACCGGCCCAGCCGCGACCGTCGCGCGGCCCAAAGCAAAGCCCGGCCCAACGAGCGCAACATCTGCTTCGGCGATACCAGCCGAACCCTTCAATGCGCGGCGCGCGAGCGCAGCCAGCGGCGCGTCCGAGCCGAAGATCTCATCCAGACGGCGCCCCAGCAGCCCGCGGCCTACGCCCGCGAGCAAGTCCGCGGCGGCTGCGTTTACGAAACGGATGCGTTCGCCTGTGTCGACCACAAGGACGGCAGCGGGGAGCGCTTCCAGCCAACGTTCCGAGTCCGGCGTTGCGGCCCGGAGCTTCGGCGCGGAGCGTAGGATCGGTTCACTCGTCACCGCACTCTCCGTGCGGCGGACGAGACAAGAACCGGAAATTGATCCAAACCGAACATTGGCCCCGTCCTTGAGGCATGAGCTTAAGGCGCCTAAAAAGCGGGCGCCAAGGGTTTTATGCTGCGATGCAGCACGTTGAACGAGATTTCTCCATCCGATGAGTACCGCAGCCATCATTGTCGCCGCCGGCAAGGGCATTCGCGCGGGTGGGAATATTCCCAAGCAATACAGTAAATTGCTTGGCCTGCCGGTGCTCACCTGGTCGGTGCGCGCGATGGCATCAGCAGGTGTGGACGAGATTGTCGTCGTGATCGCGCCTGAACACGCCGATTTGTGCCGCACCGCAACGGAAGCTTACCCTCAAGTTCGCATCGTGCCGGGCGGCGCAGAGCGCACCGATTCCGTTCGAGCTGGGTTGGCGGCAATCGGCGCCGCCGAATTCGTGCTGGTACACGACGCCGCACGACCGGGTCTGACGACCGAGATCGTCCGCGCGCTCCTCGACAAGCTTCGCAGCGGCGCAGACGCGGCAGCGCCCGCACTCGCCGTAGCCGACACACTTCTCCGCGCCGATGCCTCTGGCATGGTGGCTGATGAGATCGACCGCGTCGGCGTCATGCGTGTGCAGACGCCGCAAGCCTTCCGCGCTGGCGCGTTGCGCACCGCCTACGAACGCGCCGGCAACCGTACATTCACCGACGATCTATCCGTCGTCCGCGCGAACGGTGTGGCGACGCACGTCATCGCCGGTGACGCACGGCTTATGAAGATCACGCACCCAGAGGATGCCGCAATGTTGGAGCGCATGTTGGCCGGCGAACGCGTTACGTGCGTGGGACACGGTGTCGATGCACATCGCTTTGGCGACGGCGATTTCGTCACGCTCTGCGGCGTGCGTATTCCGCACGACAAGGGGCTCACCGGTCATTCAGATGCCGACGCCGGTTGGCATGCGCTCGTCGATGCTATCCTTGGCGCACTTGGCGAAGGCGATATCGGTGCGCATTTCCCGCCCAGCGATCCGCAGTGGAAAGGCGCCGACTCCGAACGCTTCCTGCGCCACGCGGTGCAACTCGCCGATGCCGCCGGTGCGCGGATCATGCATGTCGACGTCACGCTCATCTGCGAGCGTCCGAAGATCGGCCCGCATCGCGACCGCATGCGGGCGCGGACTGCCGAGTTGCTGGGCCTGCCAATCGAGCGCGTCAGCGTGAAGGCCACCACGACGGAGCGCATGGGCTTTCCTGGCCGTGAGGAAGGCCTCGCTGCACAGGCAACGGCGACGCTCGATCGGCCCGCCTAAAGGCCTATTGCTGCGTTGGATCTGTTGTCGGCGCGGTTGTTGTGGCCGGCGTCTCGGCGTTTCCGCATTGCGGCAGATAAGTGTAGAGCCGGCACTGCTCTGCGCCTGTCAGGCCCTCCCACAAAGCACGCGGCAGATTGATGTAATCGTCAGTCCAACCGCGTCCGGGCGGTGCTTCGTATTCGTGCCAGCCGTGGCTCGGCAGCTGAAGGCGCGCGAGCACGTCGGGCGTACGCGCCACGATCATCACGCTCGCGGCCAGGCCGCCATAGTACGAGACATAAGGCTGCTCGAATCGTTCGCTCAGTCTGAACAGCGTCGGCGCATGAATGTCGCGTGCGACACGTGCGGATTCAGACACGAGCGCCAGGTTGCGGTTCGAGAGGTGCAGCACGACGATGCCCGTCGGCTTGATCTTCGAAAGATAGAGCTGAATTGCTTCCGCCGTCAGCAAGTGCGCCGGAATCGCGTCCGACGAAAATGCGTCGACGACGATCACGTCGAACTGATCGTTTTGCTCATGCGCCATTTGCAGGCGTGCATCGCCCAAACGGATTTGCGCGTTAGGTTGGCACTCCGGCACGTAAGTGAAATCGCCGCCCGGCCGCGCAGAGAGACGCACGACCGCCGGATCAATCTCAAAGATCGTGAGGCTATCGGTTGGCCGCGTGAGGCACGCAGATGACCCGGCGCCAAGGCCGATGAGCGCCATGTGCGCAGGACCCGGCGCAGTCGCGAGACCCGCGAGGATGGATTCACCCAGCGCGGTGCGTGGATTGTAATAAGTGAGCGGCTGGCGCGTGAGTCCCGG
>JAXMCH010000008.1:0-65758 GCA_046349455.1 Hyphomonadaceae bacterium | reverse complement strand
GCGAACATGCAGATATCGATCTTCTTCATCAGCTGCCAGACGCGGGCGATGTCGTCGCGATCTGATACCTTGATGTCGGCCATAGCGTTGTCTCCTCTGTGCGAGGATTGAACGACAAGCCGGCGCCGGTGTTCCCCTGGACCTTCCGATCAGCTTCGGGCGGCCACGCGCTCGGCGCCGCGCAGCGCGCGTAGAAGGTTGCCGCCTGCGAGGCCCGCAATCTCCGCGTCACTCCAGCCGCGCCGCTGCATCTCAACCAGCAGCGCCGGATAGTCTTCAACACCGTCCAGGCCCTGCGGCAGGAACGGCACGCCATCAAAATCCGAACCTATGCCAACGTTTTCGCGGCCAGCGACTTGGCCGATGTGGTCAATGTGATCGGCGATATCGCTCAGCGTCGCCTCGGGCCGCGCGTTCGCGGCGGTCCACGCAGCAAGGCCGGCAGTCACGGCGCTCGGATCGCCTGGATTGAGCGCTTTCAGGCGCGCCTCCTCCGCGTTGCGATTGGCCGCCCAGTTGCGCACCTCGTTATCGGTAAACCCGGGATAGAAGTTCACCATCACCACACCGCCATTCTCGTGCACCATGCGCAACACGTCGTCCGGCACGTTGCGCGGATGCGGCGTCAGCGCAAAGGCCGACGAGTGCGAGAAAATCACCGGCGCGGTCGATACGCGGAGCGCATCGCGCATGGCATCGGCAGAGACGTGGCTGAGATCGACCAGCATGCCGATGCGGTTCATCTCACGCACGACTTCTTCGCCGAACGGCGACAGCCCGCCATGCTGCGGCGCGTCGGTCGCGCTATCGACCCATGACGTCGTCTTGGAATGGCAGAGCGTCATGTAGAGCACGCCATTTGCGCGGAATTCGCGAAGAATGGCGAGGTTGTTGTTGATCGGCTCGCCGCCTTCCATGCCGAACATCGATGCGATGCGGCCGGCGCGATGGATGCGGACGATATCATCAGCGGTTTGCGCGAGTTCGAACACGTTCGGGTGCTGCGCCACCATCTGGCGCACAAGATCAATCTGAACGCGCACCGCCTCCGCTGATGCCGCGCCCTGAAGCTCCGCAGGCACGTAGACCGACCAGAACTGCGCGCCGACGCGGCCCTGGCGCAGGCGCGGGATATCAGTGTGTAGCGGGGTGGAAAGCGTGCGCGTATCCGCCGTAAGATCAACACGAGAAAGATCGCCGCCGTAATTGTCGTGAATTTGCTCAGGCAGATCGTTGTGGCCATCGATCAAGGGCGTACGGCGCAGAATGCGATCGATGCGCGCAAGTTCAGCCCGCGTGGGCGCCGCCTGCGCCAACGCCAAGGTTGGCGTGAGCGCGAGCATGATCGCGAACAGTGAAGCGGTAATGCGCATGATGTCCCCCGAACGACAGGCTCTGCGCATCTTAGCGGCTAACTTCCTTCAGCGCAGCGCGAATAAGTTCGGGCGCAGGGGCGTCAGCGTCAAATTTCTTCGCGGCGGAGGCGACGGCGCGCGCCGCGCTTGACTGATCGATCCCGAGATTGACGAGCGCCGACACGGCCTCAGCGCGCGCGCCTTGTGCGGCAGGCGGCGAAACGCCTACAGGGCGCGGCGCGCCGTTGCCCAGCGAGATGAAGCCCTTGGGACCCTGCTTGGCGGCAAGCTCCTGAGCGAGACGCGCGGCCAGCTTGGGTCCCACACCATTCGCGCGCGCGAACGCCGCCTTGTCCTGCAACGCAATCGCGTCAACCAGAACTTCGGGCGGCATCGCGTCGAGAATACCGAGCGCAACCTTGGCGCCCACGCCAGGAATGGTCTGCAAGTGAGCAAACCATGCGCGCTCTTCTTCGCCGGTAAAGCCGAAGAGCCGGATCGCGTCTTCGCGGACGTGCGTCTCGATATAGAGCCGGGCATTGGCGCCGACGGTGAGCCGCGCCAGCGTGCGCGCGCCAGCCTGTACGACGTACCCCACGCCGCCAACCTCGATCAGCGCCGTCTCCTCGCCGACGGCCGCGACAATACCGTTCAAAGACCCGATCATTCTGACCCCTTGCCCCTCCTTCCTGCGCGGATTCGCGCGGGCGCGAAACGAAGGGGCCTTGTGAGTTTCTGCGATTGTCCGCCGCGCCCAAGAGGCCGCTCGTCTCAAAAGCAGGCCGCATGGCCTTCCGCTGGCGGCGCGCGGACGGCAAAACTGGCGTTCGTTTCGGGGGACCCCACCATGTTTACACGCCGCGCCGTCACCGCCTCTTCGGTCGCATTGCTCGCGGGGTGCGCGACCGGCGGCGGCGCGCCCTCAGCGCCGACCCGCCGACCGGCGGCCATCGGCGCATTCGGCATCGACATGGCCTCGCGCGATCTCAACGTGAAACCGGGCGACGACTTCTTTCAGCACATGAACGGCGGCTGGTTCGCGGCCAACACGATCCCGGACGACCGGACGACCTGGGGCACCAACGCAATCCTTCAGGAAAAAGCCGAGCGCGACGTGCGCGCGATCATCGAAGACGCAGCGCGTGAAGGTGGCGCTCCAGGCACGAACGCACAGAAGATCGCCGACTATTACAACGCTTACCTCGATCAGGACGCGATCGACGCGCGCGGGCTTGAGCCGTTGCAACCGGTGCTCGCGGAAATCGCGGCGCTGCAAACGCATGAGCAGGTGATGCGCCTTATCGCGCGGCCGGACATCGGCATCTCGGCGCCGATCGACGTTTACATCACGCTGGATGAAGGCAACCCCGATCGCTATCTCGCCGCGCTCACGCACGGCGGCCTTGGCCTGCCGGAGCGCGAGTACTATCGCCGGGCGGATGGCGCCGAAAACCGCGCCCAATATGTCGCCGCGATTGCACGCATTCTGACGCTCGCCGGTCAAAGCAATGGCGACGCCAAAGCTCAGCGCATCATGGCGTTCGAGACACAGATCGCCGAGCATCATTGGCCAATCGCCGATCGGCGCGAGCGCGAACGCACATACAATCTACGCACACGCGCGCAAGTGCGAGCGCTGGCGCCCGATTTCCCATGGGACGCACGCTTCGAAGCGGCCGGCCTGGGCGACGTGCAAGAAGTTGTCGTCGGCGAGTTGAGCGCAATGGCGCCGCTGGCGGCGCTCTGCCTGGCAACGCCGGTTTCAACGTGGCGCGACTACATCACGTGGCATTATGTGCGCGGTTACGCGACCGTGCTGCCGCGCACGATTGATGACGCCAATTTCGATTTCTACGGCCGCACACTCAACGGCCAACCGCAGCAGCGCGAACGCTGGAAGCGCGCCATTGCCGCGGTGAACAACGCGCTCGGCGAAGCCGTCGGCCAAATCTACGTCGCGCGCCACTTCCCGCCGGAAGCCAAGGCGCAAACGCTTGAGCTCGTCGAGAACATGCGTCGCGCGTACGGCGAACGCATCCGCGCCGTGACGTGGATGAGCGACGAAACGAAGACCGCCGCACTGGAAAAGCTCGCCTCGTTCCGCCCGAAGATCGGCTACCCGGATCGCTGGCGCGACTACTCGCAATACGAAGTGCGCGCCGGCGATGCGTTCGGCAACACGGTGCGCCTGGCGCAATGGACCTGGCAGCACGACCTCGACCGTCTCGGCCGCCCAAGCGATCGGGAGGAATGGTTCATGGTCCCGCACGCGGTCAACGCCTACTACAATCCGCCGTTTAACGAGATCGTCTTCCCGGCCGGTTATTTGCAGCCGCCGCTCTTCGATCCGAACGCGGACGCTGCGTGCAATTACGGCGGCGTCGGCGGCGTCATCGGTCACGAGATGGGTCACGGCTTCGATGATCAGGGCGCGAAATCGGACGCGCGTGGCGTGCTGCGCGATTGGTGGCAGCCGGAAGACGTACAGCGCTTCCAGTCGCTGACCGGGCGGCTTGTCGAACAATACAACGCGTTCGAGCCACTCACCGGCCTGCACGTGAACGGGCGACTGACGCTCGGCGAAAACATCGGCGATTGCGGCGGCATGCAAGTGGCGCTGCACGCTTATCATCTCTCGCTCAACGGTCAGGAAGCGCCGGTTCTCGACGGCACCACCGGCGATCAGCGCTTCTTCATGGCGCGCGCGCAGTGCCGGCGCGAACTACGCCGCGATCAGTCACTCCGAAACCAAGTGCTCACCGACCCACACTCTCCCGCACGGTATCGCGTCAACGGGCCGGTCCGCAATATGGACGAGTGGTACACGGCCTTCGGCGTTGAAGCGGGCGACGCGCTCTACCTGCCGCCCGATCAGCGCGTCACGATCTGGTAACGCCTCAGGCGCGCTGCATCGAGGATGGCGGCGAGGGCGTTGATGTCGAACGGCTTCGACAATAGCGGCACGCCCTCGTCTTCCGCTTCCACACGCACCGATTCCGAATAACCACTTGCGAGTACGATGGGCGGCGCGTTGGTTTGCGCTTTCACCACCCGCGCGAGCTCAATGCCGCTTTTGCCGCCGGGCATCATCACGTCGGAGAATACCAGATCGAAAGCGAAGCGCTGTATCGCATTTAGCGCCGCTTCCGCACTCGCCACGCGCGTCACACGCCATCCGAGATGACTGAGCATTTCCTCGGTCAGTGCCGCGACGTTGTCGTCATCCTCGACTAGAAGCGCATCGCCGGCGACGCCCGGCAGCACAGGATCGTTGGGGGGCGCTTCCTCTTCCGGTTGGTCGCCAGTAGCCAGTTCGCCACGCGGCAGGACAAGAGTGAATGTCGTACCCGCGCCGACAATACTGTCGACCTCCACGTGCCCGCCGGATTGTTCGGCAAAGCCGTGCACTTGCGCCAGGCCGAGGCCCGAGCCTTTGCCGGTATCCTTGGTCGTGAAAAACGGTTCAAAAATATGGGCACGCACTTCTGGCGTCATCCCTATGCCTGTGTCTGAAACCGAAAGGCTGACGTACGCTGCGCCTGCATCCTGCGCAGTCCCATTGCGCGCGCGGATGGTGACTACGCCGCTATCGTTCATCGCGTCGCGCGCGTTCACTGCGAGATTGAGCAAAGCAAGCTGCAGCGCATGCGGATCTGCAAACACAGGCGCGGCATCCGACGGCACGTCGATCGAGACGCGCACGTTGATGCCGAGGCTGCGATTCAACAAATCGTTGAGCCCGGCAAAATAGGTCGGGAGGTTGATCGATTCAGGATTGAGCTCGTGTCGGCGCGAGAAGGCCAGTAATTGTTTGGTGAGATTGGCGCCGCGATCGACCGCCTCACGCATGCGCGACATCAGCATCGCGCGCTTGGCTTCATCCGGCGCACGATCCAGCATATTGAGACCACCCGAAATCACCATCAGCAGATTATTGAAGTCATGCGCGACACCGCCGGTGAGTTGACCTACCGCTTCGAGTTTTTGCGCTTGGCGCAGTTCGTCCTCGGCTTTGATGCGCGCCGTTGTTTCGTTGGCCTCCGGAACAATCGCGACAACGAATCCGCCCTCGTCCTTCACGGGCCGCATCGTGAAATCGAATGAGCGCACGCCCGTCGGCAGATTTATGGTGATGTGCTGAGCGAAAGTCTCGCCCTGCGCGACGCGATCGACCGCCTCTTGCACCAATTCCGGCGCGCCAGGCGTCTCGCGAAACCAAGGCGTGTCCCAGAATTTTCGACCAACAATCTCATCCTTGCGCATCTCGATCGCGGCGAGCGATGAAGCGTTGGCGTCAAGCACCGTGCCGTCCGTATCGATCAGCCCCGCAAAAAGGTGCGTGGTCTCAAGGATAGTGCGCAGGCGATCTTCGCTTGCAGAAAGCGCCGCCGTGCGCTCCGCAACAGCGCGTTCGAGCCGTGCGCGCGTTTGCAGGCGATCCGTGATATCAGTGAGCGCGACGCAGATGCCTTCTTCGGTGGGTGCGATGCGCAACTCGACATGACGCCCTGGGCGGAGCAGCGACGGCGTTTCGAGCACCGCCATCGGCGCACCATCCATGGCCGCGCGCAAAAGCGCCTTGAACTCATCGCTGCCGTTCTCGATCATGTCCCACAGGCTGCGGCCGACCACCTGCTGGCGCTTCAGGCGAAAGTACGCTTCGGCGGCGGGATTGAATTCGGTGATGCGCCAAGCGCGGTCCACCGCGTAGAAGCCGTCCGAAATGCTATCCAGCACGCCGCGCAGGCGCGCTTCGCTCAAGCGCAATGACTTGAGCAACTCTGCGGCGTCAGCCGTGGGATGCGTTTCGTCCGACAATGCTCTCCCCGCCACGATTCAGCTCGCGACGGGGGCTAACGCGGAACTTGAAGGGTGGGTTCCCTAGGCGCTGGCGCGCTTTTTGAAGCTGCCGTGAGCCGCATGGCAGAGCGCAACGCCAAGGGCGTCGGCAGCGTCCGCGGAAACTGCGCCGGCCGTGGGCAACAGCCGCTGAACCATGAAGGCGATTTGGGCCTTGTCGGCAGCGCCAGAGCCGACGACAGCCTTCTTGATGGTCGTTGGCGCATACTCGGCGACCTCAAGTCCACGGCGAGCGGCAGCCGCCAGTGCGACGCCGCGGGCTTGGCCCAGCACCAAAGCAGCGCGTGCGTTGGAATTCACAAACGTCTCTTCCACTGCAGCTTCGTGCGGCCCGAATTCTTCGATCACCGCACATAGCCCTTCGAACACATCGTGCAGACGCGAAGCGAGTTGCTGCTGCGCCGGCGGCTTGATGACGCCGTGCGCGACGTGCGAGAGCCGCGACCCTTCGCTCGCGACGATCCCCCAGCCGCAACGATTGAGGCCCGGATCAACGCCGAGAATGTAAATCACCGCCATGCTCGGCTCTCTTTCGTCGCATCAAGAGCGAGTCGCGCGGCGACTGCTACGTAGATTGTCCAAAACACGTTGTTGGCCTGCAGGCCATGGCTTTCGCTCAGCGTGTAGAGCGCAAAGGCCGCGAGAAACGCGGGCGCCCAAAGGCCAGCGTCTTGGCGCATGGTTGCGGACGCACCGCGAAAAAGCGTGGCCGCGAGTTGCAGAGCGAAAAGCGCGATGCCAACGCGGCCAAGGCCGAGTGCAAGCTCAAGCCACGTCGAGTGCGCGGACGCCACTTGCCACTGCACCGTTTCACGCACCCAGTAAGCGGGGCCATTGTCCGGCAACCAGAATGCGTAATAGCCGTAGCCCAGCCACGGCTTCGCCGCGACGGCGGAAGCGGCGGCGTTCCAAATATCAGTGCGGCCCGTGAGTGTAAGATCGCGGCCGAGTGCGCCAACGAGCAGATCAGGCGCCAAAAACACAATCCCAGCGCCGACTACGGCAACGACCAGAACGCCGGTCGCTGCGAAGATCGTGTGCAGCGGCCCACGACGCAACATCATGCAGAACGCGATCACGCCAAGGCCGAGCACAGATGCGATCAGCGCCGTCTTCGACGTCGAGAGCAGGACCAGCGCAAATGCGCCGAGCATCGCGGCAATCCAGAGATTGCGGCGCGGCGGCGCAACGATCGCGGCGCTGGCGCAAATCGCAACGCCAAGCGCCATGATGCCGCCAAGCGTGTTCTTGTGCGTCCACAGACCGGACCACGCGCCCGGGTGCTCCACCGTCATGCGACCAATGGAGGGCGCAAGCGCGCCAAGCGCGAGCGAGCCAAGGATAAGCGCGATGTACCCTCCGCCCAGCACTTCGAGCAATTCGCGCCAAGTGTAGCGCCACGCAAGGTAAAGCCCGAAGCTCATGGTCAGCGCCAGCCACACTGAACGGCGCAGCGTCGCCCCGCCATCGATGGACCAGAATGTCGAGAGCGCGGCGAGCGCGAGCAGCGCCATCAATAACGGCACGGCGCGCGTGGTCGCCCAGGCCTTGGCGCGGTCACGCCAGATCACCCAAGCAAGAAACGCATAGACCGGAATGAAGGCGAGGCGCGCATAACCTGGCGGCTCCGTCGCGCCTTGGCTCTGTGCAACCGCAGCGAAGAACGGTTCGGAGAATTGCGCGAGGCAGAGGGCCGCGGCCACGGGCTCCCAGCGCGCGAAAGTCGGCGCGGCTTGAATGGTTGGCGCATGCGCGAAGGCCATAGGATTAGCCCTGCGCCCAATCTCTTGCCAAAGCGCTAACCTCTGCGCAGGGTGCCCGAAACGATCGGGGGAATTCATGCTGCGTAGGGTTGGTCAGGCGCTCGTTGTCGCGCTTCTTTTCTGTGGCGCCGCCACGTCGGCTGAAGCGCAGAGCGCCGGCGAGCGGGCGCAGGCGCGCGAAATCTACGAGCGCATCGTTTCCTTCGATAGCTCGACCGAAGGCGCGCAAGTGCCGGCGGTCGCGAACTACCTCGCAGAACGCTTCCGCGCTGCTGGCTTTGCAGCAGAGGACGTGCATGTCCTGCCACACGGAAACACCGCCGGCCTCGTCGTGCGGTATCGCGGCGATAGTTCGGGCGGGCGGCCCATCCTCTTCCTGGCGCACATGGACGTCGTGCCCGCGCATCGTAGCGATTGGGAACGCGAGCCTTACCGGCTAATCGAGGAAAACGGCTTCTTCTATGGCCGCGGCAGCATCGACAACAAAGGCGGCGTCGCGCAGCTAACGTCGACTTTCATTACGCTGCGCGCCGAAGGCTTCCGGCCGACGCGCGACTTGATCATCTGGTTCTCCGGTGACGAAGAGACCTCCGGCGAAACGACACAAGAATTACTCGCGCAACACCGCGATCTGCTCGGCAACGCCGAGTTTGCGCTGAACTCGGACGGCGGCGGCGGTCAGCTCGATCCGCAGGGCCGCCCGCTGACGTTCGTGGTGCAGACGGCGGAGAAAACCTACGCCAGCTTTGCCTTTACGGCGCGCAATCCGGGCGGCCACTCCTCCGTGCCGCGTGATGACAACGCGATCTACGAACTCTCCGATGCGCTGACGCGGCTGCGCGCCTTCCAGTTTCCACTGATGTGGAACGACACAACGATCGAAAGCTTCCGCAATGCGGCTGCCGCTGTGCCCGGTCCGGATGGACAAGCCATGCGCCGCTTTGCCGAGCGGCCCGGCGATCGCGTCTCCGCACGCCAACTCGCGCGCAACCCCGGCATCAACACCATGATGCGCACGACCTGCGTCGCCACGATGCTCACCGGCGGGCACGCGGAAAACGCGTTGCCGCAATCGGCGACAGCGACCGTGAACTGCCGCATCTTCCCGGGCGTCCCGATGGAGGACGTGATGAGCGAATTACGCCGCATCGCGGGCGAGCACGTCGAAGTCACCACGATCGGCGACGCAAACTTCAGTGACGCTTCGCCGCTGCGCCCCGATGTGATGCAAGCCGCAACCAACGCTGCGCGCTCCGAATATCCGGGTGTGGTGGTGACGCCCTACATGTCGGGCGGCGCAACCGACGGCTTGTTCTTCCGCGCAGCCGGCATCCCGACTTACGGCGTCGGCGCCATCTTCATCAAAGACGAAGATGACTTCGCCCACGGCCTCAACGAGCGCGTGCCGGTCGATAGCTTCTACAAAGGTCTCAACATCTGGCGCGTAATGATCCGCGAACTCGCCGGCGCCCAGGGCGGCTAAAAGCAAAGGGCGCGAACCGCATAGTTCGCGCCCCTTCTCACTCCATTTAGCGCTGAGCTCACGCCGTCGCGGCTTCCGCTGTGCCGTGGCAATATTTGAACTTCTTGCCTGAACCGCATGGGCATGGCGCGTTGCGCGAGACTTTGCCCCAGGTCGCCGGATTGTGACGATCGAAGCCATCCGGCGCGAGCGGCGGCGCATCTTCGCGCGCGCGCGCCATTTCGTTTTCGCCGGTGTCCGGGTTCTGGTGAATCTCGAACGTCTTCGGCGGCGCGAGCGGACGTTGCGCCACTTCGTCGGCTTGGCCGATCTGCAGGCGAAGCAGCATACGCGTGATCGTGGTGCGCAGGTCCAAGAGCATGCGCTCGAACAGCGTGAACGCTTCCGTCTTGAATTCGTTCAGCGGATCGCGCTGCGCATAGCCGCGCAAGTGGATGACTGAGCGCAGGTGATCCAGCAGCGACAAGTGCTCGCGCCAGCGCATGTCGACAACGCTGAGCAGCACCTGCTTTTCAACCGCACGCAGGCGCTCCGGCCCCAGCATCGCGGCCTTTTGCGCATACGCATGATCCACCTCGCGCGTCAGGCGCTCGATGATTTCGTGCTGCGCAATGCCCTCTTCGGCGGCCCATTTATCAATCGGCAGTTTGAGATCGAAAATCTCATCGGCCTCGACAATGAGTTCGGCCGTATTCCACTGTTCCGGATAAGCCTTCTCCGGCATGTGGCGCCAAACGAGCTTTTCGACCACGTCGTGGCGCATGTCGCGCACGATCGGCGACACGTCAGCGGTGCGCATGAATTCGATGCGCTGCTCGAAGATCGCTTTGCGCTGATCGTTGATGACGTCGTCGAACTTCAGCAGGTTTTTGCGGATTTCGAAGTTGCGTTGCTCAACGCGGCGCTGGGACGTTTCGAGCGCCTTGTTCATCCAGGGGTGGACGATGGCTTCGCCCTCTTGGATGCCGAGACCGCGCATGATCGCATCGAGGCGGTCAGCCGCGAAGATGCGCAGCAAATCATCTTCAAGGCAGATGTAGAACTTCGAACGTCCAGGGTCGCCCTGACGGCCAGTACGGCCGCGCAGCTGGTTATCGATACGGCGGCTTTCGTGGCGCTCGGTGCCGAGCACGTAAAGACCGCCCGCGTCGAGCGCGATGCGCTTCTTCTGCTCGATATCGGCCTGTATCTCGCGGCGGAGCGCTGCGATCTGGTCCGGCGTTTCATCGCCCTTCAGCGCCGCCTTCACGCGCATATCGACGTTGCCGCCCAGCTGAATGTCGGTGCCGCGACCAGCCATGTTGGTGGCGATCGTCACCGCGCCCGGCACGCCCGCCTGCGCGACGATGGACGCTTCCTGCTCGTGATAGCGCGCGTTCAGCACTTGGTGCGGAATGCCGCGCTGCTTCAGCAGGTTGGAGAGATATTCCGATTTTTCGATCGACACCGTGCCGACGAGCACCGGCTGCTGACGACGGTGCGTCTCTTCAATGTCGGTGATGATGGCTTTGTATTTTTCCTTCGACGTCCGATAGACCTCGTCATCGTCATCGATGCGCTGCACCGGACGATTGGTCGGGATTTCGATCACGTCGAGCTTGTAGATGTCGCCGAATTCCGTCGCTTCGGTCGACGCCGTACCGGTCATGCCGGCGAGCTTGTCGTACAGGCGGAAATAGTTCTGGAACGTGATCGACGCGAGCGTCTGGTTCTCAGGCTGGATTTGCACGCCTTCTTTGGCTTCGATCGCCTGGTGCAGACCTTCCGACAAACGCCGGCCATGCATCATGCGCCCGGTGAATTCGTCGACGAGCACGACTTCCGCGTCTTTGACGATGTAATCCTTGTCGCGCATGAACAGCTTGTGCGCGCGCAGCGCCTGGTTTGCGTGGTGCACGAGCGAGATGTTCGCGGGCTCATAGAGCGAGCCTTGCAGCAGGCCGCGTTCAGCCAGCATCTCCTCCATCGCTTCAGAGCCTGCTTCGGTATAGGTCACCGAGCGCTGCTTTTCGTCGTGTTCGTAATGCTCTTCGCGCAGCAGCGGGATGAGCGCATCGATAGTCTTGTAAAACTCGCTGCGATCCTCGGTCGGACCCGAGATGATGAGCGGCGTGCGCGCTTCGTCGATCAGGATGGAGTCGACTTCGTCGACGATCGCGAAGCGGTGGCCGCGCTGGACCATCTCGCCAAGCGAGTATTTCATATTATCGCGCAGATAATCGAAGCCGAATTCATTGTTCGTGCCGTAGGTGATGTCTGCAGCATAAGCTTGGCGGCGCTCGTTGTCGTAAAGACCATGAACGATGACGCCGACATTGAGGCCGAGGAAACGATAGACTTGGCCCATCCACTCGCTGTCGCGCTTGGCGAGATAGTCGTTCACCGTGATAACGTGAACACCGCGGCTTTCGAGCGCGTTGAGATACGTCGGCAGCGTCGCGACCAGCGTCTTGCCTTCGCCCGTTCGCATTTCTGCGATCGTGCCTTGGTGCAAGAACATGCCGCCCATCATCTGCGTATCGAAGTGGCGCATGCCGAGCGTGCGCTTTGCGGCTTCACGAACCGTGGCGAACGCCTCCGGCAGGATTTCATCGATTTTCGCCCCACGGGCGAGTTTGTGGCGATATTCGCTGGTCTTGTTGCGGAGCGCTTCGTCGGACAGCGCCTCGAAGGTCGGCTCCAGCGCATTGATGCGCTGAATGGCGGGGCGCAGCTGGCGCACCTTACGCTCGTTGACGGAGCCGAAAATCTGCTTTGCGAGGTTCAGCATGGGCGCGATCTAAAGGTTAAAGCGCCATTCGGGATAAGGCGCGGAACGAAACGTCGAGGGCTTTGAACTCGTTGGCTTTTTTGTGTCCCACCGACGCGCGCCCGGGTGCGGAAATACTCTCGACTCGTGCGTTTGCGAGACTTAAGAGCGGCCCTAGGCGGTGTCAATGCGACCTCCCGGGCGCAGTTCTTGCACACGCGCCCTGAGCGAAAGATGAGAACGCATGGCTCCGCAGAAGCGCGCCCTCCTCAAAGTGGTATTTTTCGTCGCAGCTTTGGCGCTGTCCGGCTGCGGCCTCGGCCGCGATAACGCTGGCGACAGCAACGGCGTCCGCGACCCCATCGTAGCGGCGACCGTCAACGGCCGCCCGATCTATGTCGAAGACGTCCGGAACTACGCGGTGCAGCGCGGCTGGCTCCAGGAAACCGAGGACCTCGACGCCAATTCCGACGCCGCCAACCAGGCCCTCGAAGAACTGATCCAGATCCGTCTCTTTGCAATGGAAGCCGAGGCGCGCGGGCTCGACCGCCAGGCCGACATCCGCCGGCAACTCGAAAATGCCCGCGAACGGGTGCTCGCCGCCGCGATTTACGAAGAGATCGCCCAAAAGGCCAACGACCCGGAAACGATCGAGCGGCTCTACCGCGATAACGCCAGTCGGCTCGGTCAAGGCGATGAAGTCCACCTGCGTCACATCCAGTTCGCCACACGTGAGGCTGCCGACGCGGCCAAAAGAAGGCTCGAGCAAGGCGAAAGGTTCGAAGCGCTCGCTTTCGAGCTTTCGGTTGAACGCAACTCCGCGCCGGATGGCGGCGACATGGGCTTCGCACCAGTTTCAGACCTGACGCCGGCTCTGCGTCAGGAAGTCGAGCGCACAACCGTAGGAAGCCTGCTCGGCCCCATCCAGATCGATAACACCTGGCACATCTTCCGTCTGGACGACCGTCGCTCCATTGGCGGGCCGAGCCTCGAAGAACTGCGCCCACGCATCACTCAATGGCTGGCCTGGCAGGAAACGACGCAGCTCACCGAGCGCCTGACGCGCGACGCGCGCGTCGAACGTCTGCGGGACGAAACCGACCAAGGCATGGCGCCGGCCGGCGAGGTCACTGCGCCTGCTGACGCGCCGACGCCGAGCGCGCCTGCGCCGACGACGCCATCCGAAGCGCCGAACACTGGCGCCCCACCGCCGCCTTTCCCGTTCCCGACGGCAGCGCCGCAACAAGCCGCGCCACAGCCCCAGACACAGCAACCAGCAGCGCCGCCGCCTGACGCGCCAGCCTCCGCACCGAGCAACGGAACGCAACAGTGAAGCCGGGCGAGGTTTCGCCGCTCGCCCCGGCGCACTTTCCCGACCTTCCCGCGATCGCCGGCTTAGAAGCGGCGATCGGGCGCGCGGGGTTCTACAAGCATGAGCGGCCGGATCTGCTGCTGATCCGCTGCGCCAAGGGCACGCGCGCGGCGGGCGTCTTCACGACAAACGCCGTTGGCTCAGCGCCGACCGATTGGTGCAAGCAAGCACTGGCCGCGACGCGCGGCGGCGCACGTGGTCTGCTCGTGAATGCCGGTTGCGCAAACTCCTTCACCGGCCCAGCCGGCGACGCCGCCTGCAAGCGCTCCCTAGAAGCGGCGGGCGAGAAGCTCGACATTCCGGCGCGCGAGATGATGGCGGCATCGACCGGCGTCATCGGCGTCGTGCTTGACGACGCAAAGATCACGGCCGTGCTGCCGAAAATGGACATGAAGCCTGTCAGCTGGCCCGAGGCCGCCGCTGCGATCATGACAACGGACACGTTCCCGAAAGGCGCCGGCGCGACCTGCACAATCGACGGCGTGACCGTGAACCTCGCCGGCATCGCCAAAGGCTCCGGCATGATCGCGCCGAACATGGCGACGATGCTGGCGTTCGTCTTCACCGACGCTGCGCTCTCGGCGCCGATCCTCAAAACGCTGCTGAAGCAGGAAACAGAAACCAGCTTCAACGCCGTGACCGTCGACGGCGATCGCTCGACCAACGATTGCGTGCTGCTGTTCGCGACCGGCCAGGCCAAAGTGCCGCCGATCCCAGACGCGAAGGACGAGCGTCTGGCGGATTTCCGCGCCGCGCTGAGCCGCGTGCTCGCCGATCTCGCGATCCAGATCGTGCGCGATGGCGAAGGCGCGACCAAGCTCGTCGCCGTCAACGTCGAAGGCGCGGTGAACGATGCCTCGGCCAAAGCAATCGCGCGCACGATTTCCGAAAGCCCGCTGGTGAAAACCGCCATCGCCGGTGAAGACGCGAACTGGGGCCGCATCGTCATGGCCATCGGCCGCGCCGATCAGCCGGTGAAGAAGGAAATGATCTCCGTGCGCTTCGGCGATCTCTACGCCGCGCGCGACGGCATGGTCTCCGCCGAATACGACGAAGCCGCGATGAGCGCCTACATGAAGCGCCAGGAACTTGAGATCACCGTGAATGTCGGCCCCGGCAGCGGGCGGGCGCGCATGTACACGTGTGATCTCACCAAGCGCTACATCGAGATCAACGGCGACTATCGGAGCTAGACCGCGCGGCGGATGCTCACGTAGCATCCGCCCATGTCCATAGCCGCCGCCCTCCTCGCCTTCTCACTCCAAGTCACTGCGCCTGCGCAAGTTGCGCCGCCACAACCGCAATACGAAGTCACCGATGCTGATTTCGTCGCGCGCGATGTGACGTTTCGCTCCGGCGAGCATCTGGACGAAGTGCGCATCCACTACGCAACGCTCGGCCGCCCGCATCGCAATCGGCGTGGCGAGATCGATAACGCGGTGATGCTTCTGCACGGCACCGGCGGGAGCGGCCGTCAATTCCTCTCGCCGCAGTTTGCAAACGAATTGTTTGGCCCCGGCCAACCGCTCGACATCAACCGCTACTGGATCATTCTGCCGGACAATATCGGGCACGGCCGCTCGTCGAAGCCATCCGACGGCCTGCACATGCGCTTTCCCGCGTATGACTACGACGACATGGTCGCGCTGCAGCACCGGCTGCTGACAGAGCGGCTGCGCGTGCGCCACGCGCGGCTGATCCTCGGCACATCAATGGGCTGCATGCACGCCTTCGTGTGGGGCGAAACCTATCCGGATTTTGCTCGCGCGCTGATGCCTCTGGCGTGCGAACCGGTAGAGATCGCGGGCCTCAACCGTATGTGGCGCCAAGCCATCATCGACGGCATTCGCAACGACCCAGCTTGGGCGAACGGCGAATACACCGCGCAACCCACACAAGGCCTACGCACCGCGGCCTCCATTCTAACCATCGCAGGCGCCGCGCCCCTTTACTTCCAAGCGCAATGGCCGACACGCGACGCAGCCACCACAGAAATCCGCGCGCGCATCGAGCGCAGCATGGCGAGCGCCGACGCGAACGACATGATCTACCAGTTCGAAAGCTCGCGAAACTACAACCCGTGGGCCAATCTTGAGCGCATCACCGCGCCAACCATGTGGGTGAATTCGGCTGACGATTTCATCAATCCGCGCAATTTCGATTACCCGCAGCAAGCCATCGCACGCATGGGCGCCAATGCGCGCTTCCGCATGATCGAAGAGAGCGATCAAACGCGCGGCCATGGCACCCACACCTGGGCGCGGTTCTGGACGCGCGATCTGGAAGAGCTGCTGGCGCGCAGCGAGAACTAGCGGTTTGCCGGCGGCGTGGCGTTCGGATCGTACGACGACACGTGGTTGAGCGCGATTACCCAGCGGCCATCGATCTTGCGCATCAGCCGTGTATTGATCCCTTCCTGCGCGCGCTCCGGGCGTTGCAATGTGTAGTGGCTCACGAGCATCGCCGCATCGGGCGCGAGTTGTTCGATCGTGATGTCGTAAAAATGCAGGCTCCCGCGCCGCTCGGCTGAACCGCCATAGTCGCGGACATAGTGATCCAGCGTGCCTTGCCAGCCATCCTGGATGCGGCCGTTCGAGACGAACGTGACGCCCGGATTCCAGAAGCCTTCCATGTAGCCGTTGAAGTCGCCGCGATTCCACGCCGCCTCCATGCGCGCAATCACGGCGCGGATCTCCGCGTCGGCATTGGTTTCGGTCTCCGCTGTCGCGCAACCAGCCGCAGCTGCTGCAAAGCCCAACATCAGGGCGCGTTTGGTTTCCTGCATGAAAAGCCTCAGTTTTGCTGGCGCGACGGCGCAGGACGCGCGCATGCCCCAATGGTGATATCCGCCGGCGATGGATCGCCAGCGAGAAACGCGTCGCGATCGGTGCGCGCGCGCCAAAGGTCTGGCCGCAGCATGCACACCGACGCCAGATAACGCTGCGCGCCAAAAGTTGCGCGTTCAGCGTAGCCATAGTCGCGCAGCTTGTAGGGAATCGCGTACCCGGCTTCGACCATCGCGCCCGCGAGATCGACGGGCAGGTTCGCGCCGCGCCGCACCTCGCACCGCACGAGCGGACGGCCAAAGCTCTCGTCCGGCAAATCACCATCCGGCGCGACGCACTGAACGACGGCGCCATCAACCAGCCGCGCCAACTCGCGCCGCGCAGCTTCGCCGCACGCAACCAGTTGATCGCCCTGGCGGCACTCTTGGTCAAGCTCCGGCGCATCGATGCCGTAGAGCCGCAGCGAGACGTCACCCATCATGATCGTATCACCGTCATAGACTTGAGGCGCCCGCATCGCATCGACGTACGCCCGCTGCTTCACCGGCCCGCCAAAGCCGATGGCTACAAGCGAAAGCGCAAATGCCGCGCCGAGCACGACGCCAAGCAACGTAAGGATGAACGGTCGCGCAATCCGCTCAACATCTTCGCCAGGTGTGAGCGCCAAAACGGCTACAAACCCCAAGAACGCCGTCACGAAAAAGAAGAGATCGAGCAATGGCACGGCGTGGCGTTCGACTGCGATGTCATTGTGCGCGAGCGCAATCGCCAGGACGCTGTTGGCGGGATCCTGCCGATGAAGCCAAAAGTCCTGAACCACATGGAAGAGCCTGTAGTGGCCTTCCATCTGCTGCGTGAGATAACCGGAGAGCGTTAGCGCCGCGATGGCCGCAAGCAAAATGAGCGCGCGCAACCAAAGCCCGAATTGGCGCGTGCTGAAGAAGAACAAGGCGAGCGCCACAACGAGCAGCACGCCGGCCCAGGTCTCCATCGCACTCCGCCTCCCGCGTGGAAGTTAGACGCCCGTCGCCAGCGGCGCCAATCACAACGTCCTGCCGGGGGAACTAGCGCGCGTGCGCGCGATCGGCTGGCGCGGCGCCGCGCTCGGCTTCGCGCCGCAGTGCAGCAAGCGTGTTGCGCACACTGCGCGTCAGCAGCGCTTGCGAAATGCCAAGCGGCAAACCGCCGTCGATCGCGGCGTTGATCTCGTATTCCACATGCGTGCCGCGCCCGCCATCGATCGGCGTCAGGCGCCATTGCCCTTCCGAGCGCGACCAATCACCGGCAATGCGGCTGAACGCCAAGCGCCGGTCAGGCTCCAATGTGATCCGCGAAACATTGCGCAGCACGCCGCCAAACGGGCCCGCACGCACGCGATGCTCAAGCACCTGCCAGCCATCGCCGTTCTGGAGAACACGGCAACTCAACAGATTGGCCATGTAGCGCGTCGCGTTCGGACAATCGGCCAGGATGGCCCATACCGCGGCGGGCGGCGCGGGAACGTCCATGGTTGCGCGCGCGGCGCCGCCGTCGCGGCCTACCCGCTGCCCCTGCACCGAGGGCGCGGCGTTGTAGCTCTGAGCAGAAGCGGGCGACGCCAAAAGCAGCGCCGCCAGGATCAGGACCAAGCGCATGCGGCGCCGATACTGACAGAAGCGCAGCCAAAGCGCATCGGCTTCGTGCAATTGGCTAAGTCACATCGCTGACACTTGAGCCTGGGGCCCACCGGGATAAATCTCCGTCCACATTGGAGACCCCCCGTATGAAACTCTATTACGCCCCCGGCGCCTGCTCGCTTGGCCCGCACATCATCGCGCGCGAAGCCAACCTCGATGTGAAGCTGGACAAGGTCCAGTTCGGGCCGGAGCGCAAAACCGAGAGCGGGCGCAACTTCTACGACATCAACCCGCAAGGCGCCGTGCCGACGCTTGAGCTCGACAATGGCGAAGTGCTCGCCGAAGCCCAAGTGATCTTGCAGTACCTCGCCGCGCAGGCGCCGCAAGCGAAGCTCGCGCCACAGGACGGCATGCTGAAGTGGCGTTTGCTGGAGACGCTCAACTTCATCGCAACCGAATTGCACAAGGGGACCAGCCCGCTCTTCCGCAACCCGACACCCGAGGCAAAGGAAGCGACGGTCAACAACCTGAAGAACCGCTACGACCTCTTGGCCAAGAAGCTCGGCGATCAGCAATATCTGCTCGGCGATTTCACGATCGCGGATGCTTATGCGTTCGTGGTGCTGAACTGGGCGCGCCGCTTTGGCGTTGAAACGCCTGCTGTGCTGAAAGCCTATTTCCAGCGCGTGCTCGAACGGCCCGGCGTCCAGCAAGCGCTGAAAGAAGAAGGCTTGCCAACGTCGTAAACGCGCGTGAAGGAACTGGTGCTTAAGGCGCGGCAACCATCTGGGCACACGGCTTCTTCATGCAAACCTGCGATGCTCCCGTTTCGTCGCGTCGTCTCCTTCTGGTGACGGCCGCGGCGTTGTTTGACGCGTCGGGGCGCGTGCTGATCAGCCAACGCCCCCAACACAAAGCACTCGGCGGCCTTTGGGAATTTCCCGGCGGCAAGGTCGAGCCCGGTGAGGCGCCGGAAGCGGCGCTGATCCGTGAACTGAAGGAGGAGTTGGATTTGACTGTGGAGCCGGACGCCCTCGATCCGTACGCGTTCGCTTCGCACGCCTATCCGGACTTCCACCTGCTGATGCCGCTTTACGTGATCACGCGCTGGCAAGGCGTCGTGAAGCTCGATCCAAACGCGGCGCAAGCAATGAAGTGGGTCGCCCCGCGTGAGCTGCGCGACCACGAAATGCCGCCAGCTGATGTTGTGCTGGTGGACCGCTTGATCGAACGGAGCGCGGCATGATCATGAACTTCATCCGCAACGAGGATGGCGCCACGGCGATCGAGTACGCCGTGATCGCGGCCATGATCTCTGTCGGCATTATCGCCGCCGTCCAGCTTCTGGGCGATGCGCTGTCCGACACCTACAGCACGACGGCCTCGAAAGTTTCGGCCTCCGTCAACTAAGGCGAGCCCGCCCCAACATTTCAGGAATATTTCAGCGCCTGAAGAACGGGCGCAATGAACCCTCGGCATGAGAAACGCCGTCTAACGGGCCTCGGGGGGCCCGAAAGCCGAGGGAACCCACAATGAACATGCTGCAAGCGCTTGGCGTGGCTGCCGCCGGCCTGGGAATGGCGCTCTTCTCCAGCTCAGCGTGCGCAGAGGGCGACGCGTTCAGCCGAATTTCCATCCGCGCCACGTTTACTGAAGTGGTCGCGACGCTTGAACAAAGCCAACTTTGCCAAAAGGTCGCCGAGCGCTACGCGGCGCACTTACCCGACAGCAACATTCACAACCGCGCGCGCCTCTAAGCGTCCAACTCGACGTCCCAGTAGAGGTAGTCCATCCAACTGTCGTGCAAGTGGTGCGGTGGGAAGCGGCGGCCGATGTGTTGCAACTCATGCATCGTTGGCCGGCGCGGACGCTTATAGGGCCGCATGCCGCTGACATGCGCGTACTTGCCGCCTTTGCGCAGATTGCACGGCGCGCACGCGGTGACGATGTTCTCCCACGTCGTGCGCCCGCCTTTGGAGCGCGGCATGACGTGGTCGAACGTCAGATCCTCAGGCGACCCACAATACTGGCAGCTGAAGCCATCGCGCAAAAACACGTTGAAGCGCGTGAAGGCCGGCGGTCGATCCTGATGCACGTAGTCCCGGAGCGAGATCACGCTCGGCAGCTTCATCGTGAAGGACGGCGAGTGCACTTCGTGCTCGTAGTGCGCCACGACATCGACGCGCTCAAGGAACACGGCCTTCACCGCTTCCTGCCAGGGCCACAACGACAGCGGATAATAGGACAGCGGGCGGAAGTCGGCGTTCAACACCAGCGCCGGAAAGCCCGCGATCGGAGCGCTGGAAACGTTCATTGGCGGCTGCTCCAGTGCAGCCGCGCCAAAATCTGGTGAGGGATGACGCTCGATGGACTGAAGACGAGGCTCCTTCTTACCCACCCACTATAGCACAACGGCTGGGGTGGATGCGAACGAGCTATACCTGATTTGGCGCAACAGGTTCGTGACACTCGCGCCACGTTGCCGAAAAAGCTCAGGCGCCGGTGACTAAGACCTGTGTTTTCAGGCAGCTGGCGAGAAAATCGCCGCCCAGATCGAGGCCGTCCTGCCCGATCGAATGCGGCACGCCATACGAAATGTGCCAGAGCGCGCCGTGCCCGGCGGCGGCCAGACCCTCGGCTGATTCGAACATGGCGGGGATCGGAATCATCGGATCGCGGTCGCCGTGGATGAGCATCGTTGGCGGTTTCGAGCGCATCTGCTCCTTCAAGCCGCCTGCGCCAACCAATGCGCCAGAGAAGCCCAAAATCGCCGCCAGCTGCCGCTCCCGGCGCAGCCCGACATAAAGCGACATCATAGTGCCCTGGCTGAACCCAACCAGCGCAAGCCGGCTTTCATCCAACCCATACCGCTCCAATTCCCGATCGATGAACCGATCCACCGAAGGCGCTGCCGCACGTACGCCATGCTCCATCGTGTGCGGATCGAGGCTGCTCAGCGGAAACCACTGATAGCCGCCTGGCGCTTGCGGCACGGGCTCAAGCCCGTTCGGCGCAACGAACGCGGCGCCTGGCATCAGCTTTGCCCAGTAAGGCGCAAGGCTGATGAGGTCGGCGCCGTTGGAGCCGTAGCCGTGCAGCAGAATGACCAAGCTCTCGGGCTTGCCGCCCCGCGCCGGCGGCATGCGCGGGCCATCGATGAAAACTGTCATGGTGCGCTAGGTAGCGGCTCGCGGGCCTGAGCGGTAGCCTCAGCGACGCATGAGCTTCGTGACCCGCTTCGCGCCCTCGCCCACTGGCCATCTCCATCTCGGGCACGCGCTTTCAGCTTTGACGGCGTTTGACGCGGCGCGCGCAGCAGGCGGGCGTTTCCTGCTGCGTATCGAAGACATCGACCAGGGCCGCGCACGCCCGGAGTTTGAAGCTGCAATCTTCGAAGACCTGGCTTGGCTCGGGCTCGCATGGGAAGAGCCGGTGCGCCGCCAATCTGAGCACATGGCGGAGTATGCCGGCGCGTTGCAAAGCCTCATCGATCGCCAGCTCGTGTATCGCTGCTTCCGCACGCGCAAGGAAATCGCCGAGGCCATCGCCTCGGCCCCGCACGGCGAACTCGGCGAAGCCTTTCGCGGCGAGGCGCTGCCGCCTGAGGAAGAAACGGAGAGGCTCGCTGCCGGCGAAGCATTCGCGTGGCGGCTCTCGCTGAAGAAAGCACGCGCGGCCTTGGGGCCGGCGTATTTCACTCTGGTGTTCGAGGATGAGACCGGCCTTGTCCGCGCCGAGCCTGAGCGCCATGGGGACGTCGTTCTCGCACGCAAGGACTTTCCTACCTCGTACCACCTCGCCTCAGTCTGGGACGATGCGCTGGCGGGCGTCACGCACGTGATCCGCGGCGAAGATCTACGTGAAGCAGCGCATCTGCACGTCCTGTTGCAGAAGGTCTTGGATTTGCCCCAGCCCGTCTATCGCCATCATCGCCTAGTGCTTGGCGAAGACGGCAAGCGCCTCGCCAAGCGCGACCAAAGTGCGACGCTGCGCGCACTCCGAGAGAGCGGAAAAGCCGCGGCGGACGTGCGCGCGCTACTCGATCTCTGATGCTTGCCGTCTCGCGCGACCCAATCTTCACGCCGCGCCTCGAGCTGCGCCGCACGCGCCTGGAAGACGCTGGCGCCATGTTCGAAGCGCTCCGCGATCCGAAGATGTACGCCTACCTGCCCCGTAACGCGCCGCGCGATATCGCCGAAGTGGAAGCGCGTTTCGCGCGCGTGATGCAGGAAATCGCGCCGGACCGCGCGGATCAATGGCTGAACTGGACTGTGTGGTTACACGAGCGAGCGCAACCGCTGGGCATGGTCGAAGCCACCGTCCGGCCTGATCACAGTGTTTCCATCGGCTATCAATTCGATCCGCGCATCTGGCGGCGCGGCTACGCGCGCGAAGCCGTCGGCGCCATGTTGGATCATCTTGAGACACACGGCGCGCGCGCATTCGAAGCCACGATCGATATTCGCAACACGGCCTCACGCGCGCTCGCCGCGTCGCTCGGCTTTACGCACGCGCGAACCGAAGGCATCGACGAAACGTGGTTGCGCACGCGGTAACGCCAATGCTGCGTTCACCACTTTTATGTCGCAGCTGAAAAGACAGTTTCTCAATCATACTTTGCTAGCGTGGCCTTCACGCAGAATGCGGACCGAGCCGCGGAAGGCGGCAGACATTGAAACATGCTTTGGGTTGATCACACGAACTATTACGGACCCGACCGGCGTCTGAAGACGCAAGGCTTGCGTTTGCGCGAGCGGCGTCGGGACAACGTCGCCGGCAATCCGCCGCCGCTCTCCACGGCGATGCGGCAATTGCGCATGCATGTCATCGACGCCCGTGGGCCGGGTGCGGAATCCTTCGCTGATCGCGCCAACGGCGTTGCCATGCTGGCCGACGTCAGCGGCGAACATGATGCTGCCGTAGCGCTCTCAGCGCTCGCCATCACCGCAATGCGCGGCCGCGAGCGCGATGTGCGCGAGTCCCTCTTCCACGGTCTCGACCGGGCCCACGCGCAGCTGCAGACCTATCACTAATCCGGATAGTGACGATCGCCCGGCCATCCTTCGATGGCTTCGATCGTCTCGTGCGCGGATTCCAGTTTGTGATCCGGCACATTGGAGATGCGCGCCGCCTCGATCCACGCCTTGATCGCCGTCGGCGCCAAGCGGTCGCGTCCGCACAACAAGAAAAACGGCTCGTCCTTCGCCAGCGCTGAGAGCGAGCCGTGCTCTAACTCCGCCGCCAGATACTTGAAGCCCGCATCGCGCAGCGCCTTGGCGCATTGCAGCTTCACTTCGCGGCCATCATCCGACATCGCCCTCTCCTTCAGTTCTGCCGCGCCGGGCGGTCGCCGAACGACCCGACCAGCCGCGTCGACCAATCGCCCAATGCATCCCATGCTTCGGCGCTGCCGTGGAAGAGGCCAAGCCGCACAAGAATCAGATCCTTGGACGGAACGACGACAATGACCTGCCCCTCGTGACCCTGCGCCGAAAACGCGTCAGCCATGTGATTGTCGGTGATCAGCGAGCGATCCGGCCGGCCAGGTCCGCTTGGCGGCGTCAGCCACCATTGCGCGCCGTAAATATCCGCGTCGCGGTCCGGCCCAGGCGTGCGCGCAAAGTCGACCCAGCCTGCCGGCAATACACGCCGCCCATCCCACACACCGTCGCGCAAATAGAGATAGCCGAAGCGCGCATAATCCCGCGCCGTCGCCCAAAAGAGCGAGCTGCCGTAGAATAAGCCTTGCGGATCGAACTCGACGACCGGCTGCATCCCGATTTGTGCAAACAGCGAGCTCTGCATCCACGCGCGCATGCGATTGCGCCGATCCGTGGCGTCCCGCGCATCCGGCACGATCGCGCGCGTCAGCGCGTCTGAAATGAGGATCGTGCCGGCACTCGTGTAATTCCAGTGCGTGCCCGGATCATGGATCAGCGGCCGCTCGGCCGCCCAGCGCGCGACGTCGCGATGCCCATCGCCAAACAACATCCGCGCATTGCCCGCCTCGGCGACGTCCTCAGCATTTTCGCTGTACTCAAGCCCGTCGACCATGTTCAGCCATTGGCGCCACGTGATCGACGCGCGCCGATCGCTTGCACGCCAATGCGGGCTTCCCATCGGTGAATCGATCGCGACGCGCCCCTGCATCACGGCGGCGCCGACGAAAGCATGCGTGATCGATTTTCCCATCGACCAGGAATTGAGCCGCGTATCGCGCGTATAGCCCTCGCCGTAGCGCTCAAACACGATGCGCCCGCTTTGCACGATGAGCACCGCGCGCGTCTCGCCCATGGCGCCATCATTGCTGGCGAATGCATCGGTGATCGCAAGATCGAAAGCGGCGCGGTCCACGTCGCGCGGCAGCGGCGCCTCTTCCCAGGCGCGCGTCGGCCAAGCAACGCCGGCCGGTTGTGGCGGCAGCGGAAAGAGCTGCTGCGCGTGCGCGGTTGCCGCCACGCACACCCAAATCGCCGCCGCCAAAGCCACGCGCAGCATGACGTCTCCCCTCGTCTCCGCTAAGCTTGGCAAGCATAGGGGGAGGCGCCGGTGTCGCGCAAACGTTGGATGTGGGTTGGCGGTATCGCGCTGGCGGCTGTCGTCATCGGCAGCGCGGCGTGGTCGATGCAAGGCCAAATCGCCTACGCCAGCATCGCCACGACTTACGCGGCTAAGATGACGTGCTCATGCCTCCACGTCAGCGGCCGCGCCCTCGAGAGCTGCGTCGCCGATTTCCCCGAGGACGCACGGCGCAACATCACCATCACGCAGAACGGCGACACCGTGCGCGCCAGCGTACTCTTCGGCGCCATCAGCGCGGAAGCTGTTTCGGATGGCGAGTACGGCTGCCGTATAGCGACGGACTAGATCAGCCAACCATTTGGGTGCGGCACGGCTTTGCGCATCATGCCGAGCACGAGCGCAATCACGCCACGCACCACCGCCCAGATCGCGATCGCGATTTGCAGATAGAGCGTCACGATCATCAGCGCGCCGTTGATCAAGATGAGCACGCTCGCCAGCATCCACAGCGCATAGCCGATGATCAGCGTGCGGATCGCGTGTTCGTGGTGCGTATTTGCCCACGGCATCGCCTGACCGCGATTGGAATAAACCAGCACCACCGCCGCGATGCCGACAGCCAGCCCGATGAACGACATCGGCGGCGCGCGGAAGAAGAGGTTCAGCGTAAACGCCGCAATCGTCAGCAGATGCGCGAGCACCACTTTGCCGCGATGCGTCTTGAACCCAAACCCGCCCTCCTGCTGCGGCGCGACAGGGCGCTTCGGCGGACGGCGGAACGGCGTGACGTTGTCAGACGGCATGGGGAGATTTACGTCCGCCAGCCCGCGCTTCGCAAGGCGCGCGTTGCCTCACTTGAACCAGCACAGCTGTTCGCTGGTCGCAAGCAGCGCGCCAGCGCGGTTCCAGAGCCGCAATTGCGAGCCGACCGTCGCCTGCTCGGCGCGCGTGCCTATGGCTTCGCTAAGGATGAAATCGTCGCCAATGGCCGAGAGTTCTTCGGCGGTTGCATAAAAGTAGACTGACATCGTCAGCGTCGAAGACGGGCGGAACGCCTCGCTCTTGTAGAAGATGCGCGGCGCATAGCTGTCGGCGAAATAGGCCAGCAGCACGTGATCGACGGGATGGTTCGAGCGCTCGCGCAGCCATTGCAGCGAATGCGTCGTCGGCTGGTTGAGCGGCATGGTCCAACTGCGCATATCGATGCGCTGACCGAACGTGCTGGGCGGATGCAGCATCGGCAGCGCCTCGGGCTCGTATTCCGGCTTCGGCACCGCGAACTCGGTGAAAGCCAAACTCTCGCGCCGATTGGTGAGCACCACCGTCGCCATCGCCGACGCTTCAGCTTTGTCGGGAAGCCGCACTTCGGCGAGCCACGTCGACACCGAAGGTCCGCCGTTCAGCTTGCGCGCCGTAAACACCAGCTCGCCTCCTGGCGGGATGCGGCTAATGTACGTGACGTTAAGCGCCGACGGCGAGCCGGCCGCCTGCGGATGATTGACCACCGCCTTCAGCAACATCGCCGCCGTCCAGCCGCCGAACATGCCGGTGCCGGCTTCATTGTTCGGATCGGCGAACGCGCGATAGACGCCCTCGCCCTCGGCGGTCAGCGCCAGCGATTCCGCGAGTGTGCCCGTCACAGGTTCAGCAGCTGCGGATCGCCGCCTTGCGCCGCGATGTTGACGCTGATCGCGCGCTCTTCGGCAAAGCGCGGCAGATAATTCGGCCCACCCGCCTTCGGCCCAGTGCCCGAAAGCCCGGAGCCGCCGAACGGCTGCACGCCAACAACCGCGCCAACGATGGTGCGGTTCACATACACATTTCCAGCCGGCACCGCCGCGATCACCGCTTCAGCAAAGCTCTCAAGCCGCGAGTGCACGCCGAGCGTCAGCCCATAGCCCTTCGCCGCAAGCTCAGCGCCGACCTTTGCGATATCCGCCGGATCGTAGCGCACGACGTGGAGCACTGGTCCGAACACTTCCTTCTCAATCTGCGCAAGACTCGACAATTCGATCACCGCGGGCCCGAAGAAATTTCCGCCGAGCTTCGACACATCAAGCTGCTTCAGCACCTTGGCCTCGCGGCGCATGCGCTCGATGTGCTTGTCGAGATTGGCCTTCGCCTCTGCATCGATGATCGGGCCAATGTCCGTGAATGGATTGGAGGGATCGCCAATCACCAACGTGTCCATCGCGCCGAGCAATGTTTCGAGAACGCCGTCGGCCGTTTCGTGCGGCAGGAAGAGAACGCGCAGGCTTGAGCAACGCTGCCCCGCCGAATTGAACGACGAGACGATCACATCGTCAACGACTTGCTCTTTCAGCGCCGTCGTATCGACGAAGAGCCCGTTCAGCCCACCCGTCTCGGCGATCAGCGGCACGATCGGTCCGTCCTTGGCGGCGAGCGTGCGGTTGATGATGCGTGCGACTTCAGTTGAGCCGGTAAACGCAACGCCGGCGATGCGCGGATCGCCGATCAGCTTGCCGCCGACATCGCCTGCGCCTTGCACAAGCTGGAGCGCCTCGCGCGGCAGTCCCGCTTCGTAGAAGAGCTTCACCGCAGCTTCCGCGATCAATGGCGTTTGCTCGGCGGGCTTCGCCACAACCGTGTTGCCCGCCGCGAGCGCAGCCGCGAGCTGACCGGTGAAGATCGCCAGCGGGAAATTCCAGGGGCTGATGCACACGAAGACGCCGCGCCCATGCAACTCAAGATGATCCGTCTCGCCCGCAGGTGACGGCAACGCGCGCGGTCCGGCGAAGAGCCGCTCGGCCTCGGCGGCGTAATAGCGGCAAAAATCTACCGCTTCGCGCACTTCATCTATGCCATCTTGGAACGTGCGGCCAGATTCGCGCGCGATCAGCGCAACCAGCGGATCGTGATTGGCTTGCAGCGTGTCAGCCATTGCACGCAACACTGCGCCGCGCGCCGCGCCGCCCTGCGCGTTCCACGATGCAAACGCCGATTGCGCCGTTGCGATCGCTTGCTCCGGCGATGCGATCGAGACCTTTTCGGCCGGGGGATTTGCGGCCTTTGCCAACGCATCGCGATCAGCGCCGATGGAGAGATCGCGCCCCGTCGAGTTGCGGCGGCTCGCTCCATAGATCTGCGGCGGCGGCGCCAAGCGGCGGTGGCGATGCGGATTAGCTTCCAGCGTCGCGATCGGATCGGCGGCGACAACCTCCGGCGACACATCGTCATCCAAGAACGAGTGCACGAAGCTCGTATTGGCGCCGTTCTCCAACAGGCGCCGCACCAGATACGGCAGCAAATCCTCGTGGCCACCCACTGGCGCATAGACGCGCACCGGCGGCGGCGGATCGACGGCAAGGTAAAGCGCCTCGCCCATGCCATGCAGACGCTGGAATTCGAATTTGTCGCGCCCCGCGCTCGCCGCCATGCGGCGCACCGCAGCGACCGTGTGCGCGTTGTGTGTGGCGAACTGCGGGAAGATGGCGTCGCCTGCGCGGAAAAGGTCGCGCGCGCATGCCATGTAATGAACATCCGTGGCCGCCTTCGTGGTCCACACCGGAAAATCGGTGCGGCCCATGATCTGCGCCCGCTTCACTTCGCCGTCCCAATACGCGCCCTTCACAAGCCGCGTCTGAATTGGCGTGCCGCGGCGGCGTGAAAGCGAAACGAGGCGTTCGATCACCGCGCGCGTGCGCTTCTGGTAAGCCTGGATCACTATCCCGAGACCCTCCCAATTCTTCAGGGAGGGCTCGAGTGCGAGTTTCTCAAAGAGCTTCAATTGCAGGACGAGGCGATCGGCTTCCTCAGCATCAAGCGAAAGCCCGATGTTCCATTTCTTTGCAGCCTCCGCCAGTTGCAGCACACGCGGATAAAGCTCGCGCATCACACGCTCTTCTTGCCGCGACTCGTAGCGCGGGTGCAGCGCGGAGAGTTTTACCGAGACGCCATTCGACTCATGCGGACCTTGCCCGCCAGCGCTCTCGCCGACCACGTCGATCGCCTCGGCATAACTTTTGAGATACCGCTCGGCATCGGCGTTGGTGCGCGCGCCTTCGCCCAGCATGTCGAAAGAATAGCGCGTCGCCAGCCCTTGGCGCACCATGCCGGCGCCGCGCTTCAGGGCTTCGCCGATGTTGCGGCCCAGCACGAATTGCTCCCCGAGGATGCGCATCGCCTGCATCGCGCCGGCGCGCACGACTGGCTCGCCCATGCGCTTCACCAGCTGGCCGACAACTTCGCTGGCTTCGCCCTTGAGCTCTTCCGGCAGATTGACGACGCGCCCGGTCAGCATCAGGCCAAACGTGCCGGCATTGACGAGCCAATGATCGGACTTGCCGAGGTGCGCAGCCCATTGGCCGGTGCTGATCTTCTCCGCGATCAGCTTGTCGGCAGTTTCGGCGTCCGGCACGCGCAGCAGCGCTTCAGCCAAACACATCAGCGCCAAGCCCTCGGCGTTCGAGAGCCCGAATTCCTCGAGGAAGCTCTCCATCACGCCCTTGCGGCGCTTCAGCCCCCGTGCCCGCATCACCAGCGCACGCGCTTCGGCATTGACGCTGGCGCGCGCTGCCGGATCGAGCGGCGGATCCGCCAGAAGCGCTGTGACCGCAGCGTCCTCGTCTTGATATTTCAGCGTATCCAGCGCGTCCCAATCGATGGCGGCGGCGGGGTGAGGTGTCGGAGCGGTTTGCATGGCCGTCCTTTGCGCGTCTCCGGCCCTAAGGGCAAGCGGGCGGGATGTCCCTCTTGCGCTCCCGGCGCCCGCGAGGCACAGACGCGGCCGTGAGCACCGAGACACCCGCGCCCACCGCAGAGGCGGCGAACGAAAAGCCCCCGCTCGCCCACAAGATCCTGCTCGTGACCGACGCCTGGGAGCCCCAGGTGAACGGCGTCGTCCGCACGCTGTCGAACACGATGGGCGAGTTGAAGGCGATGGGCTGCGAGATCGAGGTGATCTCACCCGCCGATTACCCGCGCACTGTACCCTTGATTACGTACTCGGAGATTCGCCTGGCGCTCGGCGCGCGCGACGATGTGGAGGATCGCTTCCTCGCCTTCGCGCCGGACGCCGTCCACATCGCCACCGAAGGCACGCTCGGCTGGGACGCGCGCCATGTCTGCCTCAAACACAAGTTTCCGTTCACGACCAGCTACCACACCCAGTTCCCAGAATACGTGACGGCGCGCTTTCCATGGATCCCGCTCTGGGCCGGCTATCGCTACATGCACGCCTTCCACGATCGCTCGGGCCGCGTCATGGTGGCGACGCCGACGATGCAGAAGCAGCTGCAGTTGCAGGGCTTCCGCAACACCGCGATTTGGAGCCGCGGCGTCGACATCGAGCTGTTCCATCCTACGAAACGCGGCATTGATGGCGGCGTCTTCAAGGACTTGCCGCGGCCGGTGTTCGCCTATGTCGGCCGCGTCTCGGTTGAAAAGAACATTGAAGCGTTTTTGAAAACTGAGTTGCCCGGCACGAAAGTGGTCGTCGGCGGCGGCCCTGCGCTCGAAGAACTAAAGACCAAATATCCCGAAGCTGTTTTCACCGGGCCGAAGTTCGGCGAAGAGCTCGCGCGTCACTATGCCGACGCGGACGTTTTCGTTTTCCCGAGCTTTACCGACACGTTCGGTCTCGTGATCCTCGAAGCCGCCGCCTGCGGCACGCCTGTCGCTGGCTACGTCGCGCCGGGTCCGCAGGATATCTTGCCGGGTACGGGCGCCGGCATCGTCGATCCCGATCTGCGCAAAGCGTGCATGGAAGCGCTTCAGCTCAAGCGCGAAGACGCACGCGCGCTGGCGGAACGCTATTCGTGGCGCGCCTGCGCCGAAGAATTTCGCCGCAACTTGGAGCCGCTGCCGAAAGAGCGCGGTCGCCGCTTCTGGCACAAGCTGGCGGACCTGCGGAAGCGCGCCAAGGAGCGCCGCCAACTCGCCCGCGCCAAGAAGGCCGAGCAGAAAGCGCGCCGCCCTTAAACTCAGCGCGACGCGCCGCGCGATACCAGATAGTGTGACACCCGGCTCAGCACGTTAAGCAACAGCACGCCCGCAGTGATGACGAGCGCGCCAGTCCACGCGAGATTGATCCACTCTTCGTACGGACTTGAGGCGTAACGATAGATCGCGATCGGCAAGCTCGCCATTGGCTTGGTGAGATCGGTGTTCCAGTTGAAATTGCCGAGCGATGTGAAGATGAGCGGCGCGGTTTCACCAGAGATACGCGCAACGGCAAGCAAGACGCCAGTGAGAATGCCCCCGAAAGCCGCCGGCACAACGACCCTCAGAGTCGTGGCGCTGTCACGCGCGCCGAGCGCAGATGAGCCCTCTCGATAAGTGTCCGGGACAAGCTTGACGATGTCTTCGGTGGTCCGCGCAATGACCGGCATCGCGAGCAACGCCAAAGCAATTGAGCCCGCCAATCCCGAGAAGCCGCCCATCGGGACAACCACGATCTGATAGACGAACAGCCCGACGAGCACGGACGGCGCGCTCAGTAGGATGTCGTTCACAAAGCGAACGACAGAAGCGAAGCGCGAATTGCGACCCACTTCAGCCAAATAGATACCCGCAGCCATACCAAGCGGCGCACCTATCGCAATGCCGATGCCCGTTTGAATGAGAGTCCCCGCGATTGCATTTGCGAGTCCGCCGTTGTTGCCGGGCGTCATCATCTGGTTGGTGAACAATGTTGGCGACAAGCCGTGCATCCCTTTCTGAACCAACTCAAAAAGGATCAACGCCAGCACAATGAGACCAACAAGGGCCGCGAGCGAACACACCATATCCATGAGCAAGCTGAAGACACGCCTGCGGGTATAGTTTGCGGGATTGACGGGTTGAATTGTCATGCGGACATACGCCCCTGTCGCAGCAGCAATCGCGCAAACGCGAGCACAATGAACGAAACTACAAAGAGCACAAAGCCCAACGCGAAAAGCGCCGCCAGCTTCATGGAGCCTTGATCGGCGTCCGGAAACTCGTTCGCGACGATCGACGCAATGCTCGCCGTCGGTGCGAAAAAGCTATCGGGTAGCCGGTTCGCGTTGCCGATCACAAACGTCACCGCCATCGTTTCACCGAGCGCACGGCCGAGGCCGAGAAAAACTGCCCCGAATAGCGAGCCACGCACCGCAGGAATGACAACTCCGGTCACAACTTCCCACCGCGTAGAGCCCATGGCATAGCCACCGTCTTTCAGTAGAGATGGCGTAGTGTTGAGCACGTCACGGCTGGTCGCTGCAATGAACGGCAAGATCATGATCGCCAGCACAACGCCAGCCGTAAGCAAGCCCACGCCCACCGGCGCGCCCTGGAACCACCACCAGAGCGGATTGAGATCGGAGGGGAGCGGCGGCAGGTCCGTACGGTTGATCGCAAGGAAAACAATGCCGGCGCCTGCGGCTAGTAGAATGAGCCCGGCAATGATGTTGCCGACAATCGAACGTCCCAAGGTCGCCAGCACCATGCTGGTGAGGCTTATCGCCACGAGCGCCGCGACAATAATCCAGACCAACCACGCGTTGGCCGTGAGCCAAGGCTGAATTGCGCTCGACATGACGGGCGCGAAAACAAAGAAGCCCCACATGCCGTACACGATCGACGGAATGGCGGCGAGCAGCTCAACCGCAATGCCAAGCGGCGCCCGCAAGGGGCGCGGGCATGTTTCGGTGAGGAAGTACGCGACGCCGAAGCCAAGCGGCCAGGCAATCGCAAGAGCAATCGCGGAGGAGGCCAAGGTGCCGACCACAGGCGCAGCGGCGCCGTACAAGTCACGCACCGGGTCCCACTGGTCCAGCCACAGGAACTGAAGGCCGAAGCGCACGAAGGCGTGTTGGCCAGACACGAAAAGTATAACCAGAATCGCGCCCAGTGTGAGGAGGATCACGAGTGCTGAGAGCAACAGGATCGATTTGAAGATCCCCTCGCCCAAGTGAAACTTGCGCGAATTCTCGAATGAAACGCTGGACATCGAGGTCCTTTCTGGCCCTACGACCGACAGGTCAAGGGGCGGGACCTAGGTCCCGCCCCTTTTTCCCAGTTCAGTTGTATTAGCGGCAGCCCGTCCAAACCGGTTGGTTGTTCGCGCGCACTTGGCACCAGCGCTGACGCACTTGGTTACGCACCGCTTCCGGCAGCATGATATAGTGAAGATCGTCCGCCGCACCCTGACCGTTGCGGAAGGCCCAATCAAAGAACTGCATCACGTTGCGCGAACGCTCTGCATCCGAGGGGTTCTTCGGCATCAGAATATAGGTGGCGCCGGTGATCGGCCAGGAAGCTTGGCCAGCAGCGTTGATCATGCTCACAGCCATGTTCGGAGCGTTCGCCCAGTTGGCGGTCGACGCGGCCGCGGCAAAGCCTGCGGCGCTCGGACGAACCCAGGCGCCTGCACGGTTTTGGATTTGCGGCGTCTGCATGTTGTTTTCGGTCGCGTAGGCGTACTCGACGTAGCCGAAGCCACCGCGCGTGTTGCGGATCGCGCCGGCCACACCAGCGTTGCCTGGCGCGCCGATGCCCGCACGCCACGACACCGAATTGCCCGCGCCGATGGTGGTGTTGAACGGCAAGCTTACCGAAGCGAGGTAGTTGGTGAAGATGTTCGTCGTGCCCGACGAGTCAGCACGATAGGCAGGCGCAATAGCTATGGCCGGCAGCGTGACACCTGGGTTGAGCGCGGCGATGCGGCGATCGTTCCACATGCGCACGCGGCCGAGATAAATGTCGGCAATAAGCGGGCCTGTAAGCTTCAGATTGTTGCCGTCAACGCCCGGAATGTTAACTGCGATGACGACGCCGCCAATGACGGCTGGGAATTGCAGCAGATTTTGGCTCGCAAGACGCTCGGGGGCGACTGCAGAGTCTGAAGCGCCGAAGTCAACAGTGCGATTGATAATTTGCGTGACACCGGCGCCTGAGCCGATCGCTTGGTAGTTCAGCGTGTCGCCGCCCGGTGTGGCAGCATACTGCTCAGCCCAACGCGTGTAGATCGGCGCCGGGAAAGTTGCGCCGGCGCCCGTGATTTCATCAGCGCTGGCGGCGCCAATCGAAACGAGCGCAGCCGCGGCGGCGATCGCGCCTACGGCGGTGCGTCGCAGCATGGTGGTGATCGACTTCATGTGTTGCTCCTAAGATCTCTTAGATCTTCGTTCTGTCCCTCAAAGCAAGCGCTGGTTGCGCGGGAGCAAGGCCCCCGCGCAAGGCAGCTCTTACCAATCGATTTGCGTCCGCAGCGTCGTCGACGTGATGTTCTGATCGTTCGTCGAGCCCGGGCGATCGAGTTCGTACTCGCCGTGGTTCAGCTGGAAGCGAACGTAGCCAATCGGCGCCCAGGTGACACCGAGATTATAGCCCGTTTGCTCGCCACGGCCGGAAGCGCCGGCGCCGTATGCGTCGTCGGTCAGGTCCAGCCACTCGTAGCGGCCCGAGAGCCAAACCGCTCCGATGCCGCCATCCGAACCGAGCGTGCGGCGCGGCGTGATACGGCCCCAGCTGCCGTCAGCAGCTTGGTAGTTGCGGCTCTCGCCGGTCGGCGCCCAGAAGAGGTCGACATAGCCGCCAGTGATTTGACCGTCAGAACCAGCGCCTGAACGGGCGGTGTCGACTTGCATGTACTCGACCGTCGCGCCGAAGGCGTTCCACTGCGCGGCGAATTCGGCGCCGATCAGGTCGTCCGATTCCCAGTTGCCGGAGCTCGAGATGGTCGAGCCAAGGCCTGAGAGAGAGTTTTGAGCGGGGCGGGCGCTGTAGCTCAGCAGCGACGAACCACCGTCGCGGTGGCGATAGTTGAGGCCGAGGTGAACCAGCGTGGTGCCATCCGGCGTGCGCTGATAGATCGGCGCCCAGGTGCCGCGGGCGACGAACGCGTTCGATTCGTTGGCGTTCAGCGTTTGCGCGTTGTTGAGCGAGTCGCCTTGCCAGGCGCCGCCGAGCGACCAGTTGCCGCCGCTGAACACAACGCCAACGCCGAAGATTTTGCCGAAGCCGAAGGCTTGGTCGATCATCGAGCGCTCGTTGAACGGGGTGTAGTTTGAAGAGGTGCGGTCTTCCATGTGGGAGACGGCGTTGTTCTGACCGACCACGAACGAGAAGTCGTTGGCCGCGTATTCGAGGTAGGCGTCGTCCAGCTTCACTTCGTCGCCCGACGAGGAAACGCTCGGGGCGAGGTCGAATTTGATGTTGTAGCGCCAGTTTTGCGTGAAGCGGCCTTCAACGCCGATGAACGCGCGACGCGCGAACGAGCCGGCATATTGGTTGTCAGCGGTGGCCGGGTTCTCGAAGTCCTGATCGATAGAGAACAGGTCGTACTGGATACGGCCGTTAACTTTGAACTGGCGATCTTCTTCGTTCGTTTGCGGCGCGCCGCGCCATTGCGTGGTCACCGTCGGCGCGGGCGCCGTTTGCGCGTTAGCCGCGCCGGCAGCGCCAACACCCGTCGCTGCGGCCAGCGCGCCAAGCGCCACCGTCAGCCATGAATTCTTCTTCGACATTGAAGGACCCCCTTCCAAACTCAGCCCGGCCAGGCGCGCGCTTTTTTAAGTCGCAGCGTCCCGGGTCGAGGCGGGGGTTAAGCGCGAGCCGTGAAGCCTGCGCGACGGAACGACGAAGGCTCCGCGACACTTCTATTGCGGTTTTGTGACGTGGCCTGAACGCCCCATCTGCGCGTTTGGATGGCTTCTGTGGACCTCGCGCATCGTTCTGACCCTGCAAGGGAATTAACCACGAAGGCCTCTTTACATCGGGGAATGTTTTCCATATTTCGACTCGTTACCGGCGGACCTGGAAACAGCGTCCACTAACGCCCCCTCGGCCCAGGCCACCTGGGGGATCGCAAGCAACGGGAAGCAGTATGCTTCCTAGGCGATCCTCCGGCGCAAGCTCCCAAGGGCGGACCTGACATTTAGCATGTCCGACTAACGCCGGCCTGGGAATGAACTGAACCGCTCGAACGAGCGGTTACGTGTTTAGGGAGCAGCCGGATGGACTCTGTCCTCTCGCCTCTTGACCTGACCGCGCGCGAAGCGCCGGACGGTCCCGTGGCTATCGCACGCCCGCATCGCGTTCGCGCGGCCGCGGAGTGGTTTCTTGCCAATTTTCCCGGCGAGACCTTTTACGCCGTGAAGGCCAATCCGTCGGATTGGGTGCTCGACGCACTGTGGGCCGCGGGCGTGAAGAGTTTTGACGTCGCGTCTGACAACGAAGCCGCGCTCGTGCACTCGAAGTTCCCGAGCGCGCAGCTTGCCTTCATGCACCCGGTGAAGAGCCGCCGCGCCATCGGCCGCGCCTTCCACGATTTCGGCGTGAAGACGTTCGCCCTCGATAGCGAGGACGAACTCAACAAAATCCTGGCCGAGACCGGCTTCGCGAAGGACCTGACTCTGGTCGTCCGCTTCGCTGTCTCCGGCGATGGCGCCGCCTATCCGCTCACGCGCAAGTTCGGCGTCACGGCCGAAGAAGCGCCGGCGCTGCTGCGCAAGGCCCGGCAAGTCTCGGAAGAGAACCTCGGCGTCTCGTTCCACGTCGGCAGCCAGTGCATGCGCACCGATGCGTTCCGCACGGCGATGGACATGGTCAACCGCGCCATTCTCGAAGCCGGCGTTCTGGTCGACGTCGTCGATGTTGGCGGCGGCTTCCCGGCGATCTACCCGGGCATGACGCCTCCGCCGATGCTCGACTACGTCAGCGCGATCAAGGCGGGCTTCGAAGAGATGTTCGTCGCTCAGAACGCAAAGCTCTGGGCTGAGCCCGGTCGCGCGCTGGTCGCCGAAGCCGGCTCGACCGTCACGCGCGTCGAACTGCGCAAGGGTGACGCGCTCTATCTCAACGACGGCGCCTTTGGCACGCTGTTCGACGCCACGCACCTGAACTGGGCGTTCCCGGCGAAGCTGCTGCGCGAGCAACCCTCGCGCGCCAAGCTCGCGCCGTTCCGCCTCTACGGCCCAACCTGCGATAGCATGGACGCCGCCGCTGGCCCGTTCATGCTGCCGGCCGACATCCAAGAAGGCGATCTCATCGAGATCGGCTCACTCGGCGCCTACGGCACGGCGATGGGCACGCGCTTCAACGGCTTCGGCGAAACGGTGACCATCGAGTCCAAGGACGCGCCGTGGCCGAGCATGTACGGCCAGGCCTCGTCGGTCGTGGCCATGCCAAAGCGCAAGCGCACCAGCACGAAAAAGCCAAAGCAAGGCTAAGCGCTGTACAACACAAGTTGAACGGGGCTCGCGCAAGCGGGCCCCGTTTCGTTTCAGCCAAACGTTCCGGCTAGATCGCCGTCATACCGCCGTCGACCACAAGCTCAGACCCCGTCACGAACGCCGCCGCATCGGAAGCCAAGAACGCCACCGCGTTCGCCACATCGACATCGCGCCCCATGCGCTTCAGCGGATGCCGCTCAGCAAAGCTGTCCCGGATCGAATTGGCGCCTTGACCAGTCACCTTCTCGATCACGGCCGCCGCCTCCGCCATCATTGGCGTGTCGATGATCCCCGGATGCACCGAGTTCACACGCACCTTCAGCGGCGCCGCTTCCAACGCTGCGCCCTTCGTCATCAACCGCACCGCGCCCTTCGAGGCGTTGTAGGCAATGATGTTCGGACCGCCGACGAGGCCTGCAACGGATGAAATGTTCACCACCGCGCCGCCGCCGTCCCATTGATGCGCGCGCTCTGCGATCGCCGGAATGCCGTGCTTCAGCCCCAGAAACACGCCTTCGACATTGATCGCCTGCATCCGGCGGAACGTCTCCAGCGTCTCCATCGCCATCGGCTTCACCCAGAACACGCCCGCATTGTTCACCAGAATGTCGAGCCCGCCGAATGTGTCCTTCGCGAACTTGATCGCCGCGATCCATTCCTCTTCGCTCGTCACGTCGTGCTTCACATAAGCGCCATCGATCGCCGCCGCCGTCGCGCCGCCATCGGCGACATCGGTCACCACCACCTTCGCGCCCTTCGCCGCCAGCGCCTTCGCCGACGCCGCGCCAAGCCCGCGCGCCCCGCCTGTCACCAACGCCACGCGCCCTTTAAGTTCGCTCATTGTGTCCTCCTGCGCCGACGTTCGCACACGCGTTTCCCGCGCGCCACGTGCGCGTAGCGGAAACGCGCTTGCATTCCAGCCGCAATGCCCTATTTGCAGCCGCGTCTCGTGTCGGCGGAGCGTCCGCGGGGCCAGTGTTACTGACGCCGCCCATAGGAGCACCTCCCGTGGCTGAACCCAAAATCGACACCAACCGCAAAGCGGAACTTCTCGCCAACGTTGTCGAGCACATCGACATCACGACGTTCGACGCGCGCCCGATCATCGACGCCTACGGCAAGATGAGCTTCACCAGCCGCGACACCGCGCGCGCCGCGCAGATCCTCAACATGGCGCTCGAGGATCAAAAGTGCTCGACTTGGCTGATCATGGCCGGCTCGACCGGCGCTGGCGGGTGCCTCCACGTCTGGCGCGATATGGTCACCTACAACATGGCCGACGCCATCGTCGCCACCGGAGCCTCGATCATCGACATGGATTTCCTCGAGGCGCTCGGCTTCAAGCATTACCAGGCCAAGGAAATCCCGGACGACAACACGCTGCGTTCGCTCTACATCGACCGCATCTACGACACCTACATCGATGAAGAAGAGCTGCAGCACGTCGATCACACGATCTACGCCATCTGCGAACAGCTCGAGCCGCGCCCGTACACCTCGCGCGAGTTCATCTACGAGATCGGCAAGTGGCTCGCCGCCGGCAACGCCAAGAAGACGGACAGCCTGATCCAGCGCGCCTACGAAAAGGGCGTGCCGATCTTCGTGCCGGCGTTCTCGGATTGCTCGGCCGGCTTCGGCATCGTGAAGCACCAAGTCGAGCGCCGCAAAGCCGGCAAGCCGTACGTCACCATCGACAGCGGCGGCGACTTCCGTGAGCTGACCGAGATCAAACTCGCCGCCGGCACCACCGCCCTCTTCATGGTCGGCGGCGGCGTGCCGAAGAACTTCGCGCAAGACACCGTGGTGTGCGCGGAAATCCTCGGCCACGACGATGTCGAAGTGCACAAATACGCCGTGCAGATCACAGTGGCGGATGTGCGCGACGGCGCCTGCTCCTCCTCAACGCTGCAAGAAGCCGCAAGCTGGGGCAAGGTCAGCACCGTGCACGAGCAAATGGTGTTCGCCGAAGCCACCAGCGTCGCCCCGCTCATCGTCAGCGACGCCTACCACCGCGGCGGCTGGAAAAAACGCGAAGCGCGGAATTGGGCGAAGCTGTTTAAGTAAGCGCAACGCGAGACGCAGAAACACGAAGGCCGCGCTCGAAAGGGCGCGGCCTTTTTGTCCTATATCGACACAGCGGACCGGGCCGCGGATTTTGATGCACGGCGTGCATCGCCTACACTATCACGATGGGTGGAAATCAGACGGACGATGTAGGCATCCTTAAGTCGATCTGGAAGAAGAACCAGGCCGGCAAATGGATCATCCATGACATGCAGGGAGTCGATCTGAAACCGCGCGACGGCTACGCGAAGGACTACTTCAAGATCAAGAACGAGATGGTGCTGCTCACTGAGCGACCCGGTCCAATTTTCAGCAACCTGTTCTCGTCGTTCGGCATGACTGAGTATCTGGTGCGCCAGAGCATCGTTCCGATTGTTGCCTGGAATGATGGAGACGAGGAGATGCGATGCATCGGCACCGGATTCTTTATCAGCGCAACGGGATATCTGCTGACCGCCGGCCATGTCCTACGCGATCCGGTCGACGAGAAATACGCGAGCGAGAATTTGCATTTCGGCATCCTACTTCCGTCGAATCCAGCAATGCGAACTGCGCCTTTCGTCGATTTGCCGGACGAAGTGAGAGAAGCGAAGTGGTTCATGTGCCCCTTCGAATGGGCCTATCAGTGGGGGAAGGACGTCGAGAGTCCGCTGATCCACCAACAACCCGAGTTCAAACTCCAAATTGAGCTGCTGCCGGTTTTACGGACACCAAGTTTAGGTGTTTTAGTGAGATCGGAGAGTGATGATGGGACAGCGCAAGGCATATACGCGTGAGTTCAAGCTTGAGGCGGTGAAGCTGATCCGGGATCGAGGCGTGTCGTTCGCCCAGGCATCGCGCGATCTGAGCGTCCATCCCAACGTGCTTCGCAAATGGGTGGCCGATTACGAGGCCGATCCGGGTCAAGTGTTTCCCGGCCAAGGGCAGATGAAGCCCGAGCAGCAAGAGATCGAGCGGTTGCGCCGCGAAGTGACCAAGCTCAAGGCCGAGCGTGACATTCTAAAAAAAGCCGCGGCCTACTTCGCGAAGGACCAAGCGTGATGTTTGGTTTCATTGCGAAGCACCGAGGGATTTGGCCGGTGAGTTGGATGTGCGACGCGCTCGGTGTGTCGCGAAGCGGCTTCTTCGCCTGGCTGACGCGCGCGCCCAGCGCCCGCGCCAAGAGCGACGACGCGGTCGGGGCCCGGGTCCGCCATAGTTTTCTGCAGAGCGACCGCACCTATGGCGCACGTCGCGTTTGGCGCGATGTTCTGGAAGACGGTGTAAAGTGTGGTCTGCACCGCATCGAGCGTCTGATGCGCATTCAAGCCCTGAAAGCACGGCCCCGACGCAGGCGGCTTCCGCCCGACACGGGAGAGCGGATCTCAGGCGCCATCGCGCCAAACATCCTCGATCGTCGTTTCCAGGCCACCGCGCCCAATCAGAAATGGGCGGCGGACTTCACTTACATTTGGACCGCTGAAGGCTGGCTCTACGTCGCCGTGGTGATCGATCTCTATTCGCGTCGTGTGGTTGGCTGGTCGATGCGTGCATCGATGACAACCGACCTCGTCGCAGAAGCACTGACGATGGCGTTGTATCGACGCGGCAAGCCGGATGCGCTGATGCATCACTCCGATCGCGGATCGCAGTACACGAGCGAACAATTTCAGCGGCTAATGGCGGAGCACGGCATCGCCTGCTCGATGAGTCGGGCCGGCAATTGCTGGGACAATGCGGCGACGGAGAGCTTCTTCTCGTCACTCAAAACCGAGCGCACGGCCCGCAAAACCTATCGATCGCGCGACCAAGCGAGGGCAGATGTGTTCGACTACGTTGAGCGATGGTACAATCCACAGCGACGGCATTCGACGCTGGGCTATCTCAGCCCAATTGCGTTCGAAGAACGAGAGGCGTTAGCTTAGGAAGGCGTCCACGAAACCGGCAGCAGCTCAAATAGACATCGCCGTGTGTAAGGTGCGTGAGTTCGGACTCATCGGTCCTTACCAGCCATTGAATATTGGGCTTCAAAACCTTGCGGTCGGCAATCGAGCAGTCGCCATCGGTTACGCGGAGATGAGAAACATCCGCCTCAACGGCGATGACTATCAACCCGAACTGTTCGTTTCCGTTGGTTCCGTGACTAACATTTATTCGGATAACATCACCGAGAAACACAATCCTACGCCTGGACCAAACTTCGAATTCAACGCCCAGATTCCGGGCAAAATGAGCGGTAGTCCAATTTTGGTGGGTGAAGGGGTGCTCACCAAGGGCGTAGTCAGCCGTAGCTGGCAAGGCGAACGTTATGCGACGGGATGTTTGATCGCGCCTATGATGTCATTGCCGTTTGGCGATGGGAATAGTCTGCTGAAGCTTCAAACAAGTGGAAACGAAGGCATCGCTCGCATCCACGGTTCAGGTCTTTGAGGCGCGAGGCCGCGTCGCCTAGTTGGGCACATACGTCAACTTCAGCGCCTGCCCCCCAAGCCGCTCACTCCCCACCAACCTCAACTTCGGCGCCTCACCGGCAAAGAACGGTTCGCCGTGCCCGAGCACGACCGGATGCAGAAAGACGTGGTACTCATCGATCAAACCAAGCTTCGCCAAACCCGCAGCAAGCTTCGGCCCGCCGACTTCGACCTCGCCATCGACCTCGGCCTTCAGCTTGCGCACAGCCGTTTCACAATCGTCGCTGATCAAAGTCGCATTCGGACCCACTTCTTTCAGCGACTTTGACACCACCCATTTCGGCATCGCCCGCCACGCTTCCGCGAAGTCACGCAACGCAGCTTGCGAACCAGCATGGTCCATCGACGGATCGGCCTGAGCCCAAGCGTCGCCATCCCAATAGCTCATCAGCTCATACAAGCGCGGCCCGTAGATGCTGCCCGCCGTCTTTCGCGTCTGCTCGATGAAATAGCGAAACAGCGCCGGATCAGGCGCGAACCGGTCGTAGTCGACATAGCCGTCCAACGACATGTTCATCCCGAAAATGAGCTTGGCCATGTTAGTCCTTCGTCTCGTTGTACGCCGCCAATTGCGCCGCGAACGCGCGCTTGAACGCCGGCCGCGCTTTGCCGTGCTCCATATATGCCACGAGCGTCGGAAACTCCGTCAACGGCGTTTGCCCTTCAAGCCGGCGCAGCGCTTGCACCAAAAGCACATCCGCCGCACTAAACGCCCCATCGATCCAATCGGCGCCGCCGAGATGCGCCGCTAACTCTGCAAAACGATCGCGAATACGCTGTTCCACCATCGCCATCCGCTCCGTCGCCCAGCTCTTATCGCTCTCCGCATGTTCCACCACTTCGCGCTGCACGATCAGCGGCTCAACATCGCTCACCGCCGCGAACATCCAGGCGATCGCCCGCGCGCGTGCGTTGGCGTCGGCAGGTAAAAGCCCGGGAAAGCGCTCGGCGATGTGCAGCACGATCGCGCCGGACTCGAAGAGCACGAGATCGCCGTCCTCGTAGGTCGGTATCTGCCCGAACGGATGGCGCTTGCGATGTTCCGGCTTCTTGAAGTCCGCCCACGGCACAAGCCGCGCTTGGTAGGGCTGACCCACCTCCTCAAGCGCCCACCGCACAATCATGTCGCGCGCAAGACCGGCGCCTTGATCAAGAGAATTTGCGAAGGCGGTGATCGTGATCATGGCTTGAGGCTCCGGCCACGCGGTTTACTTGAGTGCGCAAAGGACGATCCGGCGACAGTGTTCCCGACAATTCGGTTGGAACTCCGTATGTGCGTGTAGGATCAGGCGCCGCGCCAACGTCCTAGGGCCGAGACCCAAGGAGATACCCCCGTGACCAAAAACACCATCTGCCTCTGGTACAATCGCGACGCAGAAGCCGCCGCGCAGTTTTACGCAGCCACTTTCCCCAACAGCGCCGTCGGCAAAATCCACAAGGCGCCGGGTGATTATCCCGATGGCAAGGAAGGCGATGTGCTGGTCGTGGAATTCACGGTCGCGGGCATTCCATGCATCGGCCTAAACGGCGGTCCGCAATTCCCGCACACCGAAGCCTTCTCTTTCCAGATCGAAACCGAAGACCAAGCCGAGACCGATCGCTACTGGAACGCCATCGTCGGCAATGGCGGCGCCGAAAGCGAATGCGGCTGGTGCAAGGACAAATGGGGTCTGAATTGGCAAATCACGCCGCGCACGCTGACCGAAGCGATGGCCGCCGGCGGCGCCGAAGCCAAACGCGCATTCGACGCGATGATGACAATGCGCAAGATCGACGTCGCGAAGATCGACGCGGCGCGGCGTGACTAGATAAGTGAGCGCGATCAGCGCGCGAGCAACGTCTCCAGTTCGCGTGCGATCGCTTCCATGCCAGCGCGGTTGGGATGCCACGGCGCGCCTTGCGTCTCGTCATAGTCAGCGGCCAGGCCAACGCTCCACGGCTCGGCGTCACACGGTGTGTGCCCGCGCGCGATTTGATCCATGGCAAGAACTTCAGCGCCGCTCTCCCGCGCCGCGCGCGCGGTGATTTCCGCGAGGCGCGCCGCCGTCGTCCGCAACGCAGCGGCCTCCGCTTCGGTGAATCGCGATTGCGGACACTGCGTGTCCGGCACGAGCGCCACATATTGGATGAACACCACTCGCGCCCGCGGCGCACGCGCCCTGAACTGCGTAGCGGCCTCGCGCAGATTGTGCTCCAACGTTGTGTACGCCCCTTCCGCCACCGGAAATGGCGGCGGGCACGGCAGCGTCATCCCGGACACATGGATCGACTCGCCCTCAGCGCAGCTCGCCGCCGTGAGGTTGCCGACATAGGCGATGTCGTTGCCGCCAATAGTGATCGTGACCAAGCGCGTGTCGGGCGTCACCGCATCAATCTGCGCCGGCAGCTCGTTCCACGCGGCGAGCAAATGCGCCGACGTCGCGCCGGCGCAGCTCACGTCCGTCAACGAAAGCGAAAGCCGCGCCGCAAGCAGATACGCGTAGTTTGCCTCGCTCTGGAAGCAGCGCGCCGGACTGCCCGCGGGCGTGGGTCCAGTCTTCACACCCGCCGCAAACGAACTACCCATGTTCACATAATGCGCGGCAGGGGGCAGCGGAGGTGCGTGCGCGCAACCAGCAACCGCGAGCGCGAAAATAAGAGTGCGGAACATGCGCCAAAGTCTAGCACCACCACCGCGCGCAGCCACGCCCGGCGCCACCCGGCACGCTCTCCGTGCTTGCCGGCACAGACACTAGCCCTTGGGGTTCGCGACCTTTTCCTCAAGCCACGCCACAGCCGCCTTGTACGTCGCGTAATCGGCGCTGTTCAGGTCGAGCAAATGTGGCCTGATTTCCGGATCGAATGTATAGCGCGTGTCTGCGTGACCGGTGAGTTCCAGCAAAAACGCCGCCATCGAGTAGCGCACGGTTGGGTCGCTATGGATACGCGCATTGCGCAACACTTGCGCCATCACAGCCGGCGTCCGATGCGCCTCAACGATCTCGTACAAGCGATCCAGCGCGCCGGTCATGGATTGCGCGCGCTCCAGCTTTTCGATGAAGCGCGCCTCGATCTCCGGCGTCCACCCCGCCGCGACGTCATCCAAGAAGGCTTCGATGCCGGCGCCATCAGTCTGTTGTTCCGCCGCCTTGCCGACGCGCTTCAGCGCCTTCGGCGTCGCCAACGCCCGCAAAGCTTCAACATCGCGCCAATCCAGTGAGTCTTTCTCGCAGAGTTCATCCGTGAGCAGCTCGCGTTCTTCGTCGGTAATCTCCGCGAGCGCTGGAACATCGTACGGCGTACCCTCGCGCCAGGCGCCATAGTCGATGATCATCGAGCGCTTGAAGCGCTCATAGGCTGGTGAAGGATTGCGCGGCGGCAGGCTCATAGCGCGCCGTCATCGCAGCGTAGCTTGTTGCACGCAAGCGTACGAGCCGCCCCAGGGATGAAGGCGGCCCGCCTGCGCTCAGTTCAGGTGATAATTCAGCGTAAACTGGACGACATCCGAATCCGTTTCGACATCCATGCGATAGCCGTCGGGATTGGTGGACGTCTTCGAGCCGAAATCATAGACGAGATATTCCGCGCCCGCCGACCAGTGCGGCGAGAAGCGATATTCGACGCCAGCGCCATACACCAACGCGACCTCGTTGCCGAAATCCTGCCAGCTATCGTCGGTGTCGTTGATCTCGAGCCAGCTGTGCTCCAAATCCGCGTAGGCGGCACCCACCGTCACATACGGCAGCAGATCGCCGAATGCGTAACCAGCATTGGCGCGAATATCGACGCTGAACGACATCGAGTTATCGACATCCACATCGCCGTTCACGAATTCGGTTTCCGAAAGATCGGAATACATGACGCCGCCTTGTGCGCCAGCAACCCAATTGCCCCATTGCCAATTATAGCCGAGATGCGCGCCGATCGCCGTCGCGCTTTCATCGTCAGAAGCTTGAATGCCGCCGCCCCAATCATTGTCGAGATCGTGCCAATCGGTTTCGCGGCTCGCGCTCCCGACACTGCCGCCGACATAAAGGCCGGACCATTCTTCCGCCCGCGCCGCCCCGCTCATCGCCGCCATCGCGCCGATTGCCGCCAACAAAGCCTTCTTCATGCTCACTCCACGTGGTTGTCCACGTCAGTGCGCTATGAGGCTTCACGCACATCGGCTACCACATAGAAGCGAGGCTTGACATTCGCGGCGCGCACGCCGTGCTTCGCGCCTAAGCTTTGCCATCGGACAAAATTGTCTCGCTATGCGCATGGCATTCCCAGCCGTCAGCGCCGCGTATCCATGTTGAGATATCCGCGGCTTGGAATTCCTGCGGCTTGCCGCCCATCGTCACCTTCTGCGTCACCTTGTAAGCGATGATCGCGACATCCGGCGCCGGCGTGACGACTTCGACGTCCTCGAATTCATACGCGTTCAATTCCCAATCACCTTCTTCGGTCAGCTTGCCCATCTTGTCCTTGGGAATGCTGGTGACACCGCGCGCGCCAGTCGTAAGGGAGAGCTTGCCGGAAAGTTGCGAGGCGCGTTTGCCGTCCTTGCGCTTCATCGCGTCCCAATAATCCTTTTCTAGTGCGATGATTTCGTCTTTCGTTGCGGTGGCCACGAGGTGCTCCTTGCTGCTCCCCGTTTGAACCGCTGCAGGCCGGCGCAGTTCCGAAGTTCCGTCGGTCCCGCGTTCCCTTTTGTGACAACTTTGGCTATGCCACCCGCAAGCAGCGCTAAGAGCGCGCACCAGGGGTGGATCATGCTGAAACTTCAAACTCTCATCGTGGCCGCGGCTATCGCCTTCTCGGCCCCCGCCTTCGCGCAGACGCGACCCGCCGTGAACGCGCCGCCCATCGTCGATGGCGCAGCTTTGGTCGGCGCGCCACCGGCGCTTGAGTCCGCACGCAATGCCGCCGATCGCCTCGCCATGCACCCTACTGTATCGCCGGAGCGCCTCGCGCAGGCCCGCGCTGACATTCCCTGGAGCCCCTGGGTCGCGATGCATCCTGTGTTCGGCGATGACTTCACCGAAGCGCACCTGCCCCGCACCGCACGCGTGTTCGCCGATGTGCTGAACGGCCTCTCGCCGCCCATCGGCGCTGCGAAAGACGCCTACGGTCGCCGCCGTCCGTTCTTGGACAATCCCGGCGTGGTGCAATGCGACGCCCCGGATGAGCGGCTCGCGGCAAGCGGCTCGTTTCCCTCCGGCCATAGCGCTGGCGGCTGGGCGTGGGCGCTCGTGATGGCAGAACTCGTGCCCTCACGCGCCGACGCGATTCTGCAGCGCGGCCGCGATTACGGCGATAGCCGCGTGATCTGCGGTTATCACTTCCCGAGCGACATCGAGTCCGGCCGCCTGCTCGCGTCCGGCGTCATCGCGCGCCTGCACGCCGACCCAGCGTTCCGCCGCGATCTCGATGCGGCTCGCCGCGAACTCGCGCGCGCCTATCCGAACTAAGGCAGCGCATCGCGGCGCTGCTGCAGAAAGGCGATGAGCGCGCGATCGTCCGCGCGCTCGATCGCTTCATCGTACGCAACACGCGCCGCTTCGTTGCGGCCAAGCCGCGCGCATAGGTCCGCGCGCAACGCCCAATAGGGCTGATACTCATTCAGCGCCGGATTGAGCGCCGCGAGGTCCTCCGCGACAGCCAAGCCTTGCTCAGGCCCGTCGCGCCGCGCCATCGCAGCAGCAGCGTTCAACCGCGCGACCGGCGATCCCGTAAGCTCGGAAAGCGCCGCATAGAGCAGCACAATCGCATCCCAATCCGCCTCGCCGCGCCACGCGCGCGTCGCATGCGCGGACTGGATCGCCGCTTCGAGCTGATAGCGCCCAGGCCGCTTCAACGCGCTCGCTGCACGCAATGTCGCCTCTGCCTCCGCAATCATCTCGCGTCGCCAGAGCGAGACATCCTGCTCATCTAGCGGCACGAAACGGCCGCCAGCATCACGCCGCGCGGGCCGCCGCGCTTCGAGGTGCAGCATCAGCGAAAGCAGCCCCAGCACTTCCGGCTCATCATGCACTTGCGCCACCAGCACGCGCGCCAGCCAGATCGCCTCTTCCGCCAAGCCGCGCCGCTCAGGATCGGCGCCGAGCGGATCACTCCAGCCCGACGTGTACGCCGCATAGATCGCATCGAGCACGGCGTTCAGCCGTGTCGGCCATTCCCGCGGCGCCGGCACATCGAAGCGCACGCCGACGTCTCGGATTTTCTTCTTGGCGCGCACTAGGCGCTGACTCATCGCCGCCGGCTCAACCAAGAACGCGCCCGCGATCCGTTCCGCTGAAAAGCCCAGCACCACCTGCAGCATCAAAGCCGTGCGCGCGCTTTCTTCGATCGCCGGGTGTGCGCACGCAAACATAAGACCGAGACGGCGGTCCGGCGCATCGGACGCCGCCATCTCTGCTTCCAGCTCTTCGATGCCAAGCTGAATGCGATATTCGCCGTCGACAGCTGTCTTCGCCCGCCGCGCTGCATCTATCAACTTGCGCTTCGCCGCCGCGAACAGCCACGCTTCGGGATTGTCCGGCACAGCGCCGCGCGGCCACGCCGAAAGCGCCGCCGCAAACGCTTCCGCCAACGCGTCCTCCGCAGCCGCCACGTCACGCGTGCGCGCGGCGAGCAATGCGAGCAAACGCCCATAGCTCTCGCGCGCGACGCGCTCGGCGGTCGCTTCTGGACTCAACGCATAACGACGGGACGCACCTCGATGCGCCCATAACGCGCGCCCGGGCACTTCGCCGCCCACGCCAGCGCATCTTCCATGGTCTCGACATTCACGAGGTAGTAGCCGCCGAGCGTTTCCTTGGTTTCGGCGAACGGCCCGTCGACGACCTTCTGCTTGCCGCCGGACACACTCACCGTCTTGGCGGTCGCCACCGGGTGCAGCTCATCGCCGGCCACCAGCACGCCAGCCTTTGCCAGGTCCTCAGTGTAAGCCATGTAGGCGCCCATTTCGGCAGAGAGCTGATCTGGCGTCAGCTCGCCCCACTTGGATTCTTCACCATAGATCAGCAGCAGATATTGCGTCATCGAACCCTCCATCGAGTGCTGGGCCTATCACCCATGCCGCCATGACGGGCGCGCTCAGCCGCTTTCGACACTCACGCCGCTTTTTTTTGCGAATCCTTCAACAGCCCCAGTTTCACAAGGCTCTCTGCGGTCGCGACAATGCAGTCTTCATTCGAGATCGGCTTCCAGCCGAGCAAACGCCGCGCCTTTTCATTCGTACCATTCTTGCGCTTGCCCAACTCGGGCAAGATCGATCCGATGGCCGCATCGCGCTTGGCCGCCATGCGCACCATGAAGTCCGGAATCTGCATCGTCGGCACGCGCTTTGCGGCGGGTCCCATCCGACGCTTCAGGATATGCGCGATCTCCTTGATCGACATAAAATCCCCAGCGACCGCCAAGAAGCGCTGACTCTTAGCCGCTGGATTGGTCATGCACTCGATGTGCATCCACGCCACGTCGCGCACATCGACAGCGCCAAAATAGAGACGTGGCACGCCCGGCATCGCACCATCCATCAAGCGCTGCACCAGCAGGATCGACGTCGAATAGTCCGGCCCAAGCACCGGCCCAAACACACCCACCGGGTTCACCACGGCGAGTTCAAGCGAACCGCCCTGGTTAGCGATGAAGTCCCATGCCGCTTTTTCCGCGATTGTCTTGGACTTCACATAGGCGCGGACGTCCTCACCGTTCACGTCTGTCCAATTCTCTTCGTTATGCGGCTTGCGCTGCGGCTTCTGGCCGTAACCGATCGCGGCGTAACTTGAGGTCAGCACTACCCGTTTCACGCCCGCATCGCGCGCAGCCTTCAGCACGCGCAGCGCGCCATCCCGCGCCGGGATGATGAGCTCGTCCTCGTGCTCCGGCGTCGCCGGCGGAAATGGAGACGCCACGTGCAGCACATAAGAGCAGCCGGCGACGGCCTCCGCCCAGCCGTCATCCCTCATCAGATCGGCCGCCGCGAACGTGAGGTTCTCGCCAGCTTCGACACCGCCCTGGCGCACCATCGCGCGCACTTCGTCCTCACGCGCGAGCGAACGCACTGTCGTGCGTACGCGGTAGCCTTTTTGGAGAAGTTGCACGATGCAGTGCGCGCCAATGAAGCCCGAACCGCCGGTGACTAGGACAAGTTCTCCGGCCATTTCTCGCTCCTCTTAAGTGCGCCGTCTAACGCGGCGGCGCGACGCCATTTGCGAGCTCGTCGAACGCGGCCCAGAATTGAGCGCGCAGATCGTCCGTCTCCATCAGAATTTCGTGCTTGGCGCCCGCGATGATGATGTGCGTCGCGTTCGGCAAGAGTTCGGTGATCACGCCGTGGCTCGCGTTATCTACCAATTGTTCTTCGGCCGCCGTCGCCACCAGGATCGGAATACGCACATTCGCGAGCGCGCCGGGCTGCGCGAACGATTCAATCGCGTCCGCAGCCGCAGCCACCCAACCAATTGTGGGTCCAGCGAGCGCCAAGCGCGGCTCTTCGGCGATTAGTCCTTGCGTGCGGTCGTGGCGCAGCTTGTCGTGCGTGACCGGGTTCTTCTTGAAGTTCTCGCGCTTCCACTTCTTCTCGACGCTCGGCGCGAATTGGCCGCCCGCGCCAATCGAAACCATGAAGCGCGCGTACTTCTTCGCGGTGTTGGTGAGCCCCGCAATGCCCCACATCGGCGCCGAGAACGCCGCGGCATCAACCTCAATGCGCCGCGTCTGCAACGCGCGCAGCACAATCGCGCCGCCCATCGAATGCGCCAGCGCGACGTGCGGACGCGGCAGCTTCGGCGTCAGCAGCTTAAGCGCCGTCGAAAGATCGTTCACCGGATCATCAAACGTCGCGAAATGGCCCTTCAGCCCATTTTCGACCTCGCGGCCAGACAGCCCCTGCCCGCGCCAATCGATGCAGAACACGGCAAAGCCGCGCGCCTGCAGCTCGCGCATCACTTCGAAGTATTTTTCGATGAACTCCGTACGACCCGGCGCAACAATCACACTGCCGCGCGGCGTCGCAGCGGTTGAAGGCGCGGTCATCACCCGCACCTTCACACCGCCACGGCCTTCGAGCCAATGCTCTTCAGCGCCCTGCGGCGCCTCGTTGCCTGGGACGCGTACGAACGCCATACCGCTCCGGCTTAGCCGCGGAGCTTCGACATGACGCTTTGCAGCTGCATGGCGACGCCCATGTCGCCTTCAACGCGCAGCTTGCCTTGCATGAAGGCGGCGGTCGGATCGAGTTGGCCCTGCGCCATCGAGACGAAGTCTTCGAGCTTCACTTTGATGGTCGTGTCAGCGGCGGCGTCTTCATTCGACACCTTGCCCGCGCCGCCATCGAGAAAAATTTTGCCAGCATCACCGAAGTCGAACTTCACCTTCTTGCCCGGCACCGTGGCGCCAGCGGTGGTGAAGCGGTTCAGGATTTCCTCATACGTCATCGTGCGTTCCTCCGGACGAAAGCCCTATCGCCCCTTACACACCAGCGCGCGCTTGCCCGCAAGAGTGACGGCGGCGTCAAGTCGGCAAATGCGGCGATCAGGTGTCCCGCCCGGCGGGCGCCGCTGGGGCACTGCCGCTCGGCTTGCGGAATTTGAGCGTCATGCGGTCGCTCTCGCCGATCGCCTCGTAGGGCGCGGTGTTGAAGTTGGGATTGTCCGGCCGCCCGAGCGGCGCCGTCAGCAATGTCGGCGGCAGCGTCCAAACGCCGAACGGATGATCGCGCGTGTCGCGCGGGTTGGCGTTCACGTCGCTCGCGGCGACGAACTCAAACCCAGCCTCCTGCGCGAGCGCCTTCACATAAGCTTCTTGCACGTAACCCGAGCCTGCGAGCGGATCCTGCAAGCCCGTCGACGCTGCGCGATGTTGCTCAACGCCGAACGCCGCGCCCGGCTTGAGCGCCGTCAGCACATCGCGAAATACGCGCTCTGCAATGCCTTCGGCCATCAACGTGTGCACGTTGTTCGAAAGGATCGCGAGATCGATCGAGTTTGCCGCCGCCAGCGCGCCGCCCTCCGGATTCACAACCGTACGCGTGATGTCGCCGTAGAGTTGCTGATCGGAATTGAAGCGCGATTCCCACGCCGCCAGCGTTTCGCGTTGCGCCAATGAGCGACTGCGCGGATCGAAGCTTGCGGCCGTAAGATGCCCGCCATTCGAAGCAAGGAACGGCGCCAATATCGAAGTGTACCAACCACGACCGGGAAACACTTCGAGCACGTTCATGTCGCCTTCGAGGCCCCAGAAGAGCAGCGTCTGCAACGGGTGACGCCACTGATCGCGCTCCGGTTCGATGCGCCAAGGGCCGGCAAGCGCCCATGCCAGCGAGCCGGGCGGGGGCGCATCCGCGGTGCTGCGATCGCGCCCACAGGCGGCCAAACCTGCTGCAAATGCGAACGCAGCGGTGCGACGGGTGATCGAGAGCATTCCTCCCTCCGCTAAGGGCCAACGGCTAATTTTGTCAAAACAGACCTCTTGAACACCCTTTTTGCCTTCCCACGTAGCTGACACGCGGCGCTCAATTGTGGGGCCGCCGACGCGGGGAGCAGCTGTCGCCTTCGGGGACGGGACCCTCCGCAAAACATAGCTCCCGCTGGGAGCGCCTGTATGTCGCTTTAGGAGGACAAACGCATGGCTTCGAACGAACTCAATCCCCTTTACCGTACGCTCGTCGGATTTGACCGCATCGCGAGCCTGATGGACCAAGCTGCGCGCCTGGATGCTGCGCCTGGTTATCCGCCGTTCAACGTCGAACAGATTGGCGAAGACGAATTCCGCATTGAGCTCGCGGTCGCCGGCTTCGGTCAGGACGATCTCACCATCGAGTTCAAGCAGAACTCGCTTCTGGTCATTGGCCAGCGCAAGCAATCTGAAACGCAGCGCAACTTCCTGCATCGCGGCATCGCCGAGCGCAGCTTCGAGCGTCGCTTTGGCCTGGCCGACCATGTGCGCGTTGCAGATGCAAGGCTTGAAAATGGCCTGCTGACTATCGATCTCGTACGTGAGCTTCCGGAGATCCTGAAGCCCCGCAAGATCGAGATTAGCGGCGCCGCCAAACCTAAGGCCAAAGTGGTCGAAGCATCGGTGGCGAACGACAAAACAGAGGCGGCCTAACTACCCGCTTCCGCCCGCCGCGCGACATCCCCTCCCCCCCCTAGTCGCGCGGCGGGCACTCTCGCTCTCTTCCCCTCCCCGAGAGAGAGCGAGCGACAAAGAAGGCGGCGCGTGTTCCATCCCCCTGGACACGCGCCGTTTTGTTTTGGGAACCGCACGCGCGATCCGACTGCATTTTCCATTGCCTTAACCACGTGCCCACGCGTGGGATTAACCGCGCCGGCGTAGCGTTCGACGTGCGCACGTGGGGTGCGGCGTCGGGTTCAACGCGCCGAACGATGAGAATTACGCATAAGATCGCCGCGGCTCTCGTAGTCGTCCTGATCGCGCTCCTTTCGGGCGCGGCGATCATTTTGCACGGTTCGATGCGCTCAAGCTTCGCGCGCCTTGAAGCGGAGGTGCACGAACGAAATCAGACGCGTGTCGAAGCCAACCTCGCAACCGTCGCCAACGACGTGCGCGCCCGCGTCACCGACTACGCATATTGGGACGACACCTACGCCTTCATGCAGGGCGCCAATCCGGCCTACACCGACGATCTCAACGACGCATGGCTGCGAGATTACGGCGTCGATATCGTGATTTTCGCCGACGAGAGCGGCGAAGTCCTGTGGAGCAGCGCCCTCACCGAAGACGGTGAAGCCGTTCACCCGGCAGGTGACGCGGCGCGGCTCATCCAACGTCTGTCTCCGCGCGTGGTCGGCCGCGCCGCGCGCACCGGCGTTGTCTGGACTGAATCCTACGGCTTCCTCATGCTGTCAGCAGCGCGCGCGACGCGAAGCGACGGAGGCGGCGAGCCCACCGGCCTTGTCATCATGGGCAAGCGCATATCCGGCGCCTTTCTCACAACCCAAACCCAACTGCGTGTAGAACTGCAGCACGCACCGAGCGGCGCGCTCGAGCAGCGCTTCGGATCCATGCGGGCCGGCGATCAAGAATCCTGGACTGACGCGCGAACAATTCACACGCTCACTGCCCTGCGCGGCCCATTCGGTGAACGCGCCGGCGCGATGATCACACACCAGCCGCGCGAGGCGATGGCGCTGGGCTCGCAATCGATCAACTTGGCGCTCGCGCTTTTTGCCGGCGTACTGATCGTCGGCCTTGCCGCCCTTTGGTTCCTACTGCGCGCGCTGGTTGTTCAACGTATCGAGCGACTTGAGGCGCATTTGCAGGCGCAAGGCGAGAGCCTCGAACCGCTGCCGCTGCCCGCCGACAAGCGACCGGACGAACTCACGCGCTTGGCACAGGAATACAACGCGCTCATCACGCGCCTTAACGAGACCGACGCGCGCGAACGCGCCGCGCTGCTGCAGGGCCAGTCGGAAGCGGCGGCCAACCGCATGAAATCCGACTTCCTTGCCAATGTCAGCCATGAACTGCGCCGCCCGCTCGACGCCATCATTGGCTACACCGAACTCATCGCCGAGGAGCTCGAAGGCACAAACGCCACCCACGTCCGCGCGGATCTGCACCGCGTCAGCACCTCCGCCCGCCGACTCCTTACGCTGATCACGGAGATTCTTGACCTTTCCCGCATCGACGTCGGCCGCCTCGAGATGCGCCCGGAGAGCTTCCAAGTCGCGACCTTCGTGCGCGCCCTGGACCTCTCAACGATGCGCAACGGCGCAAACCGGGTCGAGATCGTTGGCGATCTCGACGACGCCTACACCGATCGACGCCGCCTGCATCAATGCATCACCAGCGTCATGACCTGCCTGCGCGATCTCTCTCCGCAAGCGCAGATTATTCTAAAGGCCAGCCGCTTCGACAAATTGCTGCGCTTTGAAATCACGGCGGAAGGCGTAACGCTTTCGCCCGACGCACTCGCAAGCGCGCAGTGCAGCGCCAACGGCCAACCGCCCCTGGGCCGCGCCGTGGACGGCAGCCTGGCGCTCGCAGTCGCGCAGCGCCTGCTCCGTTTGATGGGCGGCGGCCTCGAAGCACGCAACAGCATGCTCGGCGCAACCTTCGTCCTAACCGCGCACGATGTCTTGCCCGAAAACTACCAGCGTCCCGCAAACGAGAATGCGAGAACCGAAGCGGCCTAAAGCCTAATCTTCGTCGCCCTCGTCATCCTCGCTATCATCGCGGTCGCCGATATCGCCGCTCACGAGGTACGCATCGCAACCAGTTTCCGTGAGTAGCGCCGTCAGCGCCACATCTTCGACGCTGGCGCGCTTGCGCTGCAATTCCGCGAAAGCCTTCGCCGCATAACGCTGCGGCTTCTGCGTGAACGTCACGCCCGCGATCTCAACGCTGACGCCCGACGCATCGTCCGCCACCGCGCGCGCATTGGCGGCCATCCAGGCGAGATACGCACCCGCGACTTCCACACGCAGCAACTCTTCCAAATCAGCCTTCACCGCGTCGAGAGAATCGAACGCGCCTTCGGCCTTCGGATTTTCCATCCGCTCAACCCAGCGCACGACGTTCGGCGCCTGCGCGCGCATAATGGCGCCCGGCGTGGGGTCTGACAGCAATTGCGCGAACTGCGCGGCGAGCCCGAAATCCGCCAAGCTCGGCCGCCCGCCGAAGAGATACGGCCGCGATGACACCATCCGATCAACGATCGCCAGCACCCGCGTGAACGAGCCTTCAATCACCGGCGCCGTCTCCGCCGACGAGCCAACGTGATAGAGCCGGCCAACCATGCGCGTGCGCACGCTGTCCTCGATGCCCTCCGGCTTCTCGGCGCCTTCAAACAGTGCGTCCGTGATCCGGCGCGCGGCGCTTTCCCGATCCTGCGGGTACGTCCAGCGATAGTGGAACATCGCCTTGTTCAGCCACTCGTCGGCGTAATCCTCGAGCAACGCCGCCGCGAACGCGACGCCATCATCGTCCGGCACGATCGACGGCTCGGGAAACTGCGACTCGAGCTTCTCGATGATCGGCGTTGAATCCTGCAGCGCTTGATCCTCGGCATCGACCAAAACCGGGATCAGCGGCAGCTTGGCGTAACGTTGGAACTCTTCCTGACGGGCATTCGAACGCGCCATCCATTCGAACTCGACGCCCTTGTAGCGGAGATACGAACGCACCTTGATCGAATACGGGGAAAGCTCCGCGCCATAGAGGCGGAACGGGGCGGTCATGACTAATCTCCGGAAAACAGAATCGCCGCACGGTCAAACCGCACGGCGATCAAAACTGCAATAGAATTGCCGCGTCAGACCGGCTTCAGATTCACCGCAGACGGCTTGTTCTTGCGCGGGTCGTTCTCGACGTCGAAGCTGATCGCCTGCCCTTCGCGCAGTCCGGTCAGACCGGAACGCTCAACAGCGCTCACGTGCACGAACACATCCGGCCCGCCACCGTCAGGGGCGATGAAGCCGAAACCCTTCGCCATGTTGAACCATTTCACCGTACCGGTAGCCATCGCAGCCACTCCTAGAAGCGCCCCGCGCCAGGGATCGACGCGGGTGGACGTGAGCAACGTGGCCGGCGCAGCTCACCTGCGCCGTCGCGGGCCGATAGTCCGATGGGCATTAGGGCCTTCACCTCGGCGCGAAGTCAAGAAAAACGCAATTGCAGGTCGTTCACCCACCGCCGCCGACGCGGTCGAGCGCAACAGCCAACATCGCGCGCAGTCCAGTTTCCATCGCCGGTTCATGCACGAAGAAATTCGGATTGTGATTGGGCGCGGCCTGTTCCGCCGTCACGCCCGGCGGATTGACGCCATAGAAGAAGAACGCGCCCGGCACAGCCTGTTGGAAATACGCGAAATCTTCCGCCGGCATCACCGGTTGGCCGCTGATCACGTGATCCTCGCCAAGCGCCCGCACAACAGCCGCGCGCGTGCGCGTCATCAAAGCCGGCGGGTTCACAGTCGGGATCGCGTTTTCCGTAATCGTCACTTCAGCGGTCGCGCCCGAAGCCGCCGCCGTCTCCGTCACGGTGCGGCGAATGCGGTTGTATAGATCCTGGCGCGTCTCGGGATTGAGATAGCGGACCGTCCCCTGCATCTGCACGGTTTGCGGGATGATGTTGTAGCGCACGCCGCCCTGGATCATCCCGATGGTCACGATCACCGGCGAGCGCACCGCATCCATCTGGCGCGATGGGATCGTCTGCAGCGCGTTGATGATCTGCGACGAAACCACGATCGGATCGATGCCGGCGTGCGGTTGCGCACCGTGCGTCTGGCTGCCGGTCACCGTGATGTCGAGGCGATCGGAGCCGGCCATCATCGGCCCGGAAATCATCGTCACCGTACCCGCTGGGCCAGGCCATGCGTGCAGGCCAAAGATCGCCTCGGGCTGCAGATCACCGAACAAATGCTCTGCCAGCATCCGCCGTGCACCGCCGAGGCCGCCCGGAGGCGCGCCTTCTTCCGACGGCTGGAACACGAAGATCACCGTGCCCGCGAGCTGCTCGCGCTGCGCCGCCAACACGCTTGCCGCCGCCATCAGAATGGCGACGTGCGTGTCGTGCCCGCACGCATGCATGATGCCGACTTCCTGGCCGTTATACTGCCCGCGCGCGTGCGAACGGAACGGCAGGTCGCCGCCCTCCGTCACCGGCAGCGCGTCCATGTCAGCGCGCAACGCAATCACTGGCCCAGGCCGCCCGCCGCGCAGAATGCCGACAACGCCGGTCTGCGCCACGCCCGTCCGCACTTCCATTCGCAGCGACCGCAAATGCGCCGCCACGAGCCGTGAAGTCCGCACCTCTTCGTAGGAAAGCTCCGGATGCTCATGCAAATCCCGCCGCCAAGCGATCATGCGCGGGAGCACGGATTGGATCGAGGTCTCGACGTTCGCGGGAAACGGCGTCGTTGTTTGCGCGCTCGCTGAGCTTGCGCAGAGTGCCAGCGCAACTAACGCTGCCGCGAAACCATGCTTCATGCCATCCCCCTCATTTAGTTCGAGTTGGGCCTCGCGACCCGCCGTAGGCAATGCGCCACATGGAAGCGCCAACAAAAGCGCCGGTGGCAAGCGGTAAGGCCGCGCGTCGAAGCACGCCCGCTGCAAACACACCCCAATCGATCGGAATTGGCAGAGTCAGCACGCAGAGGACTGCTAATATCTGCGGCGCCAAGCACATCGCCACCGCCCCAGTTCCGATCGCCCAAATGAGCGTGCTGCGCCGCTCGGCAAGCAGAACCGCCCACGCGCCGAGCGCCAGCGCAAGACCGAACCCATAGTCAATTAGCCAACCGCGCAGGTCCGGTGCCAGTTGCATCCAATCATCTACTGTAAAGACGCCGAACGCGCCGCGATAGCGGAGTGCAAATACGCTCACGACCACCACGCTGCACACTAATGCTCCTGCGAACACGGCCAGCGTAGCGCGCAACCATGTCGTGGCATTGGGCACTACCGCACCCCAGCCGCCAGCAGATCGTGCATGTGCACGACGCCAACAGGCTTTCCGTCCTCAACCGCGAACAGCAGCGTAATCCGCTTCTCGTTCATGATCGCGATCGCGTCGGCGATCGGCGCGTCCGGCGCAATCGTCTTCGGCGCTGCCGTCATGATGTCCCGCGCGGTCTTGCCGAACATTTCCGGCGAGAGCTTCCGCCGCAGATCGCCGTCCGTGACAATCCCAATCAGCTTGCCGCCCTCGATCACCCCAACGGCGCCAATGCCGCCGACGCTCATCGCCTTCATCGTATCCGGTACAGACAAATCAGGCGAAACCAGCGGATCATCGCCGCCGACGCGCATCACGTCCGTCACCTTCTTCAGCGCCGCGCCCAACTTCCCGCCCGGATGGATCGCACCGAAATGCTCAGCCGTAAATCCACGCGCCTTGATCAAGGCAACTGAGAGCGCATCACCCATCGCCAAACACATAGTGGTGGACGTCGTCGGCGCCGGCGCTTCTTCGCTCGCCTCACCGCAATCGGGCAGCACCAACGCCGCCGTCGACGCCTTCGCCAGCGAAGACCCCGGCTTAAACGTCATCCCAATCACCGGCACATGAATGCGCCGGCAATGATACAGAAGGTCCGAAAGCTCCGCCGTCTCGCCCGAGCGCGAAATTGCCAGCACGCAATCGGCCTCAACGATCATCCCCAGATCGCCATGGCTCGCTTCTGCCGGATGCACGAACTGCGCGGGCGTGCCGGTCGAAGCCAAGGTCGCCGCGATCTTGCGCGCGATATGCCCCGACTTGCCCATCCCGGAGACGATCACCCGCCCCTTGGTCTCCGCCAGCAACCGCGCCGCATGCACGAACGGCTCATTCAGGGCGCCCGCCAGCGCATCCGCCAATTGCTCCAGCGCCTTGGCCTCAACGCGAATAGTCTCTTGCCCCGCCGCCACGGCAGCCTTCGGGTCGATCATGCTCATGGGGCGCGTGTTGGCATGCGCGCCATCAAAAGTCACCCGCGCAGCACTCTCTCCACCCATTCCCGGGGCGATGCGGCGCATCGAGCCCGGGACCCATAACCCCATCTGTTCAAAGGTTCGAACTCAACGCGGACGCAATCGTGTTTATGGGTCCCGGACTGCGCTTCGCGCATCCGGGAATGGGTGGTGGGTTGAGGCGATCACAGCGCCCCTCTATGTCTCCGCCACCGTGACCGCCCGCCCCGCCTTCTCCGTATGAGCCTCGTCCAAACGCTCGGCTCGGCCGTCAATGGCGGCGCGGAGGCGTATTTCGTGGCGCTCACCAGCGCTTTCCAGCGCGCCGGCCTCAAACAAGCCGCCGCCATCCGCGCACATCCTGGTCGCGAGGCGGCGCTCGCACAACTCGGCGTGCCGACGCGCGTGCTGCCATTCTCCAAGCCGTTCGACTTCACCACGCCGAGCGCCATCGCTGCACTCGCACGCGAGCACGACGCGCGCGTCATCATCGCTTGGATGAACCGCGCCGCGAGCCTCACGCCCGCCGGCTCGTGGAAGCGCATCGGCCGCCTCGGCGGCTATTACAAACTCAAGAACTATCGCGACTTCGACGCCCTCGTCGGCAACACGCAAGACATCGTCGACTGGATCGTCCGCGAAGGCTGGCCGAAGGAGCGCGCACACTACATCCCCAACTTCGCCGCCGCAGGCGAAGGCGCAAAGCTCAGCCGCGCCGATCTCAACACGCCCGACGACGCGCCGCTGCTCCTCGGCATGGGCCGCCTTCACACCAGCAAGGCCCACGACATCACGCTTCGCGCGCTGCAACAGCTGCCCGACGCTTATCTCTGGATCGCCGGCGACGGCCCCGACGAAGCCATCCTTAAATCCCAAGCACAAGACCTCGGCGTCGCCGATCGCGTCCGCTTCCTCGGCTGGCGCGATGATGCACCTTCGCTCTATCGCAGCGCCGACCTCGTGCTCTTTCCCTCGCGCTTCGAACCGCTCGGCAACGTCGTCATCCAATCGTGGGCGCATGGAGTGCCAGTGATCGCCGCACGCAGCGCCGGCCCCGGCGCGCTCATCCGCGACGGCGAAGACGGCTTCCTCATCGACATCGACGACGCTGAAGCCCTCGCCACCAAAACCAAAATGCTGCTCGCCGACAAAGAGCTTTCCGCCCGCTTCGTCGCCAACGGCGCCAAGCGCGTCGAAACGCAATTCAGCGAAGCGGCCATCGTCCAGCAATGGCGTGCGCTGTTCGATAAATTAGAGAACTGCAGAGCAGCATGAAGAGCCATATCCCTCCGTCGTCATTCCGGGGCTCGCGAAGCGAGAACCCGGAACCCAGGGGTAACCGACGCGACGTTGGCCCCTGGCTTCCGGATCGCGCTGCGCGCGTCCGGAATGACGGAGCTGAGAGCGATCAAATTTTAAGCGGGGTACGCTGATGTGCGGCATCGCCGGCATCATCGGTGAAGCGACCGGCGCGCAAGCGCTGATCGACGCCATCGCCCACCGCGGCCCCAACGGCGTCCGCGTCGAAGAAAGTGAAAAATACTCGCTCGCCCACGCGCGCCTTTCGATCATCGACCTCGAAGGCGGTTGGCAGCCACTTCACGCAGCGGGCTCCACCATCATCGGCAACGGCGAAATCTACAATTACGTCGAACTCGCCGAAGAAAATCAGCTCCGTCCTAAACTCAGCACCGGCTCGGATTTCGAACCGCTGCTGCACATCTACGCGCAAGAAGGCGAAGCCGCCTTCGATCGCCTGCGCGGCATGTACGCCTTCTGCCTCATCGGTTGCGACGGCCGCACCTGGCTTGTCCGCGACCCCTTCGGCATCAAGCCGCTCTACATCAAAGCGCAAAACGGCGCCGTCGCGTTTTCATCCGAACCGCGCTCGTTCGGCCAAGCGCAAGTGACGCCCGCGATCTCGAATCAAGTCGCCGCGCTGCATTACACACTCGAAAACGAAACCGCCTGGCCTGGCGTCATCCGCCTCGAACCGGGCGAGATCATCGAAATCGTCGACGGCAAGCCAAAGCGCCACCGCATCCGCTCCGCCTTGCCGCCTCAGCGCGCGCGAACGACCGACGACGCTGACGCCATCGCCCAGCTCGATCGCGTCCTCGAAGACTCGATCAAAGTCCACCAGCGCTCCGACGTCCCCTACGGCCTTTTCCTCTCGGGCGGCATCGACAGCGCAGCTGTCGCCACCATGATGGCGCGTCTCAACGAACGCCCCGTCGTCGCCTACACCTGCGGCTTCGACACCGAAGGCGCGCGCGACGAACGCGCCCAAGCCGAACGCGTCGCACGCCAACTCAATCTCGATTGGAACAACGTCAGCTTCAGCGAAGAAGATTTCTGGGCCATCGTCCCGCAAGTCGCGTGGGCCATGGACGATCCCGTCGCCGACTACGCTTGCCTGCCCACCTACAAACTCGCGCAAGCCGCCAAGTCCCGCCTCACCGTCGTGCTCACGGGTGAAGGCGGCGACGAACTCTTCGGCGGTTATTCCCGCTATCGCCGCGCGCAACGCCCGAAATGGCTCGGCGGCCGCGTCGCCGAACCGCAAACCGACGCAATTCTCGGCAGCTCAGCGATCGACGCCTGGCGCAAACACGCCGCGCCACCGAGCGGCCTCACCACGCTGCAACAAGCCCAAGCCGCCGACATCGCGACATGGCTGCCGAACGACTTGCTCCTCAAGCTCGATCGCATGCTGATGGCGCACGGCCTCGAAGGCCGCACGCCGTTCCTCGATTCCGAAGTTGCGCGCTTCGCCTTCCACTTGCCGGACAATCTCAAAACCCGCGGCAAGTTCGGCAAATACATCCTGCGTGCGTGGCTCGAGAAGAACTGCCCAGCTGCGGAGCCGTGGGCGAAGAAGAAGGGCTTCACCGTGCCCGTCGCAACGTGGATCGCGCCACGCGCCGCTGAACTCGCGCAATCACTCAGCGAGGTCGAAGCCGTCCGCGCCGCCGCCAGCGCCGAGACAATCCGCGCCATCTTCACCGACGAAGCCCACGAAGCGCTCCGCTATCCGATGCTGTTCTTAGGATTGTGGGGACGCATTCATAGGGAACGCGCAACGCCGCAAGCTGCGCTCGCAAGCTTGCTCAAATAGCGAGAAAGTTGGCGGGGCCGCGTGGGGATCAGGGTCGGGCAATGCGACCCCGCCAGGTAGAGCTGTGGGCAAAGATCGGAACGACGATCAGGCGACCACCGCAGCGCCAACCGCGAGCAGCGGCAGAGCCACGATCAGAACGAGCGCTGTGGAAACCGCGATCGAGGCCGCCTTGATCGAGAACGGCGTGCCGTGTTCGAGCGCTGAGATGTAAAGGCCGTTACGCATTGGGCTTTCTCCAGTAATTTTGGACCGGCGTGGGAGGAGGCGTCGCCGGCCACGAGTTGGAGATAGGCCCCGCGCCTCTTGAATCCGAACCACCGATTGACGACTTGGATGTGAGCGAATTTCACAAGCTTCGAGGGCGTTATGAGCCATTTGCCGTCGCTGCAAACGCTGCGCGCTTTCGAGGCCGCGGGCCGGCACAAATCCTATTCGAAAGCCGCCGAAGAGCTTAATCTCACGCACGGCGCCGTCAGCCATCGCATCCGCGAATTGGAAGAGCGCATGGGCCATCAGCTGTTTCAGCGCGTCGGCAACGCCATGCATCTGACCGAGCAAGGCCAGCGCTTGCATGCGCAAGTGCGCCAAGGGCTTTCGCTGCTCGAACAAGCCTTCGTCCCGCGCACCAACGCAAAGGCGCAGCGCCACATCGTCGTAACGTCAGTGCCAAGCCTTGCATCGACGTGGCTCTTCCGCCGTCTCAGCGAATATCGCAACGAGCGCGAAGGCATTGAGTTCGATCTGCGCGTCACCGAAGCGCTGAGCGACTTCAAAGCCGAAGGCATCGACCTCGGCATTCGTCTCGGCCGCGGCGGTTGGCCCGGCATGCACGCAGTGAAACTGTTCGACGAAGCGCTCACGCCAGTCTGCACGCCCGCCTATCGCGACAAGCTCAACCTGCGCACGCCGGCCGATCTCGAACGCGCGACGTTCCTGCGCAATCCGTGGACGCCGTGGGCGCGCTGGTTCAAGGGCGTGAATCTCGATTGGCCCGAGCCCGCGAGCGGCCCGCTCTTCGATGACTCGACATTGCTTCTGCGCGCCGCGCTCGACGGCCAAGGCGTTGCCCTCGGGCGCCAATGGCTGGCGGTCGAAGAAATCCGCGCTGGTCGCCTTGTTGCGCCGTTCGACATCGCCGTGCGCGATGATTTCGCCTATTGGATCGTCTGGCCCACCGGGCGCAACCTCGCCGCCGATGCCGCACGCTTCCGCGACTGGCTCCAAGCCAAAGCCGCCGCCGAAGAACCACCCTGCCCGATCAGCGTCATCGACGCGGCGGCTTGAGCATCGGTTCGGCCGATAGCGGCCATAGAAAACGCCTTCGCTAACAGCACTTTCATGCCAGCCCCGCGCATGTGCGCGGTTGAGCGACGGCGCGCCTGGGCTTATGTGTCGGCTAATTCCAAAGGACACCCATGAACCCCGCCTCCGTGATCCGCATTCCGCGCGTCGAATCCACGCCGCTCGAAATCGGCAACAATCTGCCGCTCACCTTCATCTGCGGCCCATGCCAGCTTGAGAGCCGCCAGCACGCGCTCGAAACCGCGGAGTTCCTGCGCGACGTGTTCAAGCGCGCCGGCGCCGGGTTCATCTACAAAACCAGCTTCGACAAGGCGAACCGCTCGAGCCTCTCCACCAAGCGCGGCGCGGGCTTCGATCAATCGGCGCCCATCTTCGAAGAGATCCGCAAAAAGATCGGCGTGCCGGTGATCACCGACGTGCACTTGCCCGAGCAGTGCGCCGAAGTCGCCGAAGTCGTCGACGTCCTACAAATCCCTGCGTTCCTCTGTCGCCAAACTGACCTGCTCGTCGCCGCCGCCGAAACCGGCAAGCCGATCAACGTCAAGAAGGGCCAGTTCCTGGCGCCGTGGGACATGAAGAACGTGATCGCCAAGATCACCGGCAGCGGCAACCCGAACGTCATGGCCTGCGAACGCGGCGCCTCGTTCGGCTACAACACACTCGTCTCCGACATGCGCGCGCTGCCGATCATGAAGAGCTTCGGCGCGCCGGTCGTGTTCGACGCCACGCACTCCGTGCAGCAACCAGGCGGCCGCGGCGACACCTCAGGCGGCGAACGCCAGTTCGTCCCGATCCTAGCGCGCGCTGCCGTCGCCATCGGCGTTGCGGCCGTCTTCCTCGAAGCGCACCCCGATCCGGACAACGCCCCGAGCGACGGCCCCAACATGGTGCCGTTCGATCAACTCGAAGACCTCGTCCGCGATCTCGTCGCGTTCGACAAGCTGGCGAAGCAAACGGCGGTGGCAGCGGAGTGATCGCGCCGGAGCCGACGGCCTAGTGCTCAAGCTGCGCGCTGCTTGAGCACGCCCGACGCCAGCACCGGGATCAGAAACGCAATCGCAAGCGCTGTGTTGGAGACGGCGTTCAGCACAAACCCGGTTGAAACGGAAATCGCGCTATCGACAACATACCAGATCAGTATCGCCGCAGTGAGCTCTCGCCATATCGGAGCGCCCGTGCGGATCGCGGCTAAAAGCGTTAGCGCCCATCCGATCGACAGCGCGCCTTGCAAGCCCAGACCAAATCGAACGGGGTTCGTTGCGAACGCCGCCGCATTCTCTCCGCCGCCGCTGAACAGCGTATAGAGAACACGCGCCGCCCCATCGATCGGCGGGATCGCCGCTGTGATCAACAGCACGCCGAAGGCCAGCACGCCCCAGCACCACACCCGCATCCAAACCATCCACAAACCCTGCATCGTGATCTCCTTGACGACCCGATGGGATCACCGAAGGCGTAAGCCTGACAATTACTTCGGAGGTAATGGACAATGCGAAACCCTGCGGCGACGATGGCCACATGCAGGACACGCTGAAGCGAGAGCCGTCCACATTCGCCGCGGCATTGCGGCGATTTCGGTCGGCGCGGCGCATGAGTCAGCTCGACCTCGCGCTCGCGAGCGATGTCTCTTCGCGGCACCTCTCGTTTCTGGAATCCGGACGCGCCCAACCCAGTCGCGAGATGGTCCTCCAACTCGGCGCCGCCTTGTTGCTGCCGCTCCAAACGCGCAACGCCCTGCTCCGCGCTGCGGGGTTTGCACCCACCTTTCCGGCCTCGCCGCTCGACTCCGAATTGCTCAGCCCATTCCGCGCGATCCTGAATGAGATGATCTCGCGGCATGCGCCCAATCCCGCCATGCTGGTCGACCGCCATTGGACCGTGATCGAAGCGAACGCTTCTGCGGCTCAACTGCTCTCAGCATTGAGCGGCGACAGCGACGAACGCAATATCGTACGCACGATCACGAGCAGCGCCTCCGCGGAGGCGGTCATCGACAACTACGCCGAAGTTCTGGCTGAGCTGCATGCACGCATTCAGATGGAAGCGCTTGAGGCGGGGGACGACCCGGTGTTGACTGAACTCCTCGCCGCCCTCGAGCATGCGCGCGTACGCTTCCCTCAGACCACCGCGTCCACGCGGAGGCGTCCATTGCTCCCGCTCATTCTCAATACGCCGGCCGGGCGGCTGAGCTTTCTCTCCACCATCGCGCATTTTGGCACCACCGAGGACGTCACCATCCGTGACCTGCGCCTTGAGTTGCTCTTCCCTGCCGACGATCAAACCCGCGTCGCGCTCACGAAACTCTGACATCGCCTTGGGGCAGGCCCAGTCCACCGTTGCGGCGCGCGTCAATTCGCATGACACTGGCGCAAATCTTCGGGGTCAACCCAATGCAGCTCACGCGCCAAAAACCTATCGTCGCGACGCTCAAGCCGTCCAACCACCCGTACCTCAACGGCGCCTGGACGCCGCTGCATGAAGAAGTGGATGCGCTCGATCTCGAGGTGATCGAAGGCGCCATCCCGCGCGACATCGACGGCATCTATCTCCGCAACACCGAAAACCAAATCCACGAACCACTCGGCCGCTTCCACCCGTTCGACGGCGACGGCATGCTCCATCGCATCGATTTCCAAAACGGACGCGCCAATTATTCCAACCGCTTCGTCCGCACGCGCTGCTTCCACGCCGAGCAAGAAGCGCAAGCCTCGCTCTGGGGCGGGCTCATGGATCGCGTCGGCGTTTCCAAGCGCCCCGGCTTCGGCGC
>JAXMCH010000007.1:0-85927 GCA_046349455.1 Hyphomonadaceae bacterium | reverse complement strand
TGTAACACGCTGTTCATCGAGGACCTCGAAGTCAGCAACGCTGAACTCATCGGCGAAGAGGGCGCCGGCTTCAAAATTCTGTTGAGCGGTCTGAACCCAGAGCGCGTGCTATTCGCTGCGGAGGCCATTGGCCTTGGGCGGGCCGCTCTTCGACGCGCCGCGCAATACGCCAAGGAGCGGGTCGTGTTCGGCCGTCCGATCGGCCAAAACCAAGGCATCCAGCATCCGCTCGCGAAGGCGTGGGCCGAACTTGAAGCAGCCAACTTGCTGACATTCAAAGCCGCTGCTCTTTACGACGCGGGCCGCGAATGTGGCGCCGAGGCGAACGCCGCAAAATATCTTGGCGCCGAAGCGGGCTTCCGCGCCTGTGAATCGTCCGTGTTGGCCCACGGCGGCATGGGCTACGCAAAGGAATACTTCGTGGAGCGGTATTTCCGTGAAGCGATGATCGCGCGCATAGCGCCGGTCAGCCGTGAAATGATCTTGAATTTCATTGCTGAGCGCGTTCTTGGGTTGCCCAAGAGTTATTGAGAGAACACAGAGTTGCGGCATTTCCGTCGGCTCGGCCTTGCGGCCCGCTTGGCGCCGCTTGGCCCTATCAGCATTGCGCAATAGGTCGCATTGAGCGCCGCTCGTGCGCATCGTTTGGTGTCGCACGGAGGTGCGCGATGCGGGTCGCTGCGATTGCGTCTTGGACGCACAAATGGCTGGCTCTCATTGTCGGCGTACAGATACTGTTCTGGATAGGATCAGGCTTCTTCTTCACGCTCTTTCCAATTGAGCGCGTCCGCAGCGAGCATCGCATCGCCGAACAAACCTCGCTTCCACTAACGGCCAATGCTCACTCAACTTCCGATCTGATCGGCTTGTTGCCGGAAGCGCCAACGCGGCTCACATACGAGCGCGGCGCCACGGGGCGAGAAGTCGCTGTCGCCGAGTTCGCCGAGCGTAGGCCAATTTTGATCGACCTCGAGGACTGGCGCATCGCATCGCCCCTCGACGCCGAGGCGGCCTCGCTTATTGCGCGCACCTACATTGCTGGCCAGCCGCAAGTTCGTGAGCGGCGCTTGGTGACGGAAGAGAGCTCAGAGTATCGCGGTCCACTGCCGGCCTGGCGCATCTCGTTTGTCGATGCCGAGGGGCTTGCGGTTTACGTCGCCGCCGACACAGGCCGTGTAGCCGCACGTCGCTCTGATCTTTGGCGCGTTTATGATGCGCTCTGGGCGCTCCACATCATGGACTGGCGCGACCACGAGAACTTCAACACTGGCCTCATGATGCTCACATCATTTTTGAGCTTGGTGGTCGTTATCTTCGGCTTTGTTTTGTTCCCGTACCGTCTGGGTTGGGTCCGTCGGCGCGTGAATTAACATCTCGTTTACCAAATCTGCCGACGCCGAGAAGCATGAGCGATCCGATCGCGCCCGTCGGCCCGGACACAGTGCGCGCCGCGATCCGCCGCGCTGCGGACGCAACGGGCGTGGATTTTTCGCTGCTTGTTGAAACCGCGCGCCGAGAAAGTGCGCTCAATCCGACAGCGCGCGCATCGACATCCAGTGCGACCGGGTTGTTTCAATTCATCGAAGGCACCTGGTTCGACATGGTCCGGCGCCACGGCGCCGAGCACGGTCTTGGCGCGCAAGCGACCGCGCTGCGAACCGGTGCTGACGCGGAAACACGTCGGCAGATACTGGCGCTCCGTAACGATCCAGAGATCGCCGCGCGCATGGCTGGCGAACTTGCGCGCGAAAATGCTCAAACGCTTCAAGCGCGGCTCGGTCGCGCGCCCAACGCCGGCGAACTGTATGCGGCGCATGTCATGGGATCCGGCGGCGCGTTGCGCTTGATCGAAGCCGCTCAGCAGGGCGCGCCGAATGCGGCCGAAATATTTCCGCGCGAAGCCGCCGCCAATCGCGGACTCTTTTACGCCAACGGTCAAGCGCGCAGCGCGCAAGCTTTGCTTGATCGTCTTCAACTCGACGCGACTGCGTCAATGGAGGCAGGCGGCGCCAACAGCGCCAGCGGCGCGCGCCTCGAATACGGTCGCGACGGGGAGGCCATGTCGCCCGCCATCGCTCACGCGCTCTTTGCTATGGCGCTCCTCCCGCTGCTCAGTAGCGGCCGCGCCGATGAAGAAGCGCGTGACCCGCTGCAAGCCCTGGCAGCATACCAGCGAAACGCGTCCAACTAATCAGCGCGCCGCGCCGCTCGCGTACATTTCGTCGATAGCCGCGTCTTCGTAACCCAACTCGCGCAGCACCACGCGCGTATGTTCGCCCGGAAGCGGGGAGGGGCCCTTAGGGCCGGTATCAGCGCCCGGAAACCGCACTGGCCCAGCTGGCGCATTCATCACGCCGCCGTCGTGCGTTGGCGTCTGCACAACGCAGCCTGCTGCAAGCGCTTGCGGATCGCGCACAGCTTCGGCCGGCGTCAGCATCGGCGCCCATACGGTTTCCACGGAATCCAATGCCGCCGCCGCTTCTTCCAACGTGAGTTTCTCGAATGCTTCGTCCAGCAACGGGACGAGCGCCGCCGCATTTTCACGCCGAGCCCGCGCGCTCGCGAAACGCGGATCGCTGACCAGATGTTCGATCCCCAACACGCTTGCCAACTTCGGCCAGTCTTTGTCGCCTTGGCGCTGCAACAAGCTGATCCACCTATCGTCCTTGGTGCGGAACGCGTTGATGATCGGGTTGGGCATATCCTTGCGCGGCCGGTTGGAGGCGACGCGCCCGCGCACATGTTGGATCGCGAGGTCGCTCGATCCTACGTAATGCGCCACGCGCAGGAGCGACGCATCGATCAAGCGCCCCTTGCCGGTGCGGTCGCGCTCACGCAACGCTGCAAGCACCGCTGCAACGATGGCCAGTGAGGCCGTGTGATCGCCAAACGCAGTGCGCAAAGCGATCGGCTCACCGCCCTTCGGACGAAACATCGCGGCCAGCCCTGAGCGCGCCCAGAACGCCGCGGCATCCATACCGGGGCGATCCGCATCGGGACCCTCCAGCCCGTAACCCGTGAGCGTGCAGTAAATCAGCTTCGGGCAGCGCTTCAGTACGACCTCCGGATCGATGCCGGTGCGCTTCAATCCGCCGGGACGCACGTTGGTGAGAAACACATCAGCGCCATCGATGAGCTTGAGCAGCGCTTCGCGACCGGTCTCTTGAGCGGTGTCGAGGATCACGCCGCGTTTGCCACGGTTGTCCATGTCGAACACCGGATTGCGCCCGTCATCGGCGCCGAGCGAGGTGAAGAAAAGCCGGATCGGATCGCCGTCCGGCGGCTCCACTTTGGTAACTTCGGCGCCCCAGTCGCGCATGATGCCGCCAGCGCCGGGGGCTGCGATGTAAGTAGCGTATTCGACGATCTTCAGGCCTTCGAGCATACGATTGTTTCCTCTGCGAAACGCCGCCGATCAAGCATTCGTTAAGGCAAGATCACGAGGCTGGCGAGCTGGCGCGGCGAGAGTCGCCGCAGCCTTGGAGCGTGAGCGCCGATATGTCGATCGTCACCATGCGGTCTCATCTGACCGACAGCGACATCCGCAGCCTGATCAAAGGCGTAACGGTGGAAGACCGCGCGCAGGCCGCGCACAAGATCTGTCGCTGCATCGATGAGGCCGACCTTTCCCCAGAGGAACGCGCGCACGCCGAGAGTATTATCGGCATCATGGCGCAGGATGCGGCCGTCCTGGTGCGCCGCGCGCTTTCAGTCGCGTTGAAGAACTCGCCACGCCTGCCACGTGATATCGCCAACAAACTGGCGCGCGACGTTGAAACCATAGCGCTGCCTGTGATCCTCAACTCACCTGTGCTCACGGACAGTGACCTGGTCGAAATCGTGCGCGCTTGCCCGCCGACCAAGCAGGTTGCCGTCGCTAGCCGTGAAAAGCTGTCCGTGACTGTGACGGGCGCAATCGCGAACTACGCCGTCTCCGAGGCTGTCGAACGCGCGCTCGCCAATGACAATGCTGCCTTTGATGCGACGGGGCTAGAAACCGCTCTGGACCGCTTTGACGGCCTCTCGGCCATCACGACCGCGATGGTCCATCGCAACGAGCTGCCTGTCGCGATTACCGAAAAACTGGTCTCGATCGTGTCCGGCGAGCTGTTCGATCATCTCGTCAACAATCACGAACTGCCGCCGCAGATTGCGATTGATCTCGCAATGGGAGCCCGCGAACGCGCCACGCTCGATATCGTCGAACAGGCGGGCAAGCAGCGCGATTTGGCTCGCTTCGTTCAACAGCTCAATCTCAATGGCCGCCTCACGCCATCGCTGCTGATGCGTGGTTTATGTTTGGGCCACATGGATTTCGTCGAGCATGCGATGGCGGAGCTCGGCGGCATTTCGCATCAACGCATGTGGCTCTTGATGCACGACAGCGGCCCGCTCGGACTGAAGGCTGCATTTGATCGAGCGGGGCTGCCGCCACGTCTATATCCGTCGTTCCGCGCCGCCGTCGAAGTGTATCATTCGATCGACCGCGAAGGCGTCGCCCAGGATCGGATCACATTCCGCAAGCGCATGCTCGAGCGCACGCTGACGCTCTTCCAGTCCGTGCCGAAGGATGACCTCGATTATCTCCTGGAGAAGCTGGACGCCTCGGGTCTGCAGACCGAACGCGTCGCTGCGATCTAGCGCAGACCGGCTTCCGCAAACGTCCCCCCGCCGCGATCAAAGCCTGCGATAGCGAGCGTCCGCGCTTGCGCAGCGGAAGTAACGTGTTCCGCTGTGATCAAAAGCCCAGCTGCTTTCGCGGCAAGCAAGCGCCGCCCGAGCGGTGAACGATCGCCGGACTCTAAAGCCAGAAACGGATCCGGCGTCGTCGGCGCATCAACGACCACTTCGCTGTAGAGCGTCCGCGCCCGCGCGCCGAAGGGCAGCGGGCATTCGCTATCGCCGCGAAGCACTACGCTCCAACCCCGTGCGCGCAGGCCTTCCGGCAGCGCTGCGCCATGCGTGACGATCTCGCGCTCGTTCAGTTGAAAGCTCATCCCGCGTCGCGTCGCGCCGGCCTCAATGGCTGCTTCGCTGAGGAGATCCGCTTCAAGGCTATTCTGAATTTCCGCCGGCACGGCAACCGTCAGCGCCGCGTGAGCGCCGCGTTCCAGCCAAGCCATGCGCGCGCCGCGTATCAGGCGCGAGAGGTTTGAGAACGAAAATGCATCTTCCGCCGACCCGCGCGGCCGCACCACGCCAGCCGCCAGCGCACCGACGCGCAAATCAACGCGCGCGCCGATCGTAAAGGCGACCGGTTCCGGCTCGGGCCGTGGGCGGAAGGGAATAACGTTCATGGGCAGGGTCACACTGGACCGCCCTTATCGCACGCGCACAGTTAAGGATCGGCGGGCAAAGACGGTGAAAGCCCGTTAGGACTCAGCGCGGCGCAACGCCCAGCTTCGCCACTTCCTCTTCAAGAGCATGGACGAGCGCGCGGCCGGTGGGGTCACCGTCCGTCTTGATCCGGTCACGCACAGCTGCGCGCAACGCATCGACGTGCGCGCGCACCAAGCTCGGATCCGCCTGCGCGACGCTTTTGCCAGCCTCCGTCTCAACCAGGCGGCAGAGTGAAGCGGCGATTTGCGTTACGAGGGGAAAACCGTAAGTTCCGCCCATACCTTTCAAATCGTGTGCGACCCGCCCAAGCGTTTCGAGCGCAGCATGCGACCATCGCGCGTCCTCGGCCGCCAGGCGCGTATGCTGAAGCCGCTCCACATCCGCGTCGAGCCACTGCACCATTGAATCGCCCATCGCCTTCAGTGTGTTGTCGGCGCGCGCGACGGTGTCCTCGTCAAACAGCGGACGCTTTAGGTCCAGGCCGCGCAGGCCCGCGTCGCGGGGATTGATCATCTGGGCGGTCGGCTTTGTCATGATCGCGAAGCTTGACGGCGCGCGGTGAATAGAGCGTTGACGCCCTAGACGTTGAATTGCTCCCGCAGGACGCGCTCGTCCAAGGCGTGGCCGGGATCAAACAGCAAGGTGAGGGCGGCGTGCCCGTCTTCGCGGATGTCCACCGCGGTCACGTTCCGCGTCTCAAGGTTGTCCGCAGCCGCGCTAACTGGTCTGCGATCCGGCTCGATGACTTCAATGCGGACCTGCGCCCGGTGGGGCAGCAATGCGCCGCGCCAGCGCCGCGGCCTGAAGGCGCTAATCGGCGTCAGCGCGAGCAAGCGCGAGTCGATCGGAAGAATCGGCCCGTGGGCGGAGTAGTTGTAAGCGGTGGAGCCCGCGGGGGTGGCGACCATGATGCCGTCGCACAACAGCTCATCCATCCGCACGTCGCCATCGATGATGATACGGAGTTTCGCGGACTGCGCGGTCTGGCGAAACAGCGAAACCTCGTTGAAGGCACGCGCCTCGACCACGCCTGACGCCGTCTGGCAACGAGCGACCAGCGCCCGAATGCGGATCGGCTCGGCCTTCGCCAGCCGCTCCACCAGGTCGCCCTCCCGGTAGTCGTTCATCAGAAAGCCGACCGTGCCGCGGTGCATGCCATAGACAGGCTTGCGGTCCTTCAGCCGCGAACGGAGCGTTTCCAGCATGTGACCGTCGCCGCCCAATGCCACGATCACGTCGGCTTCAGCCTCGCCCGCCTCACCATAGACGTGACGGAGCCGGCGCAATGCGTCCTGTGCTTCGGGGCGAGCGCTGGCGGTGAAAGCGACCTTCATGCCTTTGCGTCATACCTTATGTGTTCCGCCGCCGTCTCGGCCCGAATGGGTGAACGGCTTCGGTTGAGCCGCTTAAATGTTGGAGCTAGGGTGTCCTCGGAGGAAGCACCATGGCCGACGATGCAGGCACATCTCTGAAGGGCCGCGTGAGCGCGGAAGAGTGGCAAGCGCGGGTCGATTGTGCCGCGCTCTATCGCCTGGTCGCACTCCACGGCTGGGACGACATGATCTTCACTCACATCTCGATGCGTGTGCCCGGCCCGGAGCACCACTTCCTCATCAATCCCTACGGCCTCTTCTTTGAAGAGATGACCGCGTCTTCGCTGGTGAAGGTTGACCTAGAGGGCAACATCGTCGCGCCGACGCCGTACTACATCAATCCGGCGGGCTTCACGATTCACTCGGCAATTCACGCCGCGCGCGAAGACGCACTCTGTGTGATCCACCTGCACACCGATGCTGGGGTCGGCGTCTCTGCGCAGAAGGAAGGCCTGCTGCCACTCACTCAAAACGCGCTGCTGATGATCCCGAACCTCGCCTATCACGGTTATGAGGGCGTCGCGCTAAACCTCGATGAGCGTGAGCGCCTCGTGAAAGACATCGGCGATAAGAAGCTCATGCTCCTGCGCAACCACGGCACGCTCGCCGTCGGCTCAAGCGCGGCGGAAGCTTTCGTCGGCATTTTCTTCCTCGAACGCGCGTGCGCGCAGCAAGTGGCTGCGTTGAGCGGCGGCCGCGAGAACGTGCTGATCGCGCCTGAAGAAGCGCAAGAAGAAACACGGAATGGCCCAGCACGAGGCATGGGCGGGGTATCGGGGCTGGCGTGGCCGGGGCTGAAGCGCAAACTCGATCGTCATCTGCCGGGCTACGACTCCTAAGTCTCCTCGCAGCGCTGACGCCAACGCCGGCGCTTGCCGGAGCCTGGGTCGCCCCGAAAGGCGGCCAGGAAATCCTCACCACCAGCGTAGGTCAGCGCAGCGAACTCGTGTTCTACGAGGGCGCGTACTATCGCGAAGATCCATTCGCCGAACGCAACGCGCTCGTCACCGGGTGGTGGACTGAATCCAACTACGACAGTGAAGATGGCTGGCGCGCCGAAGCAACGGTTGGCGTCAAACGCGCGCTCTATCGCGGCGAGCGTTCGGTGGTCGCGGTGCAGGCCGGCGCGCTCTGGATTTCACATCCCAACGGCGAGTGCGACGAAGGCGGCGCCGAAGTTCGCGCACTCGGCGGCCGGTCGTTCGGCGCAAGCGGCTTCGCTAACGTCGAGGTCGCTGCCCGCGCGCTCAACGGCGGCTGCGAGGGCGGGCGCGTTGACCTAACCGCCGGCTACCGCCCGCGAGAGAACTGGCTCGCTCTCGGCCAGGTGTTCCTAGACTCGCCCCTGGAGGGCGACGACAGCATTCGTGCTCAACTCACCGTCGTCCGCTTTGGTCGCAGCGGCCGCGGCGTTCAGGTTGGAGTGCGCGCACGTCTCGACGGTGAAGAGGCGGAACCCACACTCGTAATTGGCTTATGGGGCAGGCCGGGCGATTGATCGCATTGGCTTGAGCGCCCGCAGTACTAGACACATTTCCGAAAAGATTTTGCTGTAAGGTCGATTACATCATGTTGGGGTTGATCAGGCGCTATCGGTTCGCGGCCGTGGTGGCCGTTGGGCTTTGCCTGATGGCCGCCTTTGTCATTGGTAAAGCCGTCTTCTCATTTGGTGCCGGTGGTGACGACCAGGCGCGCGCAGCTGCGCCGGCAGGCGGCCCTGGCCGAGGCGGCGGCCCAACCGTCGTCGCCGTTGCCGCCGACATGCACACCTTCACCGACGGCCTTCAGGCGCTGGGCACCGCCCAAGCGCGGGAAAGCATCGTGCTGACCCCGAAGGTTGCGGACACCATTCGCGCGTTGCGCTTCGACAGCGGCGACCGCGTGCGCCAGGGCCAAGTGCTGGTCGAGATGTCGAGCGTCGAGCAGGCCGCTGATCTCGCGGAAGCCCGCGCCGCTAACCAAGCCGCGCAAGAAGAACTCCGCCGTTATCAGTCGCTCTACGACCGCGGCTTCGCATCGCAAGCACGCCTCGACACGGTGCGCGCCGCCGCCGATGCCTCGCAAGCGCGTTTGAACGCCGGCGGCTCGCGTATCGCCGACCGTACCATCCGTGCGCCGTTCTCCGGTCTCGTCGGGCTCCGCACAGCAAGCCCCGGCCAGTACATGCGTCCCGGCGATCAAATCGGCACGCTCGATGACATCTCAGAGATCAAGCTCGATTTCGATGTGCCAGAGACGCAACTCGCGCGCGTCGCGCAGGGCGTCGAGATCGTGGCGCGCACCGCCGCATATTCGGAACGCACCTTCAGTGGTCGCATCTCGAACGTCGACAGCCGCATCGATCCGTCAACGCGCACGGTCCGCGTCCGCGCGATGCTTCCCAATAATGACGAGATTCTCCGACCCGGCATGCTGATGACGGTTGAAGTTCGCTCCAACCCGCGCGACGCACTCGCCATTCCGGAAATGGCGATCCTCGATCAGGCGGACGGCGCATACGTCTATCGCGTCGCCAGCGGCGAGGGCGGTCCGCGCGCCGAACTCGTACGGGTGCAGATTGGTCAGCGCAGCGGCGGTATGGCTGAGGTGCTCAGTGGTCTTGAACGTGGTGATCAGGTCGTCACGGAAGGGCTCCAGAGCGTTCGCCCTGGCCAGCCCGTGCAGATCAGCGCGCCTGCAACGCCTGCTCCACAAGAAGGCGCGCAAATGCCTCTTCGGCCACGCGGCTAAGGCGCCCCTACGATGACGCTTTCTGATCTCTCCGTTCGCCGGCCAGTGCTGGCGACGGTGTTTTCGCTGATCATCATCGCCTTCGGCGCCATCGCGTTCACGCGACTGCCGCTGCGCGAACTCCCGGACGTCGATCGTCCAGTGGTGTCTGTGAACGCCACGTATCCCGGCGCATCCGCGCAAGTCGTCGAAAATCAAATCACCCGCCCGATCGAAGATCAGCTTTCCGGCATCGACGGTATCGACACGATCAGTTCGGCAAGCCGAGATGGCCGCTCATCGATCAACATCGAGTTCTCCCTCGACCGTGATCTAGAAGACGCCACTAACGACGTACGCAACGCCGTCGATCGCGCGCGTGGTCTTCTGCCTGCCGACATAGATGATCCCGTCATCCGCAAGGCCGACGCCGATGCTGACGCCATTCTCTGGTTCAGCTTGGAATCGACCACGCTCGACCGCATGGCGCTCACCGATTACGCCGACCGCTACATTGTCGATCGTCTCGCCGTCTTAAATGGCGTCGCCAACGTACAGATCGGCGGCGGTTATCGTCGCGCTCTTCGTATCTGGCTCGACACCAATGCACTCGCCGCGCGTGGGCTTACAGTGCAGGATGTGGAGAACGCCCTTCGCGCGCAGAATGTTGAGCTGCCGGCCGGCTATGTCCAAAGCCAGGAGCGCGATTACCAGGTTCGAGTGGCGCGCGCGTTCGAAACGCCAGAGCAGTTCGAACGGCTGCCGCTCACGCGGCCCGGCACGGACGGCGCGGTCGTACGCCTCGGCGATATCGCCCGAGTGGCTATCGAGCCTGAAGAACGGCGCAGTGTATTCCGCGGCAACGGCGCTGAGCAGGTCGGCCTCGGCATCGTTCGCCAGTCGCGCTCGAACGCGCTCGAAGTCGCGCGCGAAGTCAAAGAGGAGATCGAGCGGATATCGCCGTCGCTTCCTGCGGGCACTCACCTGGTGCTGACCTATGACGCGACGCTCTTCATCGACCGCGCTATCCAGCGCGTGGGCCAGACGCTGATTGAGTCAACGCTGCTCGTCGTCTTCGTGATCTTCCTGTTTTTGGGCTCGTGGCGCGCGGCGTTTATTCCAGCGGCGGTTATCCCGGTCTGCTTGATCGGCGCGTTCCTGATCATGATGGTGTTCGGGTTTTCGATTAACTTGCTGACGCTGCTGGCGCTTGTGCTCGCGATCGGCCTGGTGGTCGACGACTCCATTGTCGTCCTCGAAAACGCGCAGCGACGCGTCGATACGTTGGGTGAGCCGCCTCTGGTCGCATCTGAGCGCGGGTCGCGTCAGGTGTTTTTCGCCATTATCGCGACTTCGGCGGTTCTGGTTGCGGTGTTTATGCCGCTCCTGTTCGTCGGCGGCTATGTCGGACGGCTATTTGTCGAGTTGGCGGTCACGATTGCCGGCGTCGTTGCGATCTCAGCATTCGCGTCGCTCTCGCTTTCGCCGATGATGTGCTCGAAGCTCATCAAGCCAGTGAAATCCAGCACCAAGCTCTCGCGCGCTGTCGATTCAATTCTCGATGCGCTTCGCCGCTCCTACCGGGCGTCACTCGAAGCGGCGATGAACGCCAAAGCGCTAGTGCTCGTGATGTTCGCCGGCGTCATCCTGATCGGCGGCTTCATCTTCACACAGCTGCCGTCTGAACTTACGCCGCCGGAGGATCGCGGCAATTTCATCATTCAGGTGCAAGCGCCCGAAGGCGCGGGCTTTGAGTATACAAATCGCGTTATGCGCCAGGTCGAGCAGGTGCTGCTAAGCTACGTCCAAAGCGGCGAAGCGCAGCGCGTAATGATTGTCTCTCCCGGCTTTGGCGACGCCGGGACCAATCGCTTCTCCTCCGGCTTCGGCCGCATGTTCTTGGCCAACTGGGAAGACCGTCATCGCAGCGGCGCCGAGATCGAAACAGAGTTGAACCAGCGCCTTGGCCAAATTCCCGGCGCAACGGTGCGTGCCCGCATGCAGAGCCCGTTCCAAGGCGGCGGCGGTGGCGGCGGCGCGGATGGGGCCTCCATCGTGCTCTTGGGTTCGACCTACGAACAACTCGCACCCGTCGCCAATGCGATCATGGATCGCATGCGCGAGAACCCAAATTTTCAGCGTCCGCGGATGAACTATCAGCCAACGTCGCCGCGCGTGCTGGTCGATATCGACCGCGAGCGCGCGGCGGCCTTGGGCGTCTCCGTTCAAGCTATCGGTCGCACCCTCGAAGCGACGATGGGCTCAAGGCGCGTCAACACGATCACTGATCGCGGCGAAGAATATTACGTCTATATGCAAGCTGAGCGCGATGAGCGTTCAGACATTGCCGACCTCACCAACAAGTTCGTTCGCTCCGATCGCACGGGTGAACTCGTGCCGCTCGCGACCCTTGTCAACATCCGCACTGTCGGTGACTCGGCGGAACGCAGGCGCATGAACCGCCAAGCTGCCGTCACGATCTCCGCTTCTATCCCCGGCGACTTCGCCATAGGCGCCGCAATCAATCAGCTTGAGGGCATCGCGCGTGCGGAGATTGGCGAGCAGCCGATAACGATCGACTACACAGGCGCGGCGCGCCAATATAAGCAATCCACGGGCGCGATCCTTTTTGCATTTGGCTTCGCGCTGATCGTCGTCTTCCTTGTGCTCGCCGCCCAGTTCGAGAGCTTTGTCCACCCCCTCGTGATCATGGTGTCGGTGCCGCTTGCGCTCGCGGGCGGGCTTTTCGGTCTCTATCTTTTCGACAATACGCTCAACATTTACAGCGAGATTGGTCTCATCATTCTGATCGCGCTGGCGGCGAAAAACGGCATTCTCATCGTCGAATTTGCGAACCAGCTGCGTGACGAAGGTAAATCGATCCGCGACGCCATTCTTGACGCCTCCGATTTGCGTATTCGTCCCGTGCTCATGACGTCCGTCGCCACGATTGTCGGCGCGATCCCGCTCATCCTCGGTCACGGCGCAGGCGCCGAAAGCCGGATGACTATCGGTGTGGTGATTTTCTTTGGCTTGCTGGTGGCGACGATGCTGACGCTGTTCGTCGTTCCGGTGTTCTACGATCTCTTGGCCAAGTACACGAAGTCGCCCGAAGCGACGGCCAAGGAAATTGAAGCGTATGAGCACGGCGAGGCGGTCGCCCGCCCCGCCGAATAACTCAGGGCTGCTCGGCCGCTTCAACCATCAGATACGCGATCACGTCACGGCGCTGTGTTTCATCGCGCACGCCGGCGAACGCCATGCGGTTGCCGGGCAGGGCGGTCTGCGGATTGGCGAGCCAGTGATCGAGGTGACTTGCATCCCACGTGAAGTTCGCGTCCTGCAGCGCTTGCGAGTACGTGAAGCCTTCTTTCGATCCAGCTTCGCGCCCGAACACGCCGTGCAGGTTCGGCCCAACCATGTTGCGCCCGCCGGGATCGATCGTGTGGCACGAACGGCACTGCGCGAATACGCGTCGGCCAGCTTCGTAGTCAGCGCCGCTGTAAGGCGCGGGGAGGGCGGCGAGAGCCGTTTGGATTTCCTCAGCGGACGGCCCACTTTGCGTCGTCGTAGCTGCCGGCGCCGGGGGGCTCGATGACGATGAAGAAGTTGAAGAGGAAGGCGTACTTTGTTGTCCGCACGCGGCGAGCGTGAGCAGAGCAATGCCAACAAGAGCGAAACGCATGAGGTTATCCCCAGCCTAAGTGCATGATTTACATGGTGCCGCCAGAGGGACTCGAACCCCCGACCCCCTGATTACAAATCAGGTGCTCTACCAGCTGAGCTATGGCGGCGCCGTGTTCAGGCGTTCTGCCAGCACTGTGCGCGTCGCGAAAGCGGGCGTGTGGTCGCAAAACTGCCCTTTGCCGCGCGGCCCTCAAATAGGTTAAGCCCGCGCGGTGACATGGGGACGTGCGGCGCCGAAGCGCCAGGGATTAGGGGATTAGGATGAGCTTCTGGGATTCCGTCTTCCGCGCTGTGTTCGGCAGCCGCCCAAGTTCACCGCCGTCGCCGCCTCGTCCTCCGGCGACCCCGCCGCGCCCGCCTGCAACGCCGCCACGGCCGCCCGCGACACCGCCCGCGCCGCCGCCGGCAACACCACCCGCGCCGCCGCCAGCAACACCACCCGCGCCGCCGCCGGTCGCACCGCCCGCGCCGCCGGTAGCACCGCCTGCGCCGCCGCCGGTAGCACCGCCTGCGCCGCCGCCGGTAGCACCGCCTGCGCCGCCGCCGGTAGCACCGCCTGCGCCGCCGCCGGCAACGCCACCTGCGCCGCCGCCTGCAACACCGCCTGCGCCGCCGCCAGCAGCGCCACCTGCGCCGCCGCCAGCAACGCCACCTGCGCCGCCGCCTGCGCACGACGTTTCACATCCGCCGGCAGGCTTCTCGCTCGATGCGCTGCGCGCGCAGGATGCAACGCGTCTTAGCGATCAAGATCTGATCAGCGCCGCGCAGAGCCTCAGCGTCGAACCGACTGTGCTCAAAGCGATTTTGCGCGTCGAAAGCGGCGGCCCCGGCTATTCGTCCGGCAAGCTGCTCATTTCGTACGAGCCGTATTATTTCAGCGAAGCGACCGCGAGCCGATACGACGTCAGCAACCCGACGATCTCAAACCACAATCGCGCTCCGATCGGCGGCAACCAGTCCACGCGGTGGGCAAAACTCGCTGAAGCCTACGCGCTCGACCCTGCCGCAGCGCTGGCGGCCACAAGCTGGGGCGCCTTCCAACTGCCCGGTCGGTACTACGCCGCCGCAGGCTACACCGATGTCTTCGCCTTCGTTCAAGACATGGCGATTTCCGAAGCGCGCCAGCTCGCCGCCTTCAAAGCGTACGTCACACGCGCTTCGCTTGTGGATGAGCTCCAGCGCCGCGATTGGGCCGGGTTCGCAGGCGAATTCGAAGGTGGTCCGAACGCCGCCGCATATGCAGCGGCGCTGCAAAACGCTTACGCCTCATTGCCGCCTTTGGTGGACAATTACCTCGCGACTTTGCGGCGCCAGAATACTGCGGCGCTGACGCGCGCTGACTTCCAAGAGATTGCAACCCGCTTGGGCTGCGAATGGGAGGCGGCCGCCGCCGTGGCCGAAGTCGAATCCGGCCCGCTTGGCGGCTTCACTGCCGAAGGCAAGCCGGTGATCCTGTTCGAGCGCCACTTGTTCTCGCGCAAGACCAACTCCGCCTACGATGCGAGCCACCCGAACATCTCGAACCGCACGCCTGGCGGTTACCCGCGCACGCAAGCGGAACGCTGGGCTCAACTTGAGTTGGCCTATTCTCTGGATCCTGAAGCTGCGCTGCAAAGCGCCAGCTACGGCCGCTTCCAGGTGCTCGGCCAGAACTTCGCCAATCTCGCCATGGCCAACGCGCACGAATACGTATCGAAACTGGCCAAGTCCGAGAAAGACCAACTCGAAGCGTTCGAAGGCTTTGTGCGCGCCAACGGCCTTGCGGACGAACTTCAGCGCAAGGATTGGGCTGGCTTCGCAAGCCGCTACAACGGCCCCGGTTACGCGGCCAATCAGTACGACACAAAGATGGCCGACGCCTACGCGCGGCTCAAGGCGACGCCGATCGCGTGACGGCGCCGCCTTGCGGAGACGCGGGGGGGCGTCCTAGGTAGCGGACCTCATGGCCCGCTACCTGATCACCTCCGCGCTTCCGTACATCAACGGCATCAAGCACCTCGGCAATTTGGCCGGCTCGATGCTGCCAGCGGATGTGCATGCGCGTTTCCGCCGCCTGCAGGGCCACGAAGTGCTCTACATTTGCGCGACCGACGAACACGGCACGCCAGCCGAACTCGCAGCGGCTGAAGCGGGTCAAGACGTGGCTGCCTATTGCGCCCAGCAATTCGCGGTGCAGCGCGACGCGTGCGCGGGCTTTCGCCTTTCCTTCGATCATTTCGGACGTTCTTCGAACGCGCCGAACCACAAGCTCACGCAGCATTTCTGCGAAGCGCTTGAAAGGAACGGCCTGATCGAAGAGCGCGTCTCCAAGCAAATCTACTCGATCGACGACAAGCGTTTTTTGCCGGATCGCTACGTCGAGGGTACATGCCCCAATTGCGGTTTCGAACGCGCACGCGGTGACCAATGCGACAATTGCGGGACGTTGCTCGATCCGATCGAACTCAAAAATCCCCGCTCGAAAATCTCCGGCTCAACGAACGTCGAGCCACGCGACACAGCGCATCTCTTTCTGCTGCAGCCAAAGATGCAGGACAAAATCCGCGCTTGGGTCGATAAGTCCACTGAATGGCCGCCGCTCGCACGGTCAATCGCGTACAAGTGGCTCGATGAAGGTCTGATCGATCGCTCGATCACGCGCGATCTTTCCTGGGGCATCAAGGTCACCCAAGACGGCAAGCCGCGCGCGGGTTTCGAGAACAAGGTGTTCTACGTCTGGTTCGACGCGCCGATCGAATACGTCGGTTCAACCGTCGAGTGGAGCGAAGCGACGGGCGGCGATTGGGAGCGCTGGTGGCGCACAGATAAGGGCGCCGACGACGTCACTTATGTCCAGTTCATGGGCAAGGACAACGTCGCGTTCCACACCGTGAGCTTTCCTGTCACCATTATGGGCAGCGAAGAGCCGTGGAAGCTCGTCGATCGCTTGAAGGCGTTCAACTGGGTGACGTGGTACGGCGGCAAGTTCAGCACGTCCGAAAAGCGCGGCATCTTCATGGATCAAGCCCTCGAATTGCTGCCGAGCGATTATTGGCGCTGGTATTTGATGGCCAACGCGCCGGAGAGTTCGGACGCTGCCTTCACGCTTGAGCAATTCCAGCAGACCATCAACGCCGACCTCGCCAACGTGTTTGGCAATTTCGTCAACCGCATCACGCGATTTGCGGCTTCAAAATTTGAGAGCGAGGTGCCTGACGGTGGCGCGCCTGGCGCGCATGAAGAAAAGCTCTACGACGAGTTCGCTGAACGCCTCGCCGCGCTGACGCAGTGCCATGAGCAAATGGAGATGCGCAAGGCGGCCGCGGAGCTGCGGGCGATCTGGGTGGCCGGCAACGAGTACCTGCAAAACGCTGCGCCGTGGACGGCGTTCAAAACCGACCGTGATGTCGCCGCCGTCGGCGTGCGCACAGGACTCAACGCCTGTGCGCTCTTCGCCATCCTCGCCCAGCCCTTCATTCCCGACGCAGCGAAAACGGTGCTCGATGCCCTGGGCGTGCCGGAAGCGAACCGCACGTGGCCGAAGCCAGATAATCGCGGCGTATGGGACGCGCTGCCGCGCGGGCACAAGTTCACGCCGCCGGACGTGCTGTTCAAGAAGATCGAAGACGAGCATGTCGCCGAATGGGCGGCGCGCTTCGGTGGTGGCGGCGCGGCCTGATGCATCTCACCGTTCGCCGCCTCTCGTCAGCGGATCTCGCTGCGTATCGCGCGTTGCATCGCTTTGGAATGACAGAATCGCCCCACGGGTTCGTCGATGTCCCTGCGACCGACGCGGCGCGTCCCGACGAAGCAGTCGAAGCAGTTCTTGGGCGGGGCGAGGGCTGGGGCGCTTTCGATGGCGAACGCCTCGTCGGCAAGCTCACCATCGACGCGCTGCCTTATCCTTCGCTCGCGCACACGTTCTGGATACACGGCGTCTATGTTCATCCAGATGCGCGCGGCCACGGCGCCAGCGGCGCCTTGATCCGGGCGGCTGTCGAAGACGCGATCGCACGCGGCGCTCGGCGCGTTGCGCTCTGGGTCAACGAAAAAAACGCCGCCGCGTGCAAATCCTACGAACGGCTCGGCTTTGTTGAGACGGGCCGGATTCCGGGCGGCATCAAAATCGACGGCGTCGACGTCGATGACGTCCTTATGACTCTCGTCCTCGCAACCTGAGCGCGCGGGAAACCGCCTTTACGACAGCGCCCCCGGCGCCTAACAATCGGCCTGAACAGGGCCGGCGGGGACGGCGCTATATCGCGGAGGGGCGAATGGAGTTCGTGGATCAAGCGGTTGCGTATCTGCGCGACGGGTTCGGCACCATCAACAATCCTAAGGGACTCCTTATCGCGCTCGCCGCGACGATCTTCCTGGGTTCCTGGCGTCAGTGGATTCCGGTCGCGCTCGTCGCCACCGTCATTCACATCGCGATCGAACGCCTTGCGCCGGTGCTGGCCGGCAGCGGCGGCGATGTGACTTTGCCGCCTCTCATGGAAGAGGCGTTCTGGACACAAGTCCTCGTCCTTTTCCTCGGCTATCTCATCATCATCGGTATCTTCTTCCTGATCAAAGGTCTGATCTTCAGGAAGTCGTCGGCGCACTAGCGCCCGCGTTTCGCCTCATAAAGCGCGATCGCTGCGGCGACGGAGACGTTCAAGCTTTCAATAGCGGGCGCGATTTCGATGCGCGCTCGCTTTTCGCAAGCTTCAGCCACGCCTGGTCTCAAACCCTTGCCTTCAGCGCCCACCACAATGGCGGGCGCCCGCTTGTCAGCGATCGCTTCCGACAAGCTGACATCGGCTTCGCCTTCAAGGGCGACGGTCACATAGCCAAACGAGCGTAGCGTCTCGATCGCGCGGCCAATGTTCACAACGCGCACATGCGGCACGACCTCGATCGAACCCGCCGCAGCCTTCGCGAGCACGCCCGTGAGGGGCGGCGACTTGCGGTCCTGCAGGACCACAGCGCGCGCGCCGAACGCCGCTGCGGAGCGAAACGCTGCGCCGACATTTTGCGGGTCGGTCACGCCGTCAAGTACAAGTACGCTGCGCCCATCCGGCGGCGCGCACGCGGCTTCAAGTTCAATCGCCTCCAGCGGATGTGCGCGCACCGCGATGCCTTGGTGCACCGCGCCGGGCGGCAGCATGCCGTCGATGGCGTCTGGCTCCAGGATTTGCGGCTCGATTCCTTCAGGCAGGCGTGACGCGGCATTCCGGGTCGCCACAACGCGATCGATGCGCCGATTGGGGTTGGCCAAGGCGGCGAGGGAAGCATGCACACCCCAGATCCAGGACGGCCCCCCGGCCTCGGCCTCGAATTCACGGCGCGGCAATGGGTTCACTGGTCGCGCACGATCCGGGTTGAGTGGGGGTGGGGGCTTAGGTATAGGACGCGCTCCGCGAAATCAGGGCCCTGGCTTACAGGCGCTTTGGCCTTCGCGGAAGCATGGCCGGAAGGGTGGCCGAGTGGTTAATGGCAGCAGACTGTAAATCTGCCCGCGCGAGCGTACGCTGGTTCGAATCCAGCCCCTTCCACCATCCTGCGCTCGCGAGGCGAGGGTGGGATGATGTCCTCCGAACCCTTGGCGAAGGAGGACTGCGTGTCGTCCGCGAGCTTCGGATGGCTCACGCCAAGTACGAGTGAACTGAGCGGTTGCGGGTATAGCTCAATGGTAGAGCCGCAGCCTTCCAAGCTGAAGACGAGGGTTCGATTCCCTCTACCCGCTCCAAGCTGACCAATAATTCGGCGCCGCTTTCACGTTTTCCGCGAATTTAGCTTCGGTAGCGTTGCCGCTGTTCCCCGTCGCGCTCGTGCGGGTAATACTCACGACCTCGTGATCGCTTCGGAAGGGGAGAAGCGCGTGCGCTGGTGTGGAAGCGTTCTTCGCGTGCTGTTCGCGGCAAGTGTGCTGGCGCTCGCGGGGTGTTCGGCGGTCGGTCTGCCAACGCCGCCACCCGCGATGGGACCGCGGCCGCCTTTGGAAATCCGAACCGGCGCTGCCGACATGCTGGTTGAGCGTGCTGAGCCGGAAGTTTCTCGCGAAGAGGTCGCCGCCGCGGTTCAGCAACTCGTCGGCGAGGCTAGCATGTGCTTTCCCTGGCCGGGCCTGTGGATCGACGAGAACAGGTGGCGCAACGAGTACATTGCGCGCTTTGACCTGATGACCCGCGACTGGGGCGCTGACATTGCCGACGCCAGCCGCGTGCGCATGCAAGAATTCGTTGATCTCGGATTTCTGAGCGTGCGTGACCGGCCCGACCTGGGCGCCGGTGCGGTGCAATACACACTCACGCCCGCCGGCGGCGATTATCTGCGCGGCTCACCCTACGGCGTCGAGCGGCCAATTTTCTGCGCGCCATCAGAGCGGCGCGTTGTCGAAGTAGCGCGCATGGAATTCGGTGCGTTTCCTTGCGGTAATTTGCAGGTGGCGTTCAGCCACACAAGCGATGCTTGGCCAACTTGGGCGCGCACCGCGTCTGTGCAGGCGCGCGTTGCTGCTGAGTGGGGGGCGCCCGGAGCAGTCGGCGAGGGGACCGTGACGCTTGCGCGCCAATGGTGGAGCCGCGACGCCATGCCCGTAGGCGTTTCGCAAAACGGCGCGCTGCGATCGGTCTGTTACGATGCCGCGCACCAGCGCGTTACGGGCGACGATCTCAGCTTGAGACCGCCGCCCTGAAGCGCGTCTAAGGCCGCAACCGCAAGCCGAACATCACACTGCGCGGCGCGCTCGCGATGCCGCTTGCGGCCTCGTACGTCTCGTCGAGCAAATTGTCCGCTGCGATGTATGCTTGGACGCTCGTTGAGAACTCATAGCCAAGCGAGGCGCGCACGACATCGTATTGCGGCGCTTCGCCAATCAATCCGCTCACACCAAAACTGTCGTCGCCGTATAGAAAGTCCTGGCGTGCGCCAACGCTGCGCCAAGACAATCGGCCTTTGAAAGCGCCGTAGGCCACGTCTGCCGACGCCAGCCAGACATTCTCCGGCCGCCGCAACAATTGGGCGCCGGCGACGGTGTCCTGCGCGTCCGTATAGATGTAACCGCCGTGCAGCGTCAGCCATTCTGCCGGCCGAAGCGCCAGGCCGACTTCCGCGGTATCAATCTTCGCCTCATCGACGTTCGCGTATGTGAAGCCGGCAAAATCGATCATGTCTCTTAGAACTGTATGTCTGTAGAGGCCGTTGATCTCGACGCCGACAGCTTGCCCAAACGCCCCAAAGCGCGCTTCGGCTCCAAGCTCCCAACTCTCACCCTTCTCAGAATCGAGTCCAGGCGCGCCAGCCGAAGAGAAGCGCTCATAGAGCGAAGGTGCACGGAAAGAAGTGCCATATGCGCCGTAAATCCGCGCGTAATCCGTCGCTTCAAGGGAGGCGCCAACACGCCACGTCGTCTGTGTGCCAAAGCCGTCATAATCGTCGATGCGCGCCGCGCCCGTCAGATTGACCAACCCTGCACGCCCCTGCGCTGTCACGAAGGCGCTCGTCTGCTTTTGCTCGGCCCGGGTGAACGCGAATGGAGGAGGAAAGCCGAAGCCTTGCGCAATGGCGACTTCCTCGCGTTCGTCGGTGATGCCTGCAACGAGCGCGACATCGCGCAGCGCGCCCAGATCGCCAGCGCGCCAATCCAATGTCAGATCTCCAAACCGGCGCTGGCCGCTAAAGCTATCTGTGAGCGCGCCAAAGCGCTCTTGCACGCGGTCTTGATCAATGCCTCCAAACGTTGCGCGAAATGAGAGCGCATCACTAACGGCCCAGGTCGCGCCAAGCCGCGCCAAGCTAAGATCGTTCTGCGCGATTTCAGCATCGACAGACTCATCGCGATACTCGCGAAATGGCGGCGCGAACTCGAAGTCGAACACATCGATATCGGCCCGAGCTTCGCGATGTCGCGTGAGCAGATCGAATGAGAAGGTCGGCGCGAGCTGGAGATCGAAAACGCCTGTGATAGCGCCCGATCGAGCGCCGTCTTCGTTGCCCGTGTGGGTAACCATGCGGCGTGGCGTTAGGTCGAATCCATCCGTCGCAAACGCCTCTGCGGTAATCGCATAGCGGAAATTGCCGAGCGTGCCGTCTACGCCCGCAGCAGCCTGCATCGTCTCCAACGAACCAGCGGCAACGTCCAATCGCGCATTCAGAGCGCCATCGCGACCGTGACGCGCGATCATATTGATCACGCCACCGAGGGCGTCCGACCCGAACACGGCACTCATCGGCCCTTCCACGATCTCAATGCGCGACAGACCGTTGACCTGATCCTGGCCCGCGTCGAACGAAGAGTTCGGGGTCGATGGGTCATTGATCCGCAAACCGTCGAACAGAACCAACGCGTGGTAGGAATTGGCGCCTCCCGCGAAGAGGCTGGTCTGCTGACCAATCCCGCCGGCCTGCACAACGCCGAGCCCGGGCGTGTCTTCGAGTGCTTGCGAAAGCGTCGTCTGGCCGCGCGATAGAGCCGTGTCGGCATCAACAATGGTCACGTCCGCCGGCAGATTGGTGATTGGCGCCTTGATCCGCGTTGCGGTGACAACCAGTTCGCCCTCCGCATTCTGAGCGAATGCGGGCAGCGCCGTGAGAGAGACGGCCGCGAACAGCGCGGCCTTGAATGCGTAACGCATGGGAGCTTCCCCGTTTTGCAACGCGCCTCGTCCCCAACGGCGCGCCAAGCAGCGACAAGCGGGGCGTGACGTCACGCGGGGCCGCCCGCGTCGCTGCTGCGGAGAATCCGGTTCGACGGCTGGACCCGGCCGGGCGAACGAGCGACGTGCGGCGGCAGGTCTCCTGGCTTACGGCTCGAACGCGCTTCCGCCGCCTTCCCAGGGCCGTTTCGGTCCCAGTGGCATGATGGCGGGAGCGCTCGCCGCTTACAGTTGCGGGCACAGCTGCGGACTAGAGGTTGGAAACCTCGCACCGCATTCCCATTTCGCGTCCTCATCGGACGACCGTCGCGGCAGCACCCTTAGCCGCGTCAGATCGGCATTCCAAGGCTTTGCGGGCTTGACGTTCGCGCAAGTGCGGCTAAAGACCCGCACCTTACGCGCGCTTCGGCTTGGCCTGAGCGCCGACGACCTATTTGACACACGCCGGAGAGACAGGACCTCACAATGGCCAAGGAAAAGTTCGAGCGGAACAAGCCGCACTGCAATATCGGCACGATCGGTCACGTCGATCACGGCAAGACGACGCTCACAGCGGCCATCACCATGGTTCTGGCCAAGAAGGGCGGCGCCAAGGCCATGGCGTATGCTGACATCGACGCGGCCCCGGAAGAAAAGGCCCGCGGCATCACGATCAACACCGCCCACGTCGAGTACGAAACGGCCGACCGCCACTACGCGCACGTCGATTGCCCCGGCCACGCCGACTACGTGAAGAACATGATCACGGGCGCCGCCCAGATGGACGGCGCGATCCTGGTCGTCTCGGCTGCTGACGGCCCGATGCCGCAAACGCGCGAGCACATCCTGCTCGCCCGTCAGGTCGGTGTGCCGGCGCTGGTCGTGTTCATGAATAAAGTCGACATGGTCGACGACGCCGAACTCCTCGACCTCGTCGAAATGGAAGTTCGCGAACTCCTGAGCTCGTACAACTTCCCGGGCGACGACATCCCGATCGTGAAGGGCTCGGCTCTCGCGGCCGTCGAAGGCCGTGACGCGCCGATCGGCGAAGACGCGATCATGAACCTCATGACCGCTGTCGACACCTACATCCCGCAGCCGGCGCGCCCGCTGGATCTGCCGTTCTTGATGCCGGTCGAAGACGTGTTCTCGATCTCGGGTCGCGGCACGGTCGTCACGGGCCGCGTCGAAAAGGGCATCGTGAAGGTCGGCGACGAAATCGAAATCATCGGTATCCGTCCGACGGTGAAGTCGACCTGCACCGGCGTCGAAATGTTCCGTAAGCTGCTCGACCAGGGCCAAGCTGGCGACAACATCGGCGCGCTGCTGCGCGGTATTGATCGTGAAGGCGTTGAGCGCGGCCAGGTCTTGGCCAAGCCGGGCTCGATTACGCCGCACAAGAAGTTCGAAGCAGAAGTGTACGTGCTGACGAAGGAAGAAGGCGGTCGTCACACGCCGTTCTTCACGAACTATCGTCCGCAATTCTACTTCCGCACCACCGACGTGACGGGCATCGTTCAGCTGCCGGAAGGCGTCGAGATGGTTATGCCGGGCGACAACGTTAAGATCTCGGTTGAACTCATCAGCCCGATCGCGATGGACCAAGGTCTCCGCTTCGCGATCCGCGAAGGCGGCCGCACCGTTGGTTCGGGCGTCGTCGCGAAGATCGTCGAGTAGTCGCTTCTACTCACACAGAGATCAAAGCCCCGGAGCGTAAGCTCCGGGGCTTTTTCTTTCCCTAGCACGCAAAAGAAAACGCCCCAGCGGTGAGGCCGGGGCGTTCGCTTTGCTCTGGACGATGAGCTTAGCGGATGTCGAGCACGCGCCCGTAGAGCGGCGTACGGACGTTGAACGGCGTGGTGTTGTCGCGATCGCGGAGCGAGCCGCCGCCGAAGCTCCAGCGCGCACCGATCGTCAATGTGTCGGTGTCCAGCGAACTGCCATCGGTTTCGAAGTGGAGATAGCCCGCGGTCAGGCTGATCGGGATCGACGAGAATTGATATTCGGCGTCGAGACCCAGCGTCGAGGTGTCCGTGTCCGTCGTGCCATCGAGGTTACCGATGCCCGCAGTGCCGCCGATGCGGAAATTCGGCGTGCCATAGAAGGCGACGTTGGCGTCGACGTTCCACGAATCCACATCGATCCCGAAGAGGTCGACTGTGCCGAGCGTCCCGCTGCCGCCGATTACGACGTTCGGGCTGAGTTCGTACGAACCTTCGACGCCATAAACGAATTCATCAATCTCAAGGCCGCCGCCGCCGTCAACGTTCGAGCCGGTGACCACGCCGCCCAGGCGCGCGCTGCCGCTCTGCCAATAGAGGTGGCCGCCGTAGCCGTAGACATCGGAGTCGCCATCGAGCTGGCCAAGCGAACCGTCGAGCTGGAAGCCCCAGCTGCCGGCGCTGTGGCCGAACGAGCCATCAACTTGCCAATTGTCGAAGTCGCTGCCGCCGGAATCAGTGTTGCCATAGCTCAGGCCGACCGAGCCGCCAGCCATAGCCGGCGTTGCGGCAAACATCGCGGTTACGGCCGCGAGCAATGCAGTTTTTTTCATGAAATATCCCCGTCCAGGAAGTCCGGAGCTTCGCTCCGGACGCAGATTCACATCCCTGCGGGAGTGGATGTAGACTGGCTCGCGCGCAGGGCGAAAATCTAAGTGAACCTTCCTTGGCGGTTGGCCGCTACCTGTGGGGCGCGAGCAACAGGTCGAGTTCCCATTGTGAATGCTGCCCGAACCGGGCTTTGCATCCGGATTGCGCTTCCCCTGCATCATAAGGTCAATGGCTGCGCCCAGATGCGCTGAGGGAGAAGTTGATGGAGCGCTTTGTATTCGTCGCGGCGGTAACGATCGCGATTCTGTTCGGCATTGGGGCCGTGGTGGGCGGCCCGCACTTCAATTTCAGCGTGGATCTGGACGACGATGGGGTGGGAACCGCGCCGGTGGTTGCGACTACGGCTGCGCGCCTTGAACCACAGGCATTTTCCGGCGACGAACTCCGCCTGAAGCACCTCGCCGCCATCGTGACCATCACCCCTGAGGATCGCGCCGACTACCTGATAGAAATCGATAGTCCTGGCGGCGCGCCTATGCCGACAGTTTCGTCCAGCAACGGCAACGTTGTGGTCGATGGTCAACTTCGCGGCCGGATCAGCCGCTGTAATGATGACGGCGGCGCCGAGCTTCGCGGCTATGGGGTAGTTGCCGCGGCCAACCTCCCTCGCATCAATATTCGCGCCCCCCGCACCCTTCGAGTCGACCGCAGCGGCGCTGGATCGACCGAAATCGGTGCAACGGAGAGCCTGAACCTGGACTTCAGCGGTTGCGGCGCCGTCACGGCTGCCGATACCGCTGGTGAACTCAATCTCGACGTCGCCGGCTCGGGCACTGTTCGCGCCGGCGCTGCCCGGCGTCTGGACGCCGACGTCGCCGGCTCGGCCGAGGTCACCATTGGCGCGGTAGCGGAGGGTGCAAGCGTCGATATCGCTGGCTCAGGCGCCGTTACAATCGCGTCTTTGAATGGCGAGCTGAGCTCCGACGGCGCCGGTTCGGGTAATCTCTCCGTTCAGGGCGGCGCCATCACAGTGGCGAACGTCGATCTCGCCGGATCCGGCGACGTCTCCATCGCCGGCACGGTCCAGACCCTCGAAGTCTCGATCGTCGGCTCCGGCGACGTCGATGTGGCGAACACCGTCGGCGACATTAACGCCGACATCGCCGGCTCCGGGAGCGTCTCGGCGCGGGCAGTGAGTGGCGCGGTTCACAAAGAGGTTTTCGGATCTGGCGACGTGCGCGTCGGCAGCCCATAACCGGCGCATTGCTGTGCGTTCTAGCGGCCCCGGCTGACCGGGGCCGCTTCGCATATCTGGTCACCTGAAACCGCCGCAAATCGCGCCTTGACGCCCCGGTTTCACCTCTATAGGAAACCGCCCTTCGAGCCGGCCGTAAGCTTTTGCTTAGACGCGGTTCGCAAGCTACGCGGCAGCTTCCCAGAAAGTCCTAGGTGGACAAGCGGGGTTGAGCACGCGGGGCCAAAGGCCCCGTAAGAGCAGCGTTTTTTGCGATCCAACTCATGCAAGCGCCGTCCGGCTCGGGCGGCGTTTTTCTCGTCGGCGTATCCAAAACGGACGCGCCGCCGTGTTTTGCGTTCAGCGAGTGAAGTCGCGGCGCAGGTGAATTTGGGAAGACTTTGCGATGATGCAGCAAAACATCCGGATCAGGCTCAAGGCCTTCGATCACCGCACGCTCGATCTCTCTGCGAAGGAAATCGTGTCGACGGCAAAGCGCACCGGCGCGACCGTGATCGGCCCGGTGCCGCTGCCTACGCGCGTCGAAAAGTTCACCGTCAACCGCTCGCCGCACGTCGATAAGAAGAGCCGCGAGCAATTCGAGATTCGCACGTTCAAGCGCGTGCTCGATATCGTTCAACCGACTCCGCAAACTGTCGATGCGCTGATGAAGCTCGACCTGTCTGCTGGCGTCGACGTTCAAATCCAAGTTCTGGGTTGATCGCGATGAGCAAAGAGAAATCCCGTCGCACTGGCGTCATCGCCAAGAAGGTCGGCATGATGCGCGTCTTCGGTGAAGACAATTCGCACATTCCGGTCACCGTCCTTGATCTGGCTGGCTGCCAGGTCGTGGGCCGTCGCACCATCAACGCCGAAGAGTTCAAGAACTCCGCCGGTGAAGCCGTGGCGCTGAAGCCGAAGAAGTCGCGCAAGAACGAGAAGACGCCGCCGCCGGCTCGGGAAGCTAAGGGCGATGGCTACACCGCGGTTCAGATCGCTGCTGGCGCTGCGAAGGCCAAGAACAAGACCGCCGCGGATCGCGGCCAGTTCGCGCGCGCCAAGGTGGAGCCAAAGGCGATCGTTCGCGAATTCCGCGTTAGCGAAGATAACCTGCTGCCGGTCGGCGCGGTGATTTCCGCTGAGCACTTCGTCCCGGGCCAAAAGGTCGATGTCGCCGGCATCACCATTGGTAAGGGCTTCGCCGGCGCCATGAAGCGTTGGAACTTCGGTGGTCTGCGCGCCACGCACGGCGTTTCCGTTTCGCACCGCTCGCACGGCTCGACCGGTCAGCGTCAGGATCCCGGCAAGGTCTTCAAAGGCAAGAAGATGGCCGGCCACATGGGTGACGAGCGCGTCACGACTCAAAATCTGCAGATCGTCCGCGTCGATGCCGAGCGCGGACTTTTGTTTGTCCGTGGTGCTGTCCCGGGCGCCGAAGGCTCCTGGGTTGAAGTGCGCGATGCGGCGAAGGCCGCGCTTCCCAAGGAAGCGCCGAAGCCTGCCGGTCTGCGTCAGCAAGCTGCGGCTGAGTGAGGGCGGACATGAAACTCGACGTTCAAACTCTCGATGGGAAGAAGGGCGGCTCCGTCGATCTCGACGACGCCATCTTCGGCATCAAGGAAGTCCGCAAGGACATCCTGCATCGCATGGTGAAGTACCAACTCGCTAAGCGTCGCGCCGGCACCCACAAGACCCAATCGCGTGGCGAAGTCTCGCGCTCGCACTCCAAGCTTTACAAGCAAAAGGGTACGGGCCAGGCGCGTCACGGCGCTGCGAACGCCCCGATCTTCCGTGGCGGCGGCCACGCACATAATCGTCTGCCGCGCGATTACTCGCACGAGCTGACGAAGAAGTTCCGCGCGCTCGCGCTGCGCCACGCGCTCTCCGCCCGCGCCAACGCCGGCGACATCATCGTGATCGACGCGCTGACGGTGAAGGACGGCAAGACGGCTGCGCTGCAGAAGTCTCTGACCAATCTGAAGCTCGACAAGGTGCTCTTCATTGCTGGCGAGAAGGTCGACGTGAGCGTTGCCCGCGCCGCCCGCAACCTGCCGCATGTCGACATCCTGCCGAACGTTGGCCTCAACGTTTACGACGTTCTCCGCGCCGGCAAGGTTGTGCTGACCCAGGATGCCGTGAACGCCATTCACGAGCGGTACAAAGGTAAGATCGGCCAAGCCAAGGCCGCGCCGAAGAAGCGCGCCGCCAAGACTGCAGAAGGAGCCGCGGCATGATCGCGCTCAAACACTACGACACCATTCTCGCCCCGGTGATCACCGAAAAGGCGACCGTGCTCTCCGAGCAAAACAAGGTCGTCTTCCGTGTGCCGCTGAGCGCGACGAAGAAGGATATCAAGGAAGCCGTCGAAAAGCTCTTCAACGTCAAAGTGGGCGCGGTGAATACGCTCGTCCGCAAGGGCAAGACGAAGCAATTCCGCGGCGTGCCGGGTAAGCGTTCCGATTACAAGAACGCCATCGTCACGCTGCTTGACGGCTACTCCATCGACGTGACGACGGGGCTCTCGTAATGGCGCTTAAGACATTCCGCCCGACCTCGCCGGGTCGCCGTCAGCTCGTGATCGTTGATCGCGCTGAGCTGCACAAAGGCAAGCCGGTGAAGGCGTTGACCGAAGGCCTGACGAAGTCCGGCGGTCGCAACAATCTCGGCCGTGTCACCGCGTTCCGCACCGGCGGCGGTCACAAGCGCACGTACCGCAAGATCGACTTCAAGCGCCGCAAGTGGGGTGTTGAAGCGAAGGTCGAGCGTCTTGAGTACGATCCGAACCGCACCGCGTGGATTGCGCTGATCAAGTACACGGATGGCGAGCAAGCCTACATCATCGCGCCGCAACGCTTGAAGGTCGGTGACACGATCATCGCCAACGAGCGCGTGGACGTGAAGCCAGGCAACGCGATGCCGCTGAAGTCGATCCCGGTCGGCACCATCGTTCACAATATCGAACTGAAGCCGCTGAAGGGCGCCCAGATGGCGCGCTCGGCAGGCACCTACGCGCAAGTCGTCGGTCGTGACGCGGGCTACGCCCAGCTCCGCATGGCCTCCGGCGAAGTGCGTATGGTTCAAGACGTCTGCATGGCCACCATCGGCGCAGTGTCGAACCCCGACAACATGAACGAAGTTTGGGGCAAGGCCGGTCGCACGAAGTGGTTGGGCCGCAAGCCCTCCGTTCGCGGCGTCGCCATGAACCCGGTCGACCACCCGCACGGTGGTGGTGAAGGCAAGACCTCAGGCGGCCGTCACCCGGTTACGCCCTGGGGCAAGAAAACCCGTGGTCCGAAGACCCGCAAAACCAAGCCGTCGGATCGCCTGATCGTCCGTCGTCGTCACTCGAAGAAAGTGAGCTAATCCAGATGCCGCGTTCTGTTTGGAAAGGCCCGTTCGTCGATGGTTATTTGCTCCAGAAAGCCGAGAAGGCTGCTGGCAGCGGCCGTCGTGAGCAGATCAAGACCTGGTCGCGCCGCTCCACCATCATGCCGCAATTCGTCGGCCTCACCTTCCAAGTTCACAACGGCAAGCAATTCACGCCGGTGCTCGTGAGCGAAGACATGGTTGGCCACAAGCTCGGCGAGTTCGCGCCGACGCGGAACTATTTCGGCCATGGCGCCGACAAGAAGGCGAAGAGGAAGTAAGCCATGATCCCCGCCACAGAAAAACAGCGTGGACCGGACGGCAAAAATCGCCGCCGCGAAGCGTCGAACGAGGCGAAGGCCGTCCTCCGCACGTTGCGCATTAGCCCGCAAAAGCTGAACCTAGTCGCCCAATCGATCCGCGGTCTCTCGGCTGAGAAGGCGGTGAACGAATTGCGTTTCAGCCAGAAGCGCATCGCCAAGGACGTGCTGAAGTGCCTGAAGTCGGCGATCGATAACGCCGAAAATAATCACGGCCTTGATGTTGATGGCCTCGTGGTTGCTCAAGCGCATGTCGGCAAGAACATCACGATGAAGCGCATGCACACACGCGCTCGCGGCCGCGGTGTTCGCATCGAGAAGCTCTTCTCTCAACTCACCATCGTGCTGCGCGATACGACCAAGCAGCCCGAGAAGGCGGAGGCCGCCTAATGGGTCAGAAAGTCAATCCGATCGGTCTGCGCCTCGGCGTCAACCGCACGTGGGACTCGCGTTGGTACGCCAACACGAAGGATTACGCGCGGCTGCTGCACGAAGACCTGAAGATCCGTCAGTTCGTTCGCGAAAAGCTGAAGGCTGCCGGCATCTCGAAGATCATCATTGAGCGTCCGCTGAAGAAGTGCCGGGTCACGGTTCACACCGCAAAGCCCGGCGTCGTCATCGGTAAGAAAGGCGCCGACATCGAGAAGCTCCGTAAGGAGCTGGCGAAGATGGCGCCTGGCGCAGAGGTTCACCTGAACCTTGTTGAGGTTCGCAAGCCGGAGACGGATGCCAATCTCGTCGCCGAAGGCGTCGCCCAGCAACTTGAGCGCCGCGTTGCGTTCCGTCGCGCGATGAAGCGCGCGATGCAGTCCGCCATGCGCCTCGGTGCGCAAGGCATCCGCATCAACGTTTCGGGCCGTCTAGGCGGCGCGGAAATCGCGCGCATGGAATGGTATCGCGAAGGTCGCGTTCCGTTGCACACGCTCCGCGCCGACGTCGATTACGGCTTCACCGAAGCCGACACGGCATATGGCAAGATCGGCGTGAAGGTCTGGATCTTCAAAGGTGAGATCCTCGAGCACGACCCGATGGCGCAAGATAAGCGTGCGTTGGAAACCGGCGAAAGCCGTGAGCGCCGCGACCGTGACGATCGCGGTCCGCCGCGTCGTGATGATCGCCCCGGCGCCGATCGCCCGCGTCGCGGCCGTCGTCCGCCGCGCGGCGAAGACGCTGCTTCGGATTCGGAAGGCTAACCCGTCATGATGCAGCCTAAGAAAACCAAGTTCCGCCGCGCCCATAAGGGGCGTATCAAAGGGAACACCAAGGGCGGCAGCGCTCTCAACTTCGGCCAGTTCGGTCTGAAGGCGTTGGAGCCTAACCGCGTCAACGCGCGGGAGATTGAAGCTGCTCGTCGCGCCATCACGCGCGAGATGAAGCGCCAAGGTCGCGTTTGGATCCGCATCTTCCCGGACGTGCCGGTTTCGCAAAAGCCGGTTGAAGTCCGCATGGGTAAAGGTAAGGGCGCGGTTGAGTTCTGGGCGGCGCGTGTCGCGCCCGGCCGCATCATGTTTGAAATCGACGGCGTGCCGGAAGCGGTCGCTCGTGAGTCGCTGCGCCTCGGCGCCGCCAAGCTCTCGGTGCGCACCAAAATCGTCGCCCGGATGGAGGGTCTGTGATCATGGCGACCGCCGACATCAAATCCGTCCGCGAGAAGGACGCCGCAAGCCTGAAGGAAGAACTCGTCTCGCTGAAGAAGGAGCAGTTCAATCTGCGCTTCCAACAAGCGACAGGCCAACTCGAGAAGCATTCGCGCATCCGCGAGATCCGCCGCGCCATCGCGCGCGTGCAGACCGTACTGCGTGAGAAGTCACCGAAAGCGAAAGTTTAAGTCATGCCGCGCCGTGTGATGCAGGGAACGATCGTGAGCGATAAGGGCGACAAGACCGTCGTCGTGCAGGTGGAACGCACCTATCTGCACCCGCTCCTCAAGAAAACGGTTCGTCGGTCGGCGAAGTTCCACGCCCATGACGAAGCCAACGCCTACAAGGCTGGCGAAACCGTCACCATTCAAGAATGCCCGCCCAAGTCCAAGCTGAAACGCTGGGAAGTGGTCGGCCGCGTCGGAGCATGATGCCATGATCCAGATGCAAACCAATCTTGACGTCGCCGACAATTCCGGCGCCAAGCGCGTGATGTGCATTAAGGTGCTGGGGGGCTCTAAGCGCCGCTACGCCACCATCGGTGACACGATCGTCGTCTCGATCAAGGAAGCGATGCCGCGCGGCCGTGTGAAGAAGGGCGATGTGCGGAAGGCCATCGTTGTGCGGGTCTCGAAGGACATCAAGCGCAAGGATGGATCGACCATCCGCTTTGATTCGAACGCCGCCGTTCTGATCAACAACCAAGGCGAGCCGATTGGCACGCGTATCTTCGGGCCGGTGCCGCGCGAACTGCGTGCGAAGAACCAAATGAAGATCATCTCGCTCGCGCCGGAGGTCCTTTAATGGTTGCTCGCATTAAAAAGGACGACACCGTCATCGTCATCGCCGGCAAGGACAAGGGCCGCTCGGGCAAGGTGCTCGCGGTGTTGCCGAAGGAAGATCGCGTCGTCGTCGAAGGCGTGAACATGGTGAAGCGCCACACCAAGCCGGATGTCGCGCATCCGAATGGTGGCGTCATCTCCAAGGAAGCGTCGCTGCACCTGTCGAATGTCGCTCTGCGCGATCCAAAGACGGGCAAGGCCACGCGCGTTGGCTACAAGATCGTGGGCGAAGGTGCGCAGCGCCGGAAGGTGCGCGTCGCCAAGGGCTCGGGAGTTCAAATCGATGTCTGAGTCCGCCGCTGAAAAGGGCGCGAAGGCCAAAGCGGCTGCAGCGGAGAAGAAGGCGAAGGCCGCGGCCGGCGCCTCTAAGCCGCGCGCACCGAAGCCGGCCGGCTATACGCCGCGCATGAAGGAGCGCTACACGAACGAAATTCGTGCCAAGCTCAAGAACGAGTTCAAATACACGAACGAGATGCAGATCCCGCGTCTCGAAAAGATCGTGCTCAACATGGGCGTCGGCGAAGCGACTGCCGACTCCAAGAAGCTCACGTCCGCGATCGAAGCGCTGACGGCGATTTCCGGTCAAAAGCCGGTGGCGACGAAGGCCCGCAAGTCGATCGCCGCGTTCAAGCTGCGTGAAGGCATGTCCATCGGCGCGAAGGTGACGCTTCGCAAGGATCAGATGTACGAATTTCTGGACCGCCTGGTCACCATCGCGCTGCCGCGTGTGAAAGACTTCCGTGGTCTCAACGGCAAGAGCTTCGATGGCCGCGGCAACTATGCCATGGGCATCAAGGAACACATCGTGTTCCCAGAAATCAATTACGACCAGATCGATCAGATTTGGGGTCTCGACATCGTCGTCTGCACCACCGCGCGGACAGACGCTGAAGCGAAGGCTCTGCTGAAAGAGTTCGATTTCCCGTTCCGGAACTGATCGCGAGAGCGATCCACCCCAGAACGCACCGGGAGAGAGTAGAGAGTATGGCCAAAACCAGTTCTATTGAACGCAACAAGAAGCGCGAGCGCCTGGCGAAGCAGTACGCTGCCCGCCGCGCCAAGCTGCGCGCGACTGCGCTGAACGAAGATCTTCCGCTGGAAGAGCGTTTTGCGGCGCGCTTGAAGCTTGCGCAATTGCCGCGCAATTCGGCGCCGACGCGTGTTCGCAACCGTTGCGAGCTCACTGGCCGTCCGCGCGCGTTTTATCGCAAACTGAAACTTTCGCGTATCGCGCTCCGCGATTTGGCCTCGAAAGGCCAGATCCCGGGCATGGTCAAGTCGAGCTGGTAAGGGAGCGTCGATAGATGAACATCAACGATCCCGTCGGCGATCTGATCACCCGCATCCGCAATGCGCACCTGCGCGGCCGCTCCAAGACGGTGTCGCCGGCTTCGACGCTGCGCGCCCGCGTGCTGCAAGTCCTGAAGGACGAAGGCTACATCCGCGATTTCCGCGAGATTGAAAGCGAGGGCCGCAAGGAACTCGAGATCGAGCTAAAGTACTTCGAAGGCACGCCGGCCATCCATGAGATCCAGCGTGTCTCGAAGCCGGGTCGCCGCGTTTATTCGTCGATCAAAGACCTCCGCCTGGTCCGCAACGGCCTCGGCATTTCGATCATTTCTACGCCGAAGGGCGTGATGAGCGATGCAGCCGCGCGCGATGCGAACGTTGGCGGCGAAGTCCTCTGCGAGGTCTACTAAGATGTCCCGCCTCGGTAAAAAACCGATCCCAGCTCCTAACGGCGTCACCATTACGGTGAAGGGCCAAGAGGTGAGCGTTAAAGGTCCAAAGGGCACGCTGAACTTCCGCGCGCACGATGATGTGGAAGTCGCGTTCGGCAACGGCGAACTGTCGGTGAAGCCGCGTCACGAAACCACGCGCGCCCGCGCGCTGTGGGGCACGACGCGCGCCGTTCTCGCGGCCAACGTGAAGGGCGTCACTGAAGGGTTCGAGAAGAACCTTGAAATGACCGGCGTCGGCTATCGCGCCGCGATGCAGGGCAAGAACCTGCAGATGCAGCTCGGCTACAGCCATGAGATCATCTACCAGCCGCCCGAAGGCATTACGCTCGCGACGCCGAAGCCGACCGAAATCAAGGTCAGCGGCATCGACTCGCAGGCCGTCGGTCAAGCAGCAGCTGAAATCCGCTCTTTCCGTCCGCCCGAGCCCTATAAGGGCAAAGGCGTGCGCTATGTCGGCGAGTACATCCGCCGCAAGGAAGGCAAGAAGAAGTAAGCCATGGTCCGCAAGACTAATTCCACAGACCATCGCGCTCGGCGCAATCGCACTCGGCTGAAGAAGCTCGCTGGCGAAGGGCGCCTGCGTTTGTCGGTTTTCCGCTCGTCGAAACACATCTCGGCGCAACTGATTGATGACGCGAAAGGCGTGACGGTCGCTTCCGCTTCCACGCTCGACGAGTCGTTCAAGAAGAGCGGCAAGAAGAGCTCCGATAAGGACGGCGCGGCTGAAGTTGGCAAGCTCATTGCCGCCGCAGCGTTGAAGGCTGGCAAGAAGTCGGTCGTGTTCGACCGTGGCCGTTATGTTTTTCATGGCCGGGTGAAAGCCCTGGCCGACGCCGCCCGTGAGGGCGGTCTCGAATTCTGAGGACGCAGGTATGACGGACGAAACCGCAGGCGGCCCGCCGGCAGAAGGTTCCGAGCAACGCCCAGCGCGTGGCGCACGTGGTCCGCGTCGCGGTGGCCCAGGTGGCGGCGGCGGTCCTGGTGGCCGTGGCCCCGGGGGCGGACGCGGCCCACGCCGCGACGACCGCAATCGCAATGCCGCACCTGAGGAGCGCGCTGAAGGCGAACTGGTCGACAAGCTCGTCGCCATCAACCGCGTCGCGAAGGTCGTGAAGGGCGGTAAGAATTTCGCGTTCGCTGCGCTCGTTGTTGTCGGCGACAAAAAGGGCCGTGTTGGCTTCGGTCACGGTAAGGCGCGCGAAGTGCCGGAAGCGATCCGCAAGGCGACGGAAGAAGCCAAGAAGTCGCTCGTGCGCGTTCCGCTCCGCGAAGGCCGCACGCTGCACCACGACGGCAACGGCCGTTGGGGCGCGGGCAAGGTCATGCTGCGTGCAGCACCTGCCGGTACTGGTTTGATCGCCGGTGGCCCGATGCGCGCCGTGCTCGAAGTGTTGGGCGTCTCTGACGTCGTCGCCAAGTCGAAGGGTTCGTCGAACCCGTACAACATGGTGCGCGCCACGATCGACGCACTGAAAGAACAAAGCTCGCCGCGCCAAGTTGCGAACCGCCGTGGCCTGAAGGTCGCGGATCTCGTCAGCCGCCGCAAGGATGGCGCGAGCCTCGGCGAAGTTGCGGCGGAGGGTTGATAGATGGCGACCGGCAAAACGATCAAAGTGCGTCGCATCGGCAGCCCGATCCGCCGCGAAAACGATCAACGCACGACGCTTCTCGGCCTTGGCCTGAAGCGCGCAAATCAGGTTGTTGAACTCGAGGACACGCCGTCGATCCAAGGCATGATCCGCAAGGTCCATCACCTGGTCGAAATCGTGAAATAACGAGACGGCCTCGCCGTCGGAGCAAGTACGATGAAACTGAACGAATTGGCCGATAACCCGGGCTCCACGAAGAAGCTGATGCGCGTTGCGCGCGGCGTGGGCTCCGGCAAGGGCAAGACCGGCGGTCGCGGCGTGAAGGGGCAAAAGTCCCGTCGCGGCGTGTCGATCAATGGCTTCGAAGGCGGCCAGATGCCGCTCCACATGCGCATGCCGAAGCGCGGCTTCAACGCGCTGAACAGCAAGACGACGCAGTGGATCAATCTGACGACGCTGCAAAACGCGATCGATAACAAGAAGATCGATGCGTCGAAGGACATTACCGAAGACACGCTGGTTGAGGCCGGTGTGCTGCGCCGTAAGAAAGACGGCGTGCGCCTCCTTGCGCGCGGCGAGCTGAAAGCCAAAGTGAACATCACCGTTTCTGGCGCCTCCGCCGCGGCCGTTGCTGCAGTGGAAAAGGCCGGCGGTAAGGTGACGCTGCTGAATCCGCCTGCTGCGGACGAAGCAGCCGCCTAAGGTTCGCTCTCCGGACGGAGGGTTTTCCGGCCTCGCCGGGATAAGATTCGGAGCAGCGCGCCCACATGGCATCAGCCGCAGAACAACTAGCCGCAAACATCAACTTCGCGGCGTTCGCGAAGGCCACCGATCTCCAAAAGCGCATTTGGTACACGATCATTGCGCTCGTGGTTTATCGCATCGGCACTTTCATCCCGATCCCAGGCGTTGACCCGTCGCGCTTTGCTGAGGCGTTCCAGCAGCAGTCGGGCGGCATCCTCGGGATGTTCAATACGTTCTCCGGCGGCGCCGTTGAGCGCATGGCCGTGTTCGCGTTGAACGTCATGCCGTACATCTCGGCGTCGATCATCGTGCAGCTAATGGCGACATCGATCCCCTCACTTGAGCGTCTCAAGAAGGAGGGCGAAGTCGGTCGCAAGCAGCTCAATCAATACACACGCTACCTGACGCTTCTGCTCGCCGTCGTGCAGTCTTACGGCATCGGCATCAGCCTGCAGACCAGCGGAATTGCGACCCATCCCGGATTCTTCTTCCTGGCGTCCACGGTGATCACGCTCACCGGGGGCACGATGTTCTTGATGTGGTTGGGTGAGCAGGTGACTGCGCGCGGCGTCGGCAACGGCATTTCGCTTATCATCTTCACCGGCATTGTCTCCGACATGCCGCGTGTGATCATCCAGACTCTATCGCTTGCGCGAACCGGGGACATCAATCCGTTCGCGGTTTTCGCGATTGGCGCAGTGTTGCTCGCGGCGATCGTGTTCATCGTGTTCATCGAGCGCTCTCAGCGCCGCTTGGTCGTACAATATCCGAAGCGCCAGCAGGCCGGCGGCGGCATCTCGATGGGCGAGCGCTCGTTTTTGCCCCTCAAGATCAACACTGCCGGCGTCATCCCGCCGATTTTCGCTTCATCCCTGCTGATGCTGCCGACGACGGTCATCAGCTTCATGGGCATGGGCGCCGATGCACCCGAGTGGGTTGCGATCATGCAGGGCTACATCGGTTACGGTAAGCCAGGCCACATGGCGCTCTACGCGCTGGGCATTATCTTCTTCTGCTTCTTCTACACGTCGATCGTGTTCAACCCGGAAGAAACGGCGGACAACCTGCGCAAGTACGGCGGTTTCCTCCCCGGGATCCGTCCTGGCAAGAAGACGGCCGAGTATCTCGACTACGTTTTGACGCGTCTGACCGTTATCGGCGCCGCCTACATCACGTTGGTCTGCTTGCTGCCGGAAATTCTGATCTCGTACTACGCCGTGCCGTTCTATCTTGGGGGCACCTCGATCATGATCGTGATTTCGGTGACGCTCGACACGGTCGCGCAGATCCAGTCGCATCTGGTCGCGCATCAATACGAGGGCTTGATCAAGCGCTCGAAACTGCGTGGCGCCGGAGCAGGGATGATCAAGAAATGAACCTGATCCTGTTCGGCCCGCCTGCTGCGGGGAAGGGTACGCAGGCGAAGCGGTTGGTGGCCGAACGGGGCTACGTGCAGCTTTCCACCGGCGACATGCTCCGCGCCGCGCGCAAATCAGGATCTGAACTGGGCCAACGCGTCGCTGCAATCATGGACGCCGGTTCGCTCGTCTCCGACGAGATCGTCATTGCATTGATCGAAGAAGCGCTTGCAAACAACAAGGCGGCCGCCGGCTTCATTTTCGACGGCTTCCCGCGCACCGTTGCTCAAGCCGAAGCGCTCGACGCCATGCTCGAACGGCACGGCAAGAAAATCGATCGTGTCGTGCGCCTTGAAGTCGACGCACAGAAACTTCTCGACCGCGTCGCTAAGCGCTTCGCGGAAGAGGGGCGGGCGGATGATAATCCGGAGAGTTTCAAGGTGCGCCTGAACGCGTACCTCGCACAAACCGCACCTCTGCTTCCGTACTACGAGAAGCAGAACAAAGTGCGTGGCGTGGACGGCATGGCCGACATCGAAAATGTCGCCCATGCCATCTCTGCCGCGATCGACGGGCGCTAGAACGTCAGCGCCGGTTGGCGCAGGCGCGCGATCCAATCGGCGAACTTTGCGGTCCAATCGTTCAACACGGTCGTGAAGCTTTCGTCAGTGATCTCACCGTCGACAATCAAGCCCTCACGATAGTTGAGATAGACCTCCGGCTGGATCGTCAGCGCCGCGCCGGTCGCACCAACAACTGACCGAAGTTGTGATTGCGCGGCGGCCGTGCCGACGGCCCCCAATGTCGCGCCGACAATGGCTGCCGGTTTGCCGGCCCACGAATTTTTGCCCCACGGGCGTGAGCCCCACTCGATGGCGTTCTTGAGTGCGGCCGAGAAGGTGCGGTTGAACTCGGGCGTCACGAACAGCACCGCATCGGCGCTTTCGACTTGCTGCTTAAAGCGGAGCACTGGGGCCGGGAGTTCGCCTTCCAGGTCTTGGTTGTAGAGGGGCAGATCGCCGATCTCGACGATTTGGAGGTCCAGCTTTGGGCGAGCGAGCTTTGCCAGGGCCTGCGCGAAAACGCGGTTTACAGAGTCTTTGCGGAGCGAGCCGACGATTACGGCAACTCTAGCGGTCATTTTTGATCCCCTAGTAACGAAGAGTAACCAGGGCTATATGAGTGCCCATGAAGACCGCTCAAGAACGCACAGCAATGTCTCCAGGGCACACCGAAGTGACCGACATCGAGTCCAACGACTGCCGAGCCGTTAGCGCGATCCTCCAGAGGATCGGTGACAAATGGAGCGTGCTGATCATCAATCGGCTGGGCGAGGGGCCCAGAAGGTTCAACGAAATCAAACGTATGATCGGCGGAATCTCCCAGCGAATGCTGACGCTGACGCTCCGAAACCTTGAGCGCGACGGGCTCGTCAGCCGCACGGTCACCCCGACTGTCCCACCACGCGTGGATTACGAGCTCACGGAGCTTGGGCGCGACCTTTTGGTACCCATTTCGGCCCTCGGCGCGTGGGCCATCCAGCACCAGCCTTGTATAATGAAGGCGCGCGCCCAATTTGACGCCAACGAAGCGGCGCAAACGCCGCATCAGGAGCGCATTTCGGCTGGTTGACGCGGCATTTCGCCCCGCTATAACCGCCAGCTTCGCGAACACCCAACGCGCGATGTCCCACCGGTCGAACGACCGGGAGGCGTCGTGCCTATTGCGTTTTGGAGCACCGCCACATGGCTCGTATCGCCGGCGTAAACATTCCGACCCAGAAGCGCGTCGTTATCGCGCTGCAGTACATCCACGGGATCGGGCAGCACTACGCCAAGGAAATTACTGAGAAGGTCGGCATCTCGCCGGAGCGTCGCGTCAGCGAGCTCACGGACGCTGAAGTTCTCCAAATTCGCGAAACGATCGACCGCGACTACACGGTCGAAGGCGATCTTCGCCGCGAGACCGCAACGAACATCAAGCGCCTGATGGATCTCGGTTGCTACCGCGGTCTGCGTCACCGCAAGGGCCTGCCGGTCCGCGGCCAACGCACCCATACGAACGCGCGCACGCGCAAAGGTCCGGCGAAGGCGATCGCCGGCAAGAAACAAGCGACCAAGAAGTAAGGACACGCCGCAATGGCTAAGGAATCCACGCGCGTTAAAAAGCGCGAGCGCAAGAACATCGTTACGGGCGTTGCGCACGTGAACGCGTCGTTCAACAACACGATGATCACGATCGCGGACGCGCAAGGCAATACGATCTCGTGGTCGAGCGCCGGCACAATGGGCTTCAAAGGCTCGCGCAAGTCGACGCCGTACGCCGCGCAGGTCGCCGCCGAAGATGCGGGCCGCAAGGCGATGGAGCACGGCATGCGCACGCTCGAAGTGAACGTGTCTGGACCGGGTTCGGGCCGCGAAAGCGCGCTCCGCGCTCTGCAAGCCGTGGGCTTTACGGTGACGTCGATTCGCGACGTGACGCCGATCCCGCACAACGGCTGCCGCCCGCCGAAGCGTCGTCGCGTCTAAACGGAATACTACACAGGCGCGCGCCTCCCTCGCTGCGCCGTTTGATTGAGAGCGATGAATGTCGATCGAAAAGAACTGGCTTGAACTTATTCGTCCAAAGAAGCCCGTGGTCGAGCACGGCTTCGATGCGTCGCGCCGCGCGACGCTCGTTGCTGAACCGCTTGAGCGTGGCTTCGGTCTGACGCTCGGCAACGCGCTGCGCCGCGTTCTGCTGTCGTCGCTGCAAGGCGCGGCGATTACCTCAGTGCAAATCGATGGCGTCGTTCACGAGTTCAGCTCGATCCAAGGCGTGCGCGAAGACGTCACCGACATCGTTCTCAACTTGAAGCAAGTCGCCATCCGTATGCGTGGCGAGGGCCCCAAGCGCGTCATGCTGACCAAGACGGGCCCGGGCGAAGTGAAAGCTGGCGACATTCAGACGGTCTCCGACATGGAGATCCTCAACCCCGATCACGTCATCTGCACGCTCGATGACGGCGCCTCGATCCGCGTCGAGCTGACGATCAACAACGGCAAGGGCTATGTGCCGGCCGAGCAAAATCGTCCCGACGATGCGCCGATCGGGCTTATTGCAATCGACTCCATCTACTCGCCTGTTCGCCGTGTCGCTTATCGCGTTGAAAACACGCGCGAAGGCCAGGTGCTCGATTACGATAAGCTGATCATCGAAGTCGAAACCAACGGCGCCATTCGTCCTGAAGATGCGATCGCGTACGCCGCGCGCATCCTGCAAGACCAACTGCAGGTCTTTATCACGTTCGAAGAGCCGAAGCAGAAGAAGGAAGGCGGCGAGAAGCCGGACCTTCCGTTCAATCCGGCGCTGTTGAAGAAGGTCGACGAACTCGAGCTTTCTGTGCGCTCGGCGAATTGCTTGAAGAACGACAACATCGTTTACATCGGCGATCTCATCCAGAAGTCGGAAGCGGAAATGCTTCGCACTCCGAACTTCGGCCGCAAGTCGCTGAACGAGATCAAGGAAGTCCTGGCCTCGATGGGTCTCCATCTGGGTATGGCGGTCGAGAACTGGCCGCCGGACAATATCGAAGATCTCGCGAAGAAGTACGAAGACCAAATCTAACGGAGAGCCGGGTTCAAACCCGGTGGGAAAATACAATGCGTCACGGTTCAGGACATAAGAAGCTCAACCGCACGGCCAGCCACCGTCAGGCGATGTTCGCCAACATGGCGGCTGCCCTCGTGAAGCACGAGCAGATCGTGACGACTTTGCCGAAGGCGAAGGCGCTTCGCCCCGTCGTCGAGCGTCTGATCACGCTCGCCAAGAAGGGTGATCTTAGTGCTCGTCGTCTTGTGCTCGCGCGCATGCGTGACGAGACTCAGACCAAGAAGCTCTTCGAGACCATCGCGCCGCGCTACAAGGCGCGCGCCGGCGGTTACACGCGCGTTCTGAAGGCGGGCTTCCGCTATGGCGACAACGCGCCGCTCGCGGTGATCGAGCTGGTCGATCGCGACGAAGCGGCTAAGGGCGTCGACAGCGGCCCGCGTCCGGAAGCGATCTATACCGACGAAGGCTAATCATCGTCGAACCGAGGTTCCAGCGGGCCGTCCGAGAGGGCGGCCCGTTCCTTTTGACATATTAGTTGCAAAAATATACAAATATTATTGTCCTTCGGAAGGAAGCGCCGATGCCTGATCTCTATCGCCCCAAAGGCCTTTCTAGCGCTGTTTGCTACGTTGATCCCAAGGCCGCGTTTCGCTGGCTGGAGCAGGCGTTTGGCTTCGAGCCGCTGATGGTCATGCTCGATGAGAGCGAAAACCTCATGCACTCGGAGATGAGCTATGGCGCCAGCGTCGTGATGGTCGGCAACGAATGGAGCGCCGATCACAAGAGTCCAAAATCTATCGGCGGCAAGAACACGCAGACCGTGCACGTCCAACTTGCCGAAGGCGATGATATCGATGCGCACTGCGAACGCGCGCGCAAAGCCGGCGCAGAGATCATTCAAGAGCCCGACACACAGTTCTATGGCGATCGCACGTATCGTTGCCGCGACCCCGAAGGCCACATCTGGACGTTTGGCGTGACCGTCCAGAAAATGTCGCCCGCTGATTGGGACAAGGCTGCTGGCGGCGGAATGACCACGAAGACCAGCCTGTGAGCGCCAAACGCAATGTCGATGCGACTTTGGCTGCGCTGGCCGATCCCGCCCGCCGGCGCGTGATCGAACTGCTCGGGCAAAGTCCGCGCCGGGCTGGTGAACTGGCCGACGCTCTTGACCTGCCAGCGCCAGCGATGAGCCGCCATCTGCGCACACTTAAGGAAAGTGGTCTCGTCGAGGAAAGCCATCCGGAATTCGACGCACGCGTGCGCATCTACGCGCTAAAGGACGGCGCCATGGCCGATCTCAAGAAATGGCTCGCTGAAACCGAGCGCATGTGGGCAGTCCAGTTGAATGCGTTCAAAGCCCACGTCGAAAAGAAGCGGAAGTGAGCGCCGTCATCGTCTCGTTGCGCGTACGCGCCACGCCAGCGGAGGCGTTCGATGTGTTCACGCAAGAGATCGCCGCCTGGTGGCGGCCGAACGGTCTCTTTGAACTCACGCCGCGCGGCGACGGCGTGCTGAGCTTTGAGGGGCCGGAGCGCCTCATCACCACGCTCACCAACGGCAAGGTCTTTGAGATCGGCCGTATCAGCGTCTGGCGCCCCGGCGAGTTGCTCGCGTTCAGCTGGCGACAGGCCACTTTCACACCCGATCAGACCACCCATGTCACCGTTCGCTTTGAGCCGGTGGGCGAGGAAACGCGCGTCACAGTTGAGCATCGCGGCTGGGACTCGATTCCGCAGGAGCACGTTGCCCGCCACGGCTTTCCGTTGGCTGCCACTCAGGCGCGCCTGGGCGAGCACTGGCGGGCGCTACTTGCCGCAATGGCGCAGCAACTGGTCGGAGATCGCTGAAATCCGCCATGTTTCGGTCACGCCGAAGCGCATGATCCGCCCGCAAATTTCATGAGGGCGGAATCATGAAGATCACCCGATCCACTTTGCTCAAGGCTTCCCCGTATGCGGCGCTGATCGCCGGCTTTGCGGGCGGGGCGCTCGCTGTTGGCCCGATGACGCCGCAGCAAGAGCCGCCGGCCGGCCAAAGCGGCGAGCCCTACCTGCAAATGGTGCAGGCTCAGCCGCTGACGCGGCAGGCGCCCAACAGTCGCGGCGAGATGCAGCTCTCATTCGCGCCGGTCGCCGCCCGTGCGGGCCCCGCCGTCGTGAACGTATATGCCCAGCGTGTTGTGCGCGGCATGTCGCGCGATCCGTTCTTTGGCCGCTTCAGCGCTCCGCGCGTCGAGCAATCGCTCGGCTCCGGCGTGATCGTCCGCGCCGACGGCATCATCGTCACCAACAACCACGTCATCGAAAACGCGCAGCAGCTAAAAGTCGTGCTCTCGGATCGCCGCGAGTTCGACGCCGAACTCGTCCTCGCCGATCCGCGCGTCGATCTCGCCGTCCTGCGCATCAATACCAATCGCGAGCAACTTCCGACGCTCGCCTTCGCCGACACGCAGCACGATCTGCAAGTGGGTGATCTTGTTCTCGCGATCGGCAACCCGTTCGGCCTGCAACAGACCGTCACCAGCGGCATCGTCTCGGCGCTGGCGCGCACCGAAGTCGGCGTTAGCGACTACGCCTTTTTCATTCAGACCGACGCCGCCATCAATCGCGGCAATTCGGGTGGCGCGCTCGTCGACATGAACGGCTCACTCGTCGGCATCAACAGCGCGATTTTCTCCGAAACCGGCGGCTCCAACGGCATTGGCTTTGCCATCCCCGCCGAAATGGTGCGCCGTGTTGTCGAAAGCGCCGTCTCCGGCGGCACAACCGTCGTGCGCCCATGGCTGGGGGCGCGTTTGCAGACGGTGACCGCCGACCTCGCACGCTCGCTCGGCTTGCCACGTCCCGAGGGCGCGGTCGTCAGCGATCTTTATCCACGTTCAGCTGGCGAACGCGCCGGTTTGCGTAGCGGCGATGTGATCATCTCAGTCGGCGGCGTCGACGTGCGCGACGAAGCGAGCGTGCGCTATCAGTTCGCGACGCAACGCCCTGGCACGCGTGTGCCGCTCACAGTTCTGCGCGATGGCCGCCAAGTCACGCTCACCGCCAGCGCCGAGGCGCCTCCAGGCGGCTCGCCGCAAGCGCGCGAACTTAGTGGCCGCCACCCGCTCTCCGGCGCGCGAGTGGTCACGTTGACGCCGGCAACCGCTGAAGCAGCGGGGCTCGATCCGTTCGCCGACGGCGTCTTCATCCAGGCGCTTGATCGCGGCGGCGTCGCCGCGCGCATCGGCTTCCGCCCGGGCGACATCATCGACGAAGTCAACGGCCAGCCGATGCGAGACGCGGCGCAGCTTGATCGCGTCATGGCGCAAGCGCGCACGTGGGTGATCGGCGTCGAGCGGAACGGCCAACGCGCGGAGTTGCGCTTCTAGTACCTCGCGCCGGTGGCGAGTCTCTCCGCATCGGCCCATATTAGCCGGTGATGAGCGACCTGTTTGAAGCCGCCGGCCTGGACCAAGGCGCGCCGACCCCGTTGGCGGAGCGCCTGAGGCCGCGCAAGCTCGAAGAAGTGGTCGGCCAGGATCACTTGCTGAAACCGGAGGGCCCCATTGGCCGAATGGTCGCGCAGAAGCGCTTAGCGTCGATGATCCTCTGGGGTCCACCTGGCGTCGGTAAGACCACAATTGCGCGTCTCTTGGCCGAACAAACGGGGCTGGAATTCCAACAGATCAGCGCGGTCTTTTCTGGCGTCGCCGATCTCAAGAAGGCATTTGAAACCGCACGCGGGCGTCGCGCCTCCGGCAAAGCGACCTTGCTCTTCGTAGATGAAATCCATCGCTTCAATCGCGCTCAGCAGGACGGCTTCCTCCCGTATGTAGAGCAGGGCGTTGTCACGCTTGTCGGCGCAACGACTGAAAACCCAAGCTTTGAGATCAACGCTGCGCTTCTCTCGCGCGCACAGGTTTTCGTGCTCAAACGTCTGGACGATGCAGCGCTCGATCAGCTGCTCCAGCGCGCTGAACAACTGCTCGGCAAACAATTGCCGCTGACGCCAGAAGCACGGATCGCCTTCACAAATCTGGCTGACGGCGATGGCCGCTATCTGCTGACGCTTGCCGAAGAACTGTTCGCGCTCAAAACCGTGCAGCCGCTCGATGCCCGCGCCCTCGGCGAGCTCCTGCAGAAGCGCGCGCCCGCGTACGATAAAGATCGCGAGGAGCACTACAATCTCATCTCCGCGCTTCACAAAAGCATCCGCGGTTCTGATCCGGACGCGGCGCTCTACTGGCTCGCCCGCATGGTCACGGGCGGCGAAGATTTGCTCTTTATCGCGCGCCGCCTCGTGCGCGCCGCAGCGGAGGATATCGGTCTCGCCGATCCCACAGCGTTGCTGATCGCTAACGCAGCCAAGGATGCCGTGCATTTCATCGGCCCGCCGGAGGCGGAGCTGCACCTGGCACAAGCAGTCATCCATCTGGCGACGGCGCCGAAATCCAACGCCGCGTACGTCGCCTGGAAGCAAGCCAAGCAAGCCGCGAACGAAACCGGCGCACTGGGTCCGCCCATGCACATCCGCAATGCGCCGACAAAGCTGATGAAAGATCTAGGTTACGGTGCAGGCTACTCCTACGATCACGATGCGGAGCAGGGCTTCTCCGGCCAGAACTATTTCCCCGATGAGATGGAGCGCCGCCAATTCTACGCGCCTGAAGGTCGCGGCCGTGAAGGCGCGATCAAGGAGCGTCTCGACCACTGGGCGAAGCTCCGCGCCGAGCGCGACGCATGAGCAACGCAGAAGCGCTCGCGCGCTACTTCAACGCATCGCGCCGCGCCGTCGTCTTCACCGGCGCCGGCATCTCTACCGAAAGCGGCATCCCCGATTTTCGCAGCCCCGGCGGCGTTTGGACCAAGATGCAACCGATCATGTTCCAGGACTTCGTGCGTTCAGCCGATGCGCGTGCCGAAGCTTGGTCGCGGGTCTTCAATCGCACGGCCGGTTGGACGGGCGCTGCCCCGAACGCCGGCCACTACGCCATCGCGTCGCTTGTGAAGTCAGGCAAAGTCAGCGCCGTCATCACGCAAAACGTCGACAACTTGCATCTCGATTCCGGTGTGCCGGAAAATCAAGTCATCGAACTCCACGGCAACGCCGCCTACGCGAAGTGCCTCGAATGCGAACAGCGCCACGAACTCGCCGATCTCGAACCGCGCTGGAAAGCCAAAGAAGAGCTGACCTGTGTCGTCTGCGCAGGGCTGCTCAAAACCGCAACCATCTCCTTCGGCCAGCCCATGCCAGAAGACAAAATGGAGTCGGCGACGATAGAGAGCGAAGAATGCGATCTCTTCATCGTGCTCGGATCATCTCTCGTGGTGCGGCCCGCCTGCGGTTTGCCGATCATCGCCAAGCAGGCCGGCGCTAAGCTCATCATCGTAAATCGCGAGGAAACGCCGTTAGACGGTATCGCCGATCTCGTGCTGCACGATGAAATCGGGCCGCTGATGACGAAAACCCTCACACTCGTCGTCTAGTCTTCGCCTAATCGGCGAGCGGCGCTTTTAGCGCCGCGTCCGGCCCTGTAAGTTAGCGCAGCTTTCAGGGGTATGCTCATGCTTTTCCGCGCGCTCGCCGCCGTTGTACTCGTCGCGGCCACGGCGACCTCCGCTTTGGCGCAATCAGCCAGCGAGCCGCCGCGCGAGCGTCCGCGCAGTTTCGTCGCCGCCGACGTGTTCAGTCTCGAATACGCCGACAGCCCACGCATCTCGCCCGACGGCCGCTGCGTCGCTTATGTCCGCGTCTCTGCCGACATCATGACCGATCGCTTCCGCCGGTCGATCTGGCTGGTGGATTCCAACGGCGCCAATCATCGCCCGCTCGTGCAGGGTCCTGGCGGTTACGGCTCGCCCGTATGGGCGCCGAACGGTCGCGCCATCGCTTACGTCGCCAACGAAGAGACCGGCGCCGAGGTCCGCGTCTTCTATCTCGACACTCAACGCTCCGCGACGATCGCGCGCGCCCCAGGCGGCGCTGACAATCTCACATGGTCACCCGATGGCCGCACGCTTGCATTCCAAAGTTTCGTCGAGGAGGCGGGTGGTGAGCCCGCCGCATTGCCCGCGCAGCCCGAGGGCGCGCAATGGAACGCGCCGGCGCGCGTCATCAATGGCGTCGTCTATCGCGCCGATGGCGCCGGCTATCTGCCGAACGGCTACCAACAAATCTTCGTCGTCCCCGCCGACGGCGGCACGCCGCGGCAACTGACGTATCAAGCGCGCAACCACGATGGCCGCCTCTCGTGGAGCCCGGACGGTCGCCGCTTGATATTCGCCGCCAACGCCGAAGAGGGCTGGGAATACGATCCCGTTGAGTCCGACATTTATGCGCTCGACATCGCCAGCGGCGAGATCACGCGCCTCACCAGCCGCGACGGCCCGGAAGGCGCGCCTGTTCTTTCGCCCGACGGCCGCCGCTTGGCCTATATCGGCTTTGACGATCGCCGCCAGGGCTACCAAGTCAGCGAACTTTATGTCGCCAACGCCGACGGATCGAACGCGCATTCGATCACGGCGTCCCTCGATCGCGACGTCGTCAATCCGCAATGGGCCGGCAACGGAACGATTTACTTCACGTTCGACGACCAAGGCGTGACCAAGCTCGGTCGTATCAGCGCAAGCGGTGGCCGCGTAACGACTGTGCTCTCTAACGTCGGTGGCACTGACATCGGTCGCCCCTACACCAGCGGCGCATACTCAGTGAACGCCAGCGGCCGCTACGTCGCCACCATCACATCGCCAACGCGCCCAGGCGATCTCATCACCAGCGGTGGGCGTCATCTCACCGCGCTCAACGACGATCTCTTCGTCGGGAAGGACATCCAACAGGCCGAGCATATCCGCATCCCCTCAAGCGCCGATCAGCGCCCAATCGATGCCTGGATCGTGCGGCCGCCGAACTTTGATCCTTCGCGCCAATATCCGCTGCTCCTCGAAATTCACGGCGGCCCGTTCGCCGCCTATGGCCCGGTGTTCTCCGCCGAAGTGCAGATGTACGCCGCTGCCGGCTACATCGTCGTTTACGCCAACCCGCGCGGTTCGACGTCTTACGGCGGCGACTTCGGCAATCTCATCCACCACAATTATCCGAGCCAGGACTACGACGACCTCATGAGCGTCGTGGACGCGGTCATCGCGCGTGGCAGCGTCGATAGCGAACGCCTGTTCGTCACCGGCGGCTCGGGCGGCGGCGTGCTTACCGCGTGGATCGTCGGCTCCACCGATCGCTTTGCCGCCGCGATGGTGCAAAAGCCCGTCATCAACTGGACGAGCTTTGTCCTCACGGCTGACGCCAACAACTTCTTCGCGCCCTATTGGTTCGGTGAAATGCCGTGGGAAGAGGGCGCCCAAGCGCGGTATTGGGCCCGTTCGCCGCTCTCGCGTGTCGGCAATGTCAGCACGCCTACAGCCGTCATGGTGGGCGAGGAGGATTACCGCACGCCGGTGAGCGAAGCCGAGCAATACTACCAGGCGCTCCGCCTCCGCCACGTGCCGACACGCCTCATCCGCATCCCGGCAAGCCCGCACGACATCGCGTTTCGCCCCACCGGCATGATCGCGAAGGTCCGCAACACGCTCGCCTGGTTTGCCGAGCACGGCGGCCCGCCCTTGCCGGACCCGACCACCGGCGTCGTAGCGCCAGCGTCTGACGCCGCCGCGCACTGACGAAACGCGAACGTTCGGCTATGGCTGGCCGCAACATGCCGCAGCCGCCACCACGACCCGCGCTTTCAGCCGACGAGATTGCGTTCGCCCGCAGCCTCGTCATAGGCGAGGACGCGCATTTGCTCGCTTTCAATAAGCCCGCGGGCTTGGCGGTGCAGGGCGGTTCGGGCGTTAGCCGAAGTCTCGAAGATCTGCTCGGCGCCTTCGCGAAATCGAACGGCAAGCGTCCGCGTCTCGTGCATCGCTTGGATCGCGATACATCGGGCGTCATCATCGCGGCGCGCACTAAGCCTGCCGCTGCCTTCTTTTCCGAGGCATTCGCCTCGCGCGCCGCGAAGAAGACGTACCTCGCTATCGTATGCGGCGGCGCTCCGTCGCCCGAAACAGGCGCCATCGATCTGCCGCTGAAAAAATCGTCTCGCAAAGGTCTCGACGTCATGGAGATCGCGCGCGCCGGCGAGCCTGGGGCCCAGGCCGCGCACACCGCCTACCGGACGGTTGCCGCAGCGCCCGCTGCAGCGCTTGTCGAACTCAACCCGGAGACTGGCCGGATGCACCAACTCCGCGCCCATCTCGCCGCCATCGGCCGTCCCATTGCGGGAGATGGCAAGTATGGTGGGCTCTTCTCGCTGGCGGGCGTAGAAGTCTCGGGCCTCATGCTGCACGCCGCCGCCCTTGAAATTCCGCATCCCGAGGGCGGCGTTCGGACGTTTTCCGCAGATCCGGCCGCCGCTTTCGAAGAGCTGCGGCTGGCGCTCGGCCTTGAGTCAGCGACAAGCTGATTTACCTGTTAGGGTGTCGAAGCGGGGATTCTAACGCGAGGTCCTGACCCATGATCCGAGCATTCGTCCTGAGCTTTGCCGCCCTGGCGTTGGCCGCCTGTGCAACGTCGCCGCCGCCCTACGCACCGGCCGCCACCGCACGCGCCTCCGGCTATTCCGAGACGCAAATCGAAAGCAATCGCTACTTCGTCACCTATCGTGCACCCAGCGGCGCCGATGCTGCGTTGGTGCAAGACTACGCTTTGCTCCGCGCCGCCGATCTTACACTGCAGAACGGCCGCGAGTGGTTTTGGGTTGATCGCCGCACCGTTGATGAAGTTGATGCGCGCAACTCGGGTCCAAGCGTTGGCGTCGGCATTGGCGGCGGCAGTTACGGCCGCCATAGCGGCGGTGGTGTAGGCGTCGGCATCAACATTCCGCTCGGCGGTCAAAGCGGACAGCGCGCCAGCTCAGCGACGCTCGAGGTGCGTTTCGGCGAGGGTCCCAAGCCCGACGACGCCAACGCCTACGATGCGCGCGCTACCTCTGCGAACCTTCGCGCCAGGATCGCGCCCGCGTCATGATCCAGGTGCTGCTGGTGGCGATGGGTGGTGCGGTTGGCTCGCTGGCTCGGTTCGGGGTCGGCGTCGCCATGGCGCGTTGGCTTGGCCTCGCATTTCCCTGGGGCACGCTCACCGTGAACATCCTGGGCGGCCTCGCTATGGGCCTGCTTGCGGCGCGCGTCGGGCCGGATACTGAACACGTCCGCCTCGCCCTCGGCGTGGGCGTCTTGGGAGGTTTCACCACTTTTTCGGCGTTTTCGCTGGAGACGGTGCGCCTCATGCAGCATCAGCCTGGCCTGGCAGCGCTTTACGTCGTCGCTTCGGTAACGCTGAGCGTCGGCGCGTGTTGGGCAGGTTATTCGCTGGGGCGCATATGAAGACGGTCCAAACCGTCGAAGTGAGTGATGATGATGGCGAAGCGCGGATCGACCGCTGGCTTCGCCGCCGCTATCCGCAACTCACACAAGGACAGGTCGAAAAGCTTCTTCGCACCGGCCAGGTGCGCGTCGATGGCGCACGCGTGAAAGCATCCGATCGCGTGGCGCCGGGCCAGAGTGTGCGCATTCCGCCGCTGCCCGACGCGCCGCCGCCACGGTCAACTAGCGGGCTCTCCCCCAAGGACGAACAATACGTCCGATCGCTCGTCATCCACCGCGACGACGACGTCATCGTGATCAACAAGCCGCACGGTCTCGCGGTGCAGGGCGGCACAGGGACCACGCGCCACCTCGATGGCTTGCTCGATGGTCTGAAGTTCGACGCCGACAAGAAGCCCAAACTTGTCCACCGTCTCGACCGTGACACGTCAGGTTGCCTGGTGCTTGCGCGCCATCCGCGCGCTGCAGCGTTCCTTGGTGAAGCTTTCCGCGATCGCGATACCGACAAAATCTACTGGGCCATCGTCGTCGGCGCGCCCCGTCCGCGCGTCGGCGAACTGCGCAGCTGGATGCGCAAAGCGCCCGGCGCACGCGACGCGGATCGCGAAATGATGCAACGCGCTCTGCAAACGGACGAGGGCGCTGTTCACGCCGTTACCCAATACAGCGTCATCTCTGAAGCGGCCGGCCGCGCATCTTGGGTGGCGCTGCGACCTGTCACTGGCCGCACGCACCAACTGCGCTTCCACATGGCCGAGATGGGCCACGCCATCGCCGGCGATCCGAAGTACAAGTGCGATCGTCCGACGCCGAACGATCTCAACTCCGCGCTCATGCTTCACGCCCGCGCGCTGCGCCTGCCGCACCCATCGGGCGGCGAGATCAATGTCACCGCCGCGCTCTCGGGCCACATGAAGGCCGCGTTCAACCTTCTGGGCTTCGATGAGCGTGAGCAGCGCAACCCGTTTGAGCCATTCGAGGGCGCGCGGTGAAGCAGGGCGAAGCCGCCGCCATCGTCAACGCCAGTCGCGAATTGCTTGGCCAAGGCGATGCAGAAGGCGCCGAGCGCGTATTGTCGCCCATCCTCCGCGATCTGCGCGCCGACGGCGCAACCTTGCATTTGATGGGCCTCATCAAGAAGGCCCAAAACCAACTCGCCGAGGCGGAACGTCACTTCCGCAGCGCCATCGCCGTTTCGCTCCGTGAAGGCGGCTACTACAATGATCTCGGCGTCATCCTGCAAGCGCGCGGCGAGTTCGCGGAGGCCTCTCGCATTTTCCGCGCTGCAATGGCGCTTTTGCCTGAGGTCGCCTCCGTACGTGCGAATCTTGTGCGTTGCCTGCTTGCGGCAAACGATCTGCAACAAGCCGAGCGTGAAGCGCGGAACTATATCAGCTTCGATCCAAACCCCGAGGCGTGGACGCTGCTTTCGCAAGTTCAACGCGCGCAGGACAAGAACGAGGAGGCGCTCGCATCCGCCGAAGCCGCGCTCAACCTCGCCCCAAAGCTGCGTGGTTTGCGTTACAACTACGCTGTCGCCCTGGAACGTGTCGGGCGCGGCGGTGAGGCGCTCGAATACTACGAGCGCCTTGCGAAAGACGATCTTGATACGCCCGATCTCGCGCTGAATTACATCCGCGCGCTCTACCATGCCGGGCGCAAGAAGGACGCCGAGGCCGTCGCCGAACAAGCCGTTCAATTGTGGCCCGGCTCAACTCAGCTTCATGGCGCGCTGGCGCGCATGCGCTGGCTGCGCGGCGAGGGCGAAAACTGCACGGCGGTGGCCGAAGCCGAATTGCTTTGGCGTCGGCCAAGCGATCTTGCGCTCCGCCTCACCTGCGCCGACATCCTGCATCGCGGCGGACATCTTCAGAAAGCGCTCGCTAGCGTCAACGAAGCGCTCCGCTATGCGCCTGATGCCCCGGCGTTGCTCAGCGCATCAGGCGTCATTCTCGATGAATTGGATCGTCCCCGCGATGCGCTCGTCGCGTTGCGACGCGCATCGGATCTCTCACCAGGCCGGTCAGCGCAACGCAACATGCTCTCGACACTGCTCCGCGCCGGCCTTGCGCAAGAAGCTTTGGACCTCGCCCGCGCGCTTCGCCAAGAAGACGCCAACGAACAGTACCTGATCGCCTGCGAGTCCACCGCGCTCCGCGTTCTCGGCGATCCGCTCTACAAGCAAATCTGCGACTACAGCCGCATGGCGCGTGTCTATGAAATTCCAGCGCCGCAGGGCTTCTTCACTGCCGAGAGCTTCAACGCCGCGCTTGCCGATTACCTACGCATTCAGCACCGTCACAACGCCCATCCGCTGGACCAGGCAGCGCCCAACGTCTCGCAAACGGGCCGCAATCTTCTCCAAGCGCCCGACGTTGTCATCAAGGCCTTTACCGACGCCGTCGAAAGTTCAATCCGGGACTACATCTCCCGCCTCGCGCCGGGCGATCCCGCTGGCCAGCGTCGCGGCAAGAATTTCCGCTATGCGAACATGTGGTCGGTCCGTCTCACCAGGGATGGCCACTTACAGAACCACGTCCACGATCGCGGCTGGATCAGCGGCGTTTACATCGCAGCGCTGATGCCCTCCGAACACGAGAAAGATCCGCACGCCGGCTGGTTGAAACTCGGCGAGCCCAACCGAGCCCCGGCGCGTTGTCCACCCGAGCGCCTCATCGAGCCCAAAGTTGGCCAGCTTGCACTCTTTCCATCCTATTTCTGGCAAGGCGTGCGCCAGATTGAAGGCGCGGAGCGTTTGTCGCTCGGCTTCACATTGATCCCAAGTTAGATCGCCAGAATGACTACGCCCGCCGCCCGCCGCTTTTACAAGCTCGCCACCGCGCTCGACGTCGAGGGTGGGCACGGCGTTGCACTCGACGATCGCCGTCTGCGCACCCCGAAAGGCGCGGTGTTCATTGCGCCCACACGCGCGCTCGCCGAAGCGATCGCCTCAGAGTGGGACGCGCAGGGTGAGCACATCATCCCGTCCTCGATGCCGCTTACGCAGTTGGCCTTCGCGGCATTGGATCACACTGCGAACAACCGCGACGACATCGCCGTCGCGCTCGCCAAATACGCCGAGACCGATCTGGTGAGCCATCGCGCCGCGTCTCCTGAAGCGCTCGCCGTGCGCCAATCGGAGAAGTGGGACCCGCTCATTGAGTGGGGTAATGCTCGCTTTCAGATTCTCTTCCCGGTCGTTGAGGGCATCATGGCCGCGCCGGTTGCCGCCGAGAGCCTCTTGGTATTCACCGACGAGATCAAAAAGCTCGATATCTTCCGCGCCACGGCGGCCGCGCAGGCGATCACGCTCGCAGGCTCCATCCTGATCGGCTTTGCGCTCATCGAAGGCCAACTGACCGCAGCGCACGCCTTTGAAGCCGCCGCCTTGGACGAGCTTTGGAGCCAAGAACGCTGGGGCCGGGACGAGGAAGCGCACGCGCGCTTGGAGAAGCAGCGCACCGAGTTCGAGACCATTGCAAGGTTCGTCTCCGCGCTAGGCTAAACCCTTGTCAGGCCGGGAAACTTCGGCCATCCCGGACCCGACGAACGACCCCCGGGGAGCTAGGGCCCATGAAAGACATCATCGCGAAGCTGGAAGAAAAGCGCGCCGCCGCGCGCGCAGGCGGAGGCGAGAAGCGTCACGCCGCCCAGCACGCCAAGGGTAAGCTCACCGCCCGCGAACGTATCGAACTTCTGCTCGACGAAGGCTCGTTCGAGGAATTCGACATGTTTGTCGAACACCGCAGCCACGAATTCGGTATGGAGAAAACCAAAGTCCCGGGTGACGGCGTCGTCACCGGCTGGGGCACGATCAACGGCCGCCTCGTTTATGTATTCTCCAAGGACTTCACGGTTTTTGGCGGCTCGCTCTCGGGCGCGCATGCGGCCAAGATTGTCAAAGTTCAGGACATGGCGATCAAGAACGGCGCGCCTATCGTCGGCTTGTTCGACGCCGGCGGCGCCCGCATCCAAGAAGGCGTGGAATCGTTGGCCGGCTACGCCGATATTTTCATGCGCAACATTCTGGGCTCGGGCGTCGTTCCACAGATCAGCGTCATCATGGGCCCGTGCGCCGGCGGCGACGTCTATTCGCCGGCGATGACTGACTTCATCTTCATGGTGAAGGACACATCCTACATGTATGTCACCGGCCCCGAGGTCGTGAAAACGGTGACCAACGAAATCGTCACACACGAAGAACTCGGCGGCGCCAAGGTGCATGCGTCGAAGTCCGGCGTTGTCGACGGCGCTTACGAGAACGACTTCGAGACGCTGACGCAAATGCGCCGTCTCATCGATTTTCTACCGCTCTCAAACCGCGAAAAGCCGCCAACGCGCCCTCACTATGATGACGTGACGCGCGAAGAACCGTCTCTCGATCGCCTCATCCCCGACAATCCGAATAAACCTTACGACATGAAAGAGTTGATCGAGAAGGTTGCCGACGAAGGCGACTTCTTCGAGATCGGGGCCGACTTCGGCAAGAACATCTTGACCGGCTTCGTCCGCCTCGACGGCTCGACGGTCGGCATTGTCGCCAACCAACCAATGGTGCTCGCCGGCGTCTTGGATATCGACGCCAGCCGCAAAGCCGCGCGCTTCGTGCGCTTCTGCGATGCGTTCAACATTCCCATCGTCACCTTCGTGGACGTGCCGGGTTTCCTGCCGGGCACCAAGCAGGAACTGGGCGGCCTCATCAAACACGGCGCCAAGCTCTTGTTTGCTTATGGCGAAGCAACAGTGCCGAAGGTCACCGTCATCACGCGCAAAGCCTATGGCGGCGCTTATGACGTCATGAGTTCGAAGCACTTGCGCGGTGACGTGAACTACGCCTGGCCGAGCGCCGAGATCGCGGTGATGGGCGCCAAGGGCGCCGTCGAAATCATCTTCCGCGCCGATTTGGGCGACTCCGAAAAGATCGCCGCGCGCACAAAGGAATATTCCGATCGCTTCGCGAACCCCTTCGTGGCCGCGAGCCTCGGCTACGTCGATGACGTCATCATGCCCCGCGAAACCCGTAAACGCATCATCCGCGCCCTCGGCACGCTGAAGAACAAGAAACTAGAGAACCCCTGGAAGAAGCACGACAATATTCCGTTGTGAGGAGGGACGCGGTGATCCACCGCGCCTCACCTGAACCCCAAGCGCGACGAGCCGCGCGCATTCTGCGATGGGGCGTCTCGCTGCATCGGGCCGCTCGGCGTACATCAAGCGCATGCGATCCTTGCTCGCCGCTGCGCTTCTTCTCGCACTCGCCGCTTGTGGCGAAGCGCCCGCCGCGAACGACGTTCCTGAGCCGCCGTTGCTGATGGGCGCGTTCAAAGCATCGTCGAACACCGCACGCAGCATCACCGGCGACGTCGCGATCGAGCGCGGCGGTTTGCGCTTCGGCAGCGGCGTCATCCTTTATACGCGCGCTCTTGCGCCGCGCTCCGGCAATGATCTCACCGCACGCGGCGGAGATAGCTACGCCGCCGCTGCCGTCGGGCCTGGCGACCTCACCATCGAACTCCGCCGCATCACAGATCAAACCGTGCCTGATGGCGTCGTCGGCCTCTGCGGCGCAACACGCCCGCACTACATCGCGCTCGCCTACGAGCCGCGCGCCACCAGCGTCACCATGATCGTATTCAGCGGTGACGAACCGCCAGGGCCAGACGCAACACAAAGCCATATCTGCGCAACCTTCGCTTATGTCGCGCCCGATGGCGCGCGCACACGCGAAGGCGTCGTGCTTTAGTCGGCCTTGCCGTACGGCTTGATAGGATCGCCCAGTTCGTAGAATTCCGCGCCGCGTTCGGTCTGCATGATCAGATAGCGCTTGTCGTCGTTCGGGTAGGTGACGACATCGATCGGCTTATCTTCGCCGCCCATCAGATACACGCACTCTTCGTCAAACGTGTTGCGCAGCAGATGCGGCACGGAGGGCGTCGCAAAGCCCATGAAATCGCCGGCGCCGACTTCGTGCGACTTGCCATCGATCTCCGCCATCGCGCGCCCCGAGATGATGTAGATCCATTCTTCTTCCAGCATGTGCGCGTGATACGCGAAGCTATCTTTGCCCGGCGGCAAACGCACGAGGCTCACATGCGCGCGGCTCATCCCAGCGAGGCGCGAGAGCCCCGCAGCGCGAAACAGCGAATTTGGATTGAGCTTCTGCGTGAACGGGCGAAATGCCGCTTGTTGTTCAGACGCACGCCATAACGGCTTTTTGGACTCAGGCATGAAGCGATCTTGGACCGCCGGCGTCAGAACTCAACCGGCTCGTAGGCGCGCCACTCGCCGCCCAACAGCAACTCAAGCGGCCGGAAGCTCGCTTTGTAGTCCATCTTCTCGGACCCAGGGATCCAGTAGCCGAGATAGAGGTGCGCAAAGCCCGCGGCGCGCGCCTGCTGCACGTGATCGAGGATTGTGTAGATGCCGAGGCTCCGGCGCGCTTCTTCGGGATCGAAGAACGAATAGACCATCGAAAGCCCATCGCCCAACGCATCGACCAACGCCGCGCCCGCCAGCGTCCCGCGCTTGGGGCCATCGCTGAAGCGATATTCTACGATGTGCGTGTGCACGGCCGTCTCTTCGACCATTGCCGCGAAATCGCCCATCGACATGTCAGCCATGCCGCCTTCGGCGTGGCGCGACGAGAGATAGCGGCGCAGCAGCCTGAATTGTTCTTCTGTTGCTTCGGCGGGCCGCAACGCGCGCGTGAGGTCCGCGTTGCGCGCCATAATCTTGCGCCAGCGGCGATTGAACACGAAGCGCTCCACCGGCACCCGCGCCGAAATGCACGCCTCGCAGCTTTCGCACGAGGGGCGGTAGGCAATGTTCTGCGAACGCCGGAACCCCGCGTGCGTTAGCACATCGTGCAGGCCGCCCGCATCGTAGCCATCGAGCGCAGTGAAAACCTTTCGCTCGCGCTTGCCCGGCAGGTACGGGCACGGCGAGGGCGCCGTCAGAAAGAACCGGAGGTTCTTGGTTGGAAAAGGCTTTGTCACGTAGCGGCCATCGTCGCCCAACCTTGCATTCCGTCAAGACGGCCAAGGCATTGCGCGCTCTTGTGCTTAAAAAAGGCTTTCATGTTCCGTAGTCGGACGAAAATTCCCGCGCGCGGCGCGCGATTAGCTCTCCGCGCGGGGGAAAACTCTGATATAGGTCGTTTGCAATCTGCCGTTCGGACTGGGGGAACGTGCGGCCCGAAACAAGGGAGGGCGCTCATGGCGCAACCTGTGACGGCCATTCTTTCGCGTCAGGGCGAACTCGCCGCCAAGGCGCGCCAGTTCACGCACGACACCAACGAGGCGGGGCTTCTCGTCAATCGCGTCATGTCGAAGGCTTTGAACACGTTCAAGGAAGGCGCCGCCGATGACGTCGTCGCACATGCCATGCGGCGCGATCTCGATCGCTTGATTGAACAGCTGAAACGCGCCGCGAAGGGCCAGCACTAGCCCAGCTTGTCGCCGCGCCCGAGCGGATCCGGCAGCGGCTCGCCGTCGGCAACGAACGTCAGCGACACCGAGTTGATGCAATAGCGCATGCCGGTCGGCCGCGGCCCATCCGGAAAAACGTGGCCCTGATGGCTGTCGCACCGCGCGCAGCGCGTCTCTACGCGCCGCATGCCATACGAATTGTCCTCGATGCCGACGACATGCTTCGGATCGATCGGCGCCGTGAAGCTCGGCCAGCCAGTGCCGCTTTCAAATTTCGTGTCCTGACGAAACAGCGGCAGCCCGCACAGCCGGCAGCAATAGACGCCCGTGTTCTTTTGATTGAGCAGGCCACCGCAGAACGGGGCCTCCGTGCCGTGATGGAGCAGCACGCGCCGCTCTTCGTCATTCAGGGATGCTTCAAGGCGCTGACGCTCGACATCGGTCGGGCGCGTGAGGTCAAAGCCGGATTGTGAGTGGGTCATGGACGGAATCCTGGGGAGGCCAAGGAGGTTCGTCCAGGGGCCGGCGGTGGTTACACCACGGTTTCGCTGTCGCCATAGAGCTTCGTCAGGTGTTTGACCAAGCTCTTAGCGCCGGCGCTGATCTGGTCGTCCGAGAACTGCGTGCGCAGTTGCCGCGCCGCATCCGCCAGGCCCTTCGGCTGGAAGCCCAATTTCCGGCGATGCTTCTTGGCGATGTGCTCGATCAGTAGATCGGCCTTCTCCTGGGCCGGCCCCAGGATCGGGCGCAACGTCTGCTCAAGCTCCTTCACGAGCGGATCACCGGCCCGCTTGGCGCCGCGCTTCTTCGGCGAGGCAACGGCCGCCAGCAGCGCCCGGTCATCGTGCGCGCGCACCACCGCGAAGGCGCGCTTTAGCTCCGCGTTCGGGCGTTTGCGCAAAACGCCCTTCAGCGCTCTTGCCTGATCAGGGCCCATCTTCATGACATCGAAGCCCGCTTCAGAATCGCCGCTGCCGCCCGCGCCAGAGCTTCCTTTGCCGGTCGGCCTCCGACGCGCATCATCGCCGTGACATTGATCGGATTGGCCGCGATCCGGTCCGTCGGCGCCGATTTAAGCACCGCCGAATAGGGCACTTCATCCGCAAGCAGCGCGCTGCCAAAGAAGGGCGCGCTCGCAATCTCATTGCGCGTCAGCGTATCGGCGTCGCCGGTTTCCCCTGATCGAGTGCGGTCGTTCACGCCGTTGAGCAACACCGAGAACTCGCCGGGACGCAACGTCCTTCCCCTGACTTCGCGCACGACGTGTTCGAGCATGTTCAAACCGGTGAGCGAGTACTTCTCCGGCCGCACCGGCGCGACGATGTGATCCGCCGTACTGATCGCCAGCCGGGTAAGGAAGGTCGCGCAGGGATTGGAGTCGATGATCACCGCATCGGAGCGCGCTCTCAGCGCCGTTATCAAAGCGCGAAAGCGTGTGAAGGCTTCTGCTTTATCGCGATCCGATCGCGTATCGAGCGTAAACTCAAAAAGCCGCTCATCGCCCGAGATAAGCTCAAAATTCGGCTGCCGCGCGCCGCGCCGCGCGCGATTAAGCGGAACAGCGACGCCGCCGATATCATCGCGCGCCACGCTCGCATCCCCGCGCGGGTTGAGGATGCCGTAGATCGTGTGGTTGCGGTCGCGGATGCGATTGCGCTCGCCCGGAGGCAGAAAATACTGCGTGAGATTGTGCTGGGGATCGAGGTCGATAAAACTGATTGAGCGCTTGTCGGCCAAGTGCGCAGCCGCAAACAAGTTCGCGGCCAACACCGTCTTGCCGACACCGCCCTTAATGTTGAGCATCGCGATCACGCGCCCGCGCCCATTGGCGCTCCGCGCGCGATCGACGATCTGCGACAGCACCTCCGAGTTCGCGCCGCGCCGCATATCGATCGCGTGCGCGGTGTCGAGCGTCGCGTTGATCCACGAATTGCCCGGAATATCGCCGACGAGCACAACGATCACCGGGCGCCCATTGTTCAGCGCTGCAGCGATCTCGCGTTGAATCGCGGAGCTCTCCTGCGCTGCCAGTGACGCGAAGACGAGAACGACGTCTGCTTCGCCTACCGTCTGCATCAGGACAGCGGCCTTCTCCGGCGCCCGGAGCCCGCGTTCGGAATAGAGGACCGCCCAGCCGTTGCGTTCCAATTCGGCGCCGACGCTTCGGGCAGCGTCTTCGTCCCCAGGCTCCGTGGCGAGGTACGCCGTTATTGCCATTGATGCTTTTCCCCAGCCAGCCCATGAACCTAGTCGGCGCCATTACGCCTTGGCAATGCTGGCGCGCTCGCGCGAGAGGGGCGGGGCGTGGCCGGAGACGGTCCACGCCGGCACCGTCGGAACAAGCTCTCACCCTTACGCCTCTTCACTTATGCCTGATCCCGCACTTCTCGAGATTTTCCAGCGCCTCGCGGTGGCGCTCGGAATCGGTTTTCTGACCGGCGTCGAGCGCGGCTGGCAGCATCGTGACGCACCCGACGGGAGCCGCGCCGCGGGCCTTCGAACCCATGCTTTGATCGGGCTTATGGGCGGGGTGACTGGCCTACTACTACCGGCGGTCGGCCATGTCGGCTTCGCCGCCGCCACGCTCGCCTTCGCCGGCGCCTTCATCACCTTCAAAGTCCGCGAAAGCCAACGCGACAACGATCTGTCTGTCACCGGCACGATCGCTGGTTTGCTTGTCTATGCGCTCGGCGTTTACGCCATGTGGGGGGACCTGCGCGTCGCCGCCGCCGTCGGTGTTGCGCTGGTCGGACTGCTCGCCTTCAAGAACGCGCTGCACACTTGGCTCGATAAGATCACGTGGAAAGAGCTGCGCTCAGCGCTTCTTATTCTGGCCGCGACCGCGATCGCGCTGCCGCTACTGCCGGATCGCGCCATGGACCCGTGGGACGCCATAAACCCGCGTGAACTCTGGCTTCTGACCATTCTGGTCGCTGGCGCCTCCTTTGCCGGCTATATCGCTGTCCGCGTGCTGGGAAGTGACGTCGGCGTCCTTGCCGGCGCCGCGGCTGGCGCGTTGGTTTCATCCACTGTCGTAACCGCTGAACTGGGCCGGCGTGTCCGCAATGGCGAAACACACGTCATGGTGGGCGGCGCCGCCGCCGCGATCGCGGCCGCCATCAGCGTAGGCCGCGTCATCGTTCTGCTGGCCGTCACCGCGATGCCGATCGTGCCGGAAACCCTCCCAGGCTTGGCCGCGGCCGTTCTCGTCTTCGCCGCCGCCGCGTTTGCAATGCGCCATCTCGACAAAGAGAATAACGGCGCAGGCAGCACAGCCAGACTCCACAGTCCGCTCGATCTTGCTTCAGTCGGCCAGTTCGCGCTCTTCCTTGGCGCCGTCATCATTGTCGGCCGTATCGTTGCGGACCAGTTCGGCCAAGCCGGGCTCTTGCCGTTCGCCGCCACCGCAGGTCTCGCGGACGTCGATGCAGTCACGCTCGCCACAAGCAGCCTAGTGCGCGGTGGCCTTGACCCGGCCATTGGCGCGCACGCCGTGATGGTCGCCGTGCTCATGAATACGCTCGCGAAGGGTGTTATCGCGCTGGTGACCGGCGGTTGGCGCTATGCGGCGCTCTATTTTGGGGCAGCCATCGCCGCTACCGCCGCCGCCGCGACGGTTTGGTTTGTTGTCACGCCGCTGCTACAGCCCATCTTTAGCCAAGGGGCCTCGCTAGCGCCTCGTTTGTTCAGCTAAGTTGAAGTCAATGCGTGAGAAATGGACCCCCGCCGGCTGGCGCGCCAAGCCCGCCAAGCACATCCCGACGGATTATCCGGATGCGGGCGCGCTAACGCGCGTCGAGCAGCAATTGCGCTCTTATCCGCCCCTCGTGTTCGCCGGCGAGGCCCGGAACCTCAAAGCGCGCTTGGCCGAAGTCGCCAACGGCAAAGCCTTCCTGCTGCAAGGCGGCGACTGCGCGGAGAGCTTCAAGGAATTCCATCCCGACAATATCCGCGACACGTTCCGTACGTTGATGGCGATGAGCGTCGTGCTGACGTTTGCGGCTTCGCGCCCCGTCGTGAAGATCGGCCGTCTTGCTGGCCAGTTCGGCAAGCCGCGCTCGGAGAATACCGAAACCCAAAACGGCGTGACGCTGCCCAGCTATCGCGGCGACAACATCAACGGCATCGATTTCACGCCGGAATCGCGCATCCCCGATCCCGAGCGGCTCATCAAAGCTTACTCGCAGTCCGCCGCGACGCTGAACCTGATCCGCGCCTTCGCGAATGGCGGCTACGCTGATCTGCACAACGTTCATCGTTGGATGGTCGGCTTCGTCGCCGATAGCCCGCAAGGCAAGCGTTACCAGGAAATCGCCGATCGCATCTCCGAAGCCATCGGCTTCATGGAAGCGTGCGGCATCACACCTGAAAGTGTGCCCCAGGTGCGCCACGTCGATGTCTACACCAGCCACGAAGCGTTGTTGCTCGGCTACGAAGAAGCCATGACCCGCGTCGATTCAACGACGGGCGATTGGTACGACACGAGCGCGCACTTCGTGTGGATCGGCGATCGCACCCGTCAACTCGACGGCGCCCACGTCGAATTTGCGCGCGGCATCAAGAACCCGATCGGCATGAAATGCGGCCCATCGCTCGAGCCCGACGATTTGTTACGCCTCATCGATGTGCTCAACCCCACGAACGAGCCTGGCCGCCTTACACTGATCGCGCGTTTTGGCGCCGATAAAGTCGAAGCGGGCCTACCCAAGCTCGTCCGCGCCGTCACCAAAGAAGGTCGTTCAGTCGTTTGGTCTTGCGATCCAATGCATGGCAACACTCTGAAGACCCAAAGCGGCTTCAAGACGCGTCCGTTCGATCGTATCCTCGCCGAAGCGCGCGCGTTCACCGACATCCTGCCGGCCGAAGGCGCTTACCCTGGCGGCGTGCACGTTGAGATGACCGGCCAGCAGGTCACCGAATGCCTCGGCGGCGCGTCGGCCGTGACCGAGGAGGATCTCTCCAGCCGCTATCACACGCACTGCGATCCCCGTCTTAACGGTCAGCAGGCGCTCGATCTTGCCTTCCTCATCGCCGAGCAACTGCGGAATGCCCGCAGCAGCAATGCCCGTAAGGCGCAGGCGAGCTAGTCGGCTCGACTTGAGCGGTCACATGCGTCACTAGGACGGTCATGAAGTCACTCCGCATCGCCGTGCAAATGGATCCGATCGAGAAGATGATCGTGAACCATGACACCTCACTCGCGCTGATGGTCGAAGCGCAGGCGCGTGGTCATGAAATCTGGTGGTGGACGCCGGACGATCTCTTCTACGAACTTGGTATCATCAAAGCGAACGCCCGCCGCGTGAGCGTCAGCCTCGCCGAAGACGCGCACTACCAAACCCAAGAACAGGCGACCCGCGCCGTTGACGATTTCGACGTCGTGCTCGTGCGCCAGGATCCGCCGTTCGACATGGCCTACATCACCAACACCTATCTGTTGGAGATAACCAAGGCGCTGGTGATCAATCCGCCGCGCGGCATCCGCAACATCTCGGAAAAGACCTCGATCCTGCAGTTTCCAGAACTCACGCCCAACACCTGGGTCGGCCGCGATCTCGATGCGCTGGAAGCGTTTGCCCGCCGCTACGAGCAAGTCGTCCTGAAAATCTTGTTCATGATGGGCGGGGAGGGGGTCATCAAACTCGCCGCCAGCGATCCTGATTTCCGCTCGAAGGCGGCAGCCTTCCTCGCCGCCACTGGCCGAGAGCCAATCCTCGTGCAAGAATTTCTGCCGGCTGTTTCCGGCGGCGACAAGCGCGTGTTCGTGCTGAACGGCGAACCTTTCGCGGCGCTCCGTCGCATGCCAAAGGCTGGTGATTTCCGCGCAAATCTCGCCGTCGGCGGTCAAGCTGTTGCGGGCGAACTTGACGCCGACGATCGCGCTATCGCCGCCGCCGTCGCGCCGTTGCTGAGAAGTGAAGGCATCGTCTTCGCTGGCCTCGACGTGATTGCCGGCAAGCTCATTGAGATCAACGTGACGTCGCCAACGCTTGCCCAAGAACTCAAGCGTCTCTCGGGGCTCGATCTGCCGAAAGCATTCTGGGATCGCGTCGAAACGCTCTTCTAGGTCGCGAACGTCATGATCAGTACGATCGCCGCGACATTCAGTCCGAATCCTACCGCGAGCATACGCTTCAGCGTCAACAATCCGGACGAATAGGCGATCGCATTCGGCGCCGTCGCCACCGGCAGCATGAACGCAAAGCTCGCCGCCAGCGTCACCGGAAAGGCCAGCTGCTGAAGCGGCGTATCTGTCGCGGTCGCCACAGCAGCGACAACAGGCAGCATCGACGTCAGCGTCGCGACATTGCTCGCGAGCTCCGACACCAAAATCGTTGTCACCACTAAGAGCGCGACCAGCGCCACGGCCGTCAGCCCATCGAGCCCGCCGATCCAGTCGCCGATCCACGCCGCGAGACCGGTGCTTTCCATCGCCGCAGCAAGCGAGAGTCCGCCGCCAAATAGAATGGCAATACCCCACGGGATGCGCTCAGCTGTCTTCCAATCGATCAACTTCTCGCCACCCCCACGTCCCGACGGCACGAAGAATAGAAGCAGCGCCCCCACGATCGCGACGCCCGTATCCGTTAGCGAACCGAGTCCGGGCAAATCCGCGAGCTGCACGCGGAACATCCAAGCGAGCGCCGTCAGTGCGAATACGACGCCAATGCGCACTTCAGGCCGCGAAATCGGGCCAAGCGCATTCAGCGCATCGCGCACGACCGAGCCGATCGCAGCTGAGCGCGCGTGCTTCTTGCCGAAGAGCGGCCAGCACAGAAGCATCCACGCCACCGGCATCATCACCAGCATGATCGGCATGGCGCGGCTCATCCAATCGATGAAAGCGATCGGTTCGCCCGCGCGTTCGAAGAACGCAATGCCGATCAAATTCGTTGGTGTGCCAACAGGCGTGCCAATGCCGCCAATCGTCGCCGCATGCGCCACGCCGAGTGTCAACGCGCCGCCAAGCGCCAGATCAGGTTTGTCCGAACCCGACATCGCGCGCGCAGCGCCAATCGCGATCGGCGCCAGCATCAAGGTCGTCGCCGTATTGGAGATCCACATCGAGATCAGCATCGAGGCAAGCATGAAGCCCGCGACCAGCATTGCAGGCCGCCCACCCGCGACCGAGGCAATGGAGAGCGCGATGCGCTCATGCAGCCGCCAACGTTCGACGCATGCCGCCAAGATGAAGCCGCCAATGAACAAGAATACGATCGGGTCCGCGTAGGGCGAGGCGGCGTCCTTCATTGAGACGCCCGCAATCAAGGGCAGGGCCGCCAGCGGCAGCATCGCCGTCGCTGAAATCGGGATCGCCTCGGTGACCCACCAGACCACCATCAGCGCCGAAAGCGAGACTACGCGCCAAGCCTCTGGGGATAAGCCCTCCGGCGGAGGCAGAGCCTGCAGGCCCACAGCGATTGCAGGCCCTAAGACCAGCCCAATCCAGCGGCCGAGGCGGCCAAAACCGGTCTCCTCGCCGGCGATATCCTCGTCGGTCATGGCATTTCCCCGCACACCGGATTTGACACCGGCTTTAGGGCCTCATACCTCAGCGCCTCTCCATTGGAAGCCCCAGTTGCCCCTGTGGTGGAATTGGTAGACGCGCCGGACTCAAAATCCGGTACCGCAAGGTGTGTCGGTTCGACTCCGACCGGGGGCACCATCTTCAGTCTGAATGCCCAACGGGGAAACGACCGGCGTTCACCATCCAAGTCGAATGCGGCGCCGGCGCCCGCTGACGCAGTGGCGCAAACCGTGCTAGCGGCATGGCCATGCTAAACGGCCTCAAAGACCGCACCATTGCACTCGCACGCAGCCCCCATGCCGAACGGGCGCTGTTCGCCATCTCTTTTGCGGAGAGTTCGTTCTTTCCGCTGCCGCCCGACTTGCTCCTCGGCCCGATGGCCGCCGCGCAGCCCAACAGATGGCTGCGCTACGCGCTCACGTGTACGATAGCGTCCGTCCTCGGCGGGATCCTTGGCTATGCCATCGGCATGTTCTTGATGGACAGCGTCGGCGGCTGGATCCTGCAAGTCTTCGGCTATGCCGGCGAACGCCGCGAGGCGCTTGAGGCGCAATATGCCGAGTACGGTCTCTGGGTGATCCTCATCAAGGGGCTAACGCCCATCCCGTATAAGCTCGTCACCATCGTCTCCGGCGCGCTTCACTTCTCGTTCCCGATCTTTGTGGCCGCCTCCATCGTCACGCGTGGCGCACGCTTCGTGTTGGTCGCTTGGCTTTTCCAGCGCTTTGGCCCGGCCATGGGGCCGATCATCGAAAAACGCCTCGGACTCGTACTTCTCGGAGTTGCCTTGTTGATCGTCAGCGGCTTCGTGATCCTCCACTACATGCACTGACGCGGCGGCGCGCCGCACATCGGCCATCGGTTTCTGGGCTAAGGTAACGGCATGCTCGCTCTGGCTTCCCGCCTTCGCCCGATCTGGCCGCTCCTCATGGTGCTGGCCTCCGGCGCTATGCTCGCGGGCGCCCACGCGTTCGAGACGTTCGGCGGTCTTCATCCGTGCCCGCTCTGTCTTGATCAGCGCAAATGGCACTGGGCTGTCGTCGCTATTGGGATCGCCGCTTTCATCCTGACTCGTTTCAAGCCGACGTGGGCGCGCGCTGCCGCCGTGATCGTTGGCCTGGTCCTGCTGGGCAGCGCCTGCATGGGGGCCTACCACGTCGCCGTCGAACAGCACTGGGTTGTCGCCACCTGTGACGCGCGCATCAACATGAACGAAATTCGCCCGCTCGACTTCGAAGGCGAGATCGTCGCGCCGGCCTGCGATCAGATCGCTTGGCAAATGTTCGGCATCTCGATGGCTGGCTACAACGCGCTCATCTCGCTTTTGCTGGCCCTTGCCAGTTTCGCCGTCGCCATCGTGCCGGAGCGCAAGCCATGAGACACCATCCGCCCATGCCCGGCGAAAACGTCCGCGCACGCGAACTTGCGGAAATGATCCGCGTCGATCATGCCGGCGAGTACGGCGCGGTGCAAATCTACCGCGGTCAGCGCGCGGTCTTTGGCCGGAGCGATAGCAAAGCCCACGCCGCCAGCCTCATCGCCGAAATGGAGGCCGGTGAGCAGGAGCATCTGAAGACTTTCGACCGCCTGATCGCCGAACGCGGTGTCCGCCCCACCATCATGGCGCCGATCTGGCGCGTCGCTGGCTTTGGTCTCGGCGCTGTCACTGCCCTAATGGGAGAAAAAGCTGCGCACGCGTGCACAGAAGCCGTCGAAGAAGTGATTGAAGAGCATTACGGGCGCCAAAGCGAACGGCTAGCGGGCGTCGATGCAGAGCTGAAGCACGTCGTCGATAAATTCCGTGAGGAAGAAATCGCTCACAAGGAAACGGCGATCGAGCAGGGCGCTCGCAACGCGCCGGGCTATCCCGTGCTCTCGGCTGTGATCAAACTCGGCTGCCGCGCTGCTATCCGCATCTCGGAAAAAATATGAGCGCCCCACCGCGCGTGCGGCTTTCTCGCGAAGCTGAGATCGACGCGATCTCTGTGCTCCTGAGCGACGCCTTCGTCAACGAAGACGGCCTGAATTACTGGCTAAAGCAGGGGCCCAAGAAAGACCACGCCCGCAAGCGCTTCTTCGACGTCGCCGTGCGCGATGCGATCAATCCGAAGCGCGATCTCTGGATCGCAGAATCGGAAGGCGAACGTCTCGGCGCCGCGATCTGGCTCGCGCCCGGCCTAAAGTCGTTCGATTGGTCGTTCCTTGAAGAACTCACTTATACGCCGCTTTTTTTCTCAATTGCGGGAATCAAGGGCATGGGGCGCGCCCGCCAACTCGGCGCCAAGCTGACGCAATACCATCCCCAACAGCCGCACGCGCACCTGGCGTTCCTCGGTGTCGCGCCTGCGGCTCAAGGCAAAGGCGTTGGCTCCGCCATCCTGAAAGCGACGCTCGCTCCGCTCGACGCTCAGGGCACGGCCGCGTACCTTGAGGCCTCAGACGAACGCAACGTGGCGCTTTATCTGCGGCACGGTTTCGAGGTCACTGGCGAGTTCGATCTACCCGGCCTGCATTTCTGGACGATGCTGCGCCAACCCCAGCGTTAGCCGCCGCCAGGCTTCTCGCCTGCGGACTGCTCCTTCGCGCCCAACGCATCCGCCAACCGTGTCTTTGCCGACCCTGGCTTCAGCGGCTGCTGCTGGCTCGCATGCGGCGCCCAACCGGTAGCTGTTAGAATTTCAAACGTCGCGCGCACGCGGCCATCGCCCCCGGAGAATCGCGCGCGATAAATTTCGAACGCACGGGCCAAAATGCGCCGGCTTAGTCCGCGCGGGCTGCGCTGTGTGAGCGCTGCTGTCTCGCCCATGGCGCGCAAATCTGCGAGCAGCCGCATAGGCTCACCATAGCGCACCGTGACGACATCGCGATCCGCAGTTGGCAACGCAAAGCCCGCGCGCTGCAACAACCCCGCGACATCTTGCAAATCCGCGAACGGCGCCACGCGCGGCCCGGCGCCGCCTGTCAGCTCCGACTCCGCTTCGATCAGCGAAAGCCGCAATTCATTCAGCGTCTCGCCGCCAAACAGAGAAGCAAGCAGAAGCCCATCCGGTCGCAGTGCGCGCCGCAGCTGTATCAGCGCTCCCGGCAGATCGTTCGTCCAGTGCAGCGCCAGCGGGGAGACGATGAGATCAAAGCTCTCCGCGGCAAACGGCAAGCGCTCCGGATCGAGCTGCACATCTCCGGCGGCCCAATCCGCCTCCACGAGGTGACCAACGCGTTCCGAGAGCTCTTTCCGTTCCCGAAGCTCGGCACTGAAGAGGCCGCCGCCACCCAAAGCCAGGACGCTCTCAAACCGGCGCGGGATCGCTTCCAGCCGATCCGCCAAGTCCGCCGCGACGCGTGCGTGCAAAAATGCCGCCTCTGCAAATCCAGAGCGCGCCCGCAGCTTGCGCCGGCGCAAAAGCCGTGTCTCGAATGGGAACGTAGGAGCGGGGGACATGACGCCATCCTATCGCGCGGCGCGCGCGTTCAGGAAACGTGGTGTGATCTCGCGGCTGTCGGATTTGATCTGGCCGCCGCGATCGCTTCTGTCCGAAGCCATCGTCGACCGGCCCGGCGTGATCGAGCCTGAACTGTGGAGTGAACTCAAGTTCCTCAACGACCCGCTTTGCACCCACTGCGGCTTTCCGCTTCCCGATGACGTTGGCCCTCACGCCGTCTGCGCAGCCTGCGCCGGCAGAAAACCGGCCTACGACTCCGCCCGCGCCGCCTTGGCCTATGATGATCAGTCCCGACGCCTCGTTCTCGATCTGAAACGCGGGGGCCGCCGCGATGGCCTGCCTGTCTTCGCCCGCTGGATGGCCGCCGCAGCGGGGGATCGCCTAGAACGCGCCGACTTCATCGCCCCAGCCCCGATGCACTGGACGCGCCTCGCCGTCCGGAGCTTCAACCAGGCGGCCTGGCTCGCACAGGCGCTCTCCACAGCCAGCGGTAAGAGATGGAAACCCGGTGCGCTGGCTCGCGTGAAGCGCCGCAAGAGCCAAGCTGGATTGTCTGCCGCGGAACGCCGCCGGAACGTCGGCGGCGTCATCAAAGCGCGTGGGCGCTTCGCCGGCAAAACGATCCTCATTGTGGACGATGTTTTCACCACGGGGGCGACTTTGGAGGCGTGCGCCCGTGCATTGCGTAAGGCTGGGGCTGCAGAAGTGCATGCAGTGACACTGGCCCGTGTTGTCCGTCCAACTGATATCTTGAGCTGAAGGAGGTTGAGTCGGATGCGGCCCGTTACGGTCTACACACGCGCGTACTGCCCATACTGCACCAGGGCGCTGGCGCTTCTGGAGCGCAAAGGCGTGACGGTGACTGAGATCGACGCAAGCTGTCCTCAGAAGCGCCAAGAAATGATTGAGCGCTCCGGCCGCTGGACCTTCCCGCAGATCTTCGTTGGTGAAACGCATGTCGGCGGCTGTGACGATCTTCACGCTCTTGAACAGCGCGGCGGTCTCGATCCGTTGCTTGCAGGCGCCTGATGCGCAAGCTTCGCGTCGCCGCTGTTCAACTGCGCTCAGGCATTGATCCTGCCGCCAATCGCGCGCACGCGCTGCCGTTCCTGCGCGAAGCCGCGATGGCCGGCGCACGCTTCATAGCCACGCCTGAAAACTCGCTGCGGCTAGACCGCGATCGTCAGCGCATGCTCACCGCGGTGGGACCCGAAGAGGGGGATAGCGAACTCAAAGCCTGGGCCCGCATCGCTCAAGAACTCGGCGTTTGGTTGCTGATGGGTTCCGGCGCAATCGCCAACGGCGCAGGCAAAGTCTTCAACCGCTCGTTCTTGTTCAATCCCGACGGCAAGATTGTCGCCCGCTACGACAAGATCAATCTGTTCGACGTTACGCTTGGCGGCGGCGAGACGTACCGTGAGAGCGAGACTGTTGAGGGCGGCGCCAACGCCGTGCTCATCGAAGGTCCGCACAACTCCAAGATCGGTCTTACCATCTGCTACGACGTGCGCTTCGCGCCTCTTTACGCCGCTCTCGCGCGCGCCGGCGCCGAGATCATCACGGTGCCCGCCGCGTTCACGGTGCCGACCGGCCAAGCCCACTGGGAGGTCTTGCTGCGCGCCCGCGCCATCGAAACCGGCGCCTTCGTCATCGCGCCAGCGCAGGGCGGCAAGCACGAAGACGGCCGCTCAACCTGGGGGCACTCGATGATCATCGATCCCTGGGGCAATGTGCTCGCAAGCCTCGATCACGACGATCCGGGCGTCATTGTCGCCGATCTTGACCTGGACCATGTAGAAGCCGCCCGCGCGAAAATTCCAGCGTGGCAAGGCGGAAGAGATTTTACCGGCCCATGATTCGCTATGATCTGAAGTGCGAAAACGGCGACGAGTTTGAAGCCTGGTTCGGCTCAATTGCCGACTACGACAAGCAAGCGGAGGCGGGCTTAGTGGAGTGCCCGCACTGCGGCTCCAAGCACATCAGCAAAGCTCCCATGGCGCCCGCCGTCGTCACCGGTCGCAGCAAGGAAGCACGGAAGGAGCGCGCCGTCGCAATGGCGGTGGCCGCCAAGGTGCGCGAGCATATCAGAGACAATTTCGACTATGTCGGCGATCAGTTCGCTGACGAGGCCCGCAAGATCCACACTGGCGAAAGCGACGAGCGGCCGATCTGGGGCGAAGCCACACCCGAACAAGCCGAGCAGTTGGCCGAAGAGGGAATTGCCGCCGCGCCCTTACCGCCGGCGTTGGCGCCGGTTCCTCCTGATCGAAAACTGAACTGATCCGAAAAGCGCTGCCTGTCGTCGCATAATTGCGAAGATAGAGGTGTAGTGACGTTTACAGCGTCTGCCGCGCTGCTATGGATCAGCGCATGCAAATGGGACTGGATTGGCGCGACCTGATCCGACGCGCATCTGAGAAGGCGGTAGCACGATACGTCATCGCCATTCTGATGGTGGCCCTGATCGCTGGCTTCCGTGCTGCATTCGACGCCGGTCTGGGAAGCGGCGCTTACTTCATCCTCTACTACCCAGCGTTTGTGGTAATCGCGTACGCGTTTGGGACCGGGCCGGTCTTCGTTTCGATCGGCGTAGCGCTGCTCTTCTCCTACTTCGCGTTCACAGAGGCGGAAGCGCGCGCGGAACCGACAACCACCGTTCGTTTGGCGCTCTATACCCTGTCATCCACCATGGTTGCGCTGGTCGTCGTTCACGTGCGCGATCGCCTCAGCAACCTGTCGCGCGATTTGGCCAAGGTCTCCGCCCTCACGCGCGGACAAGCCGAGCTTTTCCGAGAGCACGCCGAGCGTGTCAGCAATCATCTCCAACTCATCTCCGCGCTACTTGAGCTCAACGCCAACGATGAAGCCGCCGGGGAATCCGCGCGGGTTATTCGTAACGCAGCCTCACGCACGATGCTGATTTCGCGGATGCACCGTTCGTATTCCAGCAACGACATTGAACCGATCGATTTTGCCGCCTTCGCAGGGCGCTTGGCGGATTCGGCTCTTGAGAGCCTCGGCCGGCCGCCGCTCTCGATCGTCATTGAAGGGGAACTCAGCTTGCTGCCAGAGCAGGCCACCTCGCTTTCACTCGTCTTGCTCGAATGCATCAACGCCCGCGCCCAGGCGAACCCCCGCGGCCTCATGACTATCGGTCTCGCTTCTCAAGGCGCCGAAGGTGTCCTGACCATCACAGAGGACGAGGGGAGCGCCCAAGACGCTCGTCTGCTGGGTGCACTCGCGGAGCAAATGAAAGGCCGTCTGGTTCTGGGCAAAAAGGAGCGCCACGGCCTCCTGCGCCTTGCGTTCCCGACGGCGGTCCAGCCGCTTCCGAAATGGGACCCCCTGACGCCTCTGCACTGACCCTGAGGGAGGCGAGGAGATCGGCTTGATAACCCTCAGTTTGACCTCTATATCCGCCGCTCACTTCGCACGCGGGAGCGGCGGGGCGGTCTAAAAGCGGCCGCTTCCTCCATCCGGTCTGGGTTCACCCAGGTTTTCCCGCGGCGGCAAACCGGAAAAGGAACGAAACATGGCGCTGCCTGAATTCAGCATGCGTCAGCTCTTGGAAGCTGGCGCGCACTTCGGACACCAGACCCACCGCTGGAACCCGAAGATGGACCGCTACATCTTCGGCGAAAAGTCCAACATCCACATTCTTGATCTGTCGCAGACGGTGCCGTTGCTGCACCAAGCGCTGCTGAAGGTGCGTGAAGTCGCCGCGAAGGGCGGCCGCATTCTTTTCGTCGGCACCAAGCGCCAAGCGGCGGATCAGATCAAAGCCGGCGCGCAGCGCTGCGCGCAGTACTACGTGAACTCTCGTTGGCTCGGCGGCACGCTGACCAACTGGCAAACGGTGTCAAAGTCGATTGCACGTCTGCGCGAGCTGCAAGCGACGATCGATGGCGGCGGCGTCGGCCTCACCAAGCGCGAAGTGCTGAACCTGACGCGCGAGCGCGATAAGCTCGACCGTTCGCTGGGCGGTATTGCGCTTATGGGCGGCGTGCCGGACCTCATGTTCGTGATCGACACGAACAAGGAAGCCATCGCCATCCAGGAAGCCAAGAAGCTGGGCATCCCGGTGGTTGCGATCGTCGACTCGAACTGCGACCCGGACGAAGTCACGTTCCCGATCCCGGGCAACGACGATGCCGCCCGCGCGATTCAGCTCTATTGCGACCTCATTGCCGACGCGGTGCTCGACGGCCTGACTGAGAGCCAAGTGCGCGGCGGCGTGGACATCGGCGCTTCGGCGCGTCCGCCGGTTGAACCGGTTGTGCGCGAACGTCCGCCCGCAGCCCCGGTCGAGAGCCCGATCGACGGCCCCTCGGGCGCCAATTACTGACGCAGAATACGTAGGAGTACGAACATGGCGGAAATCACCGCTGCGCTGGTCAAGGACCTGCGCGAAAAGACCGGCGTCGGCATGATGGATTGCAAGAAGGCGTTGGGTGAAACCAACGGCGACTTGGAAGCTGCCATCGATTGGTTGCGCGCCAAGGGCCTTTCGAAGGCCGCCAAAAAAGCTGATCGGGCCGCCGCCGAAGGCATCGTTGCCATAGCCATCGGCGCTGACCATGGCGCGGTCATCGAACTCAACTCAGAAACGGATTTCGTCGCGCGCAACGCTGACTTCCAAAAGTCGGCCAACGCGTTTGCGAAGCTCGCTCTGAACGCCAACGATCACCAAGCGCTGCTCGACAGCGTGCACGAAGGCCAGAAGGTCTCGGAAGCCGTGACCCAGCTCATCGCCACGATCGGTGAGAATATCACGCTGCGCCGTTCGACCAAGCTGCACGTCCAAAATGGCGCCATCGCTGCGTATGTTCACGCTAAGGTCGATGGCTCGGACAATCTTGGCCGCATCGCGGTGCTGGTCGCGCTCGAGTCGACGGGAGACAAAGCCCAGGTCGAGAGCCTCGGCAAGAAGATCGCCATGCACATCGCCTCGGCCAATCCGCTGGCGTTGAGCGAAAGCGAGATCCCGGCCGATCGTGTCGAGCGCGAGAAAACCGTGATCGCCGAGCAGATCAAGGAAGACCCGAAGGCTCAAGGCAAGCCGCAGCAGGTCCTCGACAAGATGCTCGAAGGCCGCATGCGGAAGTTCTTTGAGGAATCGGTGCTTCTGAAGCAGGCGTTCATTCTGAACCCTGATCAGTCGGTCGAAGCCGCGATCGCCGAGGCTGCTAAGGCCGCTGGCGCACCGATCACCGTGAAGGGCTTCGTGCGCTTCGCGGTCGGCGAAGGTGTCGAGAAGAAAGTCGACGATTTCGCAGCCGAAGTGGCTTCGATGTCGGGAAAAAGCTGATCCTCCACAGGATCGTTGAGATCAAAGGCGCGGGCCGCAAGGTCCGCGCCTTTTTCTTAAAGTCGGGAACAGTCAGACACGGCTGACTTTTTCCCCCACCCTGGTCTATAGATTCTGCACCATGAGCCTTGCCGAACAACCCCAAGCCGCCCCAGCGCGCGCCTATAAGCGTGTCCTGCTCAAGATCTCGGGTGAAGCCTTAATGGGCGAGGGCCAGTACGGCATCGACCAAACGACGTGCGAGCGTTTCGCCCAAGAGGTCCTGGACGCACAACGCGGCGGTGCTGAGATCTGCCTTGTCATCGGCGGCGGCAACATCTTCCGTGGCATGGCTGGCGCCGCCAAGGGCATGGAGCGCGCCAGCGCCGATTACATGGGCATGCTGGCGACTGTGATGAATGCGCTTGCGATGCAGAACGCCATCGAGTCACTCGGCGGCTACGCGCGAGTGCTCTCCGCTATTCCCATGGTCACCGTATGTGAGCCCTACATCCGGCGCCGTGCGATGCGCCACATGGAGAAGGGCCGTATCGTCATCTTCGCCGCCGGCACCGGCAACCCCTTCTTCACCACCGACACCGCCGCGGCATTGCGCGCCGCTGAAATGGGATGCGACGCGCTTCTCAAAGGCACTCAGGTCGACGGCGTTTACACCGCCGATCCAAAGAAAGACCCCAACGCCACGCGCTACGATACGCTCTCGTACCACGAAGTGCTCGCGCGCGATTTGCGCGTTATGGATGCTTCCGCAATCAGTCTGATGCGCGACAACGGCATTCCCATCGTAGTGTTCTCCATTCACAAGCGCGGCGGCCTCGCGGATGTGCTCGCGGGCCGCGGCGTATGCACAACCATCACTGACTAGGAACAACGACAATGGCCGCACCGGCGCCCTTCAAGCTTGAAGACTACAAAAAGCGCATGGACGGGGCGCTGACCGCTCTTCAGCACGAGTTCAGCGGCCTGCGCACTGGCCGCGCTTCGCCTTCACTGCTCGATCCGATCAAGGTGGACGCGTACGGCGCCGAATCGCCGCTCACGTCGGTCGCCAGCGTCAGCGTGCCGGAGCCTCGGATGATCTCCGTCAACGTCTGGGACAAAGCCGTTGTGTCCGCCGTCGACAAGGCAATCCGCTCCGCGAACCTCGGCCTCAACCCCATCGTCGACGGGCAGACGTTGCGCATTCCCATCCCGCCGCTCACCGGCGAGCGGCGCCAAGAACTTGCGAAAGTCGCCGGCAAATACGCCGAGCAACAGCGCATCGCTGTCCGCAACATCCGCCGCGACGCGATGGACCATCTGAAGAAACTCGAAAAAGACCACGTCATCAGCGAAGACGAGCACAAGAAGCACGGCGCCGAGGTCCAGAAGGTGACCGACGACCACATCAAAAAGGTCGACGACCTTCTGAGGCAGAAGGAAGAGGAGATCATGCAGGTCTAGCGCCTGCGATCTCCGAATGGCGCAGCCAGCCCAATCCTCCGCATCGGCGCCTGCGCCACGCCACATCGCCATTATCATGGACGGCAACGGCCGGTGGGCGAAGCAGCGTTCGCGCCCGCGCACGTTCGGCCACACAGAGGGCGTTGAAGCACTGCGCCGCACGGTCGAAGCCGCCGGCGATCTTGGTGTGCGCTATCTTACGGTGTTCGGATTTTCGACTGAGAATTGGCGTCGTCCTGCTGCGGAGATCAGCGCGCTCTTCGATCTGCTGCGTCTCTATGTGGCGCGCGATCTGGATCGCCTCATCCGGGAAGGCGTGCGGGTTCGCGTCATCGGTGAACGCGCCGGACTCCAAGCGGATATCGCGGACATCATCGCCAATGCCGAAGCCAAAACGCGCCATAACGACAAACTCAACCTCATCATCGCGTTCAACTATGGCGGCCAAGATGAGATCGCGCGCGCCGCGCGCCGCGTCGCTGAGGACGTCGCGGCAGGCAAGATCGCCGCCGCTGATGTAAATCCCGCGCTCTTCGAAACCTATCTCGACACGGCCGGCCTGCCGCCGCCCGATATCCTCATCCGCACCTCGGGTGAGTTGCGCCTGTCGAACTTCATGCTCTGGCAAGCCGCCTACACAGAACTCGTCTTCACCGAAGTGCTCTGGCCCGACTTCAACAAGGAAGCGCTGGAAGCGGCGATTGAAGCGTACCGTCGGCGTGAGCGCCGTTTCGGGGGATCAGATCCTGAGCCGTCCTGACCCATCGCAGGCGCAAATCGAGCGTCACGATTGGTCCGATCTCGGCGCGCGCATTGCGTCGGGGCTTGTGTTGGCGGGCACAGGTATTGTCGCTGCGTATTTCGGCGGTCCTTGGCTCGCCGGCGTCTGCGGCGCCGCTGTCGTCGCGATGAGCTACGAATGGGCGCGCATGAGCGAGCCCGAGCACGTCTTCCCGGCTTTCATGTTCGTGCTCGCCGGATCACTTGGCGCCGTGATGTTCTCAAGTTGGCAGCACCTCAATCTGGCCGTTGGCTGGATGTTTCTGTGCGCCATCGTCTCCGGGTTCCGTAGGCGCACACTAATCGGCTTTCTCGAAACTGCGGGCGGCGCAATCTACATCGGTCTGCCGTGCGCGATCTTCCTTTGGCTGCGCGACCGCGGCCCTGAAGGTCTCGAAACCATTCTCGCGCTTTTCGCGATGATTTGGGCCGCTGACATTTTCGCGTATTTCGGCGGCAAACTTATTGGCGGCCCGAAGGTCGCCGTTGGATTGTCACCCAACAAAACGTGGTCCGGCATCGTCAGCGGGACCGCGGCTGGCGCCCTTGCCGGTTACGGGTGCGGCTATCTGTTTCACACGACGTCGGAGCTGCGCGTGGCATGGTTGCTCATCGGCGCCATTGTCGCATTCACAGGTCTAATGGGCGATTTGTTCGAATCTTTCCTAAAGCGCCGCTTTGGCGTTAAAGACGCGAGCCGGCTCATTCCTGGCCACGGCGGCGTACTCGATCGCATCGATAGTCTTATGTCGGCGACCTTGCTCGTCGGCGCTGCGCTCGCGTTCGGACCGCGCGCTACAGCGCTTCTGTTCGGCAGCGGCCTATGAGCGCGCGTACCCTTTCGATCCTCGGCGTCACTGGCTCTATCGGCCAATCGACCATTCGCGTCATCGAAGAGATGCGTGCACATGGCGCCGAGTTTGAAGTCGAAGCGATCACCGCCGGCGGCAATCTGCCTGCGCTGGTCGATGCCTGTCAGCGTCTGCGCCCGCGCTTTGCCGCCATCGCTGATCCCAGCCTTTTGGCCCCAACCAGAGAGGCGCTGAGCGGCCTCGATATTGTCGTTGGCGCCGGTCAGTCGGCGCTGGAGGAGGCGGGGGCCCGGCCGGCTGATTGGGTCATGTCCGCCATCGTTGGCGCGGCCGGCCTTGCCCCTACAATGGCGGCCGTGCGTCGCGGGGCGGTTGTTGCACTGGCGAACAAGGAATGCCTGGTCTGTGCCGGCCCGCTCTTTATCGCCGCCGCCAAGGCCCACGGCGCAACACTCCTACCGGTCGATTCCGAGCACAACGCCATCTTTCAGGTCCTCACCCATCCCGACCGGGTCGAGAAACTCACCCTGACCGCCTCCGGCGGCCCGTTCCGCACAACCAGCCTCGAGGCGATGGCTGTGGCCACGCCCGATCAAGCCTGTGCGCACCCACGCTGGAGTATGGGCCGCAAGATTTCCGTCGACAGCGCCACCCTTATGAACAAAGGGCTGGAGCTCATCGAAGCATCGTATCTCTTTGGATTTCCTTCGGAAAAGATCGACGTCGTGGTCCATCCCGAAAGCGTGGTCCACAGCTTCGTCCATTACGTCGATGGGTCGGTCCTGGCCCAACTTGGCACCCCGGACATGCGCATCCCGATCGCTTATGCGCTGGCCTGGCCGGATCGCACTCCAGTCTCCACCACGAGGCTCGATCTCGCCCAGCTCAGCGCGCTCCACTTCGAAGCGCCTGACGCCGCCCGGTTCCCAGGCCTCAACCTCTGCCGCGCGGCCCTCATGGCCGGCGCCAAAGCCAGCACAGCGCTTTCCGCGGCCAACGAAATAGCGGTGGAAGCCTTCCTGGCGAGCCGAATCCGCTTCCTCGACATTTGCCGTATAGTCGAAGAGGTTGTGACCAAGCTGGAGGGGACTGAAGCAGGGACCATCGCAAATTCGCCTTCATCCTTCGATGAGGTGGCGGTGGTGGATCAGGCCGCGCGGCGCGCGGCGCAACGGATTGCGGGAAGCTTGGCGGCAGCCTAAAGGCTTGTCGCGCTCCAGAAAATTATAAGCGCGGGAAGGGAAGCGGTCGAATGCCGGATTTGCTGCAGAGCATCCAAAATCTGCTGATCTACGCCGGGTCATTCGTCGTCGTGCTGAGCGTCGTCGTCTTCGTGCACGAGTTCGGTCACTTCCAAGTCGCGCGTTGGCGCGGCGTGGCCATCGACACCTTCTCCATCGGCTTCGGCAGAACGCTGCTCGGCTGGCGCGACAAGCACGGCGTGCAATGGAAGATCGGCGCACTGCCGCTCGGCGGTTACGTGAAGTTTGCTGACGATGCCGACGCGATGTCGACCGGCCCGCGCGAGCGCATCGATGATCCCGAAGCCTTGGCCGAAGCGCGTCGTAAGGGCCTCTTCCACGCGCAGCCGCTGTTGACGCGGTCACTCGTCGTGGCCGCTGGCCCAGTGACGAATTTCATCTTCGCCATTCTCGCTTTCGCCGCGCTCGCGCTGATCATCGGGCGTGACACGACTGACGTGAACAGCATTCCGGCGCGCATCGCCGCTGTTTCGCCTGGCAGCGCCGCCGCATCAGCGGGGCTGCAGCCCGGCGACGTGATCGTGTCTGTCGATGGCGCGCCAATCGCTAATTTTGCCGCGCTGCAAACCGCCGTCGGTCCCGCCGCGGGCCGCCAGCTTTCAGTCGAGATCGAACGAAGTGGCTCGCGCCAAACGCTCCAGCTCACGCCGACTCGCTCGAACCTTGGCCGCGCCGTGCTTGGCGTTACCGGTCCGCTGCCGCTCGACTCCGAGCGGACCATTGAACACTACAACCCAATCCAAGCGATCGGCGTCGGCGCCAGCAATACGTGGCGCATCATCTCGCAAACCGTCACCTACATCGGCGGCATTTTTACAGGGCGCGAGTCGGGCGATCAGATCGCGGGCCCGCTCGGCATCATCAACGTTTCCGGCCAAGTCGCGTCGTCGGCTCTGAACGGCCCCGCTGGCGGCGGGGACTGGACGGACCGCGTTGGCATGCTGGCGCTGGCGCTCCTCAACCTTGCGGCGGTGCTTTCAGTCGCGGTCGGCTTCGTCAATCTGCTGCCGATTCCGATCTTGGATGGCGGCCATTTGCTCTTTTACGGCATTGAGGCTTTGCGCGGTGGGCGGCCGTTGCCGGCATCGGCGCAGGAATGGGCTTACCGCGCTGGATTCGCCGTCATGGCGAGTTTGTTTCTATTCGCAACCTGGAACGACATTACGAGACTCTTTCCGGGTGCGCAGTAACGGCGCCTCGTCCTTGTGTTTCACACCGGGATGGGGTCTTAAACCTACGGCGCTGGGGAGCGCCGATACGTCGAGGGCTTGATGAAGCGGGTTCTGCGGGATGTCGTGCTCGGCGCGGCTTATGGCGTCGCCACGGTAGGGGCGGGAGCGGGAGCATTGCTCGCCGCGTCTTCCGACGCATACGCGCAAACGCCGCCGGCCCAAGCGCCGACGACCGCGACTGCGCAAATCCAACAACCCGGCGTCGCCATCCGACGCGTCGTTGTTGAAGGCAACCAGCGTATCGAGCCGGCGACGATCACGTCCTATCTGCTCGTGCGCCCGGGCGACACGTTTGATCCCGAGCGTATCGACCTTTCACTGAAGACGTTGTTCGCCACCGGCCTCTTTGCTGACGTTCAGATTGAACAGCGCGACGCTGACCTCGTCGTCTCCGTCATTGAAAACCCTGTCATCAACCGGGTCATCTTCGAGGGCTTGCGCAGCCTCAAGGAAGACGATCTGGAAGACGAAGTGCAGGCGCGTCCGCGTTCAGTGTTCACGCCGGCGCGTGCGCAGGCCGACGTGCAGCGCATCATCGAACTTTATCGCCGTTCGGGCCGCTTTGCCGCGCAAGTCACGCCGCAAGTTCGCGAACTTGATCAAAACCGCGTCGATCTGATTTTCGAAGTCGACGAAGGCCCGGTCACAGGCGTCCGCGACATCAACTTCATCGGTAACGAGGAATTCTCGGATCGCCGCCTGCGCGATGCGATCGTGACGACCGAGTCGAGTTGGTGGAATTTCTTCCAGAACAACGACAACTACGACCCCGATCGTCTTGAGTACGATCGCGAGCAGCTGCGTCAGTACTACAACAACCGCGGCTACGCTGATTTCCGCGTTGTCTCAGCTGTCGCCGAACTCACGCCGGACCAAAAAGACTTCTTCATCACCTTCACCGTCGATGAGGGCGTGCGGTACGAATTCGGCGACGTCCACGTTCAAACCGAACTCAACCGTCTGCCGGAAGATCTGCTCCGCGCGGCTATTCCGATCCGCCAGGGCCAAGTCTTCCGCGGCGATCTGATCGAAGATTCGATTGACGCGATGACGTATGTCGCCGGCACGGTCGGCTACGCCAACGTGGACATCACGCCCGTTATCGAGCGCGACCGCGAGCATCGCGTCGTTAACATCACATTCGAAGTGAACGAGGGTCCGCGGGTCTTCATCGAGCGCATCGACGTCGTCGGCAATACGCGCACCGTCGATCGCGTCATCCGTCGCGAAATGCGCGTCAACGAAGGCGATGCGTTCAACCGCGTTCTGCTGGATCGCTCTCGCCAGCGCATCCAGGCGCTCGGCTTCTTCAAGGAAGTCACCGTCGAAGATGCCGACGGGTCGCAGCCGGACCGCTCGGTCGTCACAGTCAGCGTCGAAGAAGAATCGACCGGCGAACTTGCGTTCGCAGCGGGCTATTCCTCGACCGAGAGCTTCCTGTTCGATGTGTCGATCACGGAACGCAACCTGCGTGGCCGCGGCCAGTTCTTGCGTCTGCGCGCATCGACCAGCCAGCAGCGCCAACAGCTTGACCTGCGCTTCACTGAACCGCGCTTCATGGGCCGCGATCTGGCCGCCGGTTTCGATCTCTACTCGCTGCGCACGGACTTCCTCGACCAGTCCTCCTTCGAGAACCAATCGACCGGTATCGGCCTCAGGCTCAGCTTCCCGGTTTCCGAACGCACCAGCCTCGGCCTCACCTACACGCTGGTGCAGGACGACACGCAGGTCGCCGACATCCTCGTCGATAACGACAACGACCCGCTGACGCCGGGCGTCGATCAGTGCAGCCCACTAAACCCGACGCGGTCGTTCATCTGCGACCAGGAAGGCACCTTCCTCACATCGGTGGTGGGCACGACGATCAATATCGATCGGCGCAATCAGCCGGTCCGTGCGACGCGCGGTTTCGATCTGCAGCTGAGCCAGGACATCGCCGGTCTCGGCGGCGAAGTGAATTATCTGCGCTCCGAAATCGAAGGCGGCATTTATTACGGCCTGCCGTTCGGCTTCCGCGCGAGCTTCCGCGGCAACGCTGGCTACATCGCCGGCTGGGGCGGCGATGATGTCCGGATCAACGATCGCTTCTTCAAGGGCGGCTCATCGTTCCGCGGTTTCGACGTGGCCGGCATTGGCCCGCGCCAGATGATCGTCAACACCACGACGGGCGCCATCGAACAAGTCGGCGACTCGATCGGCGGCAACGCATTCGCCATTGGCACGCTTCAACTCGATGTGCCGCTCCCGCTGCCGGAATCGTTCTCTCTGGGCAGCGCGCTGTTCTTGGATTTCGGCACGCTCGGTGTGGTCGATTCCGCGAGCCGCCAAACTGTCGTCATAGATGGAGACTCAAGTCTCATCGTCGAGGACACGCCAAGTCTGAGAGCTGCAGCTGGGGTGTCTATTTTCTGGGATTCGCCGTTCGGCCCTGTGCAGTTCGACTTTGCACAACCTCTTCAATACGAGGATTATGACCGGCGAGAACAGTTCCGGTTTTCAACCCGGACACAATTCTGAGGAGAAGGCGCGACATGCGTTTGTTTAGTATCGTTTCCGCAGCCGCTATCGCGGTTGCGGCGCTCTCAATCACGTCTGATGCCTTGGCGCAGCGTAATCGCGGCAACAACCAATCAGCATCGATGGTGGTCGTCAATTCACAGCGCGTCTTGGCGGAGTCCGCCATTGGTCGCGACATGGCGGCTAAGCTGCAGACGGTCCGCACGCAGATCAACACCGACGCCCAAGCGCTTGGTCCTGAGCGTCAAAGCATCGAGCAGGAAATGCAGCGTCTGCAAACTACGCTGCGGAACCAATCTGCCGAGCAAATCCGCAACAACCCGCAAGCGCAGGCTGTCGCGCAACGCCAACAAGCGCTCCAGCAGCGCGCCGCGACGCTGCAGGGAGACATGCAATGCTCCGAACTGATGGCCCTACGTGAAATCAACCGCATCGTTCAGCCGGTTGTACGCTCGGTTATGCAGTCGCGCGGCGCCGGCATCGTTCTGGACGCCAGCAGCGTTTCGGAAGTTTCGCCGGAATACGACGTGACCTCAGCAGTTATCCAACAATTGGACGGCAACGAAGCCACCCGCACGATCAACGTCGCGCGTCACTCGGTTGCCGAGTGCCAGGCTCAGCAGCCGGCTCAAGCCCCGGCCCAATAAGGACAGGCTAGGCCGTGACATCGGGCTTCGAGGGCGCCAGATAGTCGGCGCATGATCGATCCCCGCTTTTACGAGGCGCTCGGACCGGTGACGGTCCGGGCGCTTTCGCCTTCTGGCGAGATTGGCGGCGACGCAGAGCGCGCTGTCACCGGCGTCGCCAGCGCCGAAACCGCCGGTCCCAAGGACCTTTGCTACTACGAGCCGAAGGGCAAAAAAGCCGTCCCGCTCGAAGCGGCGCCCGCCGCGTGCGTCATTCCAGCAGCGCTCGCGCATCTCGCGCCCAATGCCGGTGCTCTCATTTTGTCGGAGCGTCCACGCGCTACTTTCGCGCGCCTCGTGCCATCGCTCATCCGCCCACGCACGTTCAATGCAAGCGTCGCCATCGATCCCAGCGCTCGCATTGAAGAGGGCGCCAAGATCGCGCCCGGCGTTGTGGTTGGGCCTGGTGTGCAGATCGGCGCCGGCGCCGAGATTGGGCCGAACGCCGTAATCGGCCCTGGTGTCGCGATCGGCCGTCGCACGCGCATTGGCGCGCGCGTCTCCATCGCTTTCGCGCTCATCGGCGACGACGTGAACGTTCTTGCCGGCGCCGTGATCGGCGAGCAAGGTTTCGGTGTAGCCGGTGATGCGGCTGGCCCCGTCGATGTGCCCCATCTCGGCCGTGTCATCGTGCAGGACCGCGTCACCATTGGCGCCAATTCCACGATCGACCGCGGCGTCTTCGATGACACCGTGATAGGCGAGGACGTGAAGATCGATAATCTCTGCCACGTCGCCCACAATTGTCAGATCGGGCGTGGCGCGCTGATCGCCGCCTTCGCCGGCATCTCGGGCTCCACCATCGTTGGCGATGGCGTCACGATGGGCGGGCGCGTCGGCGTGGCCGATCACCGCAACATCGGGGCTGGCGCTACCCTTGCGGGCGGCGCCGCCGTATTCCAAGACGTGCCGCCAGGCGAGGTCTGGAGCGGCTATCCCGCAAAACCGCTACGTAAATGGCTGCGTGAGGCAGCGTGGCTGAGCCGCAGAGCCGCAGGGGCGCGCGATGAAAGCAAATGATTTGACTGAACAGCAGAAGACGACGGACGACGTGATTGAGATCGGCGAAATTCTGCGCCGCCTGCCGCACCGCTACCCGTTTCTGCTGATTGATCGCGCGATCGATTATGTTCCGAACAAATCGATCCGCGGCATCAAGAACGTCACCATCAACGAGCCGTTCTTCCCGGGTCACTTCCCGGGCGCTCCGGTCATGCCCGGGGTGTTGCAGATCGAAGCTCTGGCGCAAACAGGCGCTGTGCTCATGTCAAAGACGCTCGAAGCCGACATCACCAAGCACCTTATTCTCTTCATGTCGGTCGAAGGCGCGCGCTTCAAAAAACCGGTCATGCCCGGCGATACGATGGAGATGTTCGTTGAAGTGCTCTTTCAGCGCCGCAACATCTTCAAGTTCCGCGGCCGCGTAGAAGTACGCGGCGAACTCGCTACCGATTGCGAATTCGCGGCGATGAAGGCTGACCGTCCGCAGGATTCGCTATGAGCGCCAAAGTTCACAAGACCGCTGTCGTCGACGACAATATCGAACTTGGCGCCGACGTTGAGATTGGCCCTGGCTGTGTTATCGGCCCGAACGTCAAACTCGGCGACGGCACGAAACTCATCGCCCACGTCTTCATCGAGAGCCACACCGAACTCGGCAAGAACAACACCGTGTTCCCGTTCGTGGGCCTTGGCGGCGCCCCCCAAGATTTGTCGTATCGAGGAGAGCCGACCAAGCTCGTCGTCGGCGACAACAACGTCATCCGCGAGCACGCCACCATTCACCGTGGCACCGCGCGTGGCCGTTCTGTCACCACCATCGGCAATGACTGTCTAATCATGGGCAATTGCCACGTCGCCCACGATTGCAACGTCGGCAACAACGTCATCATGGCGCAAACCGCCACCATCGGTGGCCATGTCCAAGTGGGTGATTTCGCTTTTCTCGGCGGCCTCAGCGGCGTGCACCAGCATGGCCGCGTTGGCCGCTTTTCCTTCGTCGGCGCCAGCGCGTTGATGACAACCGATCTCATCCCGTTCGGCTCCGCCATCGGCAATCACGCACACCTGGGAGGTCTCAACGTCGTCGGCCTGAAGCGCCGTGGTTTCACTCGCGAGCAAATCCACGATCTCCGCGCCGCCTATCGTTTGCTCTTCGCCGAAGAAGGCACATTTCAAGAGCGTGTCGAAGACTGCATCGAAGCCTATTCGGCCAATCCGCAAGTGATGGAGATCGTCGACTTCATCCGCGCCGACGCTGCGCGTCCGCTTTGCATGCCGCGAGATTGACGCATGACGGGCTGGCGTAAGCTCGGCATCATCGCAGGCGGGGGCGAATTGCCCGTCGTATTGGCAGAGCACATGGCCGCCACGCAGCGCCCATACTTCGTTGCGCGCATTGCGCCGATGGCCGATCCCGCGCTTGAGAAACATCCCGGCGCCGCGCACGGTCTTGGCGCCATGGGCGCGCGCATGGACGCCATGCGCGAAGCCGGTTGCGATGCGGTCGTATTGCTCGGCCAGGTCGCGCGGCCCGATCTCAAAACGTTGCAGCTAGACGAAGTCGCCATGAGCATGCTGCCGGCCATTCTGGCCGCCATGCCGCACGGCGACGATGCATTGTTGCGCGCCGTGCTCTCCGAACATGAGAAGGCGGGTTTCCGCGTTGTCGGCGCCGAGCAAGCGATGAGCGATCTGCTCGCGCAGCAGGGCGCGTGGGGCGCAATCGCGCCCAATGCCGCGCAGCTTGCCGACATCACCAAGGCCGCGAAGGTCGCCGCCGCCAGCGGCGCCTTTGATATCGGTCAAGGCGTGGTCGTGTGCGACGGCCTAGTGCTCGCCGTCGAAGCGCAAGAGGGCACAGACGCCATGCTCCGTCGTGTCGCCGAACTGCCGACAACCATTCGCGGAACGCAGCAAGCGCGCCGCGGTGTCCTCTTAAAGCGACCGAAGCCCATCCAAGAGCGTCGCATCGACCTGCCAACCATCGGCGTGCGCACCATCGAGGGCGCCGCAAACGCCGGTCTCGCTGGCGTCGCCGTTGAAGCTCAGGGCGCGCTTGCCGTGCGCCGCGCCGACATCATCGCCGCCGCCAACCGCGCCGGCATCTTTGTCTATGGCTTCACGCACCAAGAAGTCGACGAGTGAGTCAGCGCATTTTTCTGGTCGCGGCTGAAGCGTCGGGCGACGCGCTCGGCGCCGACTTGGCGCGCGTACTCAAAGCGCGCGACCCGCAGATTGATCTGCAAGGCGTCGGCGGTCCGATGATGGAAGCCGCCGGTCTGCCGAGCCACGCCGACATCAAAGGCCTCGCCATCCTCGGCTTCGTCGACGGCTTGCTTGCATACTCACGCGTAAAGCGCGCCGTCGCCGCGACTGTTGAGGCCATCCTGCGCGCCAAACCCGATGTGGTCGTGCTGATTGATTCATGGGGCTTCACGCTCCGCGTT
>JAXMCH010000006.1:0-119177 GCA_046349455.1 Hyphomonadaceae bacterium | reverse complement strand
TATTCTGTTGGATGCGCTGGGCCATGTTTTCGGGTTCGCGTTCGCCGCCATGATGGCATTCTGGGCGCTCGCGCCGGGGACCCCGCTCATTGCGCGCGTCGGCTTCGGCTTCTTCGCGCTGTTGATCGGCGGCGGCTCCGCCTACGCGTTGATCGACGCGATCAGGACCTCTTTGAGCAGGCGCTGAGCAACGGAACGGTGCGCGGCGAAAGTTCGTTGCCCTCCGAGAGGAAGCAAACCGTGCCGACCAAACCCAGCGATCCCAACGCAATACACGCGCCGCACAAAAATCGCGAGGCGGGCGTTGCCCGTCCTGAGTCCGTCCTGCCCAAGGATTCGGAAGGCGAAACACCCGATCAGGACGGCATTGAAATCGATAACGCCATTGAGCGCCCACAAGAGGGTCAGCCTGGCCAGCCTGGCGCGAAGCTTAATTAGCTGCTGGCGACGCTGGCGGATTGCGCCTCGCCGCCTAGGATCGCCGCATGGCCGATCTCGTCATCGTCGCGCGCTTTTCATCGCGCCCTGAAGCGCTCATCGCGCAATCCCTGCTCCGCAGCGAAGGCATTGAGACGATGATGCCCGAGTTCAATGTGCTGATGGCCGACTTCGATCCGTCGATGATGGAGCACGGCTGGCGCCTGCTTGGCCGCGCGCAAGATGTGGCGCAGATCGACGCCATCTTGCGCGATGCTCAAGTCGAGGCGGCGGACGAGGAGCGCTAGCGCTTAGTCGTCGCCGCCAGTGCTCGGCACGCCGACAATGTGGAAGCCGGCGTCGACGTGGATGACTTCGCCGGTTGTTGAGCGGCCTAGGTCCGAGAGTAGCCAAAGCGCGCAGCCGGCGATGCCTTCCATGCTCGTGTCTTCTTTCATCACCGACCATTCACGGCCGGTGCTGATGAGGCCCCGTCCGCCTTGGATGCCGGCGATGGCGAGTGTGCGCATCGCGCCAGCGCTGATGGCGTTGACGCGTTTGCCTTCAGGGCCGAGGTCGCGCGCCATGTAGCGCGTGCAAGCTTCAAGCGCGGCTTTCGCGACGCCCATCACGTTGTAGCTCGGCAGCACGCGTTCGGCGCCGAGATAGGTGAGGGTCAGCATCGAGCCGCCCCGATCCATCAGCTTGGCGGCGCGCTTGCCCGCTGCGACGAAAGAGAACGCGGAGATATCCATCGAGCGCAGAAAGTTCTCGCGCGAGGTGTTCTCGATGAAAGAGCCTTTGAGTTCGTTCTTGTCGGAGAAGGCGATGGAGTGAACGAGGAAGTCGAGCTTGCCCCAGGTCGTTTTCAAACGATCGAACACGGCGTCGAGATGCGCATCGTTGGTGGCGTCGCATTCAAGGACGATTTGAGAGCCGACACTTTCGGCTAGCGGGCGGATCCGCTTTTCCAGCGCTTCACCCTGATACGTGAAAGCGATCTCCGCGCCTTGAGCGGCCAGTTGTTGGGCGATGCCCCAGGCGATCGACTTGTCATTGGCCACGCCCATGACGAGCCCGCGTTTGCCGCGCATCAGCTCGCCCTTCGGAAACACCCACTCGTCGGCCATCCGTTGCACTCCTGAAATTGGTGAAGCGCAGGTGCCGCGCCCGGGCCCTTGGGGTCAACCCCAACTAGCCGCCGGACGGGCCTCTTGACTCGATGCAGTTTAGATATATCTCACATCAAGATATATCGAAACTCATACGGAGAATACTCATGCACCACGATTGTCACGCCCGTTTCCGGGGCATGCGCGGACCGCGCCGGGGCGAAGGCTGGGGCGGCCATGAGGGCCACGGCCCCTGGGCCCGCCACGGACATCGCCATGGCGGCGGTCGGCGTCGGCTCTTTGACCAGGGAGAACTCAAATTCGTCGTCTTGGCCCTGATCGCGGAACAGCCGCGTCACGGCTACGAGATCATCAAGGAGATTGAGGCGCGCGTGGGTGGCGCTTATGCGCCGAGCCCGGGCGTCATCTATCCGCTGCTGACGATGCTCGAAGAAATGAACCTCGTTGAGCTCAGCGGCAGTGAAGGCGCGAAGAAGCTCTATGCCATCACCAAGGAAGGCGAGGCTGAGCTGGCGGAAAAGCGCGCCGACATCGACGCGCTCTTTGCCCGCATCGCCGCCGCGCGGGAGAGCTTTTCGAGCGGTCGAGCGCCGCAATTGGTGCGCGCGATGGAGAATCTAAAGCTCGCCCTGCGTCTGCGCATGGAACGTGGGCCGCTCACCGAGGCGCAGATCGAAGCCGTCGCCGCGGCGCTCGATGGCGCGGCGCAAGCGATTGAACGGAGCTGATCATGCACGCGATCGAAGCCGCAATCCCTACGGCCGAGGCGAGCCGCTATCTGCAACAGCTCTGCAAACATTGGAGCCATAAGCTCGACGTAAGCTTCACACCGAACGACGGCCGCGTGCTCTTCAGTGAGCAAAGCGTTTGCCTCCTCAACGCTGCGCCGCAGGCGCTGAAAGTGCGCATCGAGGCAGCTGATGAATCCGATGCGGTGCGCCTCGGTGATGTCGTGTTTCGTCATCTCGAGCGCTTCTCCTTCCGAGATCCGCTGCCGACGCCGAATTGGCGCGCGGCTGAATAGCTGCGTCTGTCGGAACAGCAGCGCCGCCGCTGCGTTTCCAAGCCCGTAGAACACGCGCGACGTACGCGTCGCCCTGGGTGAAGGAGACTGGCATGGCCGAGATTCGTGAAACGCATGTCGAACGCGACGAAGATGGCCGCGTCACCGACACGAAAGTCATCGTCGAGCGGCCAAAGAAGGGTGGCGGTTTTGGTTGGGGTATGCTGCTGGGAATGGTGCTGGTCGCCGGCGCGATCGTTGTCTTCGCGTTCAGCGAAGGGTCGTTCCAGCAAGCCGGCGTTGAGGCCGATCAGGCGACAGCACAAATCGAAGACACGACTTCTACTGCTGCTCAGCAGACCGGCGACGCGCTGCAGCAGGCGGGCGACGATGCTCAGCAAGCCGCCAATGAAGTGAGCGATACGGCGACGAACTAACCCCTCGTCTTGATTCGCTTATGCGCGCCGGTCTTTCACGAGGCCGGCGTTTGCATTTGATTAAGCATGTTGCTTCGTTTGCTCTTAAGGGGGGGCTTGGCAAGCTCAGCGGCCTTCCCTGCGGAGCCGATAATGACCAGCGCTTTGCTCGCCCTTGCTGACGATCTCGCTGCCGACCGTTTCCTGAGCGCTGACGACGCCCTGCGCATGCGCAAGGCAATCTTCCCTGACGGCGTGGTTACACGTCAGGAGGCCGACGTGTTGATGGCGCTCGATGGGCGGGTTGGCGCTCGCGATCCGGCGTGGGTCGAGGCGTTCGTGGAAGCGCTGGTTGACCACGCGCTCCAGTGCGGCGCTTATCCGGGACACGTCGATGAGGAGACTGCCGGCTGGCTGGAAGCGCAATTCGCCAACGACGCACCGCGTCTGGATGAATTGCAGGCTCTCGTGAAAATCATGGAGCGCGCTGAAAGCACGCCGGCGTCATTTCAGCGTTTCACGCGATCGCGGCTTGCGGTTTTCGTCGCCGGCCGCGCGATGAATGAGTCGGATGTCGATCTGCTGCGCCGCTGCGTCTATGCCGGCACGACTGTCACTGAAGAGGAGATGGAGTGGATGTTCGCCGTCGACGCATCGACCGATGGGCGCGCGCATTGCGCCGCTTGGCGTGATCTCTTTGTGAAGGTGGGCCTCGCGCACGTTGCTGGGCGCCGCGCGCCGGTAGTGCTTGAACGGGACGCGATGGTTCAGCGCGAAGCACGCTTCGCCAATCGTCCGAACGTGACGCCAATGAGCGTTATAAAATCGATCTTCGGCGGGGGATTGTCCGGCTATAAGGATCGCGTCAGTGAGTCGGGTTGGGCCGAAGGCGTTGAAGAGCGCTACGAAGTCGCCAACGCCGAAACGGAAGCGGACGCGCGGTTCACTGCAGCGGAAGCCGCGAAGATGCTCGGTCTGGCCGATCGTGATGGTCGTCATACCGCCAATGAGCAAGCGCTGCTCGCGGCGCTACGCCAGCTCGAAGCCGAGCAATCCGCGCACGAGGATTGGCACTAAGCGGCGACGCGCGTGAACGCCAAGGTCGCGTTGGTGCCGCCAAAGCCGAACGAATTTGACAGCACGCAATTCAACTGACGATCAGCGCGTTGCCGCAGGATCGGCAAATCTTCGAACGCGGGATCGAGCTCTTCGATGTGGGCGCTCTCGCAGGCAAAGCCGTTATTGAGCATCAGGATCGAATAGATCGCTTCCTGCACGCCCGCGGCGCCGAGGGAGTGACCGGTGAGGGATTTGGTGCTGGAGATGAGCGGCGGCTTGGCGCCGAACACCGCCCGCACCGCTTCCATCTCCTTCAGATCGCCGACCGGCGTCGAGGTGCCGTGAGTGTTGAGGTAATCGACAGGTCGGTCGAGATAGCGCATCGCCATTTGCATGCAGCGCGCTGCGCCTTCGCCTGACGGCGCGACCATGTCGTGACCGTCGCTGGTCGCGCCATAGCCTGCGACTTCCGCGTAGATTTTGGCGCCGCGTTTTTTGGCGCGTTGATACTCTTCCAGCACTAGCACGCCAGCGCCGCCGGCGATGACGAAGCCGTCGCGGTTCTTGTCATAGGCCCGCGACGCTCTCTCCGGCGTATCGTTGTATTTGGTGCTCATAGCGCCCATGGCGTCGAAGAGAACCGAAAGCGTCCAATCCAGCTCTTCGCTGCCGCCGGCGAACATGATGTCTTGTTTGCCGTTCTGAATGTGCTCGTAGGCATCGCCGATGCAGTGGGCGCTGGTCGCGCAGGCCGAGCTGATCGAATAATTGATGCCCTTGATCTCGAACGGGGTTGCAAGCGTCGCGCTTGCCGTCGAGCTCATGGCTTTTGGAACAGCGAACGGCCCGACGCGCTTGGCGCCTTTTTCACGCGCGGTGTCTGCGGCAGCGACGATGGCGCGCGCGGAGGGGCCGCCTGAACCCATGATGATGCCGGTCCGCGGGTTGGAGACTTCATCCGGCGTCAGCCCTGAGTCCTGTATCGCCTGCTCCATGGCGATGAAGTTCCAGCCTGAGCCTTCGCCCATGAAACGCATGTTGCGCTTATCAACAACGTCTTCCGGCTTCACGGTCGGTTGGCCGTGGACGAGAGAGCGAAAACCTTTTTCGGCATATTCAGGCGCGGCGCTGATGCCGCTTTTTGCTTCGCGGAGGCTCGCGAGCACTTCCTGCGTGTTGTTGCCGATCGATGAGACGATCCCCATTCCGGTGACGACGACACGACGCATGGGCTCTGCTCCTTACGACTTCATCTGTGCTTCGAGTTGTTCCGGCGAGAACAGCCCGACTTTGAGGTCCTTGGCCGTATAGATGGTGACGCCGTCAGCCTTCGTGATCCCGTCGGCGACAATCATGTGCAGCTTTCGCTGGATGACGCGCTTGGGATGGATTTCGTAGGTCACGAGCTTGGTCTTCGGCGTGATCTGGCCGCGGAATTCAAGCTCACCGACGCCCAGCGCGCGGCCGCGACCGGGTGAGCCGGCCCAAGCCATAAAGAAGCCGGTGAGCTGCCACATCGCGTCGAGCCCGAGGCAGCCCGGCATGACTGGGTCGCCGCGGAAGTGACATTCGAAGAACCAGCGCTGCGGATTGATGTCGTATTCGGCGATCATCACGCCTTTGCCGTGATCGCCGCCTTGGTCGGTGACGTTGGTGATGCGGTCGAACATGAGCATCGGCGGCAGCGGCAGTTGCGCATTGCCGGGGCCGTGCAAGCGGCCTTCGCCCGACGCTATCAGGTCTTCATACGAGAACGACGAGGGGCGCTCGGCCATGCTTTGTCTCTGCAAAATAGGGGAGAATTCTCGCCCGGCTTACAGGCCGGGCAAGGCAGGGGCAAGGCGAGCGCGATGGCTCAGCGGCGGCGGGCCGCCGCCGGGCGGGCCGGATCGGGAACACGCGTCTCGGTCAGCACCCTCCAAGCGCCGCCAGCATCTCTGCGCCACACAATGACGTACCGCCCCTGCAGCGCTTCGCTGCCGCTGATGAACTGGACATAGCGGCCGCTGGTCACGCCCATGTCCGCTGAAGATGACACGTGCACGCGGTCGGGCTGCCAGTACATCGCGCCGGCGTTCGCGGGCGGCGCCAGCCCGCGTTCGACGTCGGCCGATGTGTAGGTCACGCCCGGCCGGATCGATATGCCGGCGTCTGGGTCCATCACGCCGGCAAGTGCGCCGCCAAGGCCGCGTTCTTGCGCGGCGGCGGACAGCTGACGTTCGAGTTCGAGCAATTGTTCGTTGGCGGGCTGCGCATAGCTCGGCGTTGGCGCGGCCGTGGCGGCGGCGGGCGCGGCGGCGGCTGCGCTGGTCGCGGGCGCCATGAATTCAGGCATGGTTTGGCAAGCGGCGGTCAAAGCCGCGGCGGCAATAACGGCAAGCATTCGGTGCATGGCTCCCCTCCGCCTCGACCCGACGAGGCGCCCCAACAGGTTAATGGGAAGTCTGGCTTGCCTTAGTGTCCACGCAATTCGCGTCTGTGGCGCTTAAACGCCGGTGCAGTCGCCGCCCCAGAGCGCTTCGTTCTGCACCCAGCCGACGCGGCCGCCGACGGCAACACGCCGCCAATCGCCTTCGCACGCGGTCAGGGCGCCGACGACGCCTTGAGCGAGATAAGCCACGACCTGGCTGCTTTCGTGCGCGTTGCGGCGGAGCGCAGAGGCGCTGGAAATATAGACGGTGCGGCGCTGATCGAGATTTTGCGCGTGCATCCAGCTTTCGTCGCCGTCCGGATCGCGCACGCGCCGCCACGGGCCGCTCTCGCCTGTCACCATCAGCGGCAAGCCGGCGCGCTCATAAATCCAGTCGACGCGATGTTCGAGCCCGGGGCCATGGCGTCCGTTCGCGCCCTCGGTGCGGAGGCTGACGTAGCGGGGGACCGGTAGATTGGAATCCGAGCCGATCGCCGTCTCGGCGGTCGCGGACGTCAGCGAAAACAGGGCGGTTGCCGCAACCAAGGCGGCCAAAATCCCGCTGCGCATGTACCCAACCTTTGTGTCGACCCCTCCACTGAGCGGGAGGGAAGGCTGGGGATGATGCAGAGGCGCCGTGAAAGCGGGCTTAACGTGGACGTCAAAGCCGCATGCAAATGCTCGCCTTGGAGTGCGGCCCGGCGTGGTTTATGGAGGCTGAATGCCTTCGAAGAAGCTCAAAGTCGTCGTCACCCGCCGCCTCCCCGATCCCGTGGAGACGCGGCTTCGCGAGTTGTTTGATGCGGAGCTCAATGTCGAAGACAAACCTCTGACGACGGACGAACTGGTCAGCGCCGTGCAGCGCGCCGACGTTCTCGTGCCGACAGTCACCGATCGCATCGATGGGCGCGTGCTTTCGCGTGCGGGTGAGCAGCTGCGTCTCATCGCGCAGTTCGGCGCAGGCGTGGACAATATCGATGTCGCCACTGCAGTGCAGCGCGGCATCACCGTCACGAATACGCCGGGCGTTCTTACGGAAGACACCGCCGACATGACGATGGCGCTGATCCTTGCCGTGCCGCGCCGCATGGTCGAAGGCGTGAAGATCGTCGAGGACGACAAGTTCGCCGGCTGGTCGCCCACATGGATGATGGGGCGCCGCATCTGGGGCAAACGCCTCGGCATTATCGGCATGGGCCGCATCGGCCAAGCCGTCGCGCGGCGCGCCAAGGCATTCGGCCTGCAGATTCATTATCACAACCGCCGCAAGGTCGCGCCGCACATCGAAGCGGAGCTTGAGGCGACGTACTGGGATAGCCTCGATCAGATGCTGGCGCGGATGGATATCGTCTCCGTCAATTGCCCGCACACGCCGGCGACGTATCACTTGCTCTCGGCGCGCCGTCTCGCGCTGCTGAAGCCGCACGCCTACATCGTGAACACCGCGCGCGGCGAGGTGATCGATGAAGGCGCGTTGGCGCGCATGCTCGAAAAGGGCGAACTTGCTGGCGCCGGTCTCGATGTGTTCGAGCACGAGCCGGCGATCAATCCAAAGCTCAAGAAGTTGCAGAACGTCGTGCTGTTGCCGCATATGGGCTCCGGCACGATCGAGGGCCGCATCGATATGGGCGAGAAGGTCATCATCAACATCAAGACCTTCGCCGACGGCCACAAGCCGCCGGATCGCGTCATCCCGGCGATGCTGTGAGAGGAATGGTATGAGAAAACGGATCTTGGGCGCAGCTGCGCTGCTCGCGCTAATGGCTGCGGCATGCAATCAGCCCGCCGCTACGACCACAGTGGCGCAGCCCGAGGATGAAGCCGCGACGCTAGCGCTCACGTGCGATGCGTTCGCCGACCTTACAGGCGCGTCTCTCGCCACGACCTACGGTGCGGAGAATATCACGACACAGACACTGCCTGGGCCGGAAGGCGAGAGCTATACGGCGACGGTGCTCTATCCGAATGATCCCACACGCACGCTCGTCATCGTGTGGGCCGATCCCGAAACGCAGCTTCGTCCCGCGAGCATCTCGGCCAGGGAAGCCGCCAGCATTTGGACCGGCGCGCACGATCTTTCGGTCGGCGATACCATCGCAGCCGTCGAAACCGCCAACGGCCACCCGTTTCAATTGTGGGGTTTCGGCTGGGACTATGGCGGCTGGGTCTCCGATTGGAAGGACGGCGCGTTCGCTGACGTGAACGGCTGCCGCACGCGCGTGCGCTTCGATCCGCGTGTTGATCCTGGCGCCGCTGCGAGCGGCGATGGAGAGTTCAGCTCCGACGCCCCTGCCATTCGCGCTGCCGATCCTGTGGTGAGCGAGTTTGGCGTCGTATTCGGAGCGGAATAGTGCGCGGCCTATTTGCCAAGGTCGCAGCAATCATTTTCAGCCTGGTCGCAACCACGGCGTCTGCGCACGCGCAGACGCCGCCGCCGAACGTCATTCTCGTCACCATCGATGGCGTGCGCTGGCAGGAGCTTTTCCGAGGCGCCGATCCCGCGCTTGTCACCGACGATGCCACGCGCACGCGGTTCGTGGATGTGCCGGATCGCGCGGCGGCCCTGGCGCCCTTCATTCTGAGTTTCGCCCAGAGCGGCGCGCTCGTCGGCAATCGCGACGCGGGCTCGTGCGCGCGCGTGGCCAACCGCTATTGGTTTTCCTATCCGGGATATGCGGAGATTCTGGCGGGCCGGCCCAATCCAAGCGTTCAATACAACGCCGCGATTCCGAATTCAGACGTCACCGTGTTGGAGCGCCTCGCGCGCCGCCCGGATTTTGCTGGCCAAGTCCGCGTGTTCGCGGCGTGGGACGCCGTTCCTGCGATCGTGAATACGGCGCGCAGCGGTATTCCAGTTTACACCGCGCCGAGCGCCGAGCTTCCGCAAGATCCGCACGTGATGGACGCCGTGCGCGCTGCGTTCGCCGAGCCGCCGCGCGTCACTTGGATCGCACTTGGCGATTCCGATAGTTACGCGCACGAAGGCGATTACGCGGGCTATCTCAATGCCATCGCCAATGCCGACGCGTTCATTCGCGAGCTTTGGCAAAACGTCGAAGCCGATCCAGAGCGCGCGGGCCGTACCACGCTCATCGTCACCACCGATCATGGCCGTGGTGTTCCTGGCTGGCGTGGTCACGGCAGCGGCCGCTGGCGTTGGACGCTGGTGCCCGGCCTTTATCACCCGATGTCGGACGAGACCTTTATCGCCGCGCGTGGACCGGGCATTGGTTCCGCGAACTATGCTCCGTCAAACTGCGCCACCAACGGCCAAGTCGCCGCGACGCTTCTCCAAAGCGTCGGCGCGCCCGAAGAAATCCAACCTGATATGGCGCCACCCCTGTTCGTGCCCGGTGCGCCCTAGGTGACGGATCTAAGCGAGCTCTCGGACGAGGAGCGGCTCATCTTGGGGCTTCGTTTTCGCTTGAAGCACATCCGCTTGGCGATCGACGAGGTTGAAGCCGGCGGCGTGCCCGAAGGTTTCGAGTTTGCTGCGAGCGAGACCAAGGACGCTATGCGCGCCGAGCTGACGCGTTTGGAGCGCGAGGTGCAGGGCATGCTTCGCGACCGCGGGGCCGATGAGAGCGGGCGGCTGAACTAGCGCTCACATCGAGACGTAGCCGTACCAGAGCACGAGCAGTACCAAGCGCGCCGCAAACGAAGAGCCGGTGAGCGTCGAAAGTACGATGGCCACAAGTGCGGCGCCGGCGCCCGTTCCTGCTGCGAGCGGTAGAACGTCGGTCGGGCTCGTCGCAGCCGCCGCTGGCAGCGCCAGCAAAGTAGACCATAGCGCGCCGGCGATCACGAAAGCGCCCCGCCGGACGGTAGGTGCGGTTGGCGCAACCTTCGTCAGCGCCAACAAACCGTGCGCTTCGCTGCGTCCCGCATGCGCCGAGAACGCAAACAACAACAATAGCAAAGCCGCGCCGCTGCCCATGTGCCGGAAGTCCGGCGTGAAGGCGCCAACCAGTGCAACAACCGCCGCCAGCGCCAGGAAGGCACGCCCTGCGCCGATCAGCCGAAACTCGGCCATGATGAGATTGAGCGCGCCCGAGAGTGCTTGACGAGCCGGCGCCGCGTTCGGCACGGCGCGCGGCGGGGCCCCAGCGTTCAACAGCGCGCCCAAGCGGCCGGCAAGCACAGCCTTCTTCTTCGCCTTGTGCGGTTCGTAGATGAGGCCGGCGATCACAACTAGCGCGACGGCGATTCCGATCCACGCGAGCCGGGATTCCAGATAACCGGGCGACAGCAAGCCGGCCATCACGTCGAGGTCGATCGTGCCCGTCGCCGCGAAGCCGCCGCCAATAGAGAAGCTGTCAGTGCCCGCCGGCGCGCCATACTTCAGCGGCGTCACAAAGCCGGCGAAATCCCACATGTTCGACGCGAAGCCTGGATGCTCGGCCTTGTCGGTCGCGATTGGCGCGGCGATTGAGCCGATCCAGACGCAGAAATAAGCGAAGTCGCCAAAGCCGGAGCGGAGGAGCGGTCGCGCGTCGAACAAAATACGCAGCGCGGCAAGCCCGATCATCGCGGGCCCGGCCACGACCCACATGGCAAAACTGAGCTCTGCAATGTTGAGGGCATCGCCCTGAAGCATGAATGTGGCGAGATAAATACCGGCGAGATTGAGCGCAGCCAGTACGCCAAGGAGCACGGCGGCGTCAGCCAAGAAGCGCCCAAGCGCAATTGCGACACGCGATCCGGCGGTGACCTCCTCAACTTGCCAAGGTTGGCGGCGTGTCGTGTTGGAACGGAGATAAAGCCACGCAATCGGCAGCACCAAAGTCGAAACGATAATGCCAAGCGACACGCCCAAGAACGGCGAAGTCATCACTGGCAGCGCGTCGCCGACGGCGATCTTGATGCCGCCGCCATCTTCGAACGGCAGCATGTAGCGCGCGCCCAGGGGCGCCACGAGCAGCATGAGCCAAAGCGCACGGCTCCGCCCATAGCGCAGCAGAGATGTCGTCAGCGACGAAGCGGCGATAGAGGCGCTCACGCTATGGTCTCCAGCGCGCGGCTCGATGGCGCGGGGGTGACGCCGCCTTCCTCCACCCGCAACACCGCGCGCGCGTGCGGCGCCAGTTCATCGGCCAAGTGCGTTGTCATCACCACGATGGCGCCGGCGCGTGCGCGTTCAACAATCAAGGCGCCGAGCTTGCGCGCCGTGTCGGCGTCTAACTCAGCCGTCGGTTCGTCGAGCGCGAGAATTCTGGGCTCGCCCAGCAGCGCTTGCGCAAAGATGAGCCTCCGGCGCATGCCGCCGGAGAAACTGGCGATGCGGTTGTTGATGTCGGCATGGAGGCCGATGGCATCGGTAATGGCGCCGAATTGTTTGTCGGCCTGGCCTGGGCGCAAGCCCTTCAGCGCGGCGATGTGCATGGCGAACTCGCGCGCGGTCAGGTCCTCAGGCAGGTCCACCGCTTGTGGCGCGTAGCCCAGTGCGCGGCGCAAGCCGCCGGGGCCACTCCACGTGATCGCGCCTTTGCTGGGGCGCTCCGCCGTCGCGATGAGGCGCAGCAGTGTTGATTTTCCCGCGCCGCTGGGGCCGACGAGGAGCGTCAGCCCGGGCTCAAGCGTAAGCGAAACGTCCTGCAGCACGCGTTTGCGGCCGTAGGCCTTGCCCACGGCTTTCAGTTCAAGCGACGACATTCCCAGTCTCCGGGCCGCCCAAGCTGGCCTGTTTGCAGGAAGATGCGAGCGCAGTGGAAACTGGATGCAGCCGCCGGGCGGCTCCCCCCGGGGCGTTAAATCCGGGAGGAGTGCGCCATCAGAAGCTCGTCAGCAGAGTCAGCCGCACGTTGCGGCCAGGGAGTGGCAGCTCGTCCTTGAGGAACGAGCTGTGCACGCGGCCGAGTTCGTCGGTGAGATTGCGGCCATCGAGACGCAAGGTCCATGCGCTTGTCGGCCGCCACGCGAGGCTTGCGTTGAGGAACGTGTAGCCTTCGGTTGTCGTCTCGAATGTCGCCACATCGTCTTGCTTTGCCGTGTCGACGCCCTCGACGCGCGCGGTCCAGTGCGGGCTCTCGGCTTCCAGGCCAAGCGTGAGCGAACGCGGCGGAATGCGCGGTGGGTGGCCGCCGCCGGTGAAGGAGGCGTTCACGAGATCAAGCGCTGCATCCCCGCTCACCGCGAAGTCTCCAGCGTCGAACAGATGCAGCTTTGCCGAAATCTCGCCGCCCAGGAAGGTTGCGTCCTGCTGTGTGAAGTTGAAGACCGGCAATATTTCGGAATCCACCGGGATGCCGGGATCGGACGCGTTCGGCGCAAAGCCGCTCGTGCCACTGACTTCATCGCTCCACCACACGTCGCCGCGTTCGACGAGCGCGATGTAGTCCGAGAAATCGATGGCGAAGAGGTTTACCTCGAAGCGGAACGCGTCGTTGGCGTAGCGCGTCGAGATCTCGAACGATTGCGCGATTTCTTGGCTGAGATTGGGATCGCCAAGTTCGTAGTTCACGGTCGCGAGGTGCGGGCCATCGGAGAAAAGCTCCATTGCCGTCGGCGCGCGCTCAGTATGAGCGAATGTCGCTCCAATGAACCAACCTTCCGCCGGGCGCACGAAGGCGCCGACCGAGCCGCTGACATTGTCGAATTCGCGTGTGCCGGACGTTTCATTGTCCAACTCGCGCCGCTCAAAGCGTAGTCCGCCCTCGAGACCCCAGCCGCCGAGATCGTAGCGCTCGATCGCGAACACGCCGCTATCACGCGTGTTGGTGAGCGTGATGAAGGCCTCATCGCCCTCCGCGTCGAAATCGACATCGGTGTATTGGACGCCGATGACCCCTTGGTGCCGCTCATCGCGATGGTGCGCTTCGACACGACCTTCCCAGCCTGAACTGGTGAAGCGTGTGCCCGCGGCGCCGTCGCCTTCGAACTCGGTGTGCTCGTAGTCTGAATGCTGCACGCCGTAGTCGATGCGATTGAAGGGGCCGAAGTTCACGTTGACGTCGCCGCGTGATTCAACCCGTGTCTGCTCCATCTCGATGTGTCCGCCGGGGCCCGCAGGGTCCTCGGGGTAGAGGCCGTAATCGTCCGTCGTGTGCTTCACGGCGATGCCGGCAAAGCCCCAACCTTGCACGAGGGCAGCGCCGGCGCCGTAAGCGCGCACGCTGGTCCACTGGTTGAGGGCTTCGCCGATTGGGGTATCGTAAGGATCGGTGTCGCGCGCCGAGGCGTTCAGCATCAATGCAAAATCGCCCACGCCCAACCCGACGCGCGCTGAACCCTGCGCGCCGTTGTCGACGGAAGAATAGCCGGCAAGACCATCGAAGCTCATGCCGTCAATCGCGCGTGTTGGGATGCTTTGATCGATCACGTTGACGACGCCGCCAATGGCGTTGCCGCCGTACGCCAGCGCCGCGGCGCCACGAAGCACTTCGATCCGCTCGGCATCGAGGCCATCGGATGTCACGGCGTGGTCCGGGGAGGCGGTGGACGCGTCTATGGCGCCAATGCCGTTCTGCAGCACGCGCACGCGATCTTCACCGAGGCCGCGAATGATTGGCCGGCTCGCGCCCGCGCCGAAGAACGTGGTGGCGACGCCTGGCTGCGCGTCGAGCGTATCGCCCAAGCCGCCATTGAGATTTTGCACGATGTCGTCGCGGCGCATGATCGCTGCGCCTTGAAGGCTTTCAATCGCCGCGCCTTCGATCGGCGCTGTCACGACGATTTCGGGCTCGTCCGCGTCTTGTGCGGAGGCGCAGAGTGGCGCGAATACGCCGGCGAAGACGGCTAGCGCAAACGGTAGGCGGGAAGACGAGAAGGCAAGCGCGCGTGCGCGCGCAGAATTACGAGAAGTCATGGGCGAAGGCCTCATAGCATGAAGTGGTGCGCACGCGTGATCGCGTGCGCCAAGCGTCCGGGGTGGCCGGACAGTGCGATGTGCTCAGAGGAAGGTTGGCGGCGCCCGGCTTTGCCACGAATGGCTGGTGATCTGCAGCGCAACTTGCGGCGCTTCGCGCGGCTGCTCTGCGTGCGGCGTGTCGATGAGAAGCGTCGCGGCCTGACCGAGCAGCGCTGTGCCGCTCGTCGCCATTGTCTGACAGATTGCGCACAGCGCCGGCGCATCGCGCGCCGTGGATGCGCGCTCGCTGGCGGCGTGCGTTGTCGCGCCCGCGAGTTCAATGGCCGCAACCGGTGCTGGCACGACGTGAACGTGAGTCTGGACGACGAAGGTCTGGAGGAAGACCGCAAGCAGCGCCGCAAAGGTGAGCGCCGGTCGCTTAGCGGCCGCGCGGCTTCCCCGACGGTGGCTTCTGCCCCTCCAGAACATGGCCGTGTTATACTATAGCGTCAGGTCGGCCGCAAACGGGTTCGCTTTATCCTGCGATAAAGAGGGCCGAATACCCGCCCAGCGACGCGGCGGCGGTACCCAGCTCCGCTTGACCGATGGCGAGCAACACCGTCCCGCCGTTGGCCGGTCGCTTCACCGGCTCCGGCCCAAGATTGAAGAGGCACAGTACGCGCTCGTCTTCGCTGCGGCGTTCGAAAGCTAAAACGGGTTCGGGCGCATCGAGCGCCACGAACTCGCCTTCGCGCAGCGGGGGGCTCGCGCGCCGGAGTGCAATCACCGCGCGCGTAAAGTTCAGCATCGAGTTGTCACCGCTTTGCGCATCGACGGCCAGCGCGCGATGGCGTGGATCAAGCGGCAGCCACGCAGCGGACGCCTCAGTGAATCCCGCCATGTTGGCGTCGCGCTGCCACGGCATTGGCGTGCGCGCGCCGTCGCGCCCGATGCCAGACGGCCAAAACGCGATCGCCTCTGGATCGCGCAAGCGTTCGAAGGGAACGTCCGCATGCGGCAAGCCGAGCTCATCGCCCTGATAGATGAACGCCGTGCCGCGCAACGCGAGAAGCAGCGCCATCATCAGCTTCGTGCGCTGCAGATCATCGTCAGCGAGCCGCGTGGGAAAGCGGATGACGTCGTGATTGGAGAGCGACCACGAGGGCCAGCCGCGTGCGCCTTCCCACTGCGCCATCGCGTCCTTCACGACAGCAGCCGTCATCGCGCGCTGGCGGAGCAAAAAGAACGAGTACGCTGTTTGCAGGCGGTCCGGTCCGTCGGTGTATTCGCGCTGAACCTTCAGTGGTTCTTCGTCTTCGATCTCACCAACGGCCATCGCGCCGTATTGATCGAGCAACGTGCGCAAACGCGCGATGAAGGCAAGCGTCTCGGGCTGCGTGCGATCATAGAGGTGGCGCTGGAATTGGTGCGGGCGTGGTGGCGCGCGCTTCAGCGTCGTGATTGGCGGATTGTCGCGCAATTGCGCGTCCTGCGTGAAGAAGTTCACAACGTCGAGCCGAAAGCCATCAACGCCGCGCTCAAGCCAAAACCGCGCGACATCCAGCAGCGCATCTTGCACAGCGGGGTTGCGCACATTGAGGTCGGGTTGCTCCGGCAAGAAGTTGTGCAAATAATATTGCCGCCGCCTTGAATCCCACGTCCAAGCGCAGCCGCCGAACATCGCCTGCCAATTGTTGGGCGGCGAACCATCTGGCTTTGCATCGGCCCAGACGTACCAATCGGCCTTCGGGTTTTCGCGGCTGGCGCGGCTCTCGGCGAACCAAGCGTGCTGATCGGATGAATGCGACCACACCTGATCGATGATCACCTTGAGTCCCAGCTTATGCGCGCGTGCTATGAGCTCATCTGCATCCGCGAGCGATCCGAACAACTGATCGACGCCGCAATAATCCGCGACGTCGTAGCCATAATCCTTCATTGGCGAGGTGAAGAAGGGAGACAGCCAGATCGCGTCGCAACCAAGAGAAGCGACATGATCGAGCCTTTCGATCACGCCTTTCAGATCGCCGACGCCATCGCCGTTCGAGTCGCGGAAGGATCTCGGGTAAATCTGATAAACGACAGCGCCGCGCAGCCAATCACTCATGCGCGCAGGCTGACGAAGCCCGTCGTACAAATCAAGCGCCGCGGCGCGCGCTTTGTCCCTCCCATGAACGCGGGATCAAAAGCTGACGCACGCGCCCGCACAAAGGCGGCATGAAAGCCGCCGTCATCGTCATCAATCTCGATCGTGATACCGAGCGCCTAGCGTATATGCGCGAGCAGTTTGAGCGCCTGCGCGTTGGGTATGAGCGCTTCTCTGCGCTGCGCGGCGATGATTTGCCTGAGGCGATGCACCCTTATTTTCCGCCGGGCACGCCGCTGACGCCGGGGGAGATCGGCTGCTACGCCAGCCATCTGGCAATCATGCAGCGCGTCGCCAGCGGCGCGCTGCCGTCGCCGATGCTGGTGTTGGAAGACGATGTCGCGCTGCCGCATGACATCGCGCGCACCGTTGAGCGCTTGCTTGAGACGCTGCCGACTGCCTGGGATATCGTGCGGCTCTCCTACCCGAGTAAGCGCGTCATGCAGAACGTTGCGCCGCTCGGCGTCGCCGATCTGGTGCGCTACACGCATGTGCCTGTCAGCACCGGCGGTTATCTGATCAGCCGCGCAGGGGCGCGGAAGTTTCTGGCGCCTCGTCCGCGCGACTTGCCAATCGATCAAGATCTCCGGCGCGTGTGGGCTTGGCGCTTGTCGACCTATGGCGTGTCACCGCCCCCGATACGGGCCGACGCATTTGGTGAATCGAGCATCGATGCGATTGCATCGCGGTGCGCCGACGCCAAGCGCAAGAGCGATGAACGGCGCCTGCGTCGAGCGCGTGAGACTTTGTGGCGTTTCGCTCATGGCATGCGCGAATTCGGCGCAGCGCGTTGGTTGTCGGCGGAAGCGGTCAACGTCGCGGCGCGGCTCACGCCGAAACATGCGCGCGGCGCATTGCTAGAATGGGCGAAAGCGCGTCTGGCTTAGAGCGCCCATGCGCCGGGGCCAGCGGCTGCGCTAGGCGTCGAGACCATGCGCGTGACCGTCGGTGTTCCAGCCTCCGGCGAGCGAATGTCGCGGAAGGCGATCCAATCCGCTTCGCACGCGGTGCGTGTGAATCTTAACGTCGCATAGCCGCGATTGGTTAGGTCGCAGAAGGCGAGTTGCGGATTGCTTGAGCGCATCATCGATTCGCGCTCGCCCGGCGCGGCGTTCGAGAGTGACCGTTCGAAGCCTGGCGATGTCACGCTGCCGCCGGCGAGCTCAATCGCGGCCAGTCGATTGCCCTCAGCGCTCGCTAGGTTGTTGACCCAGCAATTATGACTATCCCCGCCGAGTACGACGGCGTTGTTGGCGTTGCGGGTGCATGCTTCGAGGAAGCGCGCGCGGGCGGCGGGATAGCCGTTCCAGGAATCCAAATTCCAAGGCAAGCCAAGCGCGCTCATCTGCTCGCCGCTCGCGAACCACGCGCGTGAACCGGCCGAAATGTCAGGCGGCAGTAGGCGGGTCATGTCGGCGGGCGCGATCTGATCGGCCATCACGACTTGCTGTGTGATGATCTGCCAAGTTTGGCCGCGCTGCTTGGATTCTGCCAGCGTCGACGCAAACCATTGCTCCTGAGTAGAGCCCATCATGGTGCGGTTGGGGTCGTCCAGGATGGTGCGGCGGAATTCGGCGGCCAACGCTGTGGCGTCGGCGCCGCCTTGCGCGAGCTGTGGCGCCAGCGTGTTGCGATAATCGATCTGCTGATCGCGGCCGATGAGGCGTGTGTCGAGCAGCACGATCCGCGCGAGATCGCCCCAGTCCAGGCTGCGATAGATGCGCACGCCGCGCTGTTCTGGCCGGCGGATCGGCATCCAGTCGAAATAAGCCTTCGACGCGGCTGCCACACGATCGACGAAGGCGCCTTCGAACTGCGGTTGGTGATCACGGGCGCCTTCGCGCCAGGTGTCGTTGACGATCTCGTGGTCGTCCCAGACCACGCTCATCGGCTTGACGCGCCGCAGTTCAAGCAAATCAGCGTCCGTGTGATAGGTGGCGTAGCGCTGGTAATAGTCGCTGAGCGAGACGATCTCATTGACGGGATCGATGATGCGCCCGGGCGCCGCTTCTGCCGCGCTCGGGTAGGAGCCGCGCTGAATTTCGTAGATGTAGTCGCCGCAGTGGAGCACGAGGTCGATGTCTTCGCGCGCCGCGGCGTGACCGTAGGCGTGGAAATACCCGAACGGGAAATTGGCGCAGGAGAAGAGCGCGACGGTGAGGCTTTCGCCGCCGCTGGCGGGCGCGGTGCGCGTCTTCCCGGTCCATGACGGGCCGGCGTTGCTCAAGAAGCGATAATAATAGGCGCGGCCCGGCGTCAGTCCGCGCACGTCCACTTTCACACAGAAATCGTTCGCGATCGAAGCGCGCGCTTGGCCGCGTTGCGCCACAGTGTTGAAGGCTTCGTCCTCGGCGATTTCCCAAGCGATACGGCCATCGCCGCCGACGAAACGTGTCCACAGGATCACGCCGTCGGGCAGCGGATCGCCCGAAGCTACGCCGTGCGTGAACATGCCGGAGGAGAGCGCCTGCGCCCAGGCGGCCCGCGGGGCGGCGGCAGTGAGCGAAGCGGCGGCAAGGAGCGTGCGGCGTTTGATCAGCATGGGCCGCCTCCTAGCCGCGTCGTGTGACAGTTGCGCGTCACTCGGCGCCGGGCGCGAGCGCTGAGCCTTCGAAGACCGCGAACAGGAATTCCTTGGCCGCTTCCGCCGAGTCATCGGCGCGCTCTTCCTGCGGGATGTGCCCGGTCTGCGGGAATACGATGAGCTGCGAGCCGGGAATAGCGGCGTGGAATTGCTGCGCGTGATCGGGCGGGACGAGACGGTCAGTATCGCCCGTCATGATCAGAACCGGCATGCGCAGCTCGGCAAGCCGCTCAGCGGTCGCGTACTCGCGCGCTCGGAAGCCCAGTGTGATCTGCAGAAGAATGTCGCGGTGGCCCGGCGCGCGCGAGAGGCGCGAATAGCGCTCGACCATGTCATCAGTGACAAACGACGGATCATAGAATGCAGCTTCCAAGCCCTGGCGGGTTAGGCGCGTGTTGTCGAGATCGCGAAGCAGCGGCGCGAGGGTCGGGTTTCGTAGAAGTTTGAACACCGAAGGCTCGGTCTGCGCTTCGGCGCGCGTGTCCTCCCAGCCGGACGCATCAACGAGGATGAGGCCTACGACTTGATCAGGATAAGCGCGGGCGTATTGCCACGCGATGTTGCCGCCCATCGAATTGCCGACGAGCGCGAAGCGTGTCAGCCCGCGCGCGGCGGCGAAATCGTGCACGACATCGCGATACGCTTCGATCGAAGCTTGATAGCCGGCCGGTGCGCGCGTCAAACCGTGACCGGGCAAATCGAGTGAGACAACGTGATAGTCTTCGCTCAGCCGCTCAACCCACGGCTCCCAGGTGTGCAGCGATGCGGAGAAGCCGTGGACGAGCAAGACTGTAGGTGACTGCGCGTCTTGGCCCTGCTCGCGATAGTGCATGTGAATGCCGCCGGGCAGATCGACGAATTGCGAAGCGGGGCTTGTGTATTGCGACTCGAGCGTCTCGTACGGAATGTCGTCACGTTTCAGCAGCACGTAGCCGCCAACGGCCGCGACCGCCACCAAACCGATCAAGCCTAGAAGTCCACCCAGCAGCCAGCGCAACATATCCCACCCTCCATTACTGGTGAGCTTAGGCGCTGCGGCTCAGCTGCGCCAGCCGACGCGGCGCGCCCACGCCTCGTAATCGGCGCGGCGCTTGGCGAGGTCGGCGGGCGGATGCGCGCGTTCGGCGGCAATGGAGGCGCGCATTTCCGCAATGGAATCCGCAATCGGCGGCAGGCCAACGCTGGCGCGGCGTTCGTCCAGGGTCTCTGGATCGCGCACCGGCGCGGGCGACATCTGGCCGTTGTCGTCCCAATCGAATTGTGTGCCGAACGTCTGTGGGTTGCCTTCGAATACGGAGATGCGGTCGGAGAGGTAGGCGGCGTCGAGCGCGTTCGCTTGGCCGCTGGGGATGGCATCAAGCAACATGGCGAGGCCGCGCCGCTGCAATTCGGGGTGGCCGATGGCGTGCTGCAGAATCTTGAAAGCCGCGGCAGCGCCATCGTCGCCCAGGGTGTGGCGACCGGGCCAGCCGATCTCATCGAACGCGCGCGAAAGCAGGGCAGCGTTGGCGTCGTGCACGGCTTCCATCTCGGGATGATAGCCATCGAACAACGTGCCTTCGGCGACCAGCCGCGCGCGGACCTCATAGTCGCGCCGCACAGCATCGATCAGAAGTCTGCGCCAATCCTCAGCCATGGCCGCACACAGGGCAGGCTGGATCGCGTGTCAGCGCGACAGTGCGGGCATCGCTGGAAAGGCCGTCGAACAAGAACACGCGTCCCTTCAATGTCTCGCCGGCGCCGGCGATGTGCTTGATCGCTTCCAGCGCCATCAGTGAACCAATCACGCCCGTGAGCGCGCCGACAATGCCGACTTGCGCGCAGGTCTCGGCCTCAGGCGGCGTCTCCGGCACGAAACAACGATAGCACGGGCCCTCGGGTGGAAACGTCGCGACTTGTCCGTTCCAGCGGCCGACGGCGCCGGAGATCAGCGGCGCACTCAATTCGTGACACGCGGCGTTGACGGCGAAGCGCGTCGCGAAATCGTCCGTGCCATCAAGAACGACCGAGGCGCCTTGCAAGAGGTAGGCGGCGTTCGCCGAGTCGAGCCGTTTGCATTCGACTTCGACCGCGACGTTGTCGTTGAGCGCCGCCAGCACGGCCCGCGCGCGCTCAGCTTTCGAGGCGCCCACATCTGTGCTTCGAAAGAGAATTTGCCGCTGCAGATTGGACAGCGAGACCAGGTCGTCATCAATGAGGCGCAGCCGCCCTACACCAGCCGCCGCGAGATAAAGCGCGGCCGGCGCGCCCAGACCGCCGACGCCGACGATCGCGACGGTCGCCTGCTTCAGCGCTTGCTGACCGGGGCCGCCGATTTCCTTCAGCAGGATGTGGCGCGCGTAGCGCTCGCGTTCGTCGTCGGAGAAGTGCACGCGCCTTACCTAGTCGAGGCGGCCACGCTGTTCCATAGCGGAACGCGCGCGCCAGCGCCGCGTTGGCCTCCGGAAGAGGCAGACATGCGCTATATCGACGAGAGCCTGGCTAACGGCGAAACCATTATCCGGCGCGGCAAATGGCCGACGATCTTTTGGGTTGGCGCTTGGGCGGCGCTTTTGCTGCTAGGGATCATCGTGGTCGGCGTGTTCATGTTCGCGGCCGCGGCGATCAAGATGAAGACGACCGACTTTGCCGTCACCAACCGCCGCGTCATTCTGAAGACCGGTTGGCTCAATCGACAGACGCAGGAGCTGGCGGTCGAAAGCGTTGAGGGTGTTTCGCTCAACCAGTCCTTGATTGCGCGACTGTTCGGCTACGGCCGTGTGGTCGTCACCGGTACGGGTGATGCTATCATCGCATTTCCGCCGATGGCGCGCCCGGTTGCGTTCCGTCGCGCCATTGAGGCGGCGCGCGCCGACTGCGGCGGTGAAGTTCACCTGGCGCGAGACGACCGCGCCGCGCTCGATCGCATCGAAGAAGCGGCGAACGATAAAGCGGCCAATGATCAAACTGCGGAAGAAGTAGTCGAGGAGGTGGAAGAAGAAGCGCCGCGCAAACGCCGCCGCGCTAGCTTCATTGGCCTGCGCGCGCGCCGTTAGCCGCGGCCGGTCGAGCCAAAGCCGCCGGCCCCGCGCGCCGTTTCTGACAGCGTTTTGACCACGTCCCATTCGCCTTGCGTGACAGGTGCGATCACCATCTGCGCAATGCGTTCGCCGCGTTTGATCGTGAACGGCTCTTGGCCAAGGTTGATCAGGATCACCTTCACTTCGCCGCGATAATCAGCGTCGATCGTTCCTGGCGTGTTGAGGCAGGTGAGGCCGTGCTTCAGCGCGAGCCCCGAACGCGGGCGCACCTGAGCTTCGTAGCCAGCCGGCAACGCGATCGTCAGTCCGGTTGGCGTCAGCACGCGCTGGCCCGGCGCCACAACCATCGGCTCATCGTCTGGAACGGCGGCGCGCAGGTCCATGCCGGCGGAGAGCGCCGTTTCGTAGGCCGGCAATTGCAGACCTTCAAAATGCGGCAGCGGCGCGACTTGTATCGTGACTTTGCTCATGGCGGGGACCTGCGGCGATTCTGATGCGCCGGCAAATCTACCACCAAGGAAAGCTCAGCGCTTGCCGGACTGACGCGCCTTGCGTGCGGCGTACTTCAGGTCGCGGCGAGCCTTTTGCTCGAAGGCGAGAATTTCGGCCGCTTCTGCGTCAGCGATGCGTTTGCGCTCGGCTTCCTCCGCAGCCAGGCGCGCAGCCTCAGCTTCGGCCTTCGCCTTTTCCTCGGCGGCGATCTTGCGCTGCAGCTTTTCCATCTCGACCCGCTCGCGCCGCTTCTGCTCAGCGGCGACACGCTTTTCTTCGCGGGCCTTGGCTTCGGCGGCGCGTTGCGCGGCCATTTCGGGATCAACCGGGGCCGAGGCCTTGGTCTTGAACTTTTCGAGCATCGCCTTCTTGGCGGCTTCGGCGGCTTCGCGGCGTTCGTTGTGGTTTTGGAAGCTCATGCAGTCAGAGGCTCCAGGCGCACGAGCATCCCGCTCGGCGTCAGAATCGGAAAGGTGAGTGTAAGGGGCTCTACATAGCGCCTGCGGCGATCCGCTCAAGCCCCCGAACACTGCGTTTCCGCAGGGGCGGCCCTGCGGCGAAGGCTAGCGGGGGGTGTCGTTACCTCTTCCGCAATGTTGGGGCGTTCAGGCGCGAGCCTATTTCTTGCGGGCCGGCTTGTCAGCGAGCGTCTTGGCGATTTCGGCGGCGAGCTTGCGGGCGACGGCTTCCTTGGCCATGCGCGGCCAAGTCTCGGCGCTGTCCCTGGTGATCAGTAGCACCTGATTTTCAGCGCCGCCCATCACATCGCCCGAGACATCGTTGGCGACGATCCAGTCGCAGCCCTTCTTGGCGATCTTGGCGCGACCGAATTCTTCGACGTTCTGGGTCTCGGCGGCAAAGCCGATGACGAGTTTCGGGCGAGTCTTGCCGGCCTTCGAAAGCGTCGCGAGGATGTCCGGGTTTTCCGTGAGCTCCAGTGCGGCGGCGCCGGCTTTGTCCTTCTTGATCTTCTCTTCGGCGCGATGCGCGGGGCGCCAGTCCGCGACGGCGGCGACCATGACGGCGACATCGAGCGGCAGCGCTGCTTGTGACGCGTCGAGCATTTCGGCGGCGGTTTCGACGCGCTTCATCCTAACGCCGGCTGGCGATGGCAAATTCGTTGGGCCCGACACCAGCGTCACGTCAGCGCCGAGTTCGGCCAGCGCTGCCGCGATGGCGTAGCCTTGCTTGCCGCTCGAACGGTTCGAGAGGAAGCGCACCGGATCGATCGGCTCCAGCGTGGGCCCAGCGGTGACGAGCGCGCGTTTGCCTTTCAGTGGGCCATCGCTCAGCAATGCGAGTGCGGCGTCGCGGATGGCCTCTGGCTCGACCATGCGGCCCACGCCGCGCTCGCCGCGCTCAGCCATCTCGCCTTCGGCGGGGCCGATGAAGCGCTTGCCGTCAGCTTGCAGCGTCGCGAGATTGCGTTGCGTGGCCGGGTTCGACCACATCTTCGGGTTCATCGCCGGCGCCATCAGAACGGGCTTGTCTGTCGCAAGGAGCACGGCGGAGGCGAGATCGTTGGCGAGGCCGTGCGCGGCTTTGGCCATGAGGTCGGCCGTCGCGGGCGCGACGATGATGAGATCGCATTCGCGCGCAAGCCGGATATGGCCGACGTCGAATTCCTGTGCTTGGTCGAAGAGGTCGGTGAACACGCGTTCACCCACGAGCGCGCCCGCCGCGAGCGGCGTGACGAAGCGTTGCGCAGCTTCAGTCATCACCACCCGCACGGCGGCGCCCGTTTCCTTCAGGCGGCGGATGAGTTCGAGGCTCTTATATGCCGCGATGCCGCCGCCGATGATGAGGAGGATGCGTTTGCTCATGGCGCAGGCGCTGCCTTCTCCGCTTCAGGATCGGCGTTGATGGACTCCGCCGGTGAATCCACCACAGGCGGAATGGGCGCCTCGGCGCTCGGACGCACGAGCGATGATTGCGCTGGCACTTCAATACGCGGCGGCGCGGCGTCCGGTTGCACGGGCGGCAAAGGTCGACGCGCGCCGGCCGTGAGCACAAGCGCGAGCAACGCCCCGCCGATCATGCCGATCCAAAACACAGGGTTCTGATACCATTGCCGTTCTTCACGCGGCGCTTCGGTTGCGATCTTGCGTGCGGCGGCTTCAACGGCGGTCAGCGTCTGCGGTAGGCGGCGCAGAGCCTGAAAGCCGAGCGCAACTTCATCGATGCCCCGCTTAGCGACGGCCTCGGCGCCGAGTTCACGCTGCACCCAGCGCTCAACGATCGGGCGCGCGGCGGTCCACATGTCGTGCTGCGGATCGAGCGCGCGCGCCACGCCTTCGACCTGCACCATGGTCTTTTGCAGCAACACCAGTTCAGGCCGCAAATGCATGCCGAACATGTGGGTGACGTCGAAGAGTTGCAGCAGCAGCCGGCTCATGGAGATGCTATCGGCGGTCTTGCCGAAGATCGGTTCGCCAATGGCGCGGAGCGCCTGCGCGAATTCCTCGATCGTGAAACGCTCGGGCACGTAGCCCGCTTCCTGGTGGACTTCGGCGACGCGGCGATAGTCGCGGCGCAGGAAGCCGTAGAGAATCTCAGCAAGGTAGCGGCGCTCTTTGTGGCCGATGCGGCCCATGATGCCGAAGTCGACGATCCAGAGTTTGCCGTCCTTGCCGTAGATGAGGTTTCCCTCGTGCATGTCGGCGTGAAAGAATCCGTAATCGAGCGCGGCGGCGAGGAAACCGCGCGTGATTGCGATGGCGAGTTCGCTGCGATTGGCGCCGGCTTGATCAAGCTCACGCGATTTGGTCAGCGGCACGCCGTCAATCCAGTCGAGCGTCATCACCCGCTTGGCGGAACGCGCCCAATCGATCTCCGGCACGGTGAGGTAGCCGTCCTTGGCCGCGACTTCGCGGAACTCGGCCGCGGCGCCAGCTTCGAGCCGCAGATCGAGCTCGCGCTCCATCGCCTGCGCGACGGTGTCGATGAATTGGACGGGCTCAAGCCGGCGCGAGCGCGGCGAGAAAAGTTCGATCGCTTGCGCCAAGAAACGCAGCGCGCCCATTTCCTTGGCGAGCTTCTTCTCGATGCGCGGTCGCAGCACCTTGATCGCGACGACGCCCTGGCGCGGCACGATGGCTTGGTGCACCTGCGCGATTGAAGCGGCGGCCATCGCTTCCGAAATGCCCGCAAACAATTCTTCGGTGCCGCCGAGTTCGGAATTGATCGTATCGAGCGCGACGGTGCGCGAGAAGGGCGGCAATCGATCTTTGAGGCGACCGAGTTCCTGCGCGACGGTGACGCCGATCATGTCGGGACGCGTTGCGAGGAATTGGCCGACCTTCACGTAGGCGGGACCGAGACGCTCCAACGCGCGTGACAAACGTTCCCCAACGCTGCGGCCGCGCCGGCGCTTGGCGACAATCTGGAGCGCCGTGTGCGTGGCTTGGAGGCCGACCGGGTATCGATCGTAATATTCCGACGGCAACAGCACGTCGAAGCGCGCGAGCGTCCAGGCGACGCGCATCAAACGCCAGCTATGTCCGATCCAGGAAAACACTAAACCGACCAACCCCAATGCAGCGCGCAAACGCCGCCGGCCATGTTCCGATAGGCCGCGCGTGCGAAACCTGCGTCGCGGATCATACCCAAAAACGTTTCCTGATCCGGAAACCTGCGGATGGATTCGACCAGATATCGGTAAGAATCCGCGTCATTTGCCAGCAATTTCCCCAGCGCCGGGATCGCGTTAAAAGAGTAGAAATCATAAACCGGCTCGAGCCCGCCGACCGCAAGGCGCGAGAACTCCAAACAGAAGAAGCGCCCGCCAGGTTTCAGAACGCGCTTAGCTTCACGCAGGACGGCTGGGACGTCGGTGCAGTTCCGGATGCCGAAGCTGATGATGTAGGCGTCCGCGACATGGCCATCGACTGGTAAATTCTCGGCGTCGCCCTCGTGCCAGAAGAGTCCGTCTTCACCGCGCTTACGACCGGCTTCCAGCATCTCAGTGTTGATGTCGATGACGTGGATTTCCGGCGGCTCCAATCCACGGCGACGTGCGGCGCCGTCGCCGAGCTTTTTCATGCGGCGCGCGATGTCGCCGGTGCCGCCCGCGACATCGAGGATGAGTTCTCCCGGTTGCGGGTTGAGCTTTGCTGCCGCTGCGTCCTTCCAGATGCGATGCATGCCGCCAGACATGGCGTCGTTCATCAGGTCGTATTTGCTCGCGACCGATGAAAACACCTCGCGTACGCGCCCAGCCTTCTCGGCCTTTGGCACATCTTGGAACCCGAAGGATGCTGTGTCGTCGCTCATGGTCTGTCCTTAGGGCCGGACCATAGCGGTGGGGCCTGGGCGGGGCTATATCGGGCGGTGATGCTTTCGCCTTTGCTTTCCGACATTTCGCCGCATGCCTGAGCTTCCGGAAGTCGAAACCGTGCGCCGTGGGCTCGCGCCCGCGCTGGTTGGCCGGCGCATTCGACGCGCGCGGACGAAGCGGGCGGATTTGCGGTTTCCATTTCCGGCGCGTTTTGCTGCGCGATTGAGCGGTCGGCGCGTGGACTCGCTGGAGCGGCGCGCGAAATATCTGCTGGCGCATCTCGATGACGGCAATGTGTGGATCACGCATCTCGGCATGACGGGGCGCTGGTCGATCCTGGGCGCCAAGCGACAGCCAGGCGACTTTTATTACGCTGAACCGACTGATCCTACGCACACGCATGTCGTGATCGACATGGAGGATGGCGCGAAGCTTGAGTTCAACGATCCACGCCGCTTTGGCTACATGGATTTGATCAAGGAAAGCGAACTCGAGGCGCATCCGTTCTTCAAGGCTATGGGGCCGGAGCCGCTCGGCAATCATTTCCACGAACCGTATCTGAAAAGCGCACTCGCAAAGAAGAAGGCGCCGATCAAAGCGGCGTTGCTGGATCAACGCGTCGTCGCGGGGCTCGGCAACATCTATGTCGTCGAGGCGCTGCATCGCGCGGGTATCGCGCCGAGCAAGCCTTCGGGCAGCATTTCGGCGCCGCGTCTGGATAAACTCTTCCACGCCATCCGCGCCGTGCTCGAAGAAGCCATTGAGGCTGGCGGGTCAACGCTAAGCGATTACGCGCAGGTGAATGGCGCGCAAGGAGGCTTTCAGCATCGCTTCCGAGTGTACGGCCGTGAAGGAGAGGCGTGTCCCAGAAAAGACTGCGGCGGCACAATCAAACGCGCAGTTCATAGCGGGCGGAGCACGTTTTGGTGCCCGCGCTGTCAGCGCTAAGTTCGTGATACGCTGCACGGGTGAGTCGTTTCCTGTTCGCCCTCGTGATGATGTGCGCCGCACCGGCTTTTGCCGAGACGAGCTATTTTGCGTCCATCCCGGATCTGCCGATCGCGCCGGGTTTGCGTGAAACGTCGGCGGGCGTAGCGTTCAGCGGCATGCGTGGCGATGTAGTCATGGCGGCTGCGGAGGGGCGCGCCGCCGCAGTGGAGGTCGAGCGGTTCTACATGGAGAGCCTCTCGGGCCTTGGATGGTCATATATGCCTGCCCCGCGCGAAGAGGGGCTCACCTTCATTCGCGATCGCGAGCGCCTGGTGCTGCGAACAGCGACGCAAGATGGCGCAACACATTTAGACGTGCGTCTGATCGTGCGTCCGGTTCCGTCGAACGCGGATTGATTTTCGCGCGTCAGCGGCGCTAGTGAGCGCATGCCTTATGAAAACATTCTCGTCGAAACCGATGGCGGCGTTGGCGTCATTCGTCTCAATCGCCCGAAGGCGCTCAACGCGCTGAATGATGCGCTGATCGCCGAAGTGAGCGCCGCGCTCGATGCGTATGAAGCCGATGATGCGATCGGCTGCATCGTCATCACCGGCTCAGAGAAGGCCTTCGCGGCGGGCGCCGATATCAAGCAGATGGCTGAGGGCCAGTTCAGCGACTTTTATGCGCGTGATCCGTTCGCAAACTTGGAGCGTGTGCCGCGCACGCGAAAGCCGTTGATTGCAGCTGTTGCGGGCTATGCGCTCGGCGGCGGCTGTGAACTCGCCATGATGTGCGACTTCATCATTGCGGCGGATACAGCAAAGTTTGGCCAGCCCGAAATCACGCTTGGTGTGATGCCGGCATGGGGCGGTTCGCAGCGGCTGACGCGCTCTGTCGGCAAGGCGAAGGCGATGGATCTTTGCCTCACCGGCCGCATGATGGATGCGGCGGAAGCTGAGCGCTGCGGCCTTGTTGCGCGCGTCGTTGCGGCCGAGAAGCTGATGGAAGAAGCGCTGACCGCGGCAAAGAAGATCGCGTCATTCGGGCGCATCTCAACCATCGCCAACAAGGAGGCGGTGAACGCCGCGTTCGAGACTCCCATGAATGAGGGGCTGAAGCTTGAGCGGCGGTTGTTTTACAGCCTCTTCGCGACGGAGGATCAGAAGGAAGGCATGGCCGCGTTCATCGCAAAGCGGCCACCCGAATTTAAGCATCGCTAGGGTTTGACGGCGGCACAACCGAAGGCTATAGCCCCGCGCTTCGCGTCCGAAACATCGGCTGGAACTGAGACATGGCGAATACGAAGTCCGCAAAGAAGGCTACCCGCGTGATTGAACGCCGCACGGCGGTCAATAAGGCGCGGCGCACCCGCATGCGGTCTTCGTGGCGCAAGGCCGAGGAAGCGATCGCTGCTGGCGACGCCAAGGCCGCCACCGAAGCGCTCCGCGCGGCTGAGTCCGAGACCATGCGCGCCGTATCGAAGGGCGTGCTCCACAAGAACGTCGGCAGCCGCAAAGTTTCGCGCCTTACCAAGCGCGTGGCCGCGCTTTCGGCGAAGTAAAAACCCGCCTCGGCGGCTTCCTCTAGTCATAACAAAGCGAATCTAGAAAGATCGCCTTCGCAACGATGGTGCGAAGAAGCGGTTAATATCGCTCTGTGTACGGCATAATCTGCCGTTCGGCATAAACCAACTTTCATTTGAAAAATCAATATGTTGCGCGGCGACAAAGATCGCTGTGGAAATTGCGAAAACGTAAACAATCCGTTGTTGACGGGCTGTGTGTAAGGGGGCATCGTTTCGCTTGTCTGGCGAGCTTGCCTCGCCGTTCGATGTTTCAGTGACACCGATGCCAAGGCATCGGGCCGAAAGGTCATTCGGCTCGAACGGGAGAGGTGCGCCCATCAGGCGGGGCTGAGAATAACAACATAGATTCCTGCAGGGGTTGGCATGGATCACATCGAAGAAGCTCGCCGGGAGCCGGCGGGGGTCGGGGCGGCGCGCGCCTACGAAATGGTGCGCAAGGAATTGATGGGGGAGTTCGGTGCGGATTTTTTCCGCTCATATATCGATCCGCTACGGCTCGTAGCTGAGATGGATGGGGTCCTCCTCTTCCGGGCTGGCTCGCGGGTCGCGCAAGAGCGCTTGCGTCAGCAGGTTCAGCACCGTCTCGAGTCGCGGATGCGCGCCTACGTGCCGGGGCTGCCGCCGACCCAAATTCTCCTAGAACACGAAATTCCGGAGGACGTCCGCGCCCTTGCGGGGGCTCGCGAAGAGCCGACCAATGTCGTTCAGTTGCCGCGTGCACCGCAGCTGACGTTCGACAATTTCTGCGTCGATTCCTCCAATCACCGTCCGTTCACGGTCGCGCAGATGATCGCTGCCGGCGCCGGTGTCACGTTCCCGGTTTGGCTGGTTCATTCTGCACCGGGCTGCGGCAAGACGCACCTGCTGACGGCGATTGCGCATACGGCGCAAAGCCAGGGCCGCACCGTGCTGATGATGACGGGACAAGAATTCCTCGAGCACTTCCAGACGGCGCTTCACAAGAAGCGGGACATCCAGTCCTTCAAGGACATGGTGCGTGCGCCGGACTTGCTCATCATTGACGACTTCCACCGCATCTGCGGCAAGAAGGCCACCGAGGAAGAAGCGTTCGACACGTTTTACGATGTGACGCGCCGCGGCGGCCAAGTCGTCATCGCCGCCAATCATGGCGCCGAGGGCCTCGAAGGCCTCAACGATACTTTGCGCGCCAAGCTCAAAGGCGCCGCATCGAGTGAAATCACCGAGCCTGACGCTGCTTTGCGCCGTCGTATTCTTGAAATGCGCGTCGCGCATCATGCCCGCACGTCGCCAGGATTTGCCGTGGCGCCTGAAGCGTTGGACATGATCGCTGAGCGCATGCACGTGACCGGCCGCGAACTCGACGGGGCGGTGTGCCAACTTCTCATCGAATGGAAAATTTCCGGAGGGACAACAGTGACGCTAGAAGCCACCGCCAATGCTCTGCAATCCAAGCTGTCCGACGCCGCTGAGCGACGCATCACGGTGCAGCTTGTGCAGAAGGTGGTCGCGCGCCATTACAACATGACGCCGCAGCAATTGTTGGAGCGCACCCGCCGTCATTCGGTGGCGCGCCCACGCCAGGTGGCCATGTTCCTGGCGTGCCGCATGACCCATGCCTCCCTGCCGGATATCGGCCAGCGGTTCGGCGGCTTCGATCACACAACGATCATGTACGCGCGCGATCGCATTGCTGCGTTGGCAGAGCAAGATGCCAACCTCAAAGCTGAACTTGAAGGCATCGCGCGCGCGATCCGCCGCGAACCCTAGCGTTTAGACTGCCTCGAGCCCCTAATCCTTGCATTTGGGGCTTGGGGTTAGCTTGGCTTCTGCTAGTTTCTCACCCCCTGCGGGCGCCGACTCAAAGGCCTCGCGGGGGGTGTTGTTTTCGGCGCCCCGCGCGCGGGGTCGAGGGACGGGTAGGGCAATGCGGCTGACAATCGAGCGCTCCGCGCTTTTGAAGGCGCTCAATCACGTGCAGAGCGTCGTCGAGCGGCGCAACACCATCCCGATCCTGTCTAATGTGCTGGTCTCCGCGCAGGGCGACTCGCTGAAGTTGACCGCAACGGATCTCGACATCGAGATTTCGGAATCGGCGCCGGCGGAAGTCGAACGCGGCGGCCAAACCACCGCGCCGGCGAACTATCTCTATGATTTCGTACGCAAGCTGCCGGACGGTTCGGCGGTGAAGCTCGACGTGTCGGGTGATGATCCGCGCCTCTTCATCTCCGCCGGCAAGTCGCGCCTGCATCTGCCGATCCTGCCGGCGGGCGATTTTCCGTCGATGCCGTCGGACGGCTTCGAGACGCGCTTCGAAGTCGAGCCGACAGAACTCAGCCGCCTGATCGATAAGACGCGCTTCGCGATCTCGACGGAAGAGACGCGCTATTATCTCAACGGCATCTTTTTTCATGCGGTGGATCAAGACGGCGCAAAGCTCCGCGCGGTTGCCACCGACGGTCACCGTCTTGCCCTGGCTGACGCCAATGCGCCGAAAGGCGCGCAAGGCATGCCGGGCGTGATCGTCCCGCGCAAAACGATCAACGAACTGAAGCGTCTGCTCGATGACGCCGCCGACATGGTCGAGATCGCGGTGTCGCCGCAAAAAATCCGCTTCGCGCTCGGCGATGCAGTGCTGACGTCGAAACTGATCGACGGCTCGTTCCCGGAATACGCGCGTGTGATCCCGAAGAACAACGCCAAGAAATTGAAGATCGATAACAAGTCCTTCCGCGAAGCGGTGGATCGTGTCTCGACGGTGTCGGCGGAGCGTTCGCGCTCGGTGCGCCTGGCGCTTGAGAAAGACAAAGTCACGCTGACGGTCAACAACCCGGACGCTGGCGTCGCCACCGAAGATCTCGCTGCTGATTATCGTGATGACAGCATGGAGATCGGTTTCAACGCGCGCTATCTGCTCGATGTCGCCGATCAGATCGAAGGCAGCGAAGCGGTGTTCGAACTGGCCGATTCCGGTTCGCCCACGCTCGTGCGTGACGAGGCCGACGAAAACGCCATCTACGTGCTGATGCCGTTGAGGGTGTGACGCTGCACGCACTCTACGTATCGCGGCTGACGCTCACTGATTTTAGAAACCACGCCGCGCTCGATCTGACGCTTGACGCGCGCCCGGTGTGTTTGTTCGGGCCCAACGGCGCGGGCAAAACCAACATCCTGGAAGCATTGACGATGCTCGCGCCGGGCAGGGGTCTGCGCAGCGCCTCTCTCGTCGATGTCTCGCGCGCCGGAGATGAAATGCGCGCGCAGCCTTGGGCTGTTTCAGCGCGCATCATGATGGACGATGAGCCGACCATGCTCGGCGCCGGCGCGGAACGCACGCCGGAGGGCAACGTAAAGCGGCTCGCGCGCCGCGACGGGCAATCAGCAACCGCGTCAGAGCTTGCGGAAGCGGCGCGGATGACGTGGCTCACGCCGGCAATGGATCGATTGTGGTCTGGCCCCGCCGGCGATCGGCGCAAGTTCTTCGATCGCCTGACACTGGCGCGCGCCTCCGAGCATGGTCACGCGGCGGCGGCGTATGAGCGCGCGATGCGCGAGCGGCAACGTCTGCTCAGCGAACGCGTGTTCGACGACGCTTGGCTCGGCGGATTGGAGCGCGAAATGTCGGCGCATGGCGCGGCCATCGCGGCGGCGCGCGTGGAAACGCTGCACCGTCTGCAGGACGCGATAGATGCGCGCCCCGACGGCGCCTTCCCCAAGGCTTTGCTCGAACTCGAGGGTTTGCTCGAAGCGCGCTTTGAAGCAGGCGCCGCGAGCGCCGATGTCGAAGAGGATTTCGCAGAATTGCTACGCGATGTGCGGCCGCGCGATGCCGGCGCCGGCCGCGCGCTCGATGGTCCGCACCGCAGTGATCTGAAGGCGCGCCACGCCGCGAAAGGCATGGATGCCGATCAATGCTCAACCGGGGAGCAGAAGGCGCTGTTGCTTGGCGTGACGCTGGCGCAAGCGCGCGCGTTGGCAAGCGATCCAGGCGCGGGACCGTCGCTAATCCTGATCGACGAAGCCGCAGCGCACCTGGATTCCGTCCGCCGCGCGGCGCTATTCGATGAATTGCTGGCCAATGCTGGGCAAGCTTGGCTCACCGGCACGGACCAAAGCTTGTTCGAAGCGTTCGGTGATCGCGCGCAGATGTTCGAAGTACGCGACGGGAGAGTGCATCCCGCTTAGCGCCTTGACGCAGCGGCGCCACGCGTCACTCGTGACAAAGGCGCCAAAATTTGCTGACGTGCTTCCAAAGAGGAAACGTTATGGCGAACTCAGATTACGTCGGCAGGCACAATCCGGACTACGTCTTCGATTATGATCCAAATGAGGATCCCTGGACGACCGATCTTTCGAAGTTGGACATGAGTCGCGGCGAACGCTTTCGCGATGACAATTTCTGGCCGTTCTTCGAGCGGCTCCGCAAAGAGGACCCGGTCCACTACTGCCCCGACAGCCTGAACGGGCCGTACTGGTCGATTACCAAGTTCAACGACATCATGGCGGTCGACACCGACCACCAGCGTTTCTCGTCCGAGCCGTCGATCGTGTTGTTCGATCCGGAGGAGGACTTTCCGCTGCCGATGTTCATCGCGATGGATCCGCCCAAGCACGATGTGCAGCGCAAGACGGTGTCGCCGATCGTGGCGCCAAATCATTTGGCGCATCTTGAGCCGATCATCCGGGAACGCGCCGGCAAGCTTCTCGATGAAGTGCCGCGCGGCGAAGTGTTCAATTGGGTCGACAAAATCTCGATCGAACTGACAACGCAGATGCTCGCGACGCTGTTCGATTTTCCGTGGGAAGACCGCCGCAAACTGACGCGCTGGTCCGACGTGGCGACGGCCGCGCCAGGGGCTGGTGTGGTCGAGAGCGACGAGCAGCGCCGTATGGAGCTGATGGAGTGCCTGCAGTACTTCAACGGTCTCTGGGAAGATCGCGCGAAGGCTCCGCCGCGCAACGACCTCATCTCGATGCTGGTGCACGGCGAAAGCACCAAGAACATGCCGCGGCAGGAATTTCTCGGAAATCTCATCCTGCTGATCGTCGGCGGCAACGATACGACGCGAAATTCGATCACCGGCAGCGTCTACGCGCTCAACAAATTCCCAGACCAGTACGCCAAGTTGAAAGCCAACCCGGCGCTCATACCGAACCTGGTGTCGGAAACGATCCGTTGGCAAACGCCGCTTGCCTTCATGCGCCGCACGGCGCTCGAGGACATCGAGTTCGGCGGCAAGCTGATCAAGAAGCACGACAAAGTCGTGATGTGGTACGTGTCGGGCAATCGCGACGAGGAAGTGATCGCCAACCCTAACCAGTTTAATATCGAGCGCGAGAACGTGCGTCGGCATCTGTCGTTCGGCTTCGGCATCCACCGCTGCGTCGGCAATCGCCTGGGCGAGATGCAGTTGCGGATCGTGTGGGAAGAAATCCTGAAGCGCTTCGACCATATCGAAGTGATGGGCGAACCCAAGCGCGTCTACTCGTCGTTCGTGAAAGGCTACGAGAGCTTGCCGGTGCGTATCGCCGCTTAGGCGGAACAGGCCTCCATGCGGTGCGTTAGCTGGCGTTGAGCCAGATCATGGACCGCCCGCCCGCGAAGGCCTCTTCTAAGCGTATGAGTTCGGCTGAACCATCGAACCTCGAAGACGTGCTCGATGAGATCGCAACCAAATGCGATGACGACGACACGCCTGAATCGCTGACGCTCGACGAAGTGCTCGAGTCCGTCGGACGGCGTTCTTACGGGCCGCTGCTCTTGGTGATCGGGCTCTTTGCGATTTCGCCGGCCACGATCATTCCCGGCATGACGTGGCTCGCCGCCGCGCTGACGTTGCTTGTGGCCGGCCAAATGGCGCTGGGCATGCCGCGCATCTGGTTGCCGCGAAAGGCGCTCCAGGCGCAGCTTCCGCGTAGCGCCGTCCGCTCCGGCATCGAAAAGGGCCGCGGCGCGGCCAAGACCATCGACAAGCTCCTGAAGCCACGACTGACGTTTCTCTCCAGGCCGCCTTTTGTGAACCTGGTGGCGCTAATGGTGCTCGTCGCAGCGCTGATCACGTTTCCACTCGGGCTCATCCCGTTCGCGCCGCTCGCGCCGGGTCTCGCCGTCGTGTTTTTTGGGCTCGGAATGGTGGCGCGCGACGGGCTCTGGCTGGCGCTCGGCGCGGCCGTCATCGCCGGCGCGATCTGGCTAGCGAAGCCGCTGATTTTCTGAGCGATTTTGGCGCTGTTTTTTCAGATTGATGCGGCATCAAAACCGCGACTTTTCGCGCATTAATCCCTATATTCGCGGGGCATTTTCCAGCTCGATTCGAGACCCATGACCCCGCCCCAAAACGCACCGGCGAGCACGCCTGACTATGGCGCCGATTCCATCAAAGTTCTCAAAGGCTTAGACGCCGTGCGGAAGCGGCCGGGGATGTATATCGGGGATACGGATGATGGGTCCGGTCTTCATCATATGATCTATGAGGTCGTCGATAATGCGATCGACGAGGCGCTGGCGGGACATGCGAACCGGGTTGAGGTTGTGCTGCATCCCGATGGCAGCGCCGAGATTTTTGATAATGGGCGCGGCATCCCGACGGACATTCACCCGGAAGAGGGCGTCTCCGCGGCTGAGGTGATCATGACTCAGCTGCATGCGGGCGGGAAGTTTGATCAGAACTCCTACAAGGTTTCGGGCGGGCTTCACGGCGTGGGCGTGAGCGTTGTGAACGCGTTGTCTGAGTGGTTGGACCTCAGAATCTGGCGCGGCGGCAAAGAGCATTACATGCGCTTCGTGCATGGCGATGCGGCTGCGCCGTTGAAGGAAGTCGGCCCCGCGCCGATGGACGATGGCAAGGTCCGCAACGGCACGGCTGTGCGCTTCCTCGCCAGCCCCAAGACCTTCACCATGGTCGAATACGATCGCAAGACGATCGAGCATCGCTTGCGCGAACTGGCGTTTCTGAACTCCGGCGTGCGCATCATCTTCAAGGATCTGCGCGGCCCGGAGCCGTTCGAAGAAACGCTCTTCTACGAAGGCGGCGTCAAAGCTTACGTCAGCCACCTCGATCGCTCACGCACCGCGCTCATTCCCGAAGCCATCTACGTCATCGGCGAGAAAGACGGCATGACCGTCGAATGCGCGATGCAGTGGAATGACGGCTATCACGAGAACACGCTCTGCTTCACCAATAACATCCCGCAAAAGGATGGCGGCACCCACTTGGCCGGCTTCCGCGGCGCGCTGACGCGCGTGGTGAACGCCTACATGCAGTCCTCAGGCATTGCCAAAAAGGAAAAGGTCGAAATCACGGGTGACGACGCCCGCGAAGGCCTCACCTGCGTGCTCAGCGTCAAAGTGCCGGACCCCAAATTTTCCTCGCAAACAAAGGAAAAATTGGTCTCCTCCGAAGTGCGCCCCGTCGTCGAAAACCTGATGAGCGACGCGCTCAATCAATGGTTCGAGGAAAACCCCGCGCACGCCAAGAACGTGATGGGCAAGATCGTGCAAGCCGCCGCCGCGCGCGAAGCGGCGCGCAAGGCGCGCGAAATGCGCCGCAAGTCGACGCTCGATATCTCCTCGCTGCCCGGCAAGCTCGCCGATTGCCAGGAGAAAGACCCGGCCAAATCCGAACTCTTCATCGTCGAGGGTGACTCGGCTGGTGGTTCGGCGAAGCAAGGCCGCGCGCGCGAAACCCAAGCCGTGCTGCCGCTGCGCGGCAAGATCCTCAACGTCGAACGCGCGCGCTTCGATAAGATGCTGACCAGCGAACAGGTCGGCACGTTGATCACCGCGCTCGGCACCGGCATCGGCCGCGACGATTTCAACATCGAGAAGCTGCGCTATCACAAGATCATCATCATGACGGACGCCGACGTTGACGGCGCCCACATCCGCACGCTGCTCTTGACGTTCTTCTATCGGCAGATGCCGCAGATCATCGATGGCGGTTATCTCTACATCGCCCAGCCGCCGCTCTACAAAGCCACCAAGGGCAAGAGCGGCCGCTATCTGAAGGACCAAGCCGAGTTCGAGAGCTTCCTGATCGAGGAAGGCTCGGCCGGCGCCGTGTTAGAGGCCGGCGGCGCACAATATGCGGGCGATGATTTGAAGCGCCTCGCGCGCGAAGCCATCGCCGTCGAAACCTTGATCAAGCGCCTGCACGCGCGTGTGCCCGATAGCGTGCTCGAACAAGCCGCGATCGCCGGCGCGTTTGCGCAAGGCGCGGGCGATAAAGAAGCGCAAGAAGCAGCCAGCCGCCTCAACACGGTGGCGGAAGAGGGCGAAGGCAATTGGAGCGGGCGCTTCGATCCCGACGGCGCGCTCGTGCTCGAGCGCACCGTGCGCGGCGTCGCCGAACGCGCGACGTTCGATAAGCTCTTCTTGAGCTCAGCCGATGCGCGGCGTCTTGCTGAGCGCGCGCCGGCTCTACGCGAAACCTATCTAAAGCGCGGCGCGCTGAAGCGCGGCACGGAGTCGACCGACGTCGACGGCCCGCTCTCGATGCTGCACGCCATCCAGGCCGCGGGGCAGAAGGGCGTTTCGATCCAGCGCTACAAGGGTTTGGGCGAAATGAACGCCGAGCAACTCTGGGAAACCACGCTCGACGCCGACGTGCGCACGCTGCTGCAAGTAAAGGTCGATCACGCCGACGACGCCGACGAGATGTTCTCGAAGCTGATGGGCGACGTGGTCGAGCCGCGGCGGGCGTTTATCGAAGAGTTCGCGCTGGAAGCGGACGTGGACGCTTAGAGGTGATCATCAATGTCCCCACTAGCGAGGGGCTCAACGACGTAAGCCTAAGGCTTCACTATTCGGCCTGGAGTAGCCTGATCGGAATGCTGATGGAGTTCGCGTCACTCCACGAGCAGCAAGGTTATGACGTACCGGGTTCGAGCTGGCAGGATGAGTGGAAGGACTATCTGGCGGTCTCGCAACCGCACCTGCAGGCAACCTGCACGGTCATTCAGCAGTCAAACGAGCTCGCCCTAAAGTCGCGCATCGCTGAAGTCAGCCCGTTCCTATTGCTACTGGGCAATGACCCAAACTTCAGTGCTGCTGTGAAGGATGTCGATTTTTCGGAGCTTCGGACGCTTGACGCCGTATCCTTGCCCGGTGCCGTGAATAGCCTATCGGCAAAGCCGGTTTCCGACAGTTTCGTTTCCAGCTACAATAAGGTGCGGTCGCTCAGAAACAAGATATCGCACCTTGGGACTGCGGACGACAATCTCGATCCTCATGAGTTGTTGCATCTCCTGATAGCACAGTACGCAGAACTCTGGCCGAATCGCAGGTGGCTGCGCGATCGCATGACGTTCGCTGCTCAATCGCCGCAAGCACATCTATACGACTACAAGTACTATTCGCCGGCGTTGGAAGTGTTCAACGAGCTGCCCTTTTTTCTTGCGCTCACGTCGAAATCCGAATTTGAGGCGCTAATCGGTCGAAAAAAGTCGACGAGGAGGTATCTCTGCTTCTCCTGCTTTCACGAACGAAGCGTGCGAGAGGAAGGTGCGGACCCAGCAAGCTGCCGGATGGCGTTTCTCAATACCTCTGGGACGAACGTCACTTGCGAAATGTGCGCCGGTGATTTTCCAGTCGTTAGGGTTCCGTGCAATGACGATGGTTGTCCGGGCAATGTCCTGGCTCGTGACGAGGACGGCGAGCTCTTCTGCGGCACCTGCGGTGGAAGTCAGGAGCCCGCATAGCGCCGAAATCCGTTGTCAGATCAAGTCTCGAACTCGACCTTCAGTTCGGCCTCGCGCATCGCAGAGGCGGCGTCAGTCAGTAGTTTCAACACCGCGCTTAGCTTCGAGTAATTGTAGGTGCTGCTTCGTTTGCGCTGCTTTAGGAAGGCTTGCATCGCCGAGCGCTTGTCGACCAAGCTTCCTTGATACTGCTGAGTTTCTGCGTTGAAGTTGGTCCATCGCACATCTGCCTTGCCGCCTAAGTCCAAGTAACATTCGATCGAAGCAGCGCGCTCGTTGATGTCGGCGATAGTCGATCCTGAAGGGCCAAGAGTTGGGAAGGCTGAGAATTCGGCCAAGTTTGGCAACTTCAACACCCTCATGTTGTCCGGTAGGTTCATCGCTTGGCATCTGCGCAAGCTGGCAACGCCTTCAGCGTCATTGTCGAACAAGACGATCACGCGGTTCAAAATTCCGATGCTGATCAGACCTTGAACAAATCTCACGACATTTCCGGTGCCCGAGAACGGGTAGCCTTCTTCCATATCAATGAACTGAAAAAAATCCGCAGTGTGAGGCGTTAGCAGGTGCAACGCGTGCCCCAAGATTGCGGCGTCTGAGCTTCCTTCGGTGACGACAAGAAATCGGTCTGACGCCACAAGCTCGCGAACGAACGTATCGCGAGTCTCCCATCCGGCCTCTTCTAGATCGGAGAATGTCCAGGTAACAGCAAGGTCGCGTGCTCCCGAATTATTGGCAAGCAGCTGAAGTATGGTCGCCGCGCTTATATTCTCCATCCCCAACTCTGCGTTCCAGTCCGTCGTTTGGAGATTGAGGCGAGGCGCAATTTGTCGACGGAAGAACTTTCCAAAATCTTCGCCACCTTCCCCATAGTCGGGAGATAAGCTCGCAACGTCGACCGCAGCGAGTGCTGATTGAAGTTTCTCGAACGGAAAACTTTTCTCGTCGAAAGAATTGAGTTCGGCGATGTACGAGTACTCGCGCCGAGCGCTCTCGATAGTGTGGCCTAGTAAGTTGAGGCGATCGACAATCTGATGCAGCGGCTTTGATAGCCCCTCTTTGTATTCGACCACCACATCGTAAGTGCCGTCGTCTCGTTCATCGCCCGCGTAGTAGTAAGCGACCTGTTGAACATCCGCCTCGCCCTGGAAAAGCGCGCTGTGATCCGTGAACCCGTGGTTCTTGCCCCAGTCAATTTCGAGTCGCCCGACGGCGAGGTGGATCATTGAACCCATCTAGTATTTCTTGGCCTCGTCGCAGAAAGCCAGGGCCCCTTCTAGGAAGCGCGTAAGGTAGATCGTCACGCTCCACGGTTTTGAGCCGCGGATGCCCTGCAGCTCTAATTGGCCGTCCATCGCCCATCCTCCATATTCAGTGGGGGAGTTCGAGTTGTCGTACACCGGACGGAAGTCCGCTGCATGAATGATCTTATTGCAGCACTCGCGAAGGCGGAGCGTGATGCCATCGCCCTCGAAGACGGTGCCGTACTCGTCAGGATCGGCGTTCAGATCGGCCAGGAATGCCGAAAAATTGCCGGTGGTGTCGATGTCAATGATCTGGTCCTCAAGAGTACGCAACAAGATCGCAATGCGAAGCAACGATGCGGACAGGTCTGGCTCCGCGCGCTCGCGGTACAGCTCAAGCAACAAGGGGATGTCTAAGTCTTGTTCCTCCTCTTCTGCTTCGGCGTTCGTGTAGATGCTCGCCACGCCATGCGTGCTCATTACGCATTGGAAGGCGCGAAGGCAGAGGTTCTTGATTTCGTCCGGCTCGACCCTGTGCGGCTTGATGTGGCCGTCCCAGTAGGGGTTTGCGTACTTAGAGACTGGCTCGTTCATTGCCTGCTCCCTGGGCCAGACAAAAGCGATTCGGAGGATAAGTGGCAATCAATCCGACCGATCGCGCGCTGCCGTAGAATGGCGGGGTGACAGATAGTACAAAACCCAAGCGCACCATCAGCAAGCGTCTGCATCATAGTCCGGAGGTCTGGGCGCAGGCGCGGCGGGATTATTTGGCGGGGTACACGGCGAGCGCGGTTTCCAAGCATTACGGCATGAGTGTCGATGCGATCCGGAAGCGCGCGTCGAAGCAGGGGTGGTGCAAGGCGCATCACATCGCCAGCCAAGAACCGCCGCCGCCTTTGCATGCGTTTCCTGATGCGAACGCCGCGGTGAAAACCGGGGATTCGCAGTTTGCGAGTCTGTGGGACGAGATCGCGCATGCGGCGCAGCGTGCGCCGGACGGAGCGTGGTCGACGTGGCTGTTTCAGGGTGGTCGCGGCGCGGGGAAGACGCGCGCGGGTGCGGAATGGTTGGCGGCGCGCGCTGAAAAGTCGCCGGGGCTCTACGCTATGGTGGGGCCGACGCAGCATGACGTGCGCGAAGTGATGGTCGATGGGCCGTCGGGCTTGCGCAATCTGCCGGGGCGCGAGCGGCCTTGGTACGAGCGCTCGCGGCGGCGTTTGTTGTGGCCGAATGGGTCGATTGCGTACGCGTTTTCGGCGGAGGAGCCGGAGCGTCTGCGCGGGCCGCAATTTACGGCAGCGTGGGCGGATGAGTTTTGTATCTGGCCGCGTCCGAGTGAGACGCTGGCGATTTTGCGCATGGGGTTGCGGTTGGGGTTATCGCCGCAGCTGGTGGTGACGACGACGCCGAAGCCGATCCCGGCTTTGCGTTTGTTGCGCGCGGAGGCGTCGTGCGTGGTGACGTTGGCGGCGACGGAAGTGAACGCGGCGCATTTGGCGCCGTCGTTTCTGGATGGGCTCGCTGCTTTGTACGGCGGCACGCGGCTGGCGGAGCAGGAGCTGGAAGGGCGCTTGCTCGAGGGCGATGGCGCGTTGTGGAAGCTCAGCGATTTGGAACGCGCGCGTGGTGGTGTTGCGCCTGCGCGATGTGAGCGCGTGGTGGTGGGCGTCGATCCGCCGGCGGGCGCGGGCGGCGCTGCGTGCGGGATCGTGGTGGCGGGGCGCGTGGGGCGCCAGGCTTTTGTGTTGGCGGATCGGAGTGCGCTGGGCTTGTCGCCGCTGGGCTGGGCGATGCGTGTGGCTGAGACGGCGCGTGAGTTTGGCGCGGTGGAGATTGTCGCGGAGGCGAACCAGGGCGGCGACATGGTGCGCGCGACTTTGGCGCAAGCGGGCGCGCCGTGCGCTGTGCGGCTGGTGCATGCGTCGCGCGGCAAGCGGGCGCGGGCGGAGCCGATTGCGGCTTTGTATGAGCAGGGGCGGGTGACGCATTGTGGTGCGTTCGCCGCGTTGGAAGAGGAGCTGCTGGCGCTGGGCGTGAATGAGAGCGAGGGCTTGCTCGATCGCGCCGATGCATTGGTGTGGGCGCTGACGGCGCTCATGACGGGCGGTGAGGGGCCGCGTGTGCGGTCGTTCGATTTTGAGCTGAGGCCGAGCGGGTTGTCGCAGTAGAATCTATCCACGCTTCAGAGCGCCTGAACGTCAGCAAAATCGGGCGCGAAGGCCCGATCAATCCACGGGCGCCGACGTCGGACTACGATGCTGGTGTCAAATGAAGCGAAAGGGTTTGCGATGACGTTGATTGTGGTGCGCGATGTGAAGCAGGGGCGCGAGCGGATCATCAATACGGATTACATTTTCCATTGCTTCGAGTGCGAGGGCGGGGTGCGCATCGATTATGCGGAGGGTCCGACTGGTCGCGATCATTGCGTCGTCGCGGGGGGCCTCGATGCGTTCGCGCAGCGGATCGGCGCCCTGCCGTTTGCGTGACGCGCGTCCGGCTTCATCCCTTCTGCAGCTGTGCGGCCATCATTTGGTGCAGCAGGTTGATGGCCTTCAGCGGGCGCACCATCACTTTGAAATGCGTGATCTGGTTGGCGTCGTTCCAGCTGATCATGTCGACGCCGTTGATGCGGATGCCGTCGATCTCGGTCTCGAACTCAAGCACGGCGCTCTGGGGCGCGCGCCACTCGCCTACATAGCGAAAACTCTGGTTTCCGAGCACTTTAAGCGCGGCTGAAAGGTAGGCATGCGTGATTTCGCGCCCGCGTTGCGGCGTGTGCACGACGGGGCTTTCGAAGATCGCGTCGGGATGAAGCAAATCCCGAAGCGCGGCAGCGTCGTGGTTCGCCGCGTAGGCATGCCATTTTTCCAGTGCGTCCCGCATCGAAATCCTCCCGTTTAACGCGAATATGTGACCTTTCCGCCAGGGTAGTGAAGATATTGCACGGGCTACGGAACCCCGGCCGATTTAGGCGGTTTTTGTGGCGGTGCGCGGTTGGGCGCGCTAGGAACTGCTCAAGGCCGCAGAGGGATCGGCCGTGGAGGCTTTGGGGAATGTCCAAGTCATTGAAAGTGAAACGGGTAGTTGCCCTCGCGGCGCTGCTCGCAGGTGTTAGCGGCGTCGCCAACGCGACGGAAGGCTGGTACGGCCGCGCTGATCTGGGTTATTCGTTCGAAGGTAGTTCCGACCACACGGAAAACGGTGGTGTCGGCTTTGACTTCGATATCGATCACGAAACCGATTGGTCGCAGCATCTGGGCCTCGGCTACGCATTCTCGAACGGCTTCCGTCTCGAGGGCGAACTCGGCCACCGCTTCAACCAGTACAACGCCGATGATCTCAATGCCGTGAGCCTTGATGACGGCGACGTGCATGCGTGGTCGGCGATGGCCAACCTGTTCTACGACTTCAACCGTGGCGGCCGCATCGAGCCGTACATCGGTGTTGGCGTGGGCGGCGTTCGCTTCAACAACACCGTCCGTGATGGCGCCATCACGATGGGCGAAGAAGACACCGTGCTCGGCTATCAAGGCCTTGCTGGCGTCGCCATCGGCCTGACCGAGCAACTCGATCTCGACATCGGCTATCGCTATTTCGCCGCTGACGGCTCGACCTACGAGCTCGACGATATCTCGGGCCGCACCTTCGACATGGACTATCAACAACAGTCCGTGACGGTTGGCCTGCGTTATCAATTCGCCGCGCCGGCCGCGCCGGTGGTGGTGACGCCTCCGCCGGTGCCGCCGCCAGTCGTGCAAACGCCGCCGCCGGTCGCCACGTGCCCGACGTCGGAATTCGTTGTGTACTTCGAGTGGGATCGCTCGAACCTCAACCAAGCCGCGCTGGAAACGATCGACGCCGCCGTGAACCGCGCACGTCAGTGCAACGTCGCCGGTGTTGTGGTCGTCGGCCACACGGATACGTCGGGTTCGCCGACCTACAACCAAGGCCTGTCGGAGCGTCGTGCTTCGGTGGTTCGCGATGCGCTCGTCGCTCGCGGCATCGCCGCCGGCTCGATCCAAGCGCAAGCGCGCGGCGAAACCGATCTCGCCCGTGCGACGCGCGACGGCGTCCGCGAACCGCTCAACCGCCGCACGGCGGTCACGATCAGCTTCCGCTGATCTCAGAGCAAATCTGAACTGCGAAGGGCCCGGCGAAAGCCGGGCCCCTTTTGCTTTGGCTCAGAAGAAGCTGCGGTAGAGCATATAGGCGGCGACCAGAAAGACGACGCAGGCGAACACGCGCTGCAACGCGCCGCGCTGCTTCGACAGGTGTGTCGCGAATTGCGCGCCGACAATGCCGCCGACAAGACCTCCGCCGATGAACAAGCCCGCGATCCGCCAGTCGACGAGACCACCGGCTGCATAGGACGTCGCCGTTGTTGCGCCGAACACGCCAACGGAAAAGAGCGATGAGCCAACGGCCTGGATCATGCTCATGCCCGTTGCAGCGATGAGGCCGGGCACGATCAAGAAGCCGCCGCCAATCCCGAAGAAGCCCGAGAGTGCGCCAGCGCCGAATCCAAATGAGACAAGGCGCGGCGCGTTTTCGCGCGTGAGTTCGACCTCACCCGCGCCATCATGTTGGCGTGGACGCAGCATGAAAAAGCCAACCACAATCATCAGCACGGCGAAGAGCGGGAGCAAGACGTGCGCATCGGTGCGCTTGCCGATCTCGGCGCCAATGGCAGCCCCGGCCACACCGGCGCCGGCGAACGTCACAGCACAGCGCCACTGCACATGACCGCGGCGGGCGTGATTGATCAGGTTCGCGAAAGCGTTGATCGAGACCGCGATTGCGCTCGTTCCGATGGCCATGTGCGGATTGGCGATGCCGACGACGTAGAGCAGCGCCGGCGTCGCCAGGATAGAGCCGCCGCCGCCGATGACGGCGAGCACGAGTCCAACGGCCGCACCGCTTAAAATCGCAAGGATATCGGGCAGGTTCACGCGCCAATGCTCGCGCGATTCCAGGGCATCGTCTTGAGCAGAAGCGCAAGGCCACACCACCCCGTTGCGCCGGCTAAGGTCAGGCCGGCGCCCATGAAGGCGGAGAGCACGTAGAATGCAGGATGCACCGCCGCGCCGAGCGCGACGCCAGCGAGGATCACCAGGCCCGCCGCGATCTGAACTTGGCGCATGATTTCGAGGGGCGCGTGGGCATTCGTGTGCACCGGGAGGCCGGCGCTCTTCCAGGATTCTATGCCGCCCTCAAGGTAGAAGGCGTCGTGAAAGCCCTTGGCCAAAAGCCTTGCGGCGTTCGCCTGCGTCCGCATCCCCGAGCGACAATGAAAGATGGCGGTCTTGTCGTGATCGCGATCGAAATCGTGCGCGTCGATCGCAGAGAGAGGCGCCAGGCGCGCGCCAAGGATGTGTTCGCGCCGGTGTTCATCGCTCTCACGAATATCGATCACGAGCGCCTCGTCGGCATCGAGCCGACGTTTTGTCTCGGCCGCGCTGATTGGTTTGAGCACGCTCATTTCCGTTTCCTCTTAGGCGGGCAATAGATGGCCGCGAGCGTATCGAGCACGCGGGCGACGTTGGGGTCGGCCAAGCTGTAGAAGATTGTCTGCGCTTCGCGCCGGGTGGTGACCAAGCCTTCGTCGCGCAGACGCGCCAGGTGTTGTGAGAGAGCCGATTGCGAGAGGCCGGACGCCTCCTGCAGCGCACCGGCCGAATGTTCACCGTCGAGCAATTGGCACAGCACCATCAGGCGCGCCTCGTGCGCGAGCGCTTTTAGAAGCGCCGCCGCTTCGCCGGCTTTGGCGGCGAAGGCTTCGGGGGCAAGATTTGTCACGGCCATTTGTCGCACATATAGCAGTAGAAACTAATTTAGCAAGTGCTAATATAGAGGGAACAGGAGATGCCGATGCCCGCGATCCCAAATGTTCGAGCTTTCTTTCACGAAGAGACGTTCACGGTGAGTTATCTGGTGTGGGATCCGGCCACGAAGCGCGCCGCTGTCATCGATAGCGCGCTCGATTTCGACCAAAAGTCCGGCCGTACGGCGACGCATTCTGCGCAAGCCATCCTCGACGCCGCGCGGGACGAGGGGCTGACTATCGATTGGCTGCTGGAGACCCACGCGCACGCCGATCACATCTCGGCGGCCCCGTTCCTGAAGCAAGCAACGGGCGCGCCGATCGTCATCGGTGAGCATATCAAGGCGGTGCAGAAGGTTTTCAAGGGCGTGTTCAATCTCGCGTACGTCACGGCTGATGGTCGTCCGTTCGACAAGCTCGTCGCCGACGGTGAAGAATTGGGGCTAGGGCGACTCTCGATCCAGGTCATGCACACGCCAGGGCATACGCCAGCGTGCGTGAGCTATGTCATCGGGGAGGCGGTGTTTGTTGGTGATACGATCTTCATGCCGGATTTCGGAACGGCGCGCGCAGATTTCCCGGGTGGTGACGCCCACGTTTTGTATCAGTCGATCCGCCGTATCCTAGCGTTGCCACCGGAGACGCGCGTCTTTTTGTGTCATGACTACAAGGCGCCCGGGCGCGATGCGTACGCCTGGGAGACGACGATTGCCGCCGAACGCGCCCACAATATTCATGTCCATGATGGCGTGACCGAGGAGGACTTTGTCGCAATGCGTGAGGCGCGCGACAAGACACTGGCGATGCCGACGCTGATTTTGCCGTCGATCCAGGTGAACATTCAGGCCGGCCAATTGCCTCCGCCGGAAGAAAACGGCCTCCGCTATCTAAAGCTCCCTATCGACGCCCTTTAATCGGCTGCATCCAAGTCAGAGGGCGCAGGCATCTCTCCAGCGCGCTGGTTCCTCCGTTGAGGATCACCGGAGATGGCGCTACGTGTCGCCGATTGATGGCGCGGAGGGGAAGATGCGCGGTTTTATTTTGGGCATTTTGGCTTCGACAATGTTGGCTGCCTGCGGGCAGCAGCAAGCGGCGGCGCCGACACGCGAAGAATTGGTCACGCGCGGCGAATATCTCGTGACGTCCATTGGCGGGTGCAATGACTGCCACACGCCGATGACGCCACAAGGACCGGATATGGCGCATTCGTTGCAAGGCGCCGATCTCGTTTTCGCGCCGACGATTCCGATTCCGTGGGCGCCGCACGCGCCATCGATCGCCGGCATTCCTGACGGATATACAGAAGAGCAATTCGCGGCGTTCCTGCAAACGGGTGTGCGTCCGAACGGTTCGCACGCACTTCCACCAATGCCGCAGTTCCGCATGAATGAAGAAGACGCGACGGCGATCGCCGCGTACATCTCGACATTGCCGCGCGCGCAATAATTCGTGCGCACACAAGCGCGATTTCAATGCGTTCACATTTTCTGTTTCACGCTTGACGCGCATGCGCGTTGGGTGTTCGCTTCGTGCTGTCGGCAGATTTCGGCGCCGTCCGCCGGTTCCCGTTTGCAAAGCTGTGCAGCACACAACACCAGGGCCACGGCGCGCGCATTGGAATCTGCCCGTCCGATGAAATCACCGCGCGCGGCAATGGCGCCGCAGAGATCGCGGACCATTCATCTTCGGCCGGCGTCAGGCGACGTTTCAGCAAATGGTGATGTGTGAACGAACAAAACGGCAACGTAGCGTTGCCGCTTCTTGCTGCGTTGATTTTGCGTCTGGCGCGCTCATGCGCTCGGCTCCTAACTGCGCGGGTGAGGGATGAACATGCAGTTTCGTGAGCTGGGCCGAACGGGCGTGAAGGTTTCGGCAGTGTGCCTCGGCACCATGACGTTCGGCGATCAAACGCCAGAGACCGACGCGTTTAAGCAAATGGATCTCGCGTTCGAACGTGGGGTGAATTTCTTCGACACGGCGGAGATGTATGCGAGCCCGCCGAAGGCGGCGACGCAAGGCAACACGGAACGCATCATCGGCAAGTGGTTGGCGCAAGGCGGCAAGCGCGACAAGATCGTGCTGGCGTCGAAAGTGGCGGGCCGCGCGCGAGAAATGGATTGGATGCGCCCGGCGGATTTGCTGGAAGATGGGCAGGTGCGCGTGTCGGCTAAGCAGATCGACTACGCGCTCGAACAAAGCTTGAAGCGGCTGCAAACCGACTACCTCGATCTCTACCAGGTGCACTGGCCGGATCGGCTGTATCGCGGCTTCGGATTTCAGACTTACAAGGATTACCCGCAGGACTTCGCGGCATTCGAGGATGTGCTCGACGCGCTCAATCGCCATGTCGAGAAGGGAACGTTGCGCGCGATCGGCGTTTCGAACGAAAGCCCTTGGGGTGTGATGCGCTACGTCGCTGCAGCCGAGAAGCACGGCCTGCCGCGCATTGCCTCGATCCAAAACGCCTACAGCTTGGTCAACCGGCGTTTCGAGACGGGTGGGCTGGCTGAAACGGCTCTGCGCGAGAATGTCGGCTTGCTTGCTTACTCGCCGCTCGCGCAGGGCGCGTTGACGGGCAAATATCTAAGCGGCGCGTTGCCCGCGGGCGCACGCAAGACGCTCTACAACCGTTTGCAGCGTTATGAGGGGCCCGGCGCGGAGGAAGCGATCGGGGCTTACGTCCGCGCCGCGCGCGATTTCGGCGTCACGCCAGTGCAGCTGGCGCTCAAGTTCGTCGACACGCGGCCGTGGGTGACGTCGACGATCATCGGTGCAAGCCAAGTTGCGCAGCTTGCGGAAGATATTGACGCGTTCGATCTGAAGTGGACTGACGACATGGAGAAGCGCGTCAACGCCATCCATGTCGCTCATCCCGATCCGTGTCCCTAGAGAAAACCGTTGTCACTCAAGCTATTCGCCGCCCTCGCGCTCCCCGACGAGATCGCCGATCGGTTGATGCCCTTGATGAAGGGCGTGCCCGGCGCCAACTGGCGGCCGCGCGAGAATTTGCATCTCACGTTGCGGTTCTTCGGTGAGGTCGCCGAACCCGATGCCGACGAGATCGATGTCGCGCTGAGTGAAGTGGCGGAAGCGAACGCACCGTTCGAGATGAGCTTGAAGGCGGCCGGTTCATTCGGCGGCGCCGACCCGCACGCGATCTGGATCGGCGCCGCGCCGAACGAAAAACTGAAGAAGCTTGCTGCGGATTGCGAGCGCGCTGCGCGGCGGAGCGGGCTCAAGCCCGAGCCGCATAAGTTCACGCCCCATGTGACGATGGCGTATCTCAGCGGCGCGCCGCTCGATCGCGTGCAGGGTTTCGTATCGCGCCTAGGCTTGTTCGAGACACCGAGCTTCGAGATCAGAAGCTTCGGGCTCTATTCGAGCTGGACGCGAAAATCCGCTCCGAGCCTTTATCGGCTCGAAGCGGAATATCCGTTGCGCGCTTAGGAGACCGGCGAGGGTCGCGGCGTTTGCGGCTCCGGCGGGGCCGTATCGCGCACTTGCGTCGCGGGCGGTGGGTTCGGGCCCATCGCGCAGCATCGCACTTGCACTTCTAGAACCTGGCTGTTGAAGCGGCATTCGGTGTCGCTCACCGAACGTAAGATCGCCATGCCGCCGGCGCGCGTCGTGTAGCGCGTTTGCGTGCAGCCAGTCAGCGTGTAGCCAGGATCGCATGAGCCCGTGCGCGTTCGGTTCATGGTGCGGGTGACGCAGGTGATCTCGCGCGACATCGCGGCGTCAGCGGTTTGTTGTGCGCGGTTGGCGACGCCGAACACTTCGGCAATGCGCGAGCCAAGCGACGTGCGCACTTCTTCGGTGTCGGCGTGTTGTTTGCAGATGTCCGTGTTCGCACGGCTCGCGTCTTGTGCGCACCATTCGGCGATTGTCATGTCGCCGGTGCGGTTTGCGCAGCCGGCGGCGAGAAGCGCCAGCGCCGCTGCGGCGATGATGGAAGCTATGCGCATATTCTGGCGCCTTTCCTTCTGAAAACCCCCGCGCCGCAAAAGCCCAACGCACGAAACGCGTCAAGAGTTGTCTCGCTTCGCGCGAGTACGAAAATTCTATGGAGTCGAGTTCCATTGCATTCAGGAAAGATTGAACGCGCGACATGAAAGTTCGCGCATGTCCTGCTGTGTCTAAGTTTCGTGACGATGCGGAGAAACGTACAGCATGAGGAGCGTTTCATTTGTGGCGTTGAAGGCGAGGCTTGGGAGCGTCGCCATGGCATCTCATCCGCGGTGGAGCGCTGGCGCACTATGCGCGGGCAGTTTTCCGGCTAATGTTGTCGGAGAGAGCATTTGAGGAGCGGCGCATGTTGGGACGTACGGCGGTATTGGCCGCTTTGATCGCCTTGGCGGGTTGTGCGGGCATCGAGCCTGCGGGCAGGAACGCCCAGCGGTCTTCGGCGCCAGCGCCCGCTCCGGCGCGCGTTGTTGCGCCCGCCCCAGCGCCGCAAGCCACGTTGCCGACGCCGCAAACGCAGGCGGCCGCTCCAGCCCCTGCGCCCCTGACCGCACCACCGCCGGCGCGCACGGCATCGGTCGCGCCCGCACCCGCGCCAGCTTTGACCGCCCCGCCTGTCGCGGCTTCGCAAGTCGCTGCGCCGCCGCCGTCGCGGCCCACGCGCACCAGCACGGACGACAGCACGATCGTCGTGCCCGGCCAGCGTGAGCAGCAGGTGCGCCCGCCGAACGGCGATCCGCGCTCGAATGCCGAGCGCATGGAGGATATTCGCGCGTGGGATCAATGCATCACGGCCTCGCAAGCGGCCTTTGAGTCCGATCCTATGAGCCCGCAGCTCGATACGCCGGAAGATTATTGCCGGCGCTCATTGGGCATGGCGAACCGGACCTCGATGCCGATCAGTCGGCTTGAACGGCGCTAGTCCGCTTCCTCGAGTAACGCATCCATCTGCTCGTCGCTGAGGCCGAAGTGGTGACCCACTTCGTGCACCAGCACGTGCGCGACCAATTCTTCGAGGGCGACATCGCCGCGATCGATCCATTCTTCGAGAATGGCGCGGCGATAGAGAAACACCATCGGCGCTTGCGGCGTCGGGTCCATGATCGATTGGTGCGTGAGATCGACGCCAGAATAGAGCCCCGTCAGTTCGAAGGGGTCCTCGATGCCGAGGTCCGCAAGCGTCTCTTCGTCAGCGAAGTCCTCGACCCGGATGACGATGTCTCCCGCCAGTGCTCGGAAGGTCTCGGGCACCGCTACCCAGGCCGCTTGGGCCATGCGTTCGAGGTCTTCCAGGGACGGCGGGAGCGGGTTTGCGGTCACGGAGCGTAAATAGGTGCTCCGCCAGACTTGCGGCTGCGGTAAATAATCCGTCAGGCAAGTTGACGGGGTCGTCATTTTTATTGATTTCGATCAAATGCCCGGTTAGCGTGCGGCATCGGAAATAGCGCTGCGGATCAACCGCGGCTCACCCGGGAGAGACGACGCGATGGCCGATTCCGCCGCCCCTATCCGCCAAATCACCAAGGACGAAGTCTACGACGCCGTTCCGCCGACCGATTTCAGCCAGATGCTGGAGATCGATCGTCACCTGAACCGCTCGACCGCGTTCGATAAGATCATCTCGGCGACCCACGATCACTTCTGGGATCCGCTCGACAAGAAATACATCGACTTCAACGACGACTTCGATCCGGACACGACCGACTTTATCCCCGATGTGATGGTGCCGGCGCTGCAGACCGAATACGTCGAGGCGTTTTTCAAGGACAAGCCGGCTGAACGTATTCGGTTCAAGAGCCAAGTCGGCCGCTGGGTGATGAGCTCGATCCTGCACGGCGAGCAGGGCGCGCTGAACCTTTCCGCTTCGCTCTGCCACGTGCTGCGCGATCCGGGCGCGCAAGAGTACGCCGCCAACCAAACGCGCGAAGAAGGCCGTCACGTCACTGCCTTTGCAAAATACATCATCGCACGTTGGGGCACGCCGCTGCCGTGCGGGACGGTGCTCGCGGGCCTGTTGCAGGAGATCGTGCACGCGCCGGAGGTCTATAAGAAGATCATCGGCATGCAGATGCTCGTCGAAGGCCTCGCCATGGGCGCCTTCGCGACGATCTTCAAAGAGTGGAACGATCCGCTGGCGAAGAAACTGACGCAGCTCGTCATGACGGACGAAGCCTTCCACCACAAATTCGGGAAGATTTGGGCTGACCGCACCATCCCGAAGCTTTCGGCGGAAGAGCATGAGATCGTGGAGAACTGGGCGGCGCACTGCTTCCAGACGCTGCTGTTCAATCTCGTCGCGCCGCACCAGATGACGGCGATCTATGCGCAGTTCGGCATGGACCCTGAGAAGGTGCTGGAAAGCTTCCAGGCCGCCGTGACGGACGACATGCGTCGCGAGCACATGAAGGAAGGCACCAACATCTTCCGCGTGCTCGTGAAGACGCTGTGGAACGCCGGCATCATTACCGATCGCACCAAGAGCTTCTATGCGATGTATATCGACTTCGACGAGTTCAAGGCCGAAGGCGATGAGATGGTTGGCGATGCGATCGCTGACGAAGGCATCCAGTATCTGAAGACGATCAATTTCGGCATCAACGCCAGCTCACTCAGTGATGTGAAGGCCGCGGCGGTGGCCGCCGAATAATCCAAAAGCGCAAAGACGAACTTGGACGCCCTGCGAAAGCGGGGCGTTCTTGTTTGTGCGCCGCGCTGATGTGAAAATCCGGACGTGCCGGACGAAGTCCACTCCCGCCCCGAAATCACCGCGCTGCTGGCGCGGGGTGTGACGCGCATGCTGATGGACCTGGGCCTGGCGTCGCTACTCGAGGTGCCGCTGGCGAACGGTCGGCGCGCCGACGTGATGGCGCTGACGGCCAGTGGCGAAATCTGGATCATCGAGACGAAGTCCTGCTTCGAGGACTACGCGGTCGACGCAAAGTGGCCGGACTATCTTGAGTATTGCGATCGCTTCTTCTTCGCCGTGACCGAGGATTTTCCGCGCGAGATCATTCCCGAGGAGGTCGGGCTTATCGTCGCTGATGGCTTCGGTGGGGCGGTTCTGCGCGATTGCGCCGCGCGTCCGTTGGCTGGCGCGCGGCGCAAGGCCGTAACGTTGCTGTTCGCGCGGTTGGCCGCGCTGCGTCTGGCGGCTGATTAGCCGCGCGGCGCTGGCGCTTGCTGCGGGGCGGGCGGTGCGCCGGTTACGCTGTTGAGTTGCTCCATGTTCTGGCCAACTTCATTGGCGACCGCGTGCGGATCGATGAGCTGATAGCCAGCCGGAACGCCGAACAGCGCCGCATCTTGCTCGCCGCGTTGAAGCGAGGTGGCCTCCCACAAGGTTTGACCGTTTTCAGTGACCTTGAGAACGATGCCGTCGTTCGTAATGCAGGCGACACGTTCGACGCCCGACGTTTCTTCGCGCGGCGCCCATTCGTGACCGCGTTCCCCGGCGACTTCGCAATCGCCGACGCTGCGCGCGTTGTCGGCGCCTAGAGCAGCCCAAGCAGTTTCGAGCGGCTGTGGCGCGTCCGCATCTTCAATGCGTACGGCAACGCCCGTCACCGCTTGCGGCGGTGCGGCCGCGACGGTCGTGCCCGGCGCGGCAGGCTGGGTCGTGGTGGCCGTGGGTGCGCCCGGGGTCGTCGTTGTCGGCGCGCCAGCGGCAGGGGCAGGGACCGCAGTTGGCGTTGTGGCAGCGCCGGTCGTCGGGTTCAGCACATAGGCTGCGTTGGTGGATTCATCGAACACGATCGTCGCGTTGCCGTACGTTGGCAGCGCGGCTTCGACGCGCATCTTGGGGCCGTCGCGATAAATCACTGTGCGCGTCGCGGCGCCTCCGCCAGCCGGCGTCGTCCTGCCTTCCACGCGATACGAGGTTTCGGTGAATTGCGGATATTGCGGCGCGCCAAGGCCGCAACTGGCTAACAGCACTGCAGAGGCGGCGGCAAGAAGTACGCTGCGCATGAGGTATGATCCTTCCATAGACCTGCGGCGAACGCGGTCCATGCAAAGCAGTTCCTGGAACCGGAAGTTCCTCAGCGCGTAAGTTGCGCGACGCTGGCGCAGACATCCTGGCGCGCCACTTGAGCTGCGCCGTTGTAGGTCTCCGGAGATGGCGCGAGCCGACGGATCAACGCGATGCCGCGTTGCGATGGGCTTTCGACCACCATCGATGCGCCTTCGGGATGCGGCTTGCCGCGCTGAACCAAAGTGATCTCGGCGCCGTAACGCGCTTCGCGATCGTCGATCACAAAGAAATTGTCGGTGTTTGCGGCGTAGAGTGAAAGCGACCAATAAGGTTCCCAAGGCGCAGCGCTGATCACAACCGGGCCCTCGGCAAGATCGTAGACACATGCCGAATACGCAAAATCTGGCGATGGCCGAATGATGGCGCGTGAGGCGGCGGTGACGCGATCCGAAACTTGCCAGGCGTTAAAGCCAGCCACGGAGCTGAGACGCGTGATCGCCACGTTCATCAGAACGCGCGGCGTTGCGAAGATGATGGCGATGTGCGCGACGATGGCGACGCCGAGTGCGGCGATCAGATATTTGCCCCAGCCCGACATCATGGCGCCTCCGCGCATGAGACGGTGCTAAGCACGGGCAAGGTTTCTTCACTCGGGCGGAAATCGTCCTGCGGATTATAGATGCGCAACATTAGTGAAAAGCTGCGCCGCGCGGATCGGGAGGAGAGCCAGAACGGCGCGTTGCCTTGAACTGGCGCGATGCGCGCGCGCCACGGCCCGCTGTTGCCGACACGCGACGCATCAATCGACGCGGCGTTGTCGCTGTTCTGCGCCAGGAATCCGTCGTCGGCATAAAGCGTCACGGACCACCAGCGCGCATCCAGCGGTCGTCCGTTCAGCTCGTAGACGCAGCTTTCGTCCAGCGGGCGGTTGTTCTCGTCGCGGTCGAGGAAGAAATAGATGGCTTCGCGCGAGCTCAGCGCCAGCAGGCCCTCTTTGGCGATGATGGCGCGCGTGTAGGGACCGGCGGCCGTTGAACCCGCGGCGCGGTTGACGGACCACGCGCCGTAGCCTTCAGAGAATGAGGCGCTGCCGATGCGTAGCGTCGCCCAGGCTGACACCGCCCCAATCAAGAGGCCGATCACCACCGCGCCTGCCCAGGCTAATATCCGCCGCAGCATTTCGTTCCCCGCGCCGAAAGCTTACGAGACTTTAGGCTTCCGCTGACGTTTTGAGGTCCAGCGAAAGCGCGTGCAAGCCTGTGTCGAATTCTTCACGAAGCGTATCGTAAACCAAGCGTTGACGCGCCACACGAGAGAGCCCGTCAAACGCATCGGAGACCAGGCGAAGGCGGTAGTGTGTTTGTCCGCCCGGCCGCGCGCCCGCATGGCCCGCATGACGCGCTGACTCATCCTCCAGCACGAATTCGTGAGGAGAGAATTTCTGCCGGAGCAAATTTTCCATGCGCTCAGCGCGGGAAAGATGCGTTTTGTGCTCTGTCAATTCCTTGTCCGCTTAACACTTGGCGCCCATACTCGTCCTCCCATGTCAAACGCCTTTGAGTACAGGCCGAAATTCGTCGACATCCGCGTCAAAAAGCCTGACGCGGCAAAGATGGACCGTGAGCCGAGCCAACAGGCGTGCGATCACGTTGGGTGTAAGCGCGCTGGCGCCTATTTGGCGCCCAAAGGCCGAGACCACGAGGGCCAGTACTGGCATTTTTGTCTCGAGCACGTCGGCGACTACAACCGTCGCTGGAATTACTTCGCCGGCATGAGCGACGGCGAACTCGCGGATTATCAAAAGCGCGAGGAGGCGGGCCATCGGCCCACTTGGAATTTCCGCTCCGGCAGGCTCGATCGGTTTTCAGGCGCGATGCGCGGCTTGAAGAGCGGCAACGGCGCCGACCCGTTCGGCATGTTTGGCATGGGCGGCGACCCGCGTGAGGCGCCCGTCGCGAGCCGTCGCCGGTTGACGCGCCTCCAGGCGCAGGCGCTTGAGGAGATGTCGCTGGACGAGAACGCCGACGCCGCCGCGGTTCGGGCCCGCTACGCGGAGCTGGTGAAGCGCTGGCACCCTGATTCCAACGGCGGCGACCGGGGGGCCGAGGCCAACCTCCAGCGTGTGTTGAAGGCTTATCAGACGCTAAAGGCCGCTGGGCTCGTCTGATCGCGCTACGGCAGGGCGACGTCTCGTCAATTCGCCGCTTTTCTCTCGATGCTGCGGCGCGGTAAGCTAGATCGAACCTTCAGACCGAACCGAGACGCAATGACGACTGCCGACGACCTGATGAACGCCAAGCCCGATAAGACGGTTTCCGCCCGGGAATTCGGCGTCGAGAGCGATATGAAGATCCCCGCTTTCTCGAAGCGCACAGAGTATGTGCCCGAGATTGATCCAGCTTATCGCTTCGATCCGCAGACGACGCTCGCGATCCTCGCAGGCTTTGCTCACAATCGCCGTGTCATGGTGCAGGGCTATCACGGCACGGGGAAGTCCACGCACGTCGAGCAGGTGGCGGCGCGCCTCAACTGGCCGATGGTGCGGATCAACTTGGACAGCCACGTCAGCCGCATCGATCTCGTCGGCAAAGACGCGATCGTGCTGAAGGACGGCAAGCAGGTCACCGAGTTTCGCGAAGGCATGCTGCCATGGGCGCTGCAACGCCCGATTGCCATTTGCTTCGATGAATACGACGCGGGCCGACCGGATGTGATGTTCGTCATTCAGCGTGTGTTGGAAGCCAGCGGCAAACTCACGCTGCTGGACCAAAACCGCGTGATTTCGCCGAACCCTTTTTTCCGCCTGTTCGCAACGACCAACACGATTGGCCTGGGCGATACGACCGGCCTCTACCATGGCACGCAACAAATCAACCAAGGCCAGATGGACCGCTGGTCCGTGGTGACAACGCTGAATTATCTCGACCACGACGCGGAAGCTGAGATCGTGTTGGCGAAGGCCGAAAGCTACAACACGCCGGAAGGCAAGCGCACGATCATGGCCATGGTGCGCGTCGCGGACATGACGCGGAACGCCTTCATGAACGGCGATATCTCTACGGTGATGAGCCCGCGTACGGTGATCACTTGGGCGCAGAACGCCGAGATTTTCGGCGATGTCGGCCTCGCGTTCCGAATGACGTTCTTAAACAAGTGCGATGAACTGGAGCGACCGACCGTGGCCGAATTCTTCCAGCGTGCATTCGGCTCCGACCTGCCGGAAGCGGCGACACGGGTGAAGGTGGCTTAGGTCGCCACAGGCTCATCAGAAGGCAAATGTCCGCCAAGGAAACCCCGACAGAATTGTTCAAGCGCGCTTTGGCGCAGTCGACGCGCGCGCTCGCTGGGGCCGAGGACGAGCTTGAGGTGACGTTCGGCGCAGAAGGTCCGCGGCTTTCGCCGGGCAAGATCGTGCTGCCGCATCCGCCTCGCGTAATCTCGCAGCCGGAGGCTGAGCGCATTCGCGGACAAGCCGATGGCCTGGCGCTTCGCCTCGCGCATCACGATGAACGCGAGCACGCGAAGATGCGTCCGCAAGGCGCCGAAGCGCGGCTGGTGTTTGATGCCGTCGAAGAGATGCGCATTCAGGCGCTGGGCGCGAATGCGCTGAAGGGCGTCTCCAACAACCTCACGGCTTCGCTCACGGATCAGCTCGAACGTCGCGGCGCGGCGCGCATGCACGAACGCGCGGTGGCGCCGCTCGCGGACGCGATCGCTCTGATGGTGCGTGAGCGGCTGACGGGTCTCGCGCCGCCGGACAACGCCAAGGGCTTGGTCGATGCGTGGCGCGCCGATATCGAGCGCGATGCTGGCGCTGCGCTCGATCGCTTGAGCGCGGTGCAGGACGATCAGCACGAATTTTCGATGCTGATGCGCGACGTGCTTACCGATCTCGGCATCGGCGACGAGTTTGGAACTGAGCAAGAGCAGGAAGATTCTGACAGCGAAGGCGAAAATCAGCCGCCGCCGCAACAACAGGATTCGCCGGACGGTCAGCAGGACGAAGAGCAGGAAACCACCGCTGACATGGAAATGGTCGACAGCGATGTCGACATGGAGAACGACCGCACGGTTTCCATCGAAATGGAAAACGAGACGGACGATCTCGAAGAATCGGACGACGAGGACCCCGGCGAAAAGCCGATGCGCCCGCGCTCGCGCAACGAGCCGGACGATCCGAACGCCAACTACAAGGTGTTCACCCGCGCCTACGACGAAATGATCCCGGCAGAGGATTTGTGCGACGGCGAGGAACTCGCGCGGCTGCGCGCGTATCTCGATGCGCAATTGAAGCCGCTTCAAAGCGTCGTCGGTCGCCTGGCCAACAGGCTGCAGCGCCGCTTAATGGCCAAGCAGAACCGCGCCTGGAGCTTCGATCTGGAAGAAGGCTTGCTCGATACGGCGCGTCTCACGCGCGTAATCATCGATCCGATGGCGGCGCTCTCGTTCAAGCAAGAAGAGGACATGCCGTTCAAGGATACGGTGGTCACGCTGCTGCTCGATAATTCAGGTTCGATGCGCGGGCGTCCGATCATGGTGGCGGCGCTGTGTGCGGATATTCTCGCGCGCACGCTGGAGCGCTGTGGTGTGAAGGTGGAGATTCTGGGCTTCACCACACGCGCTTGGAAGGGCGGCGAGTCCAAGCAACGCTGGCAAGAATCCGGTCGCTCACCGCAACCGGGGCGTCTCAACGATCTGCGCCACGTGATCTACAAGAGCGCAGATGCGCCGTGGCGCCGAGCGCGGCGCAATCTCGGCCTGATGATGCGCGAAGGCTTGCTAAAGGAGAACATCGACGGTGAGGCGTTGATGTGGGCGCACGATCGTTTGATCGGTCGTCCGGAACAGCGGCGTATTTTGATGGTGATCTCTGACGGCGCGCCGGTGGATGATTCAACGCTCTCGGCCAATCCTGGCAATTATCTTGAGCGCCACTTGCGCAGTGTGATCGGCTGGATCGAGCAGCGCTCCGCGGTGGAGCTGATTGCGATCGGCATCGGCCACGATGTCACGCGCTATTACAAACGCGCCGTCACCATCACCGACGCCGAGCAGCTTGGCGGCGTGATGACGGAGAAGCTGGCCGAACTGTTCGACGAGCCAGGCCCGGACACGTTGCCGCCGCCGCGCAGCCCGCGTGAGCAGCGCCAACGCACGCAAGCGATGGCTTGAGCATGCGGCGTTTCGCTTGGCTCGTGCTCGCTACCGCGCTCGGATCGTGCGCGCCGGCGAACCTCGATCAGCCCGAGCAATGGCGCGCCGTGAATGTCACCGCGACGCAAGTGGACTTTGGCGCGGAGACGGTCGGGCGCCTGCGTTTCCGCGGCGGGCTCGAGCTTCATTCACCGGACACGGTGTTTGGCGGCCTATCCGGCCTGGAGGTGCTCGAAGATGGCCGCCTCTTTGCGATCAGCGACAATGGCGATTGGTTTGAGGGCCAAATCCAGTTGGATGAAGGCGGCGCGCTGATCGGCCTAAGCGGCGTGCGCACGGCGTTCATGCGCGACGAACGTGGTGAGCTCTTCCCCACCAAGGAAGAGGGCGATTCAGAGGGCCTCGCGCAATTGCCCGATGGCCGCTTCGCGGTGAGCTTCGAGCAAAGCCAAACGATCCGTCTTTACGACATGAACCGCGACGGCCCGTTCGGCGCCGCAACGCCAGGCCCGAGTCTCGCAGGCACGGAGCGCTTGCCCAACAATGCTGGCCTTGAAGCGTTGGCGGCCACGGCGGGAGGTGAACTTGTTGTCGGCGCTGAGGGCGGCGAAGAAGGCGCAACGCCGATCTGGGTTGTGCCGCTCAACGCATCGGCGCCTGTGCCGCCGCGCAGCGGCTTTCCGCTTCGCGAAGGCTTTTCACTGACATCGCTCGATCGCTTGCCCGATGGCGGCTTCGTCGCGTTGCAGCGCTTTTATGCGCCTGTTATCGGCGCGCGCGCGCGCATCTCGATCTTTCCAGCAGCGAGCCTCAACGCACGCGCCGAAATTTTGCCCGATGTGCAGGAGCTGGCGACAATCTCGCCGCCGCTTGCAGTCGACAACATGGAAGGCGTGGCAGCCGTGCGCATGGCTGATGGCGCGACGCGGCTCTACATCGTGTCAGACGACAATTTCAATCGTCGCCAGCGCACCTTGCTGCTGGCGTTCGATATCATCGAAAATACGGAACAGCGCTGATTAGGCGGCCGCGGCTTCCGAGAGCTTCTTTTTCACTTCGCGGCGGATCTTCGCTGCGCGATCGGACAGCTCGGCTTCGCTCGCCTTCAGCAGGAACTGATCGAGGCCGCCGCGATGATCGACCGAACGCAGCGCCGCCGCCGTGATGCGCAGCTTGTACGAACGGCCCAAGGCATCGCTCGCCAGCGTCACGTCCACGAGGTTCGGCTTGAACTCCCGCTTGGTCTTGATGTTGGAGTGGCTGACCTTGTGGCCGATTTGGCGGTTGACGCCGGTCAGCTCGCAACGGCGGGACATGGGACGCGCTCTCTGCAGAAGTCGGAAAATTGAAGCGCGGACGCTTACGCGAAGGCCCGGCCAGGGTCAAGGACGCCGAAGGCCGGTCGGCAGCGGGATTCCTTGAAACAGCCAAATTTGGTTCATGTCTGGATCAGTGGACGCCCGCTAGGAGTTGGGCGCTTCCCGATAGGAGCAGGAAAGAGGTGGGATCGATGAGGACGTTTGCCGCAGCCGCACTGGCGCTTGGCATGGCCGCGCTGGCTGGTTCAGCCGCCGCCCAGACCCCCAACCGTACCTTTGAGGCCGTTTACGCGGTCCACGCACGCGGCATCGACGCGGGCGATTTCACATATTCCTTCCGCCAAACCGGCAATTCCTACACCGCCAACGCCCAGCGCGAGATGAAGGGCTGGGTCGGCGCGGCGCTCAATCGCAGCCAGGACTATACGTATTCGGTGACAGGCGCAGTCGGCGCCGACGGCGTACTGCGCCCGACCACTTACCAACACCAGGGTGGCCGACGTCGCGAGGATCGGCCGAACGGTCGTCTGATCCGTGCTCAGTTCACCGCCACCGACGTCATCACCACGGCCTCGCCGGGGCAGCCGAACATGGGCGATCCGCCCGCCACGCCTGCCCAACGGCGCGGGACAATCGATCAGCTGACCGCGATCGCCGCGATGGTCACCACAACCGGCGACCCATGCGCCCGGACGCTCAACGTCTATATGGACGGCCGGGCCCGCTTCGATTTCGTGATGACACCCAACGGCACCGTGAACGTCCGTTCGCGGGCCTACGAGGGCCAGGCGGTGCGCTGCCGCGTGCAGTTCAGGCCGATCGCCGGCTTCGGTGAGCCGCCGGAGGCGTCGACGCTCAATTTTGTCTTTGCGCGCACGGAAAGCGGCCTCTGGGCGCCGGTGACCATTGAAATGCCGACCGATGGCGTCGGCGTGGTGCGCCTTGAGGCCCGTCGCCTGACCGTGAATGGCGCGCGCCTTCGTTAAGATAAGGTAGAGTCTTGCACTTGGACGCCGGCCCTGAGGCCGGCGTTTTCAAGTCTTGTGTGTTACTTAAGTATTAACCACAAGACTTAGCCGTGAACGTGTGAAGAACGAATCAAATGGAGTGATTCGCAATTGATTCGTTCTTGGTTCCTTCCAGTGACGACAACTTGCCCATAGCCAATTTCGGGCGCCGCTGGCTCGTCTGCTTGAAATGGAATGGGCATCCGCCCATCGTTTGCCCATGAGCGCGCGCGCCCGACCAAGGGCGGTCACCAAGGCGGTGTTGGGTCCTACCAACACGGGTAAGACCCATCTCGCGATCGAGCGCATGCTCGGTCACGCCAGTGGCATGATCGGGCTGCCCCTCAGGTTGTTGGCGCGCGAGGTTTACGATCGCGTGGTTGCCGCGAAGGGCGAGGCGGTCGCGGCGCTGATCACCGGCGAAGAGAAGATCGTCCCGGAAGGCGCGCGGTATTTCGTGTGCACCGTCGAGGCCATGCCGCTCGACATCTCGGTCGAGTTCTTGGCCGTCGATGAGGTGCAAGTCGCGCGCGACCTCGATCGTGGCCACGTCTTCACCGACCGCATCCTCCATGCACGCGGTTTCGGCGAGACCATGCTGCTCGGCGCCGATGCAATGCGGCCGATGATCAAGAAGCTTTTGCCCGAAGCGGAGATCACGCACCGCGAGCGCATGTCGACCTTGGCTTATGGCGGGCCGAAGAAGATCACCAAACTGCCGAAGCGCTCTGCCGTTGTCGCGTTCTCGGCCGAGGAAGTTTACGCCATTGCCGAATTGCTTCGTCGCCATCGCGGTGGCGCGGCCGTGGTGATGGGCGCGCTCAGCCCCCGCACGCGCAATGCCCAGGTCGAGCTCTATCAGAGCGGCGAGGTGGATTTCCTGGTCGCGACAGACGCCATCGGCATGGGTCTCAACATGGATGTCGACCACGTCGCGTTTGCGTCGCGTCGTAAGTTCGATGGCCATTCTTGGCGCGATCTGCGGCCCGACGAAATCGCGCAAATCGCCGGCCGCGCCGGTCGCTTCACCCGCGATGGGCATTTCGGTGAAACTGGTGAATGCGAAGCGTTTGACGAGGAAATTGTCGAACGCGTTGAGGCGCACGAGTTTGAATCCATCGAAGCGGTGCAATGGCGCAATTCGGATCTGAAGTTCGATAGCGTCGAAGCTTTGATCGCATCGCTAGAGCGCCCGCCGGATCGCAACGGCTTGCTGCGCGTGCGCGGCGCCGACGATGAATTCGTGCTGCGCCGTATGCTGGACGATGTTGATCTCATGGATGGCGTGAAGTCACACGAAGATGTGCGCCGGCTGTGGGATGCTTGCCAGCTGCCGGATTTTCGCAAGCTCTCGAAAGATGAGCACGCGCAATTGGCGCTGCGCATCGCCGGGTACATCGTGCCGCCGCGTGGGCGTGTGCCGAGCCAATGGGTCGAGGCGGAGATCGATAAGCTCGATCGCAGCGAGGGCGATCTCGACGCGTTGCAATCGCGCCTCGCGCACATTCGCACGTGGACGTACGCAGCCAGCCGCGCGGATTGGCTCCAGGATGCGGAAGAGTGGCGCATGCGTACGCGCGCCGTTGAAGACAAGCTCTCCGACGCGCTGCACGATGCGCTGACCCAGCGCTTCATCGATCGCCGCACCAGCGCATTGCTAAAGGGTCTGAAGCGCGAAGAAGCGCTGCTCGCCGGTATTTCCGAAGAAGGTGAGGTGACGGTCGAAGGCCACTTCGTCGGTCGGCTCGAAGGGCTCGAGTTTCAGCCTGATCCGCGCACGTCCTCAGGCCTTGAGGGCCGCGCGGTGCGAAACGCGGCGCTGAGGGCGCTGCGGCCAGAAGTATCCCGCCGGCTGGCGCGCATCGCCAAAGCGACGGACGAAGATATCGTGCTTGGCCGCGACGGGCGCGTGCGTGTGGATGGCGCGATCGTCGCCAAACTTGCCGGTGGCGCGCCGGTGCTGAAGCCACGGCTCGAACTTGTCGGTGGTGAGCATGCCTCGGAGTTGGAGCGCAATGCCGCGCGCGAACGCCTGGAGTTGTGGCTTGCGCAAACGGTGGCGCACGATCTGCGGCCGCTGGTCGCTTTGGAGAATGCCTGGCGTGACGGGCGCCTGCCGCCGGACGCGCGGGGCCTGGCCTTTCGCTTGATCGAAAGCGCCGGTGCGCTCGATGCGGCGCAGGAAGATTTGGACCATGTGGGTGAAGCGGGGCTCGCGGCTCTGCGGCGCCACGGTGTGCGCATCGGCAAGCACTCGATATTCTTGCCGACGCTGGTGAAGCCAAAAGCGGCGCACACATTGGCGCTGCTCTGGCACGCGGCCCACCCCGCCAGAAGTTTGCCGGTGCTGATGGCGCGACCCGGCGCGCTGTCGATGCAGCTCAACGAACCACGTGTGTGGGGCGAGTGCGCCGCCGCCGGCTACCGCGCCTGCGGCCGCATAGCGGTGCGCCTCGATCTGGTGGAGCGCCTGGCTGATGCGATCGAGAGTTCGCCGCAGCCTCCCGACGCGGTTCTGGCTCGGATCGTCGGTCGGCCAACGCGCGAGCTGACGGTGATCCTCGGCGCGCTCGGGTATCAACGCAGCGCCTCCGACGAAGCCGGCCCCGCACTTTGGCGTCGCACGCCACGACGCCGTAAGCACAGCAGGCCCGCGAAGACGGACAATGCATTCTCGGCGCTCGCCAATCTCTTGCCTGACGCGCCGCCGCGCCGCCGCCGGGGTCGTCCGGCTTGAGCGCGCGCCAACGCATCGACCTTTGGCTCTTCCGCGCCCGTTTCGTGAAGACGCGGGCCGCCGCCGCGCGTCTGATCACCGAAGGCGGCGTGCGGATCGTGCACGACGGCCAACCGCGCCGCCTCGAGAAACCTTCAGTGGAAGTCGCTGTCGGCGACGCGCTTGTCCTGCCAGGCCGCGCCGGTCTTATGGCCGTGCGTGTTGTGGCTTTAGGCGAGCGGCGCGGGCCCGCCGCCGAGGCGCGAACGCTCTACAGCGAACTTGACGCAGAGACCCTCGCTTGACGCTCGCCGCGCCGATGGTCATGTCAGCCGCGCGGAAAATGGAACTGGGGCAATGACCTACATCGTCACCGACGCCTGCGTGAAATGCAAATACATGGACTGCGTCGAGGTTTGCCCCGTCGACTGCTTCTACGAGGGCGAGAACTTTCTCGTCATCCATCCGGACGAGTGCATCGATTGCGGCGTGTGCGAGCCCGAATGCCCCGTCGATGCGATCAAGCCGGACAGCCAGGATGAGCCGGACGGAAAATGGCTCAAGATCAACACCGAGTACTCGAAGACTTGGCCCAACATTACCGTCAAAGGAACGCCGCCGGCGGACGCCGACGCGTTCAAGGACGAAAAGGGTAAATTCGAGAAATACTTCAGCACGGAGCCGGGATCCGGCGACTGATCTTGCCTGAGCGTCGCGCTTCCGATTTGCCAAAAACTGTGTTATATTCCCTTCAGAATTGAAGAGCGCGTTCAGCCCGCGCTCGGATGTTGGATCATTTCATCGCGCAATTGGTCGCGCAGGGGCACATTCAATCGCGGGCGGGGTCATCCGTCCGCTTTTCATTTGTGCGCCGGCGATTGTGACGTTGCGGAAAGGTTCCAGCACCCATTTTTGGATGATGGAGTTCCACGAATGCAAACCGCGAACGCGCCGACGTCCTTTCGCCCGGGTGATCATATTGTCTACCCGGCGCACGGCGTTGGCCGGGTGATGGGCGTAGAGCAGCAATCCGTCGCCGGCATCGCGCTGGACGTATTCGTGATCTCGTTCGAGCAGGACAAAATGACCCTTCGGGTGCCGACCACGAAGGCGAAGTCCTGTGGCATGCGCCCACTCGCCTCTGGCGAAGTCGTCGATCAGGCGATGAAGACGCTCCAAGGCCGCGCCCGCATCAAGCGCACCATGTGGAGCCGCCGCGCCCAGGAATACGAAGCGAAGATCAATTCGGGCGACCTCGTGTCGATCGCCGAAGTGGTCCGTGACCTTCACCGCGCCAGCGATCAGCCGGAGCAATCCTATTCCGAGCGCCAACTCTACGAGAGCGCACTGGATCGGATGGCTCGGGAACTCGCGGCCGTCGAAAAGGTCACGCGCGATGACGCCGTCGCGAAGCTGACCGCCTCGCTGGCTTCAAAGAAGCAAGCGCAAGCCGCCGCCTAATCGCGACCGCAAGTAAGATCGAAGGGCCGGGCGAACGCTCGGCCCTTTTTCTTTGCGCGTCGTCCCTCGTTGGCGGCGCCCAAACCTCTCCTCAAGCGTTCGTGACCTGAAAGCGCCGGCTTTGCGACAGCCGGCCAATCCGGCTCGCCTCTTGAGACGTAAGGTAGGACATGGCGCTCACCGAAACCTTGGAACTGCGCCGCGGCGCGCAATCTTATCTTCGCACCGCCATGCGCGCTCCGTTGCTCGACGCCAAGCACGAACGTGATCTGGCGCGGCTATGGCGCGAAGAAGGCGACGAGCGCGCTCTGCACGAACTGATCACAGCTTATCTCCGCCTCGTTGTCGCGATGGCTTCGCGCTTCCGCCACTATGGCCTGCCGATGAGCGATCTGGTGCAGGAGGGCAATGTAGGCCTGATGCAAGCCGCTGCGCGCTTCGAGCCGGAGCGCGAGGTGCGCTTCTCGACCTACGCGGCTTGGTGGATCCGTTCTGCGATGCAGGATTTTGTGCTGCGCAACTGGTCAATCGTCCGCACCGGAACGACATCTGCGCAGAAGGCGCTGTTCTTCAATCTGCGGCGCCTCCGCGCCAAGATCGGCGATGTGGGCGATGCGGTGATGAGCGCCGAGGCAACATCAAGCGTCGCCAGAGCCCTGCGTGTGCCGGAGCGGGAAGTCGAAGCGATGGCGGCGCGGCTCTCGTCGCCAGATCGCTCGCTCAACGCGCCGCTCACCGATGAAGGCGACGGCGAGTGGCAGGATTTCCTCGCAGACGACGCTGAGGGGCCCGAGGAACTGATCATGTCATCGCATGACGGCGATGCGCGGACGCAGTTGGTGCATGACGCGTTGCGAGACCTCTCTGAACGTGAGCGGCTCATCATCCGCGAACGCAAGCTGGAAGAAGAGCAGGTGACGCTCGAAGCGCTAGGCGAACGGCTTGGCATTTCGAAAGAACGCGTGCGCCAGATCGAAAGCGCGGCGATGGAAAAGCTGCGCCGCGCGCTCATCGCGCGTGTGGGCGATCCCGTGGCGGCCGGATACGTCTCCTGAAGCCGAAGGACTAGTCAGCGAGCACTTCAAGCTGACTTGAATGGTCGAGGCAAAGCTGCGGTTCGCCGCGATAGACGCCCAGTGGTCCGCGGACGCGCACGCGAGCGCCGGTCAGTGAATTGAGCTGGGGGCCATCCCAAGTGCTGAAGCCCTCGCCAAACACCACAAGTGAGAAGGGTGGCGCGTCGGGCGGCGTCCCCTCCATCGTGAGCGCTGCGCGCCTTTCGAAGCTGCGCGCTTCGCGCACACGACCTTCGATCACGCGATAAGGCGCTGCGACGCGCAAGCAATTGATGTCGGCCGCCAAGGCCGCTGCGGATGCAGCCCGCACACTCATGGGCCGATATTCGCGCCGGCCCCACAGGCCACGCTCGGCCGCACGCGCACGCGTTTCGATCTCCAATAGATCGGCGGCGCGTGCATGATTGTCATGTCGCGGGCGCACATACGCCGCGCCGCGCGAGACCAGTTCGTGCTGCAGCCAAAACCAGCGTCCGCCTTCGCTCTTGACGAACACGTGCGCGATCGCCGCTTCTCGTGGTTGCTCTTCGCCTTCGCGCGGCCGCCCCACCCAACGGCGCGTGCCGCCGTAGGCAAGCAGCACATCACGGTGGAGCGCGAGCGATTCAAGTTCGCCTTGGGCCTGCGCCGCATAGGGCGCTTCGCCTTGCGGCGCATCGATTTCGGCCAGGAACACGCGCATGCCGGAGGCCAGCTCGAGCGTATCGCCGTTATAGGTGCGCACCACGCGGCCTTCTTCGCCGCGCTCGAGGTTGCCGATCTGCGGACCGCACGCTGCCAGGAGCAACGCAAGGCCGAGCGCCGCCAGGCGCGCCACATCCAACAGAGGCGCGCCACGGCCGCCCATTAGTAGCCGCCCGCGCTGCCGTCCTTACGCATTTCGGTCGCGGCTTCATAGACGCCGTTGGCGTTGCGCATGATCGCTTGATATCCGCCGAATGATCCGTCGGCTGGTCGAATGCGATGGCCGCGCCGCTCAAGTTCTGCACGCACCTCCTGCGGCACGCCGTTCTCCACGGCGACGAAGCCCACACCATCTGGTTCTTCGCCTGTTGGCTCAACGCCGCCATAGAAGCGATAGCGCGCAGCGTCGCCAGCCGCCTGCAAGTCCATGTCGTAGTCGACGAGATTGACGATGATCTGCACGTGGCCTTGCGGCTGCATGTCGCCGCCCATCAAGCCGAATGCGAGCCAAGGCCGGCCGTCGCGCAGCGCAAATGCTGGGATGATGGTCTGAAACGGCCGACGCCCGGGGCGATACTGATTGGGGCCGGGCGATAGCGAAAAAAGTTCGCCGCGATCTTGCAGCATGAAGCCCAGACCATCAGGCACGAGGCCGGAGCCCATGCCGCGATAGTTCGACTGAATGATCGACACCATCATGCCGTCGCTGTCGGCCACGGCGAAGTACGTCGTGTCGCCATCGATCCGCATCTCCGCGTGTGGCGGCGGCGGCATGGCGTGATCGTTGTGAATGAGCGCGCGGCGTTGGGCTGTGTAGTCGTCCGTCAGCAAGCGGCGCACGTCAAAGTGCGTGAACGCCGGATCGCCGTAGAATTGCGCGCGGTCGGCGAAGGCAAGGCGGGTCGCTTCGATCTGCGTGTGGAGCGAGTCAGCCGACATGAAGCCCATGCCGCGCAGATCGAAGCCCTCGAGAATCCGCAACGTCTGCAGCGCCACGACGCCTTGGCTGTTCGGCGGCAGTTCGCACACTTGCACGCCGCGATAGGGCGCACAGACAGGATCAACCCATTCGCCCTGGTGGCGCGCGAAATCGTCGTAGCGCAGATACCCGCCGATACGGCGCATGTAAGTATCGATCGTTCGCGCGATCGGGCCGCGATAATACGCGTCGCGTCCACCTTGCGCGATCAGCTCAAGCGTATTGGCAAGGTCGGGGTTGCGGAAGAGGCCGTGCCCGTCCGGGATGTTGCTGAAGTAGGTGTGGCGCGCGTTGTCGATCTCTTCCAACCGCCCAGCCGCAAACTCGGTCTCGTAACGGCGCTGCCCCGCATGCCAATACATCGCGATCGTTTGCGGGATCGGCGCGCCTTCGCGGGCGTAGTGGATCGCCGGCGCCAGGAGCTCGGCCATCGGCTTGCGGCCGAAGCGCTCGTGCAGTGCGAACCAGCCGTCGACCGTGCCCGGCACCGAGTTACTCGCCGCGCCGAAGCTCGGCACCTGGTTGGGATGACCCTGTTGGCGCGCGACGCGCCGCAGCTGCGCCAGCGACAACCCACGCGGCGAACGGCCTGAGCCGTTATAGCCGTAGAGCCGCTGCGTGCGCGGATCCCATACGATCACGAAGATGTCGCCGCCAATGCCGTTGGCTGTCGGCTCGACCAGGCCCAGCATCGCGTTCGCCGCGATCGCAGCATCCACGGCGGTGCCGCCGGCGCGCATCACGTCGAGCGCGGTTTGCGTGGCGAGCGGATGCGCGGTCGCAGCCGCGCCATGTGGCGCAACGACGGGGGAGCGCGTGCCCCATGTGAGTCCGGAGACGCGTTCGCCGCGCCCAAAGTTTGGGTCCCGCGCCGGCGCATCCTGTGCGCTGGCGCTTGCGCTAAGAAGCGATGCCGCCAACGCTGCGCCCACGAACGCGCGCATGATCCTCGACTGCATGGGTGATCTCCCTCGCCGCCACTCAAACAGCTGAGCGCTACGCCCGCAATGGAAACACGACGGGAGAACAATGGCGGCCCCGGAGGGAGTCGAACCCCCGACCGTGTCCTTAGGACGGACCCGCTCTATCCAGCTGAGCTACGGAGCCTACCGGCTTCTGAGCTACGGAATCGGCTCGCGCGCCGCAAGCCGCTCTGGACGGGCGCCATCAGCCGGGCGCATCATAAGCCGGGCTCCGGGGACAAGGGGAGACAAGGCCGGCATGGCGCAAACGTATGCGAACGGCTGGTCGCGCGCGGCGGCCCGACTCACGGCTATGGCTCACACGCGCGCAGGCGTTCTGCGCTGGGGCGTCGTGATCCTGCTCACGGTGGTGTGGATTGGCGGCGGGCTTTGGCTGTGGCGCGGGGAAGGCCCGCTGGAAGCGCTCTACCGTACTTTCAGCGCCGTCAGCATGTGGGACGAGTATTTCAACGCGCGCGACACCGCGCACGAGATCGTGCGCTTTGCGGCGATCGCAGCGCCCGTCGTCGGCATTCTATTTGCGTTCTCGGGCCAGCTCGGCCGCTCGCTCGCGCGCATCTTCAACCTGGCAGCGGCGAACCACATCGTCGTCGCCGGCGATAGCCCTGCCGCGCTTTCGCTCGCGCAGGATTGCCGGGCCAAGCGCGACGCCGTGATCTTGATCGCGGAAGATCTGGGCCATGAGACAGCGCTGGGTCTTCGGCGCAAAGGGGTCATCGTGCTCGAAGGCGAGGCGACGCATCCCGAAACGTTACGCACGGCGCGCGCACACCGCGCTGCGCACGTCGTGGCGTTCGAACCGGATGATACCGCGAACTTGCAGATCGAAGCCGCCGTACGGCGGCTCGTGCAAGATCGACGCAGCCGAAAGCCTATCGGCGTCCATGTCGCCACGCGCTCGCCGATGCTGCTGAAGGAAGCGCGCGAGATGAGCTCGGCGCAGATGCGCCAAAAGAAAAACACAGGCGCCGTCGATCCAAAGCCGTTCTCGCTCGATGAAATGGCGGCGCGCGCGCTGATCCAGAAAGAAAGCCAGGTGCTGCTCTCTCTGGCGCAGCAATTGGGGCAGCCGCGATTGCACATCGTCTTCTTTGGCTTCGATCAAGCGGCGGAGGCGGTCGCAGAGCGTATCCTCGTCAGCCTCTGGTCGGCGCATTTTGAGCAGCCGCGGCTCACGGTGCTGACGCAGCAGCCGGAAGCGGCGGAAGCCGGCTTCCGCGCGCGCCACCGCGAGGCGTTCGCCTCGCCCGCGATCTGGACGCCCGACATCGCGTTCCTGCCCTTCGACTGGGACATCGCCTCGATCGGCGCCGAGGTGCTGGACGCCGTTGAGCAGTCACGCGGCAAACCAACAGCGGTCGTCGTGTCCACCGGCGCGGACACCGGCAACATCCATCTGTCCATCGCCTTGAAGCGCGCCTGCAACAGTCGCAACCGCTGGCCGGCCCCGATCTATATGCGCGAAAGCGCGCAATCGGAATTCTCGCGCCAATACGCACGCGGCGACGAGACGGAAGAACTCGACGCGTACTTGCAAGCGTTCGGCGCGCATCAAGTTACCGCGACGCGCGCGTGGGTGATCGATGGCATGCTCGATCGCGGGGCTGCGGTCGCGCACGAGCACTATAACCAGGGCCTTCACAAGCACGGCGTCATGTCGATGAAGGAATTGCAGGCGGCCATGCGCGATTGGTCCGATGTGCTGGAGACTTATCGCGCTGCCAATCGCGCAGCAGCTGATAGCGCCATGACCAAGATGTGGGATGCCGGCTGGCGGCCTGCCGCGCGCGGTGAAAAGGGTGATACGGCGCCCGCTATTCCCGATGAACTTCTACCAAAAATGGCCGAGCGCGAGCATGATCGTTGGGTGGCTGAACGCCTCATGGCCGGCTGGCGCCCAACTAGCGAAGGCGAAGCCCGCGATAACGATCTTATGGCGCACGATAAGCTCGTGCCGTGGTCAGCGTTGACCGAGGCAGACAAGAACAACGACGTCGTGCAAGTGCGCGCGGCAATGGATGTCGCCCGCATTATGCATGCGCGTGGCTACGTGCGCCATTAGCCGCCGATACGCCCGCCATCTTCGCGCGTTACGATCACAACCGAAGAACGCGGCCATGAATTGCCGCCATCGGGAAAGCTCGACGGCGGCCGCTGACGCCGCCGCCAGCGCAACTCGCTGACGGAAGTTTGCTCCAAGTCGCTCTCACCGGGATGCTGGATCGAGCACAGGAACGCGCGCTCATCGAGCGCCAAAGTCGGCCCGCAGATCTCCGCGCCGACCGGGCCAACAAGGAAACGCTTCACGGGGCGCGGCCCGTCGCTATTCATCGGCGCTGCCAGCACGGCGTCGTTGCAGTTCGGGAAGACTGCCGGCGAGCCATCGGTTGCGATCCAAACGTTCATCGCGCTGTCGAAGCAGATATTGTCCGGGCACGTGAAGCGCGCGCCGCTAAACGTCGGTGCGCCGTTGAGATCGACGGAGACGTTGGCGGCAATGCCGCCCGGCAACGTGAAGTCCGCCGCCGGCTCAGGATCGCCGCACAGGGCGAACACGTCCCAGGTGAAGCGCGTCGCTGCGTGATCGGCGTTGTCTTCGTCAATGCGCAGAATATGGCCGGCGACATTGCTTTGCTGGACGCTCGCATCCGCTTGCGCGTCGCCGCGGCGGGGATTGCCTGGGTGGGCAAAACTCTCGTTGCGGTTGTTGGTGCAGACAATGAGCGCAAAACCGTGGCCGCGCCACTGCGCATCCACCGGCGCTTCGACATCCTCTGGGCGGTCCATCGGCGTTGCACCCAGCAACACTGCGGCTTCACGCGCCCGCATGACGACGTCACCTGCGTCGGCAAATACTTGATGGTAAGGCGCCTCTTCGACGGCCCGGTTGCATGCGGCGACGCTAAGCTCGACCCACTCACCCGTACCGTCTTCATCGAATCGAGCTGCATAGAGCGTGCCCCGATCGAGCAGATCGCGATTTGCTAAGCGCGCCGCGGGGTCAAAGCGTCCTTCGGTGACGAACTTGAAGACAAAGTGATCAATTTGGTCGTCACCCATATACACCGCGACGCGCCCATCGCGGGCGATCGCCGTCGTAGCGCACTCGCCTTTTTTTCGACCGAGCGAAGTCCGCTTGCGGGGCGCCCAGGTCGGATCATAGGGATCGATCTCAACAACCCAGCCGTAGAGCGAAGGCCCATGAGGGTTGTTCGCAACATCGAATTGCCGCGGCGCCGCCGGCGCGCCCGAGACGCGCGAGAAGAGCGGATAGCCGAAGCGCCCCGCATCCCACATCCAAGCCGAGTCCTGCTGCGCCGCGACGACCGGCGCTGCATTCGCATCGCTCAAACGGAAGAAGCCGTCGAAGTTCTCCTCCGAGGTAAGATACGTGCCCCACGGAGTACGGCCACCTGCGCAATTGGCGAGCGTGCCGCAATTCACCGCGCCCGGCGGCTTCGGCTCATGGGCGAGCCCCGGCTCGGCGGCATTCACGATCGCTGCCGCCGCGCTGATCCAACGATGGTTGGCGGCGGGCCCCGCGAAAACGACCGGTGTAAAAGGCGTGATGCGGCGCGCACGACCGGCGCCCGGTGCGCTGTCGCGATGCACGCGCCATTCGCCGCGCTCTTGCGCAAGTTCGACGACGCTCACGCCAATGCTGGCGTAGGCCGCGTCCCAATGTTGCGCTGTGAACGCCGAGGCCGAACTCACCGAAGGAAACGTCAACGCCGGTTCCACATATTCATGATTGGCGCAAAGCAGGGCTCGACGCTGATCTGTGGGCCAGGGGAACGCGAATTCGCCCGGAAACAGCGCCAGCATGTCATTGTTCTGACCGAAACGCTGCTCTTGCTCGGCGCGCGTCAGCGCATCGGGATCGAAGCTCGGCGAAACGCTGTCGAACAGCGCGTCGCCCCATGACACCAATGTTCGCCAGCGATAGCCGGGAGGCAGCGATATTGTGTCGGCATTGGTCGGATCGATGCTTGTGAAGGCAGGTGCGGCGCCCGTTGGCGCAGGAACGGCGTCGCCATTGGCGGAGGCGCAGCCGGCCATCTGCAACAGCGGCAATCCCGCCAAACCGCCCAGCAACGCGCGGCGGGATGCAATGATGTCATTGATGTGCTTTGCCACGCATAGACTCCGCATTTTGAGGGCAAGGCCTAGTTTGCGTTCACGACAGACGCGTGACAGCCGCCCCAAGCGCATCGCGCAACGCTGAGATGTCGCGGAGCTTGGCCTCAAACAAAGACCAATCATCGCGCTCGGCAATCGGCGCCCACAAGGCTTCGACTTCCTCGATTACCAAACTCACCGGTTTGGGTTGGCGGTAGTAGGCGTTCTCAAGCCGCGTCCTCGCGTCACTGCACGTTCGTGCTTCAAGGCCGGCCCGGATCGGCGCGAACGCTGCGTCATTGTAGAGCGCGGCCTGCGGACTCGCCGCCGCCCGCTCGGCGCTGGCGCCGCCGCCATACCAATCGTGGAAGAACTGATCCCAGCCCGCTTGGCTTTCCGTCAACCAGCCGAACAATCCAGAGAGAAACTCGACGTCGTCCGCAAGCGCACCCGCGTTCAAATGCAGCCGGCCAAACACACTAGCGCGCAACCCTTGCTGATAGGCGGCCCCAAAGCGCCCGAGCTCGGCTTCCAACTTGTCTTGTGGGCAGACCAACGTCAGAACGCCGCCCAATTGCGCCAACGCCCAGGACACCGCCTCGGGTTGGCGGCCAAACGCATAGAGCCCGGTCTCATCGAAGTAGGCGGCCGTGAAGCTTGGATCGCTCGTCGGCAGGAAGCGCCAGGGGCCATAGTCGAAGCTTTCGCCGGTGATGTTGAGATTGTCCGTGTTCAGTACGCCGTGCACGAACCCAGCGCCCATCCAACTCGCCACCAGTCGCGCGTTCGCCTCGACGATTTCACCAAACAGCGCCACCGCGCGCGCCTCAGCCGCGAGGTTGAGATGTTGCGGATAGTAAACGGCTACGGCGTGCTCGATCAGTTTGTGGAGTAGGTCGGTGCGTTCGAAGAACGCCAGCCGTTGAAACGTGCCGAACCGGACGTGGCTGTGCGAAAGCCGCACCAGCACGGATGACCGGGTCGGCGAAGGCTCATCGCCCCGGACCAGGGCCTCGCCAGTCTCGAACAGTGAAAACGCCTTCGAAGTATAAACGCCCAGCGCCTCTAACATCTCCGCTGCCAAAACCTCGCGTGCGCCGCCCTTCAGCGTCAGCCGCCCGTCGCCGAAGCGCGAGTAGGGCGTTTGTCCCGAGCCCTTTGTGCCGAGATCGAGCAGTCGGCCCGCATCGTCCCGCATCTGCGCGAACAGAAACCCGCGGCCATCGCCAATGTCCGGATTGTAAGTTCTGAACTGATGGCCGTGATAGCGCATCGCAAGCGGCTGGCTCATATTGCCCGGCAAAGGCTCGAAGCGTGCGAAATGCGCTTCCCACTCGGCTGCGCTCAACGTGTCGAGTCCGACATGCGCGGCCCACGTTTGGTTGCGCCAACGCAAAGTGTGTTGGGGAAAACGCGCCGGCGCCACCGGATCGGCGAATTCCGGCCCGAGTTCTGCAAACAACGGATCGGGACGATAGGTGGCCGAGATGGGCATGCGTCATATCTAGGCGCGCCCGCGTGCGGCGTCATGCTCTTGACGCGCGACGGCTCGTGACGGGGCGCAGGCGATGTGTCAGAACCGAGGCCTGGGGGACAAAGGAAACGGCCACATGTTGGTGCGCGGAGTCCGGCTCGCCGGCGCATCTTTTGTTTTCGCTATACTCGCGGCGTGCGGACCGCAGAACAGCGGCAACAAGACGGACGAAAGCTCGGCGGAGCGCATCTCCGCTGCGCTGGACGTATGCGCAGAAGGCCGCGGCGCTTTCGCCCAGAACGTGTGCTCCGATCGCCAACTCGCCACGCTCGATAACCAAGTGCGTGAAGGTTTGGTCACCGAGGCGGCGGATGTGTCCGACGCCGGCGCCGCCATGCTGGTTCAAAACCAAAATCGCTGGCGCGAGAGCGCCCGCATCGAATGCGGCATCGTCGATCCGGACGCTGCGCCGACAAGCCAGCAGCAGGCGTGTTTGGTCAGCGAATTTCGCGCCCGCGCCCGTGATGTCGGCAACGCCGTGCAGCAAGTCGGCGGCTACACCTTTCAGCGCATGGAGTTGGTTGACGCGACGCCGGTGACGGCGGAGATCGCTTCGTCCTCCGGCTTGGGCGATGAGGCGCCCGCGGCCGTGACGCGTGACATCCGTTTCCCGCGCATCGATGGGCCGCAAACACCCGCCATCCAACGCTTCAACGATCTCGTGGCGCAGACGCCGCAATTCCGGCTCGAGGACGCTACCAACGAGGTCACGGACTATCAGATCGCCTATGCCGGCCCTGAACTCATCTCGGTGCGGTTTGACATGGCTGCTGACACGCTTGGCGCCGCGCACGGCAACAGCACGTACAAGGCGGTCAACGTCATGATGGCCGAAGGCCGCGCGCTGGCCGCAAGCGATGTCTTCCGCCCAGGCACTGGCTGGGAGGATTTCCTAACGCGCCGCGCGGTCGCAGATATCGCCCGTCAATTCCGCGAAGACGGCTTCACGCCGCCGGAACGCGACGTACGCGAGAGCGCGACCAAACCGCACCTCTGGCTCATCACCGAGCGCGGCCTCACACTCCTCTTTCCGCCATACTCCTTTGGCGCTCCGTACGTGATGGGCGGCGCGGAAGTGTCCATTCCGTGGGCCGATTTGCGACCCTATCTCAATCCGGCGGCGCCCGCGCCAATTCGCCCGAGCGCGTAACGGCAAATTGCGCTAACCAGCGCACGTGAAATCCAACTCAGCATCCTTGGCAGCGCTCGTTGGCGTCGTGCTCATCGGCATGACGGGCTTTGGCATCTTTCTGCCGATCTTTCCCTTTCTCTCTCTCGAACTCGGCGCCACGCCAACCGCGACCACAATTGCGATGGGCGCTTATTCGCTAGGCCAGCTCATCGCGTCGCCGCTGTGGGGCCGTCTCAGCGATCGCGTCGGCCGCAAGCCAATTTTGATCATCGGCCTCATCGGCGGCGTGATCTCGTATCTTTGGATCGCACAAGCCGGCAGCGTCTATGACCTTGGTGCGGCACGGCTGTTTGGCGGCCTCATGGCCGGCAACATCGGTGCGGCCTTCGCTGCCGCCGCCGATCTCGCGGACGACAAAACCCGCGCGCGCAACATGGGCCTCTTGGGCGCTGCGGTGGGCTTTGCATTCATCGCCGGGCCGGCGCTCGGCGCTTTTTTGATTGGCGCGGAGCCCGACCGGCAAAGCTTCGCCAACGTGTGCTACGCCTCCGCAAGCCTCGCGGCGTTGGCGGCCTTGGCCGCGGTCGTCTTCTTCCGCGAAACGCTCTCTGAGAGTGCGCGCGCGCAAACCGAGGCCGATCGCCCGCGCCGTTTCGCCATGCTGGCATCGCGCCCGGCGCTCGCGCGCTTTGTCGGCGTGATGTTCCTCACCATTGCCGCGCAAGCGCTCATGGAAACCACGTTCGGTCTCTGGGCGGACGCGGAGCTGAATTGGGGTCCGCGCCAAGTCGGCTGGACGCTGGCATCGCTTGGCGTGGGCGCCGTGTTGCTGCAGGGCGGGCTGGCGGGCCGCGCATCGCGCGTGCTCGGCGAACGGCTCACGCTACTCATAGGTCTGGCGCTCTTCGCGGCAGGTTTCGGCGGCTTGGCCGTGACCCACGAAGCCGCCACCATGGCCGCTGCGCTGACCGCGCTCGTTACCGGCATTGGCCTCGCGACGCCCGCGCTCAACGCCTTGATCGCGGCTCAGGCTTCGGATCATGAACGCGGCGCGGTGATGGGCCTGTCGCAATCTGCTTCAGCGCTCGGCCGCGTCGCTGGCCCTCTCGGCGCTGGCGCATTGATCGATGCGCTGCACCACGCTGCGCCGTTCGTCGCGGCGGCGATCCTTATCCTTGCTGCGCTGTTCGTGACGCTCGGCGATCCCGCGCGCGAGCCGGCGAAGGCCTAGTCCTGGTACTTGCGCCAAACACCATTGCGGTCGCGCACTTCATACGCATCACCAATCTTGCGCACGGCCTGCGATGCCAACGGCGTCTTGCCGTGACCGCCTGGAATATCGAGCACATAAGTTGGCTGCGCCAGGCCTGACACGCGCTCATTCAGCGCCTGCGATAAGTCCTGCCCGTCCGCAATTGAGCACCGGAAGTGCGACGTTCCCTGGGCTTTATCCAAATGGTGCAAATAATACGGTTTCACCCGCGCCTCGACCAACGCACGCATCAGCGTCTCGAGCGTCTCAACATCGTCGTTCACGCCCTTAAGCAACACCGTCTGCGCCAGCATCGGCACGCCGCTATCAACGATGCGCGCAATGGCGCTTTGTGCTTGGTCGGTCAGCTCATGCGCATGGTTTGTGTGAAGCACAACATACGTCGTCGCGCCATCAACACGCAGCGCCTCCACCAAATTCGGCGTTACGCGCAGCGGATCGACCGCAGGTATACGCGTGTGCCAGCGGATGATTTTCACGTGCGGGATCGCAGCTAGCCGTTCCGTGATCTCGCGCACGCGGCGCGCTGAAAGCAAGAATGGATCGCCGCCCGTGAGAATGACTTCCCAGATGCGGGGCTGGCTCTCGATGTAGGCCAGCGCCGCATCAAGCTCGGCGCCCGTCAGCGTGCCATCACCTTGTGGGCCGACCATCTCGCGCCGGAAGCAGAAACGGCAGTAGACAGGGCACACATGCACGAGCTTCAGGAGTGCGCGATCCGCATAGCGATGCACCACGCCTTTTACCGGCGTATGCTCGTCATCACCGATCGGGTCGCTCAATTCATCCGGAGCAACGTCAAGCTCACGCGCATCGGGGCGAAACTGCGCCGCAATCGGGTCATCCGGATTGGTCGGGTCGATGAGCGCATCCATCGCCGGCGTGATCGCGACGGCGTAGCGGCTGGCTACCTCCGCCAGCGGATCAGTCTTCGCCTTCGCGCTCATCTCAAATCCCAAACGCTTTCGCGTATTGCACTTTGCCGCCGCCCGCGAACACGCCGGGCTCGAACTCCAGCGCCATGAAATGCGGCCCGGAGAAGGGAGCTTGCAGCGATTCCGCTAACGGCGAGGAAAAACCAAAGCGGGGATAGTACTCCACGTGGCCCAGCACAACGACGCCAACGCAGCCCAGCTCCTTGCAGCGCGCATTGCCCGCCCGGATCAATGCGCCGCCGAGACCTTTCGCCTGAAACGCCGGCAACACCGATACCGGCGCCAACGCCGCCGCGCGGAGCGCTTCGCCGTCGCGCACTATCGCAAGAGGCGAATAGAAGATGTGCCCCTGTATCGCGATGTCGCTCGCGGCGACCAGCTCAACCAGCGCATCGCCATCGGCACGGAGCTGCTCAACGAGGTTCGCTTCATCGTCCTGTGCGAACGCATGCCGCACGACTTGGCGGATAGCGGCGAGATCGGAGGCTGTGGCGTCACGGATCATTGGGGCGTCCACAACACGTCATTGATGTGCCGCGCGCCCGTCGTCAGCATTACGACGCGATCGAAACCCATCGCCACACCGCTTGACGACGGCATGTGCGCCAGCGCCGCCAGGAAATCCTCATCGATCGGCCAGCGCGTTCCATAGCGCTTCGCCTTCTCATCCATCGCCATAACAAGCCGCGCGCGTTGCTCGACCGGATCAGTCAGTTCACCAAACCCATTCGCCAGCTCAACGCCACACGCATAAAGCTCAAACCGTTCTGCCACACTTGCATCATGCGCGCATCGCCGTGCGAGCGCTGCTTCGCCGATCGGATACTCCGTCAGCAATGTCATCGCGCCATCGCCCAGCTGCGGCTCGACGTGCTGCACCAAAGCCGCCGAGAACGCATCGCTATTCGTCGGCATCGGCACCGGGCAAAGCTGCGCAAAGGCATCGCGCACCGTGATCCGCTCCGCCGCCGTGAACGGATCGCAGCTCCGCTCGCGCCATTGCAGCATCGCGGCATTCGCCGCCCGCGCCGCAGCCCGCACGATCTCGATGCAATCGTCCATGATCTCTTCGTACGGCGCATTGGCGCGGTACCATTCGATCATCGTGAACTCGGGCGCATGCAGCGGCCCGCTCTCACCGCGCCGCCAAGTCTTGCCGAGGAAGAAGAGCTTCCGCTCGCCCGCGGCGAGCAGCTTTTTCATCGCGAACTCGGGGCTCGTGTGCAGATACCGCTCACCGACCTCGAACGCATCGATGTGCGTTTCGGCCCCCGGTGAAACCGCCAGCATCGACGGTTCGGCCTCAGTGAACCCTTGCGCCCAGAACCATTCGCGCACCGCGCGTGCGATCGCCGCCCGCGCCGCCAAAAATGGCCGCCGGTCCGCGTGCCGGGCCTTATCCCACCACGGGGAGGGCGTCATGACGCTGCTCCTATGCCGTTACGTAGCTTGGCCGCCGCGGCAAATCTGGCTAAAGAAGCCCCCAATTCCGGTCCTTTCGGGTATTTCAGGACCGCCGGCAGCCCGGCGGCAAGTGAGGTTTTCGTGGTCAAAGTCATCGCCAGCGACGTCCGCAAAGGCAACGTTCTCGAGCACGAGGACGGTCAACTTTATGTCGTGCTGAGCCACGAGACTTTCCGTCCCGGCAAAGGCACGCCGACCACGACCATCGTCATGCGCCGTATCACTGACGGCGTGAAGACCACCGCCGTGCACAAGACCACGGACGGCCTGGAGAAGGCCTTCGTCGAGCAGGTCAAGCATAGCTACCTCTATGATGACGGCGATGCTGGTCTCGTCTTCATGAACCCGACCACCTACGATCAGGTCCACCTCTCGCGCGACATGGTTGGCGATAGCATTGCCTATCTTCAGCCGGAGATGATCGTCGATCTCACCATGTTTGAAGGTCAAGCGCTCTCGATCGAACTGCCGCCGCGCATCACGGCGACCATCGAAACGACCGAGCCGGTCGTGAAGGGCCAAACCGCTTCGTCCTCCTACAAGCCCGCCATGCTCGACATCGGCGTCCGCACCATGGTGCCGCCGCACATCGAAGCTGGCACGCGCGTTGTCGTCTCGACGGAAGACGGCTCGTACGTCGAACGCGCGAAGGACTGATGCTCACGCGCCGCGATGCGTTGCTGGGCGCGCTGGCGCTTGGTGCGTGCGCGCCACCGCCTTCTTCCACCGCCGCCTGGACGCCGCCTCCAAACGACGAGCGTTTCGCGGAGATCGAACGCCGTATCGGCGGTCGCGTCGGCGTCGCCGCGTGGAATATTGGCGCTGGCGATTGGCTCGGGCGCCGCATCCAAGAGCGCTTTGCGATGTGCTCGTCTTTCAAGTGGGCACTGGCGGCGGCGGCGCTCCAGTCCAGCCAAAACGGCGGACCCTCGCTCGATCAGCATGTGCGCTTGAGCGCCGCAGACATCGTGCCGAACTCCCCGCGCGTGCAGGAAAATCTCGCGCGGGGTTGGATGACCATCGAGGACCTTTGCGCCGCGACGGTGATGTTCAGCGACAACGCGGCCGCGAACCTTTTGCTTGCAGGTCTATCGGGGCCGGAGGGCTTCACGCGCTTCTTAAGATCCAACGGCGACGGCGTGACGCGCCTCGATCGCCTTGAGCCAGCCCTCAACGAAAATCTGCCCGGCGACGAACGCGATACATCAACGCCCGACGCAATGGCGCGCACGTTGCACCGCTTCCTGCTGACAGACGAGGTGTTGAACCAGGGCTCGCGCGACAAGCTTATTGGCTGGATGGAGGCGTCGCCGACGGGCCGCGATCGCATCCGCGGCGGCGTTCCCGCCACCTGGCGCGCGGCCGACAAAACCGGGACCTCCGACGACACACACAATGCCACCAATGATGTGGCCGTGCTCTGGCCACCGAACGGGGAGCCGATCGTGGCGGTTGTTTATCTCAGCGATAGCACCGTCGATTTTGCCGCCCGCAAAGCCGCGCACGCTGAGATCGGCCGCATCATCGCGGAGGAGTGGGGCTAATGCCGTGGTTTCGTCTCTTCGCGTGCGGCGAGGATTTCCCTGTCGTTATCGACAACAATGCTGAAGTCGTCGGCTTCTACACCACGCGCTACATCGAAGCGCCGACGCAGAGTGAGGCCGAAGCGTTGTGTTCTGAACTTTTGTTCGAAGACGAAGACCTCCAGCCGCCGCCCGGCGATTGGAGCGACTTCCAACCGCGCATCATGTTCGAAGAAGTGACGCAGGTCGCCGAACCCATCGACATCGATGACAATTTTTCATTCTTCCCAATGGAAGACGATCCCGACGCCGAGGATTATTGATGGCGAAGAAATTCCCGATCACGGTCTATCACAATCCCAAGTGCGGCACCTCGCGCGGCGTGCTCGAAATCCTCGAAGCCGCCGGCCACAAGCCGGAGGTGATCGAATATCTGAAAGCGGGCTGGACGAAGAAGCAACTCAAAGAGCTCTTCGCTGCCGCTGGCCTGACCGCGCGCCAAGCCATGCGCACCAACGTGCCGGAAGCCGAAGCTTTGCTCGATGAAAAGGTGAGCGACGCGAAGATCATCGACGCCATGGTCGAGCATCCGATCCTTGTGAACCGCCCAATCGTCGTCACGCCCAAAGGCGTGCGCTTGGCGCGGCCCAAGGAAACCGTGAACGAAATTCTCTAGCGCGGCGCCAAGATTCGGCTGATCCAATCGCGCCGGCCCGGAATGCGCTCCAGATGCGGGAAGCGTAGCCCATCGTGGTAATCGAGCTGGATCGTCCGATAAGTGTCGCCATTGCGGACAATGAGTTCGATCGGCGTCGTAGTGTCTTTCGCCGCTGTGATCGCGCGCCGCAGCACTTCAGCCGAATAATTCTCACCGTTCACGGCTAACACTTGCGCGCCCGTTGTGATGCCCGCGTTGAACGCCGGGCTATCCCACTGCACGCTCGTCACCGTGTTGCCGTCGCCGAAGCCAAGGCCGATCGAGTAGGCAAAGCTCGCGCTCTTGCCGTAGCTTTCCGCAGCGCGCTGGTAGCCGCTGCGCTCTTCGCGATAGACAAGCCGCCAGCCGCCGCGCTCCAGGCCATCAAGCGGCGGCTCCGTGCCGGCGGCTTCAAAGCGCTCGCGCAGGAACGTCGTCCAGTCGTACGGCATCACCGCGTTCAAGTTGGCGACCACATCGTCAAACGTGAATGTGTTCACCACGCGCGAGCCATTTTGCGCCGGCACGCCATAGAAGCGCCGCGCAAAATCATCGAGCGAACGGCGCCCGCCAGTGCGTTGGCGAATCAGCGTGTCCGCATCGAGCCACACGAGCAGCCCCTCAGAATAATAGTCCTCGCTGCGTGACCAGCTCACCCACGGAGTGGGCCGCCGTGATGCGACGATCGGATCGTTGCCGGTATCGGTCACGGAACGCCATTCGCGGCCAACGCGGTACTGATACGTCGCCGCCACGCTCGCCAGATAGTCGAGCCCCTGTTGACGCGTGAACAACCCCGAGCGCGCCGTCAGCACCTGGCCCCAGTACTGATCCGATCCTTCGTACGCCCAGAGCAATTCGCCGCGCATCGGCACGTCGTATCCTGGCGTGTAGAGGTCTGCCGGCCGGCGATATTTGCCGATCCACGAATGCGTGTATTCGTGCGGCAGCAAATCGTGGTCATCGACCGAATTGTCCCACTCAGTGAAGTAGCCGCCCGGCACTTTATTCTCGCTTGAGCGATGATGCTCCAGGCCGATGCCGCCCAAGCGATCACCGAGCGCGAAGAGCAGATCGTAGTGATCGAAGTGCCGCGCGCCGAACAAGCGGTCGGCCTGCACAACGAGATTGCGATGGAGTCGAATTTGTTCGTCCGTCGCCGCGAGCTGATCCGGCCGATCCGCGAAGATGTTTAGTGTCACGCGTGAACGCCCGCTGCGGTCCAATTGCTCAACGCGCGAATAGCGGCCCGCGAACATCGGCGAGTCCACCAACGTTTCCAAATCGGTCTCAGCAAACCGCGTCGTCGCGCCTTCCGTCACAGCGCCATCGAGCGCCGTTGCGAACGTCCATTCCGCCGGCAGCGTCACGCTCGGTCGAAACCTGATCTGCGTCGCGTAATGACCCGCCGGATAAAGCAGCATCGCGTTCCATTGCAAGTTCAGCATGGTCGGGGTCATCACCATGCGGCCTTGGCTCGTCTGCGTCGGCGAGAGGAATTGGAACGTCACCTCCAATTCGCGCGCGCCCGCCGGCGGATCGACGTGGAAAGCGTACACGTTCACCGGATCGCGCCGCCACGCCACGCGCTCGCCATTGGCGCGAATCTCCAGGCCAGCGAACAAATTGAGCGGTCCGCGCGGCGCGTGATTGCCTGGTAGCCATTGCGGATAGAGCAGGGTGATCGGCTCATCGTTCGCAAGCGGGATACGCTCGCGTCCGCGGAAGATGCCGCGTGTGGTGTCTGTTGCGTCGATTTCGAGCGTGATCGCGCCGCCCGGATAAGCGGTGTCTTGCGGCGCCGCGATCGGCGATGGCATCGGCACGCTACGCGGCTGCGCCAAAGCCGCCGCCGGCGCTGCAAGAAGAACAAGCGCACACGCCGCGCCACGCCAGATCGAATGCATCGAAAGCCCCAAACTCCGGGCTGCATAACACTAAGTCGGCGCGCCACGGTCAAACGCAGAGGCGCCTGGTTACTGCGCTTTTCGATGAATGGCGGTTTCATTTGCACCATTGGCGCGCCCAAGCTAAGCCCGCTTCGTCGGATAAGGGAACGCGGTGCGAAACCGCGGCTGCTCCCGCAGCTGTAAGCGGCGAGTTCGTCGGCCAACACCACTGCTCATTCTGGGCGGGAAGGGGCCGGCGCGCTGAGACCCGCAAAGCCAGAAGACCTGCCGACGCGATGCCTTTGGCCCGGGATGCGGCCGTGGAGGTTAGGATGCGTTGGTTTATTGCAGCGCTGGCGCTCGTGTGCGCAACGGCAGCTCACGCTGAGCCGCGCCGCATCGTTTCGCTCGATTACTGCGCGGATCAGTTCGTCCTTGCGCTGGCGGATCGTGATCAGATCGCCGCTCTCTCACGTGGGGCGCTGCGCGACGATTCATACTTTCGCGCGCGGGCCGCAGGCATTCGACAAACGCGCGGCACGCTGGAGGAAGTGCTCGCGCTCCGCCCCGATCTCGTCATCCGCAATTGGGGCGGGCCGTGGGATGCCGCTGAGGTTTACGCGCGCTTCGGCGTGCCGGTGCTACAAGTCGGCGATACGCCGAACTTTGCGGCTGCGCGCGCCGATCTCATTGATGCCGCACAAACGCTTGGCCATCCCGAGCGCGGCGCCCTTCTCGTGCGTGATTTGGATACCCGTTTAGCGCGCCTTAGCGCGCACGCCAGCGGTGCGCCGGTCATGTATCTCTCCGGTGGCGGCGCCGTTGCCGGCCAAGGCACGATGATGGATGCGATGATCACGGCCGCCGGCGGTCGCAATGTCCGCACCGAGGCAAGCTGGCAGGTGCTGCCGCTGGAGCGACTGATCGAAACACCACCGGCGCTCATCGCTCTCGGCTTCTTTGATTCCGGTCGTGACCGCGTCAACGCATGGTCGCCATCGCGGCATCCGGCTTTGCGTCGCGCGCTCGCGAATGCGCGCACTGTATCGCTGCCGCCGGCGACGATATCTTGCGAAGCTTGGTATGCGATCGACGCAGCGGAGATCATCGCCGCCGCCCTTGGCCACTCATGAATGCGAGCGTGCGCCTCTCGCTTGCATTGGCTGCATTTAGCGCGGTAGCGCTCATTGCAGCGCTTTACCTTGGACCAGTCGGGCTCAGTGATATCTTTGCTGCGGACGATGCAACGCGCGCGATTGTGTGGGACATACGCTTCCCCCGCGCGCTGACGGCATGGCTGGTCGGCGCTGCACTCGGCCTGTCCGGCGCTGCGCTGCAAGGCTTGCTCCGCAACCCATTGGCGGATTCGGGCGTGCTGGGCCTCTCGGGCTTTGCAGCGCTCGGCGCCGTCATTGCCTTCGCGTTTGGCTTCGCCGCACTCGCACCGGCGATGGCGGTGGCGTTTGCGCTGCTAGCGGCAATGGTTGTCACGACGCTCGGCTGGGCTTCGCGCGGGCCGGCGAGTCTTGTGCTGATCGGCGTTGGCCTTTCAAGCTTCGCCGGCGGGCTCATTGCGCTGGCGCTCAACCTTGCGCCGAATCCAGGCGCACTTGCCGACCTCGTGAACTGGACTCTCGGCTCCGTTGAAGGCCGTTCCATGGAGCACGTGATACTGGCGGCCGGCCTCCTGATTATTGGCGCCGCGCTCATCTTCTGCGCAGCACGCGGCTTGCAGGCGCTCACGTTGGGCGAAGAGACCGCCGCCGCGATCGGCGCAAACCTCAGCACCACGCGCGCGCTTGTCGTTCTCGGCGCCGCGGCGTGCACGGGCGGCGCGACAGCCGTCGCGGGCGTGATCGGATTTGTCGGGATAGCAGCGCCGCATATGGTGCGTGCTCTTTCAGGCCACGATCCAGCACGGCTCTTGATGCCAAGCGCATTGGCGGGCGGCGCTTTGCTGCTCTGTGCCGACATCGCGGTGCGCCTGATGCCGACTGACACCGAACTCAAACTCGGGGTCGCTGCGTCACTCATCGGCGGGCCGATATTCGCGCTCATCGCTGCTCGACTAGCTGCGCGCGGAGGTGATGCATGAGCGCGCTTTCGCTCCAATCCGCGAGCGTCGATCTCGGTGCCGCGCGCGCTCTCGATGCGGTCTCGTTGACCGTTGATCCCGGTGAGATCGTTGCACTGCTTGGCCCCAACGGCGCAGGAAAAACAACGCTTATGCGCGCTGCTATTGGCCTTGCGCCCGCGGACGGCTCAATTCGTCTTGCTGGCGAAGGCCCGCGTGGGCTGTCAGCGCGCGAACGCGCTTTGCGAGTCGCTTATCTCCCGCAGCGACCTCAATCGATCTGGCCGATCAGCGTCGAAGCGCTCGTTGCGCTCGGCCGTTTCGCGCACGGCGCCTCGCCGAATCATCTGGGCGCGCATGACCAGGCAGCGGTGGATGCCGCGATCGCAGCATGCGCGCTGCAAGACTTGCGCAAACGGCGTATGGATCAGCTCTCCGGAGGCGAAAAGGCCCGCGCCCATCTCGCCCGCACGCTGGTTCAGCAAGCGCCGCTGATGCTATTGGACGAACCGACAGCTGGTCTTGACCCTGCACAAGCGCTCGGGGTGGCGGGTGTCTTGCGTGCGCACGCCACGAACAATGTCGCGGTGTTATTCTCAACACATGACATCGCCTTGGCCGCCAGTGTGGCGCATCGGGTGGTGCTGCTAAAGAGCGGGCGCGTTATCGCGCAGGGCGGTGTCGATGCTCTGACGCCAGACGCGCTCGAGGCCGCCTACGGACGTAAGGCAAGCCTTGAGCGCGTTGGCGAGGCTTACGCGGCGATCTTTAAAGCCTGAATTTCCCGGCCTGAATCTGGGCGAAGAGCTCAGGCGTAACGCGCACATAGGCGTGCTGCTCGGGATGATCGAAATAGACTTCGTGTTCGATCTTGGCGGGATCAAAGCCATCGCGGACGAGGTCGACTTTGCGATACTTGAACGTGCCCGTGGTTTCGATTGCCGGAGTCATGCGAATGAAGATTGGTCGCGCATAGTTCGGCAGTTCGCGCACCAGATAGTCGCGCACGCCGTCCATCTTAAAGCCCGCGCCCGGCGTGATCGCGGCCATGCCGGCGCGGCCATCGAGTTCAGCGACCTTTACACCATAGACATTGGCTTCATCGACGCCTGGATAGCGTGAAATCACTTCCGCGACTTCGGTCGTTGAGACGTTCTCGCCCTTCCAGCGGAACGTATCGCCGATGCGATCGACGAAATAGAAATAGCCTTCTTCGTCCTGACGCATCAGATCGCCGGTGCGAAACCAAGCGTCGCCCTTTTCGAGAACATCGCGCAGGATCTTGCGATCGGACGCGGCTTTGTCGGCGTAGCCTGTGAAGTTATGGCGCGCATCGTCCTTGATGAGGCCGACGGCTTCGCCGGGTTCGCCGGGCTCTGTCAGCACGCAGAGGCCGTCGTGGTTCCGCACCGGCATTTCCGCTTCGACATCGAACTTCACGAGTTTCACCGCGAAGTTGCGTTGCAGATAGGGCGGCACCCGACCGATCGCGCCGGGCTTGCCGTCGAAGTTGAACATCGAGACGTTGCCCTCGGTCGAGCCGTAAAACTCGAGCACGCGCGGCACGCCAAAGCGCGATTGGAATTCTTCCCACACTTCCGGCCGCAGGCCGTTGCCGAAGGCGAGCTTCAGCTGATGCGCCCGCTCTTTCGGATGCGGCGCTTGATTGGTGAGATAGCGGCAAAGTTCGCCGATATAAACGAACACCGTGCAGCCGTGCGCCGCGACATCATCCCAGAAATGCGTCGCGGAAAATTTGCGGCGCAACACCAAAGTGCCGCCGTTGAGCAGCGCCGAGCCTACGCCGCAGAGCCCGCCGGTGGCGTGATAGAGCGGCAGCACGCAATAGGTTTTGTCTTCCGCCGTTGAGGCCGTCGCGCCGGCGAAGCTGCGCATATAGAGTTGTGCGCGCATGTGCGTGATTTTCGCAGCTTTTGGCAGGCCGGTGGTGCCCGAGGTGTAGATGTAGAGCGCGACGTCGCGGGATTTGAGCCCGGTGCGATACGCGGCGGGCGGGCGCTCGGGCGGGAGTTTTGGCTCTTTGAGATCGAGGCTTTTGCGATCGGCTTCAAGCGCGCCTTCCGCATCGATGACCCAATAGGTGAGCGGGCGGGCAAGGCCGGCGCGGATTGTGTCGATCGCGGCGAGCGACTCGGTGTCGGTGATGACGTGGCTTGCGCCCGAGATTGAGAGGCAATGCGCGAGGGCGGCGCCCGTCAAATTGTTGTTGATCAGCGCCGCGGCGGCGCCGATCTTCGAAAGGCCCACCCAGGCCGGCACGTACTCGGCGCGGTTCGGCAAAAGCAGCGCGACCGTATCGCCGTGGGCGATGCCTTGCGCGAGGGCCCAGGCGGCGAAGCGATTGGCGAGCGCATCGAGCTGGCGGTAGGTGTAGCGTTCGCCCTCGAAAACAAGCGCCGTGTGGTCCGCGAATTTATCTACGGCGTTCTCGAAATCGTCGCAGACCAGAACCGACGCATCCGGATCGATTTTGCGGACGGCCCAGAGCGTGCGCGCCAGGCCGCCGAGAAACCGAAACTCACGCGCCAGATCCATAAGCCGCCTCCGGGAGGCGTCTTACGTGCGTTCGCGCGCGCGATAAACAGTGACGTATCGTCCACTACGCAGCCAATTGCGCGAGCGCCCCCAGCGCCGGCAGCAAAGCGGCGATGGCCCACGTGATCAAAAATGCTTGCGGCTTCATCGGTTCGTCCTCCGAGGCCGCGTGTCTATGTGACGCCCATTGCGCCGGTATTGCGCTTGCGTTGCGAGCTTGGGGCGATTTTGGGGCTAGCCGCTTTCGAAACGCCTTCGCGCGGTCTCCGCCGCTTCGCTGAGCGTGGCGAAATGATCGATGACGTGGGGGAGATTTGGCGGGTGGCGTGTGAGCGATGCTGCGCGGTGGGGCGTGGCGTGGAGGCGGGCGGCCAAGCGGCGCGCGTACGGCTCGGGATTATTGAAGGCGCGCAGCAGCGCTTCGGCGCGTTCGGCGAGTGGCCAGGCTGAGTAGAATTTAGGCTTCGGCCAATACTCGGCGCACCAGCGTTCTTCGCGGGAGCGACGCTTGCTTCTCCCGCTCCCCGGACCAGCGTGCGCAAGCACGCGCCGATCCGGGGCCCATTCACCCGCCGCAGCGTGTTGAGCAATGGGTCCCGGCTCTTCGCGCTTCCGCCTACGCTCTTCGAGCTTCGGCGGACAAGTCGCGCTACGGCCGGGAAGCGGTGTGAGGCACCGAAAACTCACGCGCCAGGCTTCCGGCTTATCGGCCTCGAACGTCATGAGGCGGCGCACGCGTTTGCGGGGCGCGCGCAACAGCGGTCGTGTGTTGGGCTTTGCGTAGTGCGCGGCTTCGATCAGCAGCAGATGACGCATGAGCGCCTCGCCCGCGCGCAGCCATTTGAGCAGAAGCGTGCGCTCGGATTTGCGGCGCGTGTGTTGCCAGGCGATGTACGAGGGATCGCCGAAGAGCGCGAAGATGGTCGAGATCAACATCCGCGCCGCCGCCCAGAGGATGGGTGGTGCGTGTGTGACGGGAGCGGTGGCGGCGGACATTTGCGGGGAGTGTACGGGTGGTGCGGGGCCACCGGATAGATTGGTAAGAATGCTCGGATTTTGGCTACTTCTAGCTCATGCTCCACCACGACTTGTCTTGTGGGCGCGACGCTATTGTCGGCAGGACCTTGTCCTCGAAGTAGGCGACAACGCTGTTGATTGTGGTGTTGATTTCGTCGTCCTCGCTCGCCTCCAGGATTATATCCTCGTACTCATCACTCTTAGGATTGTCCGGACTGACCTTGGCGAAGAGGTTGGCGCGACTTAGAATCCGGTTGTACAGTCGCCAAACGCGATCGATTTGCTGCTCACATTCTGCACCAAAGTATGCCCTGGCGTAGGGGAGGCATTCGAACAGCTCCGTCCACAACGACTTGTTGGCTTGCAAGCGATCAAGGACTGTTTGCGCGATTTGGTAGCGTTCTTTTTTCCACTCAGGCCAACCGTCGTAGTCAGTCTGACTGGCCTTAAGGCGCTCGACGGCAGCGGCTGTCTCGGCCCAAATCACCCCATTATTTCGAATTCCCGGAAACGCGCGTTTCGCTTTGTAGACAAACGCCATTAGCCGATCTGCCGCCGCGATTTTTCGCTCGAGCTGTCGCTCCTTCAAGAATGTCGACGCGCCTATCTTCGCGACCAGGACGACAGCGGCCGCGCCGGCGAAGCGGCCAGGCTTGCATCCACACGCCAGTGACTGCCCAGTCGATTGGATAGAACCACACGCGCGCCTCCCCGACTCAGTGAACGATGCTCGCAGCGACTATTTTAAGAACTTTGAGCAGCTACGATGTCGATAACAGCTCTTTTGGACGCCGATACAGAGACGTTTGAATCCGGCCCATACAATCGCGCGGTACGCGTCCGCAAGTGGGTCTACTTTTTCGCCGGTGCCACTGTGGTTGTCGCAAACGGCTGGTTTGCCAATTCAGACCTGCTCAAGTGGTTGGGGGTATCCGCTGTGCCGACTCCAGTGATGTGGCAAGCGGCAACGCTGGGCTTGTTGTACTTCTTGCTCCAGTACTTGCTGGTCGGCGTGCAAGTCGTGATGCTCTACCCATCGACATTGAACAAGCGATTTGGAGAGAAGGCGCGCGCAGAGTTGCGACGTTTGGAATTGTCCTTGAAGAAACTTCGCGACGAGACGAACGACGAAGAGCAACGACATCGCGTGGAAGTCGTGCAGATACAGGAGCGCATCAAGAAGGCGACCAACACCGGAGACGGAAACGAGCGGAAAATTCAGGAGGCAGCGCTTGAGGGTGCTAGTCAGTCGTATGAAGCCGTCCAACGCGCTCGCCGCGAACAGTATGACGAGCTCAGCCGTGAACTAGATTCGGCTTCTGGAACGGATCACTCTCAGAACCCAGTGGTCCGTTTATCCGAGATGGCTCTGGATTTTTGGCGACTGGGTCCACCGCTGATCGTCGGCATGTTCATACTGTTTCGCTTCGGCCACGTCGCGCCTAGTATCTCGGCGAGCGGCTCGCGTGATCGGCGGCGCCTGGTTAGTCGATCGGCTCGCGCTTCTCGCCCGTCGGGTGGACGTAGATTTCGTTGCCGACTTCTTTGAATTTGGCGCTCATCGCGCGGATGCACTCACCTCTACCCCGCGAGGGGGAGAGGTCGCGCGTAGCGCGGGTGACTTTGGGGGTGAGTTGGAAGGTGAGCTTCGCACGTTGACTCCCACCCTCATCCGGTCCTCCTTCGCCAAGGCTTCGGAGGACCACCTTCTCCCGCCCACGCGGGAGAAGGGACGACACGGCGCTAGTCGATCGGCTCGCGTTTCTCGCCCGTCGCGTGGACGTAGATTTCGCTGCCGACTTCTTTGAACTTCGCGCTCATGCCGACAATGTCGTTTCCAGCGTGATTGCTTTAATGCCCGCGCTGCTCATGACTTGAAGAAGATCGAATAACGCATCAACCGGCGCGGAGCCGAAATCGACGGAGATGTGTTCGTCCTCCGCGATCAGAGAATGGATTCTGCCAGTCAGCTCGGCATTGGCGTCGAAGTTCTTCTCATCGGGATCGAACCAGCAGTCGAACCAAGCGGTCAGATCGGGCGCCGCTCCGTCGAAGTGAATGATAATGTCATCCCAGCGGAGATTGCTGAGGCGAACAGAGAGATCGCCGTGCCGCAAGAGAGTTGGCTCGAAAGCGAGAACTCGGTCCGCACGCATGTCGATCGCAATCACGCCGTCCTCGTCGTTCTCCAAGTAATCGACACAGGTGATGTTCTGGAATAGCCGCTTTGCCGGCGGGAGTTGTAGTTTGACTTCGCTCGCGCCGCGCTTTCCCGTCGCTTTGTGCTCGCTGATAAAGCCCCGAAGCTGCTCGACATAAAGGTTTCTGGCCCTCTCGACAGCCTCCGCGAAATTCATGGCTTGTCGCTTTCGACGTACATCTCCCCACCCCCATCCCGAAACTTCGCGCTCATTTCCTGCATGCCCGCTTCCTGCGCTTCTTTCGCTTTCGCGTAGTCGCGCACGTCCTGCGTGATTTTCATGCTGCAAAACTTCGGTCCGCACATGCTGCAGAAGTGTGCGGTTTTGTGCGCGTCTTTGGGCAGCGTTTCGTCGTGGTAGGCGCGGGCGGTGTCGGGGTCTAAGCCTAGGTTGAACTGATCTTCCCAGCGGAATTCGAATCTTGCGCGGGAGAGGGCGTCGTCGCGGAGGCGCGCGTAGGGGTGGCCTTTGGCGAGGTCGGCGGCGTGGGCGGCGAGCTTGTAGGTGATGACGCCGACTTTGACGTCGTCGCGATCGGGCAAACCAAGATGCTCTTTCGGCGTGACGTAGCAGAGCATCGCCGTGCCGAACCAGCCGATCATCGCGGCGCCGATGGCTGAGGTGATGTGGTCGTAGCCGGGCGCGATGTCGGTGGTGAGCGGGCCGAGCGTGTAGAAGGGCGCCTCGCCGCAGACTTCGAGTTGCTTGTCCATGTTCTCTTTGATCTTGTGCATCGGCACGTGGCCGGGGCCTTCGATCATGGTTTGCACGCCGTGCGCCCAGGCGATCTTGGTGAGTTCGCCGAGGGTTTCGAGTTCGGCGAATTGCGCGGCGTCGTTGGCGTCGGCGATGGAGCCGGGGCGCAGGCCGTCGCCGAGCGAGAAGCTCACGTCGTAGGCGCGCATGATTTCGCAGATCTCGGCGAAGTGCGTGTAGAGGAAGCTCTCCTTGTGATGGCTGAGGCACCACTTGGCCATGATCGAGCCGCCGCGGCTGACGATGCCGGTGACGCGCTTGGCGGTGAGATGGATGAAGGGAAGGCGCACGCCGGCGTGGACGGTGAAATAGTCGACGCCTTGTTCGGCCTGTTCGATGAGCGTGTCGCGATAGATTTCCCAGGTGAGGTCTTCGGCGACGCCGTTCACTTTTTCTAGCGCTTGATAGAGCGGCACGGTGCCGATGGGCACTGGGCTGTTGCGGATGATCCAGTCGCGGATGTTGTGGATGTTGCGGCCGGTGGAGAGGTCCATGACGGTGTCGGCGCCGTGGCGGATGGACCAGACGAGCTTGTCGACTTCTTCCGCCATCGAGGAGGTGACGGCGGAATTGCCGATATTGGCGTTGATCTTCACGAGGAAGTTGCGGCCGATGATCATCGGCTCGAGTTCGGCGTGATTGATGTTGGCCGGGATGATGGCGCGTCCGCGGGCGATTTCGCTGCGGACGAATTCGGGTGTGACGAAATCGGGGATGGAGGCGCCGAAGTCGTTGCCGTCGCGCACGCCGACCGCTTCGCGGCGCATGTTTTCGCGGATAGCGACGTATTCCATCTCCGGCGTGATGATGCCGCGGCGCGCGTATTCGAGTTGAGTCACTGCGACGCCGGCTTTGGCGCGGAGCACGCGTGGTTGCTTCGGGAAGGGTGGCGTTAGTTTTTCGGCGCTGACGTTGCCGTTATCTTCCGGCTTCACTGCGCGGCCGTCGATCTCTTCGACGTCGCCGCGCGCTTTCACCCACTCGGCGCGCGTGCGGGCGAGGCCTGAGTTGATGTCGATGGTGACATCGGGATCGGTGTAGGGGCCGCTGGGATCGTAGATGGTGACGGGCGGTTCGTTGGCGCTCGGGTGCGGTAGCACTTCGCGGAAGGGGACGCGCAAGTCGGGATGCGCGCAGCCGCTGGCGTAGACTTTGCGCGAGCCGATGAGCGGGCCAGTGGTCACGCTCGGCGCGAACGCAGATTGGTTTTCGGGCTTATTCATAAGCGCTCCTCCCTCCGCCGGTGCTAACCGGTTCAGGTTCGACGGGTCAGAGCGGGATGCTCAATCTCAGCCGCGAAAACGGCCCCCCGGGAATGGCGCTGGCTTACGCCGCGATAGCGCGGAACTCAAACGCTCTTTGCAAACCAGCCGACGAACGTCAGCCACACGCCGACAAGGCCGGTCAGCGCAGTGATGCCAAGCAGCACGACGGGAACACGCGAAATTTGCGTGGCCATGCCGATGACGACGTCGGGGACGATCGCCAGCGAAAGCCCGCGCAGCACGAAGATGACGGCGAGCACGGTGCAGGCGATGGCGGCGGCCGAGCCGAAATGGTGGTGCGCAGCCAGCATGAAGAAGCCGGCGATGAAGGTGAAAACGCCAGTGACCAGGATGAGCGGCGCCGCCTGCGTGAATGTCGGCATGATCAGCGTCAGCGTCTCATAGCGGGCGAAGATGGTGACGGCGACGGCGATCAGGATGGGGCCGAGCGCTTGCGACATGAAACGCGTGCGGGCGGCTTGAGCTTCGGTCATGGTTGGTCCGCGACTCTGGGTGGTTGCGGCGCGAGACTAGGCCCGGGCGGCGGCTCGTCAAGCAGCAGTGCGACGGGTGTCAGCGGTTGCAAGCGCCGCGGCAGGTGCTCATGTTGCGCTCGCGCCAAGGAGACGTGCATGGGCTCGCCCGCCGATTACACCATTATTGTGCTGTTGGTTCTCATGGGCGTCGCGCTTTGGACGCTGCTCGATCGCGTTGGCCAGTTGCAGCGCGATGTGGATGCGCTGAAGCGCAACGCAGGCCTCATCGATCCCCCGCAGGGCGGTTAGTGGCGGCAACTTGATCTTCGATCTCTTCGAACGGAATCGCCGGCGCGTGGCGGTGTTCGAAGAGGACGCCGGCTTCGTCGAAGGCGTATTTGATGCGGCAATTGAATTCGCGGCGAACGCGCCACTGATCGCCCGGCCGCGTTTTGATGCGGCCTTTGATCATCATGGCATTATCGGTCAGAGCATCGACACCCAGCACTTCGGCGGGCGCGATGATGAGCGGGGCGTACTTCTCGTCCTGCGCCAGGGCCTCCGCCGTCTCGCGCGCCACTGCGATCGCCTTATCGACGTCCGATAGATAAGAGACCTGAAGCTCGAACACGGCGTAGCCGAAGTTCTTGGTGCTGTTATGGATCACCTGCGCTTCGGAATAAGGGAAGACGTGAAGTGTGCCGTCGAAATCGCGCAGCTTTATGGTGCGTAACGACATCTCCTCAACCACACCGCCAAAATCGCCGATGCGAACGGAGTCGCCTACGGAGACGATGTCTTCGAGGATGAGGAAGATGCCGGTGAGAAAGTCTTTCACCAACGTTTGTGCGCCGAAGCCGACAGCAAGGCCGACGATCCCGGCGCCGGCGATCAGCGGCCCGATCTCAACGCCGATTTCCGAGAGCGCCATCATTGCGGCGATGACGACGCAGGTGGTGGTCACAACACCGATGAACAGCGGCGCCAGCGTGTTGACTTGCGCCGCGCGGCGCGGTGTGCGGGCGCGTTTGGCGATGCGCGTGAAGACTTGGCGGATTGCGTATTGGCTGAGTTCGATGGCGCCAATGGCGATCACGAGGATAAGCGCGATGCGGCCGGCGACGCTGACGAACGCGCCAAGCGCGCTGCGCCGGAGATCGGCGAAATCAAAGCCCCAGAGCTTCAGCGCAATGAGCGTGGCGGCGATGATGATGGCGAAGCGCGCGATGCGCATCGTCCATTTGCCAACGCGCTTGCGGCGCTCGATGTGGTCGCCTTCGCCGCTCGCCACGCGCTCGGTCAGCGCCTTGAGGAGAAGGCGCAGACCCCAGATCAGGATCAAGGCGCCTATGAATACAAGCACGGTGAGGCCGCCGCGCAATGCGGCTTCCTCGGGGTTCATCGAGAGGACGCCGCGCACGACGCCTTCGACTTGTGCGACGAACGAGTCGAACGCGGCGGGTGTGGGCTGCGCGGTGGACATACGAATCATGCGCTGGCGATATTAGGGCGCGCGCGCACGAATTCGAGCCTCGTTACTTCCCTGGGTTGGCGAAGGCGAGCGCGAGCCAACCTGCGAGCAGCGTGATGCCGCCAACGGGCGCCAGGGCAGCTGGCGTGCCGAGGATGGACACGCCGTAAAGTGTACCGGCGAAGATGGCCGCGCCGGCAAGGATGAGTGCGCCCGCAATCAAGTTGAGCTTTCCGCTGCGATTGGCGATCGCGAGCGCGGCCGCCGCGGCGCCCAGTTGAATGAAGGCCGCGAGCTTGATGCGCTCAATGGCGGTTGCGAGATCGCCGCTAGGGACTTCGCGAAGCCCGTGCGCGGCGTAGATCAACGCTGCGAGCGCTACAATGCCCGATACCGCCGCGAAAATGTTGAGCAAACGCATGCTGGCTCCTAAGTACGCCCTATCGTGATCGAAGCGCGAGCGCCGGTCCAGTGCAGCCAAAGGGAGCGCGACATGCAAGCCAAACGCAAATTGGGCCGGAGCGATATCGCGATCACGCCGCTGATGTTGGGCGGAAACGTGTTCGGCTGGACAGCGGACGAGGCGACGTCGTTCGCAATTTTGGATGCGTATGTCGATCAAGGCGGCGATTCGATCGACACGGCGGACGTGTATTCGGCCTGGGTCCCCGGTCACAAAGGCGGCGAGAGCGAACGCGTAATCGGCGCCTGGCTGAAGCAAAGCGGCAAGCGCAACAAAGTGGTGATCGGCACCAAGGTCGGCATGTGGCCGGCGCGGCTTGGCATCAAGCGCGACAACATCATCGCTGCGTGTGAGGACTCGCTACAGCGCTTGGGAATCGAGACGATCGATCTCTATTGGCTGCACCGCGACGATGAAGCGACGGCGGCGGAAGAATATGTCGCGGCGCTGGATGAATTGGTGAAGTCTGGCAAGGTGCGGACAGTGGGCGCGTCGAACTTCAAAGCCTCGCGTCTGGCCGAGGGTTTGGCCGAGAGCGCCAAGAGCGGCAAGGCGCGCTTTAGTGCGCAGCAGCCGGAATACAATCTGATGAACCGCGAAATCGAAGCGGAGCTGATGCCGCTTTGCGAACGGGAAGGCGTGTCACTGACGCCGTATTACGGGCTCGCGAGCGGCTATCTCACGGGGAAGTATCGCACCGAGGCGGACAAGGCCAAGAGCGCGCGCGGCGGACGCATGGACAAGTACATGCAAGGCAAAGGGCCGGCAGTGCTCGCCGCGTTGGACGCCGTTGGCGCGCGGCATGATGCGTCGCCAGCGCAAGTGGCGCTGGCTTGGATCATGGCGAAGCCGGCGATTGCCGCGCCGATTGCGAGCGCGACGAGCGTCGCGCAGCTGACGGAGCTGATGGGCGCGCTGCGGCTGAAGCTCACGGCGGAGGATGTCGCCGCGTTGGATGCGGCAAGCGCTTAGTCGGCCTGCGTGTAAAGCGCCCAGGCGCTGGCGAGATCTTGAACGATGTGGCCGAGTGATTTGTAAGCGGTGATCTGATCCGCGCTTTGGCGCCCTTCGAGATCGCCAGCCAGCACTTGGCCGATTTCACCGACGACATGAGAGTCGTCGATGAGACCGGCTTGTTTCGCGCGTAGGAATTCCGCGCCCTGGGCTAGTACGCCTTCGCGGCTATCGGCGATGAATCGGCTTCTGGTGACGACGTCATGATCGACTTCGGATGGCCCGGCATAGCTCGAGCCGACGATGTTCACGTGCGCGCCGGGACGAAGCCAATGGCCTTCGAGGATGGGCTCCTTCGCAGATGTGACGGTGCAGATGATATCGGCCTCGACGGCGCACGCGAGCGCGCTGGGCGCGGCGATTGTTGGAATGTCGAGCTCGGATTGGATCTTCGCGGCGAAGGCTTGCGCGCGCTCGGGCGAGCGGCCCCAGACCGTAATGGCTTCAACAGCGCGGACCTTGCTGATCGCGCGCGCGTGCGTTGCCGCTTGCTCGCCATAGCCCAGGAGCGCGAGGCGGCTCGCGTCCGGTAAGGCAAGCGCGTCGGTGGCGACGGCGCTGGCGGCGGCGGTGCGGATCGCGGTGATTTCACCCGCGTGCGCGACGCACACCGGCGCGCCGCTTTCAGGATCGAACAGCACGACGACGCCCTGGTGTGATTGGACGCCCTTGGCAAAATTCTCCGGGAATACACTGATGAGTTTGGCGCCGAACACGTCGCGCCCGCCCATTGCGCCGGGCATCACGCCGAACATGCGCCCATCCTCAAGCGGAATGATCGAGCGCAGCAATTGCTTCGTCTGCCCACGCGAGAAGGCAATCATCGCATCGCGCACGATCGGAATGCAGCGCTCATAGGTGAGGCGCTGCGCGACCTCATCGCGATCGATCAGGCGCATCAGGGTTGCGGGGGCTCGATCGAGGGCGTGTCGGTGCTGAGATAGGATTGTGCTTCAGTACGGAGGTTGAACCCTTCCGCGAGGATGTTGTCGACGCGCCAGCCTTGCGGCGTTTCCACGAGGTCATAGATCACGGCGCGGTCTTCGTTGCCATTCAGTTTGAAGCGCGCTTCGAGCAGCGTGTGGCCTTGCGCGGCGGGCACCGGCTCTGGCCCCGCTTGCGGGCCGATGGTGAGGTTCGTGAGGCTGGTGCAGTCCTGGCAATTGGCGGCGAGGTCGCCCTCGATGAAGGGCTCGCCGCGTGCAGTGGCCGCAGCTTGCGCTTCATCGACGAGCGTCTTGAGATCGTCCGTCATCGGAATTGCGTCGATCGGCGTTACGGAATGGCCGATGTTCTGCTGCGTCACGTCATAGATGCCGCGTACAACAGCAGCGGCGCCTGTTTCGGTCTGCGGCGGGGCGCAGCCCGCTACGACGGCTACGAGGGCGGCGACGAGCAGACGCTTCATGGAATCCTCTCAGGTATTCGCGCGATTCGATACGAGATCGTCTACCACACTTGGGTCGGCGAGCGTCGAGGTGTCGCCGAGATTGCCGAGCTCGTTTTCAGCAATTTTCCGCAGAATGCGGCGCATGATTTTGCCGGAGCGAGTCTTCGGCAGGCCGGGCGCCCACTGGATAATGTCGGGTGTGGCCGTTGGTCCAATTTCGTGACGGACGTATTGAATCAATTCGCGCTTGAGATCGTCGCTGGGCTCGATGCCTTCCTTCAATGTGACGAAGCAATAAATGCCTTGGCCTTTGATATCATGCGGGTAACCGACGACAGCGGCTTCGGCGACTTTTGTATCAGCGACAAGCGCGCTTTCGATTTCGGCGGTGCCGATGCGGTGGCCGCTGACGTTGAGCACATCGTCCACGCGGCCTGTGATCCAGTAATAGCCGTCTTCATCGCGGCGGCAGCCGTCACCGGTGAAGTACATGCCGGGGTAGGTGGTGAAGTACGTCTCGAAGAAGCGCTTCTCATCGCCATAAACGGCGCGCATTTGGCCTGGCCATGAATCGAGCAGCACGAGATTCCCGCTTGCAGGACCTTCGAGGAATTTGCCCTGATCGTCGACGAGCGCGGGCTTGATGCCGAAGAAAGGTCGCGTCGCGCTGCCGGGTTTCATCGCGGTGGCGCCGGGGAGATTGGTGATGAGGGCGGCGCCGGTTTCGGTCTGCCACCAGGTGTCGACCACAGGGCAGCGGGAGTCGCCGACTGTGCGATAGTACCAGAGCCAAGCTTCTGGGTTGATCGGCTCGCCGACCGTGCCGATGAGGCGAAGGCTGGCGCGCGATGCTCTCTTCACCGGCGCTTCGCCATCGCGCATGAGCGCGCGGATTGCCGTGGGCGCGGTGTAGAAGATGTTGACCTTGTGCTTGTCGACGACTTCCCAGAAGCGCGACACAGTCGGGTAATTGGGCACACCTTCGAAAATGAGCGTCGTCGCGCCGTTCGCCAGCGGGCCATAGACGATGTAGCTGTGGCCGGTCACCCAGCCCACATCGGCGGTGCACCAATAAATGTCGCCGTCATGATAATCGAAGACGTACTGATGCGTCATCGAGGCGTAGACGAGATAGCCGCCTGTGGTGTGCAACACGCCTTTGGGTTTGCCGGTCGAGCCTGACGTGTAGAGGATGAACATCGGATCTTCCGCGTTCATCGGTTCGGGCTCGCATGTCGTTGATGCGTTGGCGGCTTCATCTTCATATACGATATCGCGGCCGTCGCGCATGGGCACGCCGGCGCCTGTGCGCGTGACAACGATAACGGTGGTGACGTCTGTCTTTACGTGCGCGTGCTCCAGCGCTTCATCGACGTTCAGTTTCAAGGGCACGATCTTGCCGCCGCGCACGCCTTCGTCCGCTGTGATGACCACGTGCGAGTCGCAATCGTTGATCCGGCTGGCGAGGCTCTCGGGCGAGAAGCCGCCGAAGACGACGGAGTGCACCGCGCCGATGCGCGTGCACGCGAGCATCGCGTAGGCGGTTTCCGGAATCATCGGCATGTAAATCGTAACGCGATCGCCCTTCTTGACGCCGCGCGACTTCAACACGTTGGCGAAGCGGCAAACTTCATCATGCAGCTCGCGATACGAGATCGTGCGCGATTGGTGTGGATCGTCGCCTTCCCAGATGATGGCGACTTGATCGCCGCGCTTTTCGAGATGGCGGTCGATGCAATTGGCGGAGACATTGAGAACGCCGTCCCAATACCAGCGAATATGAAAGTCGGCCTTGTTGAAGCTCGTGTCCTTGACCTTCGTGTACGGCTTGATCCAATCGAGCCGTTGGCCTTGCACGCCCCAGAAGGCTTCCGGATCGGCGAGCGCCGCCGCGTGCATCGCCCGATACTTCACGTCATCGACGTAGGCCTTCTTGGCCCATTCTTCAGGCACGGGAATGACGACGTTGTCTGACATGGAACTTCTTCTCCCTGCGCCGACACAAGCACAGGCGCGGCGGCTGAGAAAGCCGTCGCGCCCATGAAGCTTGCTGAATTGTAGGGCCGCAGGGACGCAACCCGCGGTCGCGTGCGCGGGTTGGCAGTGCGGGCCGGGGCGGATTTCGCTTGGAGGGAATTTTCATGAAGCGCGTATTCATCTTGGCGGCTGCTGCCGTGCTGATCGCCACGCCGATCAGCCTCGCGCAAACGACGCCCACACCGGCAACTCCGCCTGCTGCGACGCAAACGCCAACACCGACGCCGGAGCCCGCGACAACGCCATCGACAGAGACGCCAGGCGCGCCTTCGGCGCCAGGCACGACGCCCTCAACGCCGCCGCGGTCGTCAAACCAAACGAACAGCAGCTCAGCCGAGCCCCAAGGCTGCCGCACACGCAAGGAAGCGGGCGAACCGTGCGCCTGCATCTCTGATCCGAGCCGCGTGGGCACGTCGACCGCGCATCCTGATGGCCACAACGTGTGTGTACGCGCAGAGTGAGAGTTTGAACTGACAGGCAACGAGCGCGCGGCGGTGAAATTCGCCGCGCGCTTTGTGTTTTAATGCGCCACCGACGCTGCGCGCCTGAACACAGTACGGATAGTGAAGTTTGAGACGAGCCGCCGCACGCCGGGGAGGCGCGAGAGTGTGTCTTGGTGGATGCGCTGGTAGCGGTCGTCGTCGGCGATGACGATGCGGAGGAGATAGTCGCTCTCGCCAGTCATCAGGTGGCAGTCTTGCACTTCGCGGCAGAGCGCGACGGCGCGTTCGAACTTGGCCATGGTTTCGCGGCGCTGGTCTTCGAGCGTGACGGCAACGAACACGGTGGCGCTGCGGCCGAGCGCTTTTTCCGAGAGGATCGCCGCGTAGCCTTCGATGACGCCTGCGGCCTCCATGGCTTTGACGCGGCGGTGGCAGGCCGATGGGCTGAGGCCCACGCGCTCGGCGAGAGCGGCGGCGGTGAGGACGCCATCGCGTTCAAGTTCGATCAGGATCTTATGGTCGAAATCGTCGAGTTGAACGGGAATTTGTTGCGCCATGCGGCTCCATACGCCGAAAAGTAGGCGTTTGGAACGTCGTCGCGCCCAAAATATCCAAGAAAAACCGTTTCGAACGGGATATTTCCCCGCTCAATAGGAGGAATTCCCATGAAAGTCGGCTGCCCGAAGGAAATTAAGGTCCACGAGTATCGCGTCGGTCTGACGCCGGAGAGCGCCGCCGAGCTGGTGCGGGCCGGCCATGAGGTGTTCCTGGAGACGAAAGCTGGCGAGGGCATCGGCGCGCCGGACAGCGTGTACGAGAAAGTTGGCGTGAAGATTTTGCCGAACGCGGACGCTGTGTTCGAGACCGCCGAGATGATCGTGAAGGTGAAGGAGCCGCAAGCGGTCGAGATCGCGCGCCTGAAGCCGCACCACACGCTCTTCACCTATCTGCACCTGGCGCCAGATCCGGCGCAGGCGGAAGGCCTGATGAAGTCGGGCGCGACGTGCATCGCGTATGAGACGGTGACGGATCGTGATGGACGTTTGCCGCTGCTGAAGCCGATGTCGGAAGTTGCGGGCCGCATGGCGATCCAAGTTGGCGCGTACTTCTTGGAGAAGGCCCATGGCGGCCGCGGCGTTCTGCTCGGCGGCGTGCCGGGCGTGCAGCCGGGCACGGTTGTGATCTTGGGCGCGGGCGTTTCTGGCTATAACGCGGCGCAGATCGCCGTTGGCATGCGCGCGCGCGTCATGGTGTTCGACAAGAACCCGGCGCGCCTGGAAGAGCTAGATCGCGAGTTCAATGGTCGTTTGGAGACGGTGTATTCCACCGCCGCTGCGGTCGCCGAAGCGATCAAGGAAGCTGACGTTGTCGTCGGCGCCGTGCTCGTGGCGGGCGCTGCTGCGCCGAAACTGATCACGCGCGACATGCTGAAGACGATGAAGCCGGGTTCGGTGCTGGTCGATATCTCGATCGACCAAGGCGGTTGCTTCGAAACCTCGAAGGCGACGACGCACAGCGAGCCGACCTTCGTGGTCGATGGCATCGTGCACTATTGCGTCGCCAACATGCCGGGCGCTGTGTCGCGTACGTCGGCGTTTGCGCTCAACAACGCGACGCTGCCGTTCACGCTAGCGCTGGCCAACAAAGGCTACAAGAAAGCGCTGCAGGACGATCCGCACCTCGCGAATGGACTCAACGTGTACGAAGGCGCCATCACGCACGAAGCGGTGGCTAAGGATTTGGGCAAGCCGTTCAAGCGTCCCGATTGGCTTGGCTGAGCTTGACCACTCTGAGGTCAGCTTGAAAATGAATTGCCCCGCGTCGATGGCGCGGGGCAATTTCGTTGGGGGTAAGCATGCACACGGGATCGTGCCTGTGCGGGGCCGTTCGGTTCGAGGTGTCGTGCGACCTGCCGGCGCCGGATGGCTGCCATTGCTCGGCGTGCCGCAAATGGTCGGGGCACTATTTTGTCTCGACTGATGTGCCGCGCGCGGCGGTCAAGATCGAGGGTGAGGACAAGATCACCTGGTATCGATCGTCGGAGAAGGCGCGGCGCGGGTTTTGTTCGGTGTGTGGGTCGTCGCTGTTCTGGGACCCGCTGCATCGCGACTGGACCGGCATCGCGATGGGTGCGTTCGAACGGCCCACCGACACGAAGATCGCCGTGCACATCTTCGTTGCCGATAAGGGCGACTATTACGACATCGCCGACGGTGTGCCGCAAAAGCCGTGAAGGTCAAAGGTTCGAAGGTTTGCGAAGAGCCAGAAGCGCGATGAAGCTGAGGGCCGTCGCGGCGCTGAGATAATAGCCGACGAAGGGCAAGCCGCCGGCGCCGACAAGCTGTTCTGCGATCAGCGGCGTCAGGCCGCCGCCAATGATGCCTCCGACATTGAAGGCGATGCTGGCGCCTGTGTAGCGCACGCGTGCGGGAAAGAGGCCTGGCAGCCACGCGCCGAGGGGCCCGTACACAAAGCCCATAAGCAAAAGCATCAGAGCCAAAAACACGCCGATTGCGAACAGGGAGCCTGCGCCGATGAGCGGCGCCAAGAGAAAGCCGGCAAGCGTGCTGAGCCCGCAGCCCCACATTAGCACGTTGCGTGGGCTAGATGCGTCGGCCCAGTATCCCGCCCAAATGATGCCGCCGGCCATGAAGAGGATGGCGACGAGTTGCACGCCCAGGAATGTCGCGCGCGGGTAGTGCAGCGTGCCAACGCCGTAGCCGAGCGCGAACGCAGTGGAGATGTAATAGATCGCGAAGCACGCAATGGCGCCGAATGTGCCGCCAAGCACCGTGATCCAATGTTTGGCGAGCACTTCGCCGATGGGCGCGTGCGGCGGCGGCGCTTGCGCGAGCGCGGCTTTGAACGCAGGCGTCTCGGTGAGCTTCAAGCGCACCCACAGTCCGATCCCGACAAGCGCGGCGCTCGCCAGGAAGGGTGCGCGCCAGCCCCAGCTTTCGAACTGCGCTGGCGTCAGGAAGAGGCCGAGCAGCAGGAAGAAGCCGTTGGCGGCGATGAAGCCGACAGGCGCGCCGAGTTGAGGAAACATGCCAAAGCGTGCGCGCCATCCGGGCGGCGCGTTCTCGACTGCGAGCAGCGCCGCGCCGCCCCATTCGCCGCCGAGGCCGAAGCCTTGGCCGAAGCGCAGGAGGCACAACAGAAACGGCGCGATCCATCCGGCTTGTGCGTAGGTTGGCAAAAATGCGATCGCCATCGTCGAGCCGCCCATCAGCAGCAGCGAAGCGACGAGCGTGGACTTGCGGCCGATGCGATCGCCGAAATGCCCGAAGAAGACCGCGCCGACCGGCCGCGCGATAAAGGCGATGGCGAACGTCGCGTAGGACGCCATTAGCTGCGCGGAGGGTGATTCCGCCGGGAAGAAGAGCGGGCCGAAGACCAGCGAGGCGGCCGTGGCGTAGATGTAGAAATCGTAGAACTCGACCGCGGTGCCCACGAGGCTGGCGGTGAGGACGCGGCGCGTCTGGCGGCGATCGTGCGCGGTCTCGGTGATGACGGGCCCCTTTGCTTTCGATCGCCTTTAGCCAGCGCGCCGCGCTTCTGCTAGATGCCGTGCGGGGAGGCCGATCCATGACCACGCAACAACGTTGGCTGATTGGGTTCTATGCGCTGATCGCGATCGCGGCTTTGGTGGCGACCTGGAGCCAGAACCTCGCCTATTTCGGCGGCGGGCAGGGCAACGCGCTGCTGAGGTTTCTACTGGAGACAAAGGTCAATCCGGCGAGCCGTTCGATCACGGTCGATATCGGGTTTTTCCTGCTGGCGGCGTCGGCGCTGATGATTATCGAAGCGCGCCGGCTCGGGGTGCGGTTTGTATGGCTCTATATTCTGCTGGGCTTTCTGGTGGCGATCAGCGTCACGTTTCCGCTGTTTCTGATCACGCGGGAGATGCGGATCGCGGAGGCGCCGCAAGCGCGCGCGGCATGGTCGCTGAAGGCAGTCGATGTGGCCGGGATCGCGCTTGTAGGGGTGATCGTGGCTGGTTTGACTTTTGTGGTGCTGACCTAGGGTTTGCGGAATGGCTCTTACCAAAGCACGCGTGCGCAAATTGGCGCTGACTCTTGAGGGTGCGACCGAAGTTGTGCACGTTGATCGGCCGGCGTTTCGCACCACGCGCAAGATTTTCGCGACGTTGCCGCCCGACGCCGAGGCCGTGAACCTCATGTTCGATGTTGCAACGCAAGAGTTCTTCGCCGAGCAGGCGCCTGATGCGATTCGGCCACATCCAAGCGGTTGGGGCCGTATGGGCGTCACGGTTTGTGACCTGCGCAAAATCGATGAGCAAACACTGCTTTCGGCGCTGAAGGCTGCACACGCTTTGGCTGCACCAAAGCCAAAAGCAAAACGCGCCAAGGGAAAGCGCTAGTCGCTTAGCGCGCAGGGCGTAGGTTCTCTGTGCGGCTTGGACGCGCGCGCGATGCAATCAACACTGGTGCTGCACAACGCGATCACAAGTCCGTGCACGTGCGTCCGACGTGAACCTTACGGGCGTCTCCGTCGTTAGTGATATGAACAGCTTGGTAAAGCCTCTGTTCATCATTCCGACGGTAGTGTGAAAGGGTTCGGAGAAGTCCAATGCTCGAGAAGAAAATCGGCGAGCCTTGCCCGACCTGCACGACGGCCTTGCAGCGCCGCCGTTCCACGTTCCGCACCATCGTTGGCGACGTCGCGTACTGCGCGCGTTGCTGCTCATCGTTCGAGCTGGCGCGCGACGAGGAAGACGCAGGCCTCGCCTTCGCGGAGTTTGCCGCGATCTGATGTGAAGGCGCGCCGAGCCGTTCGGCCCGGCGCTTGAGCTTCACCTGTTGTCCAGCTGCGCCCGCACGGCGGCGAGCCCCTCGCGTGTTATGCGATAGGGGCCGCCTTCTTGGCTGCGGATGAAACGCCGCCGACGCAATTTTCTGAACACCTCCAACGTACAATCATTGAGCCGCCAGCCGTCGCGGTTGAGACAGTCGATCTCGATGATGTCGCCTTTGGCGTCCTTGTAGTGCTCAATGCGCCCGCCTTGCGCGAGCGCGTGCAGCGTGCGCTGCTCGTACTTCGATATATTCACTGGAATGATTGCCTGGCCTGAACGTCATGCGTTCACGCAGGCTCGCGGGGAGCCAGCGTGGTTCAGAGCGGACTGGCGTTACGAAACGCGGCCCGCGGCGTCAGGCAATCTCAGGCAACATAGGCGGCGCGCGTTTTGCCTGTGCTAAGCTCGACGCGCAAGGGGCGCGGGCATGATTTCAAACACGATCACGATATTTCGAACGCTGCTGACGATCCCGCTGTTCGGGCTGCTGGCGTTCGGCGGCAATGCCTGGATTGCGCTGGCGCTGTTTTTGGGCGCCGGTTTGCTCGACATGGTCGACGGCAAAGTGGCGCGGGCGCGCAACGAGACCAGCGCGCTCGGCGCGATGCTCGATCTTTTGGGCGATCGATTGCTGACGCTTGCGACTGTGCTTGGCTTGATCGTGGGTGACGCGCTCGCGGGCGTGCATGTCGTGGCCGGCATCGTGCTGATTGCGCGCGATTTGATCGTAGCTTCGCTCAATGAAGCGCTGCCTGGCAAGCTAGGGCCGCGTGTGAGTTCGCTGGAGAAGGTGAAGATCGCGGCCGCGTTCGCAGCGCTGACGATGTTGATCGCGCCTCCACTCTTTGCGCAGCAGCAGGTGATTGGATTCGGCGCACTCTGGGTGGCCGCGGCGCTGACGCTAGCGACACTGGTTGGCTATTGGCTGGCCGCGCTGAAGGCGTTCGCCAAGGCTTAAGCCGGCGCGCGTTCCAGGTTGGCTTCCGGGATGAGGCTGCGCATGCGGTTGCCAAACGAGATGAGGCAGACTTCGCTCGGGGCCAGCGGGCCGGTCGTGTAGCTGGAGCTTTCCATGCCTTGCTGCACGCCTTCAATCAACGTCGTGTCCTCGGCGTTGACCTGGCGATTGATGCGCCAGTTGAGATAGCGCGCAGCGTTCATTTCGCGGCTTGCGTTCGGATGAACGTAGGCGATCTCGCGGATCATGGTCTTGTCGGCCGAGATCGGGATGAACTGCATGAAGTCCACCTGATCGGGATAGATATCGAACGCCACATTCGGCCAGAGTTTGTAATACGCCCACAAGCGGCGGCGTTCCGCCGGAATGTGATGGAACGTGCCCAAAAGCTTCTGATATTGGCGCTCCGGCCAATGGTTCGACGGTGTTTCGGTGACGTAGCCCCACATCTTATCGATCCATTGTTTGGCTTCGATCTTGTAGGTGCCTGCCAACAGACGTGAGAGGCCCGGATGCGCGACAGGGATGTGCATGCCGTCGGAATAATTGTCGCCGACGTTCTTCCAGTTCACCGGACGCGGACGGAGCGTGACGCGACCGTTCGGAATGAGCTTTTCCAGTTCAAACTGTTCGAGCTCGTCGTGGTAGGGCGACATCATCTCCTTCACGCTCGGCAAGCCCGGCGCGAAACGAATGAAGATGAAGCCGTAGGCGATTTCCTGGTCGACGGGCGCAAGGCCGAGTTCCGCGGCGTTCAGCTTTTCGAAGCCTTGCCATTTCGGCGCGCCGGCAAAGGCGCCGTCGAGCTTGTAGCTCCAGGCATGATACGGACAGACGAGCCGATGGCCACATGAGCCGCGCGCTTCGGTGGCGATCTTGCCGGCGCGGTGGCGGCAGACATTGTGGAAGCTGCGCACTTGGCCGTCTTCGCCGCGCACGGTGACGACGCGTTCGCCGAGAATATCGAGCGTCAGATAGTCGCCGGTGTTTGGAATGTCGTTGATGTGGCCCACGATGTGCCACGCCTGCGCGAACACCTTCTCGCGTTCGAGTTCGAAGAAACGCGGGTCCGTGTACAGCCAAGCGGGCAGGGATTGCGGCGTCACTTTTTTCTCCGTCATTCCGGGGCGACCAAGGTCGAACCCGGAACCCAGGGGCAAACGCTCAGCTCTGTGACCCCCTAGGTTCCGGATCGCGCTGCGCGCGCCCGGAATGACAAAGAGCGTATCTCCAAAGCGCCGCAAAAGGCCAGAGCAGCTGACTCCACGCGCTCTTGCCGATGACCTCGCGCACGCCGAGCGGGACATTGCACGGGCCGGGGACGTGATAGGTGCCGAAGGCTTGGTCGAACACTGAGAACACGGTGGCGAAGTTTGCGCCGCCGCCATTGGCGTCGCGGATGTGATGCCAGCGGTGCATGGCGGGCGAAACGAAGACGCGGCTAAGCGCGCCGTAGGTCCACGGCAGGTCCATGTGGATGAAGAGCCCGTAGTAGTGGCGGATCAGATTGTTGGCGACGAGCGCCCAGATCGGCAGGCCGAGCAGTGCGAGCGCCGTGGTGTCGATGAGCGCGGTGGTGAGGCGGTTGAACGGGTGAAAGCGCAGGCCTGTGGTCCATGTCATCGCCGTGTCGCTATGATGGATCGCGTGCGTGGGCCAGAGAGCGTTCGTGTGCTCGAAGCGATGGCGCCAGTAGGCGACGAAATCGCCCGCAAAGACGGCGATGAAACCGACCAGCCAAACCGGCAACGCCTCCCAGGTGTTCGCCGGCAGTGTGAGGCCGTGGCGCTGCAGCCAGGCGCCCGTCGCCCCGAGCAAGAGCGCCAGCACCGGCGTGACAAAGATGATGTCCAGCGTGAAGAGGATGAGGTTGGTGCGCACTTCGTCGGACGCTGCGCGCGCTGTACGGAGTGCTGCGATGCCGCGGACGGCGAGCGCGATGGCGGCGAAGATCAGCGCCGGCAGCAATAGATCGCTGTACGCAGCCCAAAGGGCGTCCCAAGCGCGCATGATCGCAGGCGGCATGGTCAGAGGTATAGCACGCCCTCGCTGAGCTTCACGGCTTTGCCGGCGATCCGCACGCCCGCGAGCTTGCTTGCTTCGAGCTGGATCTCGAGACCGATGGTGGAAGGACGGCCCATTTCCTCGCCTTGGCGGATCGGAAGTGTGTGCCAGCCATCAGCCAGATCTTCGAAGCGCGCGAGCGCGCCGGCGAAGGCTGCCGCTGCGCCGCCTGTCGCTGGATCTTCGACGATGCCGATCTCGGGCGCGAACATCCGTGCGCGGAAGCTGAACGGTGCGTCGCGCTCGGCGCGCGTGTAGACGAACACTTCTGTCGCGCCGAACGCTTTGGAGGTCTCAGCCGTGGTGAGACGCGCGCGCGACAGAACTTCGGGCGTGGCAACGGGCACCATCGCGAACGGCACACCGGCCGAAAACAGCGACGGCATGTGCTTGTCGAAGCCGATATCGAGCGAGGAGATGCCGAGCGCGTGCGCGGCGGCATCGACGTTCGGATCAGGCCCGGCTGGCGCGGAGAGCTTGGGGGCGGTGAATTCCGCAAAGCTCGCTTCGCCGTTCGCGCCGATCTTGATGCCGCAGCGCACGAGGCCGACGCGCTCTTCCAGCACCAACAGAATATCGTTCGTGCCGCCCTGCGCGTGGCGGCGCTCCGCGAGCGCGATGGCGCAGCCGATGGTCGGGTGGCCGGCGAAAGGAAGTTCTTTGGTGGGCGTGAAGATGCGGACGCTGGCTTCGTGCTGGGCGTTTTCTGGCGTGCGGACGAAGATTGTCTCGGAAAGATTGAACTCGCGCGCGATGGTTTGCATTTGCGCGTCGCTCAACGCGTCTGCGTCATAGACGACCGCGAGCGGATTGCCGGCGAAGCGCGTGTCAGTGAAGACGTCGTAGGTGGAGTAGGCGAGGTTCATGGGGAGAGGGACTCGTAAAAGCGAAGCAGGCAGAGCGCACCGGCGGAGAGTAATACGAGAACCGTGAGCGCTGCGCCAATGAAGCGCAGCGGGTTCGGGTGTTTGGGCTGCATCATCCCGATGCCGTGCGCGATGCGGGCGAATGTAAACGTGCCGCCGAGGATATGGAGCGGCAGCGCGGCGGTATTGGTGAGCGCGAGGCATAGTAGCAGCACGAGCACGATAGGCGCGTACTCGGTGAAGTTCGCATGGGCGCGGATGGCGCTGCTGAGCTGGGCGTCGCCAGTATCGCCAGGATTGAGCGCCTTTTGGCCGACACGGCGCGGGCCGATATTGACGGTGAGCGCCACCAAGATGAGCGCGTTGAGGCCCGCATAAAGCGCGACGATGGCAAGGCTTTCAGTCATCAGATCGCCCGCGGGAGATTGTGTTCGGTGAGAAGGGAAAGCGCGGCGCGCAGACGCCGGTCGCGCTTGAGGGAAACTTCGCGGCTCATCGCTTCGCGGCGCGTGGCGTAGCGCTCGGCGTACAGCAACACCCAGAAGCGCCCGCGCGTCGAGCGCGCGCCGCGCCCCGCATTGTGCGCGGCCAGGCGCTGATCGAGATCAACGCACCAGCCGACATAGGTGCGCCGGTCCGATCCCCGCGCGCTGCCGAGCACGTAGACGTAACCGCATTCACTCACGCGAACCCGCCAAAATTCACGAACTTAGATTCCAGATATTCGTCCAGGCCCTCAATCCCGCCTTCGCGGCCGAGGCCGCTTTGTTTCCAGCCGCCGAACGGGATGACTTCGTTCGAGAAGATGCCGTCATTGATCGACACCATGCCGGACTCGATGCGTTCGGCGACGCGCCAGGCGCGGTTGACGTCCTTGGTGAAGAAGTAGCTCGCGAGGCCGAACGGCGTGTCGTTGGCGATGGCGACGGCTTCGTCCTCCGTCTTGAAGCGGATGAGCGGCGCCACCGGGCCGAAGATTTCCTCGGTGTTCACGCGCATGTCGCGGGTGACATTGGCGAGCACGGTGGGCGTGTAGAACTGCGCACCGGCAGCGTGCTTCTTGCCGCCGGTGAGGGCGGTTGCGCCGGAGGCGAGCGCTTCGGCCACCATGCGCTCAACTTTTTCGATGGCCTTCTGATCGATCAGCGGCCCGATCTCGACGCCCTCCTGATCGCCAGGGCCAACCTTTAGTTTGGCGACAGCGTCGGCGAGCTTCTTCGAGAACGCATCATAAATCGCGTCCTCCACCAAGATGCGGTTGGCGCAGACGCAGGTTTGGCCGGCATTGCGGAACTTCGACATGATCGCGCCTTTGACGGCTAGATCGAGGTCAGCGTCAGCAAACACGATAAGCGGCGCATTGCCGCCGAGTTCGAGCGCCACCTTCTTCACGGTAGAGCCGACGCACGCAGCGCCAAGCTTCTTGCCAACTTCGGTCGAGCCTGTGAACGAGAAGTGGCGCACCAGATCGCTCTCGCACATCACTTTGCCGACGGCCGTGGCGTTCTCCGTCGTCACCACGTTGAACACGCCAGCCGGCACGCCAGCCTTCTCCGCAAGCTCGGCCAGCACGAGAGCCGTCAGCGGCGTTTGATGCGGCGGCTTCAGCACGATCGTGCAACCGGCCGCAATGGCGGGCGCGGCCTTGCGCGTGATCATCGCCATCGGAAAATTCCACGGGGTGACCGCGGCGCAGACACCGATCGGCTGTTTCAGCGTCACGTAGCGGCGTGTCGATGTCGTGGTCGGGATAACGCGGCCGTAGGCGCGTTTAGCCTCTTCACCGAACCATTCCATAAAGCTTGCGCCGTAGGCCGCTTCGCCGCGCGCCTCGGCGATCGGCTTGCCGCCCTCGAGTGAGATGAGGCGGCCGAGCCGATCGATGTCCGCCATCATCAGATCGAACCAGGCGCGCATGATCTGTGCGCGTTCCTTGGCAGGCTTTGCCGCCCATTTCGGGAAGGCGGCGTGCGCTGCAGCGATCGCCTCTTCGGTTTCGCCAGCGCCAAGATCGGGCACTTCGGCGATGACGGCTTGGGTGGCGGGGTTGAAGACCTGAAACCGCTTCGCGCCGCCGCGCCATTGACCATTGATATAGGCGTCAGAGCGGAACGAGAGGCTCATCGTAGGTGTTCCTTTCCCAGGTGGCGGGTGTCAGGTATCAGGTGTTGGATATCCGGCGCCAGCCCGCGGTTGATGCGGCTCAAGGCGGCGCCGCGCTCTTCATTTAGATTTGAAGTCAGATTTCGACACCTAGCCCCGGTCAATAGGAGGCATCCATGAGCTGGAAGGATATCCTGGTCATCGTGTCGGAGGCGGCGGCGGACGAGCCGGCGCTGGCGCTCGGCGAGGCTCTCGCCAGGCAGTGCAGCGGCTGCCATTTGTCGGCGGCGTTCCTTACCCCGTTGCCGGACGAGCCTTTGGCGTACGAGCCGACGGTCGTGGCCGGCGTCTGGGCCGAGCTCTTGGGCCGGGCGCGCCAGGAGGCGGACGTCGAGCGCAAGAAGGTCGAAGCGCGACTGAAGCAGTTTGCGGCAGATGTTGACTTGCGCAACGCCGAGGCGCTGTCGCGCGACCTTGGCCGGGTTGCGGCGGTCCACGCGCGCTACGCTGACGTCGCCATCATGACCCGGCCAACCGAGGGCGCGGGCGTGGAGTTGCGCGAAGAAATCATCGAAGGCGTGCTGTTTCACTCTGGCCGGCCGGCCTTGATCGTGCCGCCGAACTGGAAAGGCGCAACGATCGGCAAGCGCGTCGTGGTGGCGTGGGACGCAAGCCGCGAAGCGACGCGCGCGCTCTCTGAAGCGCAGGCGCTTCTGGAGAAGGCGGATAAGGTCACGGTCGTGACTGTGGACGCCAAGCCGAAGATGTTCGGCCACGGCGATCAGCCGGGCGCGAACATCGCCGCGCACCTCTCGCGCCGCGGCTTGCCGGCGGATGTTCGCAACGTCGACAGCATGGGCCGCTCGGCGTCGCTGGCGATCCTGGAAGAGGCTACGGCGCTCGACGCGGATTTGGTGGTCATGGGCGGCTATGCGCACTCGCGCTTGCGCGAGCTGGTGTTTGGCGGCGCCACGCGTGAGTTGCTGCGCAGCGCCAATGTGCCATTGCTGATGGCGCATTAAGCGGAGAGCGGGGGGATGGAGTTCAATTGGTCGCTGGTCGATGCGGGCCTGGCGGTGCTGCTCGTGATCGTGGTCATCTGGGCGGCGCTGAAACTGGTGACGCGGCTGATCGTTGGCGTCATCCTCGTCGTGGTAATCGCGGTGATGTTCTTTGGCGTTCATCTCAGTGATTTCGGCATTCGGTTCGGCGGCTAATTTTCCCGCCCTCCCTTGTGTGCCCCTTTCGCCACACTAAGTCAGATGCGGACGTAACACTCATGCCACGTTGATCAGCCGTCAGGGGGTTGACGCGGGACGCCTTAGGGGTCGCTCATGGATATGGAAAAGCTCACCGAGCGTGCGCGCGGATTCGTGCAAGCCGCGCAGACGATCGCTATTCGCGAACAAAACCAACAACTCGAAACCCAGCATTTGCTGAAGGCGCTGCTCGATGACCGTGAAGGTCTCGCGGCGAGCTTGCTGACGGCCGCGGGCGCCAATGCGCGTCAGGCGGCGGATGAGGCGGATAAGGCCGTGCAAGCGCTGCCGAAAGTGCAAGGCGGCGGCGACCGCATGTATGCCGCCGTCTCTTTCAATCGCGCGCTGGACGCGGCGGACCAAGCCGCGACGAAGGCCGGCGATAGCTACGTGACTGCTGAGCGCTTGTTGTTTGGGTTGGCGATCGCGGGCGGCACGGCAGGCGACATCCTTAAGAAGGCGGGCCTCACGCCGCAAAAACTCGAAGCGGCTATTGTTGAGATGCGCAAGGGGCGCACGGCGCAATCGTCCTCTGCTGAAGATCAGTACGACGCGCTGAAGAAATACGCGCGCGATCTCACGGAGGATGCGCGGAAGGGCAAGCTCGATCCTGTGATCGGGCGTGACGAAGAAATTCGCCGCACGATTCAGGTGCTTTCGCGCCGCACGAAGAATAATCCTGTGCTGATTGGCGAACCTGGCGTTGGCAAAACGGCCATCGCTGAAGGTCTGGCGCTGCGGATCATCAATGGCGACGTTCCGGAGACGCTGAAGCACAAGAAGCTGCTCTCGCTCGACATGGGTGCGCTGATCGCCGGCGCGAAGTTTCGCGGCGAGTTCGAAGAGCGGCTGAAGGCCGTGCTGAGCGAAGTGACCGCTGCCGAGGGCGGCATTGTGCTGTTCATCGATGAGCTGCACACGCTTGTCGGCGCGGGCAAGAGCGAAGGCGCGATGGATGCCTCAAATCTGCTGAAGCCCGCTTTGGCGCGCGGCGAGCTGCATTGTGTCGGCGCGACGACATTGGATGAGTACCGCAAGCACGTTGAGAAGGACGCGGCCTTGGCGCGGCGTTTCCAGCCTGTTTTTGTCGAAGAACCCAGTGTCGAAGACACGATCTCGATCCTGCGCGGCCTGAAGGACCGCTACGAGCAGCACCACGGCGTGCGCATCTCGGATGCGGCGATCGTGGCGTCCGCGCAGCTCTCGCATCGTTACATCACTGATCGCTTCCTGCCGGATAAGGCCATCGATCTAATGGATGAAGCGGCGTCGCGTTTGCGCATGCAGGTGGATTCCAAGCCCGAAGAGCTGGATGAGCTAGATCGGCGCGCGCTGCAGCTGAAGATCGAGCTGGAAGCGCTGAAGAAAGAAAAGGACCCCGCCTCCCGGGATCGGTTGCAGAAGCTGGAAGCGGAAGTCGCGCAACTTGAAACGCGCTCGGCGGAGCTGACGGCGCGTTGGTCTGCGGAGAAGCAGAAGCTTCAGGTCACGTCCAAATCGAAGGAAGAGCTGGAGAAGCTGCAGACCGAGTACGAACAGGCGGTGCGCCAAGGCAATCTGGCGCGCGCGTCCGAGCTGAAGTACGGGCGCATTCCGCAGTTGGAAAAGCAGATCGCTGACGTCGAGAAGGCGGGCGGCGATGGCGGCGGCCTTGTGAAAGAGGTCGTCGACGCCGAAGCGATTGCAGGCGTCGTCTCTCGCTGGACCGGCGTGCCGGTTGAGAAAATGCTCGAAGGCGAGAAAGCCAAGCTCTTGGCCATGGAAGACTCGCTGCGTGGCCGCGTGATCGGCCAGGAGCCGGCGCTGCGGGCGGTGGCGGATGCCGTGCGGCGTGCGCGCGCTGGCCTGCAAGACCCGAACCGGCCGATCGGTTCGTTCATGTTCTTGGGCCCGACGGGCGTCGGCAAAACCGAACTCACCAAAGCGTTGGCGGAGTTCTTGTTCGACGATGAGCAAGCTCTGACGCGGATCGATATGTCCGAGTACATGGAGAAGCACTCTGTCGCGCGGCTTATCGGCGCCCCTCCAGGCTACGTCGGCTACGAAGAAGGCGGCGCGCTTACGGAAGCTGTGCGCCGGCGCCCGTATCAGGTGATCCTGTTCGACGAGATCGAGAAGGCGCACACGGACGTGTTCAACGTTTTGCTGCAAGTGTTGGACGATGGCCGCCTAACCGACGGCCAAGGCCGCACTGTCGATTTCAAGAACACGATCCTGATCATGACCTCGAACGCGGGCGCGCAATATCTGGCCGATCAGCCGGAAGGCGCGGACGTGGAAGATGTGCGTAAGCAGGTGATGGACGAAGTGCGGATGCGCTTCCGTCCCGAATTCTTGAATCGCATCGACGAGATCATTCTCTTCAAGCGCTTGGAAAAGGCTCAGATGGGTTCGATTGTCGATATTCAGCTGAAGCGGTTGGAAAAGCTGTTGGCTGCACGCAATATCAGCATGGAGCTGGATCCGCGCGCCAAGAGCGAGTTGGCCAAGCGTGGTTATGATCCGGCCTGGGGCGCGCGACCGCTCAAGCGCGTGATCCAGAAGGACGTGCAGGACCCGTTCGCGCGGCTCATTCTTGAGGGGCGCGTGAAGGACGGCGATCGCGTCGTCGTCACGTTCGACGGGAATGATTTCCTGTTTAACGGCGCCAGTCACAAAGCGGCGGCATGAGTCAAACGGGCGGAGCAAGGCTCCGCCCGTTTCTGCTTGTGCGTCGTGCTGCGCTTAGTTCGTGTTCGGATTGTCGTCCGTCGCGTGTTCAACTTCCGTCGCGGCGTCGTTGACAGCGCCCTCGACAGCTTCGCCGGTTTCGTGCGCGGCTTGGCCGATATCCTGGCCGGCGCCTTCGAGCGCATTGCCGGTGTCAGTTGCGGCGGCGTCGGCGTCTTGCTTGGCGGCGTTGGTTTCAGCTTGGCTGCACGCCGCGATGCTGAGCGCCGCGATGGCGGCGAGCGCGTAAGTCATTCTCATGGAGTTCTCCCTGTCCCGTGAGGCGGGGTGCGACCCCGATTGCCTCGACAGTGTGGAACCAGAGCCGGGGCTAGTTGGTTCCCGCCGGATGAGTTCCATTCCGCAGAATTTGTGGCGCCGTGTGCGCGAGATCGTGCCGATTGCGGCGTTGTTGGGTGTTTCGCTGCCGCTGCTGATCTTTGCGTGGATTGCGGACGAAGTCGGTGAGGGCGACGCGCGCGCCTTCGACCAGAGCATTCTCTTGAGCCTTCGTACCGGCGATCCCGCCGATCCAATTGGGCCGCGCTGGTTCGAGGGCTGGGTCGTTGATATCAGCGCGCTCGGCGGATTCGCGGTGCTTGGTTTGGCGACGCTGCTGGCGGCTGGCTATTTGCTAGCGGAGAAGCGGCGCGCGGATGCGCTGCTGCTGTTGTTTGCAACAATCGGCGGCACGGCGATCAGTGAGGGCCTGAAGCTCGGCTTCAATCGCCCGCGCCCTGATCTTGTCGCGCATATTGTTGAGACGACGAGCATGAGCTTTCCAAGTGGCCACGCGATGCTGTCGGCGGTTACTTATCTTACGCTTGGTGCGCTTATCGCGCGGGCGCAGGCGCGGCGGCGGCTGCGCGGCTACGTGCTGGGCGCGGTGATCCTGGTGACGCTGATGATCGGGGCGAGCCGCGTCTATCTCGGCGTACATTGGCCGACGGACGTGCTGGCCGGCTGGTGCCTGGGCGCTGCGTGGGCGATGCTGTGCTGGAGCATCGCGACGCAACTTGGCCTGCGCGATGCGCCGGTGAAGGTGACGCAAGCAGCGTAAGCGGCTAAGCTCAACGGATGAGCGAATTCTCCGATCCCGGCGCCGTCATGATCACACTTGAGCCAAAGCCCCGTGATCTTGGCGGCGGCTTTTCGGTGCGCCGTGCGCTGCCGGCGATCGAAAAGCGCATGGTTGGGCCGTTCATTTTTTGGGACGAGTTCGGCCCTTCGCATTTTGCCGTGGGCGAAGGACTCGATGTGCGCCCGCATCCGCATATCAATCTCGCGACCGTAACGTATCTGTTCGAAGGCGAGATTTTTCACCGCGATACTTTGGGCTCTGCGCAGGCGATCAAGCCAGGCGATGTGAATTGGATGAATGCCGGGCGCGGCATCGCGCATTCAGAACGCACGGCGGCGGAGCTGCGCGTTACTGGTTCGCCGATTGCCGGCATTCAGTCATGGGTCGCGTTGCCGGAAGCGCACGAGGAAAGCGCGCCGTTCTTCAAGCATCATGGCGTCGGCGAGCTGCCTGTGATCGAAGAGGGCGGCAAGATCGTGCGCGTCATCGCTGGATCGCTCTATGGCAAAACCTCGCCCGTGCAGACCTATTCGGAAATGTTCTACGCCGACGCGCAACTTGCCGCGGGCGTATCGTTGCCGCTGGGCGCAGAGCATGAAGAGCGCGGACTTTATCTCACCGAAGGTGAGATCGAGATCGCGGGCGATCGCTTCGCGCGTGGGCGCCTGCTGATCTTCCGGCCGGGCGATGCGATCACGATCAAGGCGTTGACGCCAGCGCGCTTCATGCTGCTCGGCGGCGCCAACCTTGGTGCGCGGCACATTTGGTGGAATTTCGTATCGTCGCGCAAAGAGCGGATCGAACAGGCCAAGGAAGATTGGAAAGCCGGCCGTTTCGGCACAGTCCCCGGCGACGACAAAGAATTCATCCCGCTGCCGGATCACTGAGGGTCCGCCTATCGCCGATTGCAGACGAAGCGGTTTTGTATTTGTGGGGCCTGGTTGCAGGTACAACCGGCCGCATGGCGGCCCTAAGATTTTCGCCGCTTGCCAGCTTGACGCGCCAATCCGACGAACGCCTTGAGGGCGGCGGACGGATTGCGGCGACTGGGATAATAGAGGCAGAGATCGCCAAGCGGCGGCGTCCAATCCTCAAGCAGTCGCGTGAGGCGCTTCGCTTCGATGTCAGCGCGCACATCCTGCTCCAGGAAAAAGCCAATTCCAACGCCGTCCAAGACAGCGGTGCGTGAAAGACTCGCTTCATCCAATGTAAGCGGGCCCCTCACGTCGATTTGCGTCGTCTGGCCGCGCTTCTCGAAATGCCAACGAAACAGGGCGCCATTCGGCAAGCGGATGCGAATGCATTGATGCGCGTGGAGATCCGACGGCGTCTGCGGTTTTCCGTGTGCCTTGAGATACGCCGGCGAAGCCACGACGGCGTGGCGTTGCAGCCGCCCGACAGGGAGTGCAATCATGTCGGCAGGAACGAGATCGGCGCGACGCACACCTACATCAAATCCGTCCGCGACGATGTCCACCAAACGTCCTTCGGTCACGAGGTCGACATGCACATCCGGGTAGAGGCGCAGAAACTCTAGCACGAGCGGAGACATGATCTCGCGTGCGCCCGCCGCGAACGCATTGATGCGCAACATTCCTGACGGCGTTTGCTGCTGCGAGCGCACGCCCGCCATGGCGTCTTGGATGTCGCGCACCGCGGGCGAAACTTGCTCGACAAAGGCTCGCCCGGCATCGCTCAAGGAGACGCTGCGCGTCGTTCGATTGAATAGCCGCGCGCCAAGGTTGGTCTCGAGCTTTGCAACCGCATTGCTGAGCGCGGTCGTGGACATGCCTAGCGCGAGCGCGGCTCGGCGAAACGAACCCTCGCGCGCGATCGCGATTACGGCTTCCAGCTCGCCAAGGCCCGGTCGGTACATTGTCCCGCATATCGCAATGTATGATCCACTTTTATCCCGATTATCGAGATGGCTGTCGAGCCTTAAGTTGTCGCTTCAACAAACAGGAGCCGACATGAAACTCGCATCCCCCATCCAAGCCTATTTCGATGCCGACCAAGACGTTTCGAGCCCAGCGCCGACCAGCGCCTTCGCCATCGACGCGGTCGTGAACGACGAAGGCAAAACGCATGTAGGGCACAAGGCGATCGCCGCCTGGTGGCGCGCGGCCAAGGCGCAATACCAGCACACCGCCGACCCGCGTGAAGTCTCGGAGGCGGGCGGGCGCATCACTGTTCTTGCCGAAGTGCGCGGCAAATTTCCGGGCAGCCCGGCCATGCTGAGCTTCATCTTCACACTGAAGAACAACGAGATCGCGGCGC
>JAXMCH010000005.1:0-248882 GCA_046349455.1 Hyphomonadaceae bacterium | reverse complement strand
ACTTCGCCCTGCCCTTTTTTCGACGCGGCACGAGCGATGTCGTTGGTGACGTGCGGAAACTCCGCTCGCAGCAGAACCTCGGCGGCACGAGCGTAGGCGTCCGCCACGTTGGGTCTTTTGGCTTCATGGGCAGCAAGACAACGATCAAGTAGGAAGCGAAACTCGACGGAGTTTGCGATGTGGTTGGCGTTTGGAGGGCTAACTTGTTGTTTGAACACCGGTTATTTACCCACCTGAGTGGCGGGTTTGACCCGCGTTAGACCCCAAAGTAATCAGTCCGATTACTTCAACAGGCTACTCACTTGAAATATAATGGGAAAATGGTGGTGGCGGGTGGACTTGAACCACCTACCTTGGGGTTATGAATCCCACGCTCTAACCAGATGAGCTACGCCACCGAAGGGCCGGACGTTTACGCGCGCGCGGCCGCGCCCGCAAGCCGGCCAGCGCCAGATAGGCTGCAGCGCCGGCCGGACGCAACATTTTTTCGCCTCGACCAGGTTTCGCCTTGCGCCGGGGGCTCCCGGGGCTCACCTTTGGGATAATCCACCCCCTTCCGGCGTGTGGGAGCAAACATTGTCCGAAGAGCTCGATTCCATCGACGCCCGTATCCTGGAGCTGCTGCAGGAAGATGCGGGGCTCTCCATCGCCGAGATCGCCGAACGCGTCGGTCTCTCCTCTTCGCCCGCCTGGCGGCGGATCGAGCGGCTGAAGAAAGCCGGCGTCATCCAGAAGCAAGTCACCCTGCTCGACAAAGAAAAGCTCGGCCTCACTTTTGAAGTTTGGGCCAGCGTGAAGCTACAGCTGCCATCGCGCGAAAATCTCGAAACGTTCGAACGCGCCATTGCCAATTGGCCCGAGGTCATCGAGTGCGCCACCGTCACCGGCGCCGTCGACTACATGCTGCGCATCGTTACACGCGACATGCACGCTTATGACGATTTCCTGCGCGACAAGATGCTGGCGCTCGGCCTCGTGTCCGACGTGCAATCACGCATCGTCATGCGCGTGCCGAAGCGCACCACTGCAGCCCCACTCGAACTGATCGCCGATAGACTGACCGGCGCTTAACGGCGCTCGGCGCGCCGCAACATCTGCTCGGCGCGCGCGCCAACATAACGCTGCGGGTTGGACGGCGGCGTCAGATTGCGCTCGCGCTCCCATCGCTCGATCTGGCGCTTCGCATTGTCGAAGCCCTCGATCAAGTTGTCACCGTTGCGCATGGCGTTGTTGAACAGCGCGTCGCCAAAGAACGTCCATTCATTCTCAGGCTGACACCCGAACGACGAGCGATCATGCTGCGCCGCCGTCAAAACAATCGTGTCGTCGTTCGCCAGTGGCGCAATGAAGGCGCCGCTGAAGCACGCCGAAACAATCACAACGCGATTGCGAATGTTCGCTTGCTGCAGCATCGATGCGAGGTGCGAAGGCCGAAGCCCGCCGAACAAACGATTGTTCTCGCGGATGGCCGCCGTGCCGTCGGGCGCGCCGTGCGTGGTGATAAAGATCACCACCAGATCCTCGTTCGGATCGATAATCGACCCGACCTGGCCGATGGCGGCAGCAATATTGTTAGGGGTCGCGATCGGATATGTGCGCTGGCCGGCCGCACCTTCCGTCAGCACGATTGAGCGCCCTTCAGCGCCGAAGTGCGGGCGCATGATCGCCTCGGCCTGCGTCGCCTCGCGTTCGAACACCGGGTCACCCCAGAGCGCCGCCGTGATCATGTAGACGTCCTGCTGTCCCGGCCGCTGCGGCTGCAGATTGCGCAACGCATCGGCCATTAGCTGCGCCTGACGCGCGGCCTCCGCCGGCGAAAGCGCCAATTCCATGCTGCCAAACTGGCCGCCAAACGGATCGCGCTGCTGCGGTTGCTGCTGCGCCGCCGCTGGCCCCGCCACACATGCCCACAAAGCCGCAATCAGCGCCCAGCTACGGATCATCCCAGACTCCTCTGCCGCCAGCATCCCCCGGCGGCCGCGTCCCCGCAAGCCGCATAGCCTCCGGCGCGGTGGTGCGCTAGCAGTGGGCGCATGCCTGAGGGGACGACACCGGCCGGCCAGCACCGGGACGGTTACATCGCTGTTCGCAAGAACGAATTGGCCGAAGCCATTGCCGGCGCATCGGGGGATGCGGCGATGGCCGACGTGCTGCGCCTCTTGGGCGCGCTCATGCACCACGAGGCGCACGAACGCCTCGAGGGGCTGAAGGCGCTTTACGATCCGCTCGACCCCGACGCGCCGCCCGCGCGGCGCGACAGCGCGCCCGCCGCGTTCGAACGCTTCGAGACTGCGCTCACCCAGGCGCTCGCGCGGGCCAATTATGTCGAGATCGACCCCGACACGGTTCAGACGCGCCGCGCCACCAAGCAGCTCACCGGCCTCAGCATCAAGCCCTCGCACGCCGGCATCCGCCGCATCCGCTTCTTCGCGCGTGGCGCCCGGCCCGAACAATTGGAGCACCGCTCCTGGTTTGGACTGCGCCGCGAAGCCGTCGCCGCCGAAGTGATGACGGACGTCATCGTTCTCGTCGGCTTCAAAAGCTCTGACGAAATCGGCCGCGAAGATCGGCGCGCCTTCGCCAGCATGCGCCGCGGCGTGCGCCCAGGCGCGGCCCTCGCCAAGCACTTCCGCAACGTCGCCTCGCCCGAGCTCGTCACGCTGCACCCTGGCGCCAAGCCCAGCATGCGTCCGCGCGACCAAGTCTTCCTCGCCGCGCCCGCGGTTGCGACCGGCGTGCCGGTGCTCCTCAACATCTGGCCCGCACTGACCGTTATCTTCGCCGTGCTCGCCGCATACTTCGGCGCGCAAGGCGTGATCGAAGAAAGCGAACTCAAACGCGCGCTCGCCGCCGTTTCGGGCCTTGTCGCCGTCGGCGCCTTTATCATGCGCCAGCGCCTCAAATACGAAGCGCAGACTCTTCGCTATCAAAAGCAGCTCGCGGAAACGGTCTATTTCCGCAACCTCGCCAACAATGCTGGCGTGCTGGATTCACTCGTCGGCGCCGGCGAAGAGCAAGACGTGAAAGAGGCGTTCGTCGCTTATCACATCCTGCGCACATCAGACCGCCCGCTCGTGAAAGCCGAAATCGACAATCACGCCGAGACCTTCCTCAAAGAATGCTTCGGCCTCGACGTCGATTTCGAAATCGTCGACGCGCTCGCCAAACTCGAACGCCTCGGCCTCGTCACCCGCGACGGCGAATCCTGGACCGCCATCGCGCCCGCCGAAGCTCTCGCTAAACTCGACACCGCCTGGGACGGCTTGTTCAATTTCTCGACGCGGCGCTGAGCGAGCGTCAGCTCCAGTGGGCCAGCGCCGTTCGCAAGGTCGAGTAGTGGCCCAGCCCAGGACAGATATTCAGCGAAGCACGACTACCCAATTGCTCTTTGTACGCAGCGCTCATCGCCGGGGGCGCCCAATCATCATCGGCGCCGCTCCAGATCTCGGTGTCGCATCGAATTTCGCGGACCACGTGAGCCCACGGCCGAACGTAGGCCAATAGCTCGCGACGATAGGCGGCTTGGCGCTCCCAAAGACACGTACGCAACCCAGCCGCTACCGCGTCAGTGAAGCGTGGCGAAGCCAGCAAGCTCTTCTCGGCGTCGGGGCTTCGACGGAACATCGCTTTGATCGCAAGTTCGGGCGCTAGCGCCGTCAAAGATGCTTGCGCGGCGGTGAATAAGCGCAGCGCCACTCCTCCCGCTTGCGCTGCCTCGAAGACTGGTCGCCCCGCCATCGCGGGGAGAAAATCGCCAAGCTCCAGCGGCGCTGCGGGCGAGATCAAAATGAGCTTACCGACCAGATGGCCCCGCTTAGCCGCGATGTACGCTGCCGACATAGCGCCCAGCGAGAAGCCCGCGATCGTCACCGGCTCATCGACGCCCATCGCGTCAAACGCAGCTAGGACAGTATTTTCATAGCTTCCTTCGCCGCGACTAAGACGATCCAGCCCATGAACGTGCGGCAGCGACGTCTCAAACGCACCGAGCTCTCCCGGCGAACCCGGCAAGCCATGACAATAGACGACGCGTTGATTCACTTCGTCATTTGTTCTCTCACAGCATACAGTCGCAATGCGACCCGAGCGCCCACTACGACGTGACCCGGGGTGTGAGCCTAAACCGCGTAGACCGCGCGCACGTGTCCGTCCGTGTGCCCGATGATGCGCCGCTGCGCGCCGGGCCAGGTGGTGATGTCGATCACCATGCGCGGGCTATTCTCAACGCCGTCCGTCAACGCCTCGGGCTCAAGCCGCACCCACGCGAACGGCGCTTTCGCCGTCGCGCGTTCGCCGGCTTCGCGGATCGTCTCGACAATCGCATGACGCGCCTCGCGCGGCGGATATTGGAGGAACACCGAGTGATACACGATTGTCGCAGCATCATCAGCGCGCGCCCGCAGCTTTTGCCACAGCCACTCGGCCGCATCGGCGCGCTCCACCTGCACGCCCGCCTCCCGCGCCAACGCCACGGCGCCATCGAAGCGCGCCAAACGCTCCGGCTGATCGGGCCAGATGTACGATTTCAGCTGCAGCCGCTGCGCCTCGTCGCTGATGTCGAGCGGATTGAGATCGCAGGCTGCGCGCGACCGCACATCGATGTTCGCAATCGGCGGCGCCTGCCCTTGCCAATCGGTATCGATATGCACCGGCCCTTCGGCGCCCCAAGCCCACGACTTGGTCGCGTACGTAAACAAATCCCAGTTGAGATTGAGCCCCGCGCTCGCGCCGATCTCGAACATATCGATCGGCCCGTCCCACGTTTCAGCGAACGTCAGAAACGCCGCCAGCAGCGCAATCGAACGCCGTGTCTCATTGGTTTGTGGGGCCGAGCGGATGAACTGCGCCGCATCTGGCTCACGCTCCAGCAACGCCCGCGCACGCGGCCAGATATCGTCGATGCTCCAATTGGCGACACGCGAGGGATAATGCGCCGCCAAATCGGCATCGCGATTGGTCAGCACTGCGTGATGGAAATAGCCCGCCAGCCGCAACGAAAGCGCATCGGCGCGCGGGTTCGTATTCCAATCCTTGAGCAGCGCCGCCATGGGGCCGCGCTGCTCATAATCGGCGCTCATCGCTTTGATCAGCTGCGCCGTAAACGGCGAACCGAACATATCGCAGTACATCGCCTGCTCGGCGAAGTGCGCGAGGATTTTTTCGTTCACGCCCGTTCAACAGCGAGCGCGATGCCCTCGCCGCCGCCGATACACAACGAAGCCACGCCGCGCTTGGCGCCCCGGGCTTCAAGCGCCGCCAGCAACGTCACCAACACGCGCGCGCCGCTCGCGCCGATCGGGTGACCCAAGGCGCACGCGCCGCCATTGACGTTGATAATATCGTGACTGATGCCAAGCTCTTTCATCGCAATCATCGGCACGATCGCGAAAGCTTCGTTGATTTCCCAGAGATCGACATCGCCGGTTTTCCAGCCAGCGCGGGCGAGCGCCTTTTGAATTGCAGGCACTGGCGCCGTGGTGAACTTCTGCGGCTCGTGTGCGTGCGAAGCCTGCGCGACGACCGTTGCGAGAATTTTCTTACCTTGCTTTTCGGCGTCGCCGCGGCGCATCAGCACCAACGCCGCCGCGCCATCGGAAATCGCGGACGCATTGGCGGCCGTAACCGTGCCATCCGCGCTGAACGCAGGTTTCAGCGACGGGATTTTTTCCGGCTTGGCTTTGCGCGGCAGTTCGTCCGTATCGAGATTGCCAGACTTCAACTCGATCGGCGCGATTTCGCGCTTAAAGCGGCCTTCGCTGGTGGCGCTCTGCGCGCGGCGGAGCGTTTCGAGCGCGTACGCGTCCTGCGACTCACGGCTGAACTGATATTCCTTCGCGGTCTGATCGGCATAGACGCCCATCGCGTTGCCTTCGTACGCGTCTTCCAGACCATCGAGCGCCATATGATCGAAGAGCTTATCGTGGCCGTACTTTTGGCCGGCGCGGTGCTTCGACATCAGGAACGGCGCGCGCGTCATGCTTTCCATGCCGCCAGCGATGACGACATCGCTCTCGCCCGAAAGCAAAGCTTGGCGCGCCATCGCGACAGCTTGCAGGCCCGAGCCGCACATCTTGTTTAGCGTGACCGCCTGCGTGCCGTTATCGAGGCCAGCTTTCAATGCAGCTTGACGCGCGGGGGCCTGGCCGAGGCCAGCAGAGAGCACATTGCCCATGAAAATCGTATCAGCGCTCTTGGCGTTAGCCTCCTTCATCGCGGCCTTCACCGCAACGGCGCCAAGTTCGGGCGCGGAGAGGTTCGCGAGTTCGCCCAGCAAACCGCCCATGGGCGTGCGGGCCATGCCGACGATGACGATATCTTCTTGGCTCATTGTTCGGTGTTCCCTGCTTTTGGGCCTTCTTTGCGGAGCACAATAAGCGTCGATGTGCCGTGCGCCAACAGGCGCCCGCGTGAATCGGTGAGCTTGCCCTCGGCGGTAATGATGGTGCGCCCGCGCGCGACAACGACGCCTTCGGCGCGGACCTGGCCGCTGGCGGGCGTAATGGCGCGAACGAAGTTCACTTTGGTTTCCACGGTTGTGTAGCCAACGCCGGCGGGGAGCGTCGTATGCGCGGCGCAGCCAGTACAGCTATCGATCAATGTAAGCGCCCAACCGCCATGGACAATGCCGAGCGGGTTGAGAATGCGGTCGCTCGGCTCGCCCATGAAAAGCGCGCGCCCATCATCGACTTCGGTGAGCGTGAAACCGAGCGTGGTCGCGATCGAGGGCGGCGGATGGTTGCCGGCCATCATGTAGCGCAAGCCTTCGAGGCCGGACATGGAAAGCAACTTCTGCGCGGCGGCTTGGGGATCAAATGTTTGCGTATCAGGCATGGGAGAGTTGCCTTATTTGTATATACAAGTATTGTGGACGTACGAAACAGGTTGCACGCCGTCAAGATGCCGAAACGTAAGCTCCTCCCCGAGCCGCAGCCGCCGATGATCGCCACCGATGAAGCGCCGCCGTGTCTCTATTTGCGGCTGCGCTTGGCGTCACGGCGGCTGCTTTCGCTCTATGAATCGCGCCTGGCCGAGAGCGGCGTGAGCATGTCGCAATTCGGTTTGCTCGCCGGCATCGCCGAAGAGCCGGACCTGGCGATGTCGCGGCTCGCGGAAAAGCGTGAGCTGTCGCCATCAACGCTGACGCGAACCTTACGGCCGATGGAAGAGGCCGGATGGATTGAGGTGTTCGTCGATGGGCGCCAGCGCCGCTTGCGGTTGACGCGCGATGGCCGCGCGCGTTTGAAGGCGGCGTATGCCGGGTGGAAGCAAGCGCAAGCCGAAGCCGCCGAAATCGTCTCGCCGCGCGACGTCGAGCGCGTGCTGCGCGCGACGGAAAAGTTGGCGCTTTGAGTCTGGACCGCCGGCGCCTCGCCGGCACGGCTCGCACGAAGATTTGAAACGCCGGTGCTTGTCTGATCGGTCTGATGCCGGCAAGGCGCCGGCGGTCCAGACTCTAAGCCACGAACTGCACGATCCGTTCAATCACCCCGCGATCTTGCGCGATCATGCGGTGACCCAAGCCATCGCACAGCACGAGTTCAGCATTCGGCCATCGCTGCGCGATCGCTTCGCCGTTTTCCCATTCGACAGCGTCATCATCCATCGAATGCACGACAAGCGTTTCGATCGGACTTGCGACCTCCGCAAGATCGAACGCAGCGCGCAGACCAACTTCGGCCGCGTAGAGCTCACGCGCGCGGTGGACGACCTCGTCAGGAATGCCGCGCTCAGCGGCGAAATCGAACCAGCGTTTGTTGCGCCCGCGCGGCGGCGCGATCATCACGATCCGGCGCGGCGCAAAGCCATTGATCAACGCAAAACCCGTGACCGGACCGCCGAAAGAATGCGTCACAACGGCGTCAATGGGCCCAGCTTCGCGCACCACGCTTTGAAGCGCTTCGGCCGCTAGACCCGGCGAGCATTTGTCGCCCTCGGAGAAACCATGCCCCGGCAGATCGAACGCAACCGACGCGATGCCGATTTCGGCAAGCGCGGAGATGAGCGGGCTCCACAGCGCGTTGTCATCCTGCCAGCCGTGCACGAGCAGAACCGCGGGCCCTTCACCAGCGCGCCACGCCGCCACTATGCCGGTCGGCGTTTCGATCTGAAAATCCTGCGCTTCGCGCAATGGCTCAGCGATGCGCTGGCGCGCGCGGCGCTTGGGCGTCACCACTTCCTTCAGCAATGCGCGGGCTTGTTCGTCGATGCTCATGCGGTCGCCATGATCCAGCCGCCGCCGAGGACGCGCGTGGAATGCGGGTCGTAGAACACGGCGGCTTGGCCCGGGGCTACGCCCTGTTCCGGGGCGTCAAGCAAGACACGCCAGCCGGCGCCGATATGGAGTTTCGCGGGAACCGGCGGGCGCGTGGAGCGGACGCGAACAAGAATGCCCCGGCCGTCGAGTTCATCTTCGCTCGCGACGGCTTCGCCAATCCAGTTCACGTCCTTTAGCGCGATGCGCGTAACACCCAACTCTTCGCGTGGGCCGACGATGACGCGCTTGTTGGCTGCGTCGAGCTTCACGACGAAGAGCGGCTCGCCGGTCGCGATGCCGAGGCCGCGGCGTTGGCCGACGGTGAAATTGATGATGCCATTGTGCTCGCCCATGACGCGGCCATCGACGTGAACAATTTGGCCGGGCTCGATGGCGCCGGGGCGAAGCTTTTGGACAATGTCTTGGTACTTGCCGTTTGGGACGAAGCAGATGTCTTGGCTATCTGGCTTCTCGGCGACACGGAGGCCAAGTTCATTGGCGAGCGCGCGCGTCTCACTCTTCGGCAAGCCGCCAAGCGGAAAGCGCAGATAGTCGAGCTGATCGCGTGTGGTCGCGAACAGGAAATAAGTTTGGTCCTTGCCGGCGTCGGCGGCGCGATGGAGTTCGGCGCCGTTCGGCCCATCGACGCGTTGCACGTAATGGCCGGTGGCGAGGCAGTCAGCGCCCAGATCTTCAGCGACGCGCTTCAGATCCTTGAACTTCACTGTTTGATTGCAGCGCACGCACGGGATCGGCGTTGCGCCCGCGAGGTATGTGTCGGCGAAATCTTCCATCACGGCGTGACGGAAGCGGCTTTCATAATCGAGGACGTAGTGCGGGAAGCCGCAGGTGTCCGCAACGCGGCGCGCGTCGTGGATGTCTTGGCCGGCGCAGCAGGCGCCCGGCTTGTTCACCGCCGCGCCGTGGTCATAGAGCTGCAGCGTGACGCCGACGACATCGTAGCCTTCGCGCTTCAACATCGCGGCGACGACAGAGGAATCCACGCCGCCGGACATAGCAGCAACGACCCGAGTTTCGTGCGGTGGCTTAGCGAAGCCGAGGGAATTGAGGGTGCGCGCGCGGTCTGGCGGCGCGGCGAGCGCGGTATCGGTCATTGTTCTCCTCCCCCTGGGTTCAAGGCCCAGGGCGAAGGCTTAGAGATAGTCCAGCAGGCTGAGCTTTGAAAGCTCGGAGAAGGTCTTCGCTGCAGCCTGATACTGCGCCAACAGGGTCGAAAGCTTCATCGACACTTCGCCAATGTCGGCATCCGCCTCGTCGCCGATTTCCTTGGTGAGGAGATCGGAGCGCGTCTGGAGGTTGGTGAGCTCGGCTTCGAAGCGCTTCTGAATCTGGCCAGCGCGGCCCTCTTCGGTCGTGAAATTGGTGGCTTCGGAGTCGAGCAGGCCGGCGATGTATTGCAGCGTATCCTGCGCTGCCGGCGTGATCGGTTGGCCGATCGTGCCGCCCGAGCTGTTGAGTAGAGTCTTCAGCTGCTTCAACGCATCAAAGAGGCCTTGCGACATCTCTGAGGCTTTGGCCGAAACAACGATCGGCGCGCCCGCGCCGACATCGACAACTTGGTGACGCGCGGCTTCGTCGAAAATCTCCGATGACGATGACGTCGCCATCAGTTCGTCGAGCGTGTCGACTTTAATGGGCCGCCCGTTCTGACGTTCTCCAGCGAACAGGGGTTGCCCGTTCCAGGTTTCGTTGAGCGCCGACACAATACTGGAGAACGAAAGATCAAGCTCGGTCGTGATGCCGCGGCCATCGTTGGCGCTGATCGCTTCGCGGATGGACTGCGCGAGCAATTGCGCGGCGTCTGCAACTTGGCCAAGCGCTGCGCCTTGCACGCCAAACCGGGCCTGCAACTGGTTGAGCACGGAGGCGCGCGAATCTGCAGTTGCCTTCAGCGATTGAGCGTTGAGCAAACGGCTCGATGCGCCACCAAAGCCTTGCAGATCGCTGGCGCGCGCGCCTGATCCCATCTGGCCTTGCAGATCGGTGAGCTGGTTGGAAATCCGACGCATGTCGTTCTGGACTTGCGTGGTGAATTGAAGGGTTAGCGCGCCGCTCACTGGATTCTCCTATCAGCGGTAACCGAGGCTCATGAGGACATCGAGCATGTCCGTCGCCGCCTGGATCACGCGCGCCGAGGCCGCGTAGGCGTTCTGATAGACGGTCATGCGCATCAGTTCGTCGTCGACGCTGACGCCTTCGACTTCGGATCGGCGATCAGCAGCTGCGGTTGCGACGGCAGCCGCACCGGTCTGCGCGCGTTGCGCGTCCGTCGCGAGGCGCGCCACTTCGCCGCCGAAGCGTGAGGCGTAATTGGCCAGCGAGGTGGCTTGCGGCGTCAGGATGCCAGAGGCGCTAAAGGAGCGGATCGTATCGCGGGCGTTAACGAGCGCGGTGGCGCCGCGATTATCCCCCGCTTCAATGATGCGGCTGCCGATCAACGAGGTGAGATCGGGGCGCGCCACAGCGAGCAACGATGGGTTCGCAGCGATAGCAGAATCCACATCGAGTTCGATAGCACGGCCGGCTGTCGACGCTTCGGAGAGACCGTTGAGCGCGGTGAACGATACGCCAGTGGCGCCACGCGTCGTCGTGTCTTGGAGCAGGCTGACGCTATAGCCGGCGATCGGCGTGAAGCTGATTTGACCGGTGCTGGAATTGAGGCTGAACGATCCGTATTCGCCGAGGCCGGTGCCGGGCGCATTGAGCGCGTTCAGCACGTCATTCCAGGTTGAACCTGGGGCAAAGAGCGGCCCGGTGATTTCAACGGTGCGGTTGGCGACGAAGCGGCCGGCAGAGTCGCGCACACGATATGAGATCGTGCCAAACTGATTGAGGCCGTGCTCGTCGGTGCCTTGGATGCCGCTTTCGAAAAAGAGTGGATTGGGGCGAGAGACGAGATCGTTCAGGCCGAAGAAGTGCGAGAAGCCACGGCCGGCGCGGTCCGCGGGATCGTTCGGATCTTGCTGAATGACAATGCCGCCATTGCTGCCGACATCGAGCGAGAGCACGCCGTTGCTGAAGCTCGCATTTCCAGGCGGCGACGCGGCGCCCATCGCAGCATCCAGTGCGGCGGCAAAATCGGTGATCGTGCCGCCGGAGAAACTGTAGGTGGTCGCAGGTTGTTCGCCTGTGATTGTCCTTGCATCGAAGTCGATGGTGAGACGCTGGCTGAGCGCTCCACCGGCGTCGGTGATGCCGATAATGGCTTGACCGGTGAAACCGATAGCGTCGCTGCCGAGCAAACCGGTTTGGCGGCCGACGAGTGAAGATACGGCGGGCGAGGAGGAGTTTTCGTTGTGAACGGCGTTGAGCGAGTCCGCCAGCGTCGCGGTAAAGCCGCCGAGCGCTTCGGCGAGGCCGGGTAGATCGACATCGCGTGCTTGCAGCAGGCCGCGGATTTCGCCGCCGAGCAAAAGCGGCTCGAGATTGGCCTGCGTACCAAGTTGCTCGTTGATGGTGATGACGCCTTGGGTCGTGAACGAGGCATTGTTCGGCGTATAGCTGAGCTTAGCTGCCTCGACACCAACGAGCAGCGCGCCCCCGCTGGTGCGCACATGAATGCCGCCATCGGGTTGCTGCGTAACGCGCACGTCCATGAGAGCTGATAAGCGATCCACAAGCGCGGACTGCGCATTCTCGGCGCCGCTTGAGTCCGCACCGGTGCTGCGCGTCAGACGAATCTCCTGATTCATCTGCGCGATGCGGTCCATCAGGCTTTGCGCTTCTTGCACGGCGTCGGAGATGCGTTGGTCGGCCTCCCCGATCAGATCTTGGATCGATTGGCCGACGCGCTGAGTTTCCGCGAACAGTGTCTGCAATGAACTGACGGCGTCGCCGCGGCGCAAGGCAGACGATGGGTCGACGCCGATTTCGGTCATTGCTGACCAGAACTCGTCGAGCATGCCGAACATCGAGCTCGACTTAGAGGGGTCACCGAATGTCGACTGTGCGCGCGTCAGCAGATCGGCGCGCGCGGTCGCGGCGCCTTGCGAAGCGGTGGCGATGTAGCTGGCGGTGGCGAGAAAGCGATCGGCGGCGCGGCGCACACCCTCAACGCGCACGCCGGAAGCATCACCAATCTGCGTCAGCGGCGAGAGCGTGACTTCGGTGCGGACGTAACCCGGCGTGTTGGCGTTCGCGATGTTCTGCGAAACCGTGTTGATGCCGGTCTGCGCCGCGCGGAGGCCAGAAAGGCCGGAGAGAAGAACGCTGCTGATGCTCATGGCCGTCCACCCGGCAGAAAGCGCCCGGCGCCCGGCGAAATTTGCCGGGCCGGCGGGGCCATGCGCGTCCGCGCGAAACTGCATTCAAGCGTCTGATACAAAACGCTTTTCTCCGATGCGCCGGGAGCGCAGCTGGAAGCTGCGCCGAGGGCGTTCGAGGCTTCCCTCGCAAGCTCGGGGCCATGGTTAAGAACCCGGCAGAAGCTGCCGGTTGAGCGGCGAGATTTGCCTGGCTGAGCAGCATGCGATCGTCATGCGACCGTTGTTTTTGCTTGTTTTTTCTTGGTTAGCGGCGTGGCCCAGGCCTTGCTCCCGCGTGCAGGTCGCAGTGTGCGGCTGTTTGGGGGACGTATGGGTTTCGCGGCGAACGCCGTCATGGACGTGATCGCACCGCCCGCCAGGCCAACGCCGGCGGCAGCGCCCGATGCGCCGTCCGGGCCGAGCTTCGACGATCATTTGGACGCCGCCACTATCGAGGACGCGACGCCTGCGGATGAGCCCGCCGCGCAAGACACAGATAGTAAGGTAGAGGCGAAGGATGCGACCGCCGACGATCCGCAAGTGTGCGGCCCGCCGCCCCAGCAGCAAACACAGCAGCAAGCGCCGGCCATAGCGGCTTCACTGCTGCTGCAGATGGAGCCTGAGGCGCAGGCGTCGGCTGAAGGCGAGCAAGCACCCGTCGCTGCGATCCCGGAGACGCCGCCGCCAACCAATGTTGCGCCACCTGCTGCGCCGGTGAAGCCCGCACCGAAACAAGCGCCGACGCAGAAGACTCAGACTGGCGACGCGGACGCCACGCCGGAATTCTCGCCGATCGAGGAAACACAGGTTGCGCAGGCAGATGACAGCGCACAACCGCAAACGCAGCCGCCGCCGGAAGGTCCTCTGAAGCAGGACGCAGCAAAGACTGCGCCGCCGCCGGTGGTGTTGCCGGCGCCGCAAACGAACGTAGCGCCGGCCACTGCGCCGCAGACACCGGCGCCGCGACAAACGCAAACGCAGACGAACAGCGCCGACCAAGCGCAAGCGGCGACGACAGCAACGCAAGCCGCGCCGCGCCCTGACATGCAAACGCCACCGCAAAGCAAGTCTGATGCGGCGCGCGATCAGGCAAAAGGCGAAGCTGTCCAAAGCAAGGACGGCGCAGAGAGCGCGAAGGCAAATGCGACCGCGAAAGGCGCCAACGCCAAGGCTGACGCGCCGGTGTTCAGTATTGCGGATGCGCCAGCGGCGCCAGCGGCCAACACAGCCAACGCAGCCAACCAGAGCGCGACCGCCCTCACCTTCAGCACCACGCACGCTGGCCACGCGCAACACGCGACGCTTGAGCAAAGCACGGAGCGCGCCGCGCCGGCGGCAGCGCAGGTGGGACGCGAAGTTATTCGCCGCTTCAGCGGCGGCAACACGAAGTTCGAAATGCGTCTCGATCCGCCGGAACTCGGCAAGGTCGAAGTGCGGCTTGAAGTGACGCGCGATAATCGCGTGACGGCTGTCGTCGCCGCAGACTCGCCGCAGGCGCTGACCGAACTCGCGCGGCATGCGCGCGAACTCGAGCAGCAACTGCAATCCGCCGGCCTTGAGCTGACTGACAACGGCCTCTCATTCGATCTGCGCCAAAGCCGCGACGAAGCTGGCGAGGCCGATGTGCGCGGCACGCGCCAAGGCGGGTCTGAAAGCACGGATACTGAAATTACGACGGACGCGCCGATTGCGGCGCGGCCGATTGGATATGAACGTTGGCGCGGCGTCCGCGTCGACGTCATGGTTTGACGGAGCGATCGATGACAGTCGGCGCCACAGACAATATCACAAACACCACGACGCAAGCCGCAGGCGATCGAACGCGGCTGTCGGACAATTACGACACGTTCCTCGTGCTGCTGACGGCGCAGCTGCAAAACCAAGATCCGCTAGCGCCGATGGATTCGACGCAATTCACGCAGCAATTGGTGCAGTTCAGCCAGGTCGAACAGCAAATCCGCACGAATGAGCAACTTGAAGGCCTCGCTGGCCAGTACCAAGCCGCAAGCGCGGGCGCGGCCCTCTCCTATCTCGGCAAAGACGCGATCATTCAGGCGAACGAGACCTACCTCGCGGGCGGCGCCGCGAATTGGGCGTACACACTGCCGGAATCGGCGACGTCAATGACCGTCAATGTGAAAGATTCCACCGGCCGCACGATCTACTCATCGACGACGGAAGCGCGCGGAACAGGCGAACACCTCTTCACGTGGGATGGCACGACCAGTTCGGGCGGCACTGCACCAGATGGCGTCTATACGCTTTCGATCGAAGCGCAGAATGCAGCCGGCACAGCGATCACACCGACTGTCAATGTTCGCGAGACTATCATGGGCGTGGACTTCTCTGGATCAACGCCAGTTGTGATCACGCCCGCGGGCACACGAAGCTTAGACAAGATCAGATCCGTGCTGAGCAACGGCTAAACAAACGAAGCGCTGGCCGAATGCCGGCGCGCGACACGCGCAGAAGCGCTCCATTGCAATCATTTGAGGCCGCGGCTGGGACGCTTGCGGCAATGGAGCTGGGACAATGTCAATCTATACCGCGTTGCGCGCGGGCGTTTCGGGGCTTACGGCCAATTCGAGCGCGCTCGCCGTTATCTCCGACAACATCGCCAACGTGAACACGGTTGGCTACAAGCGCTCGGGTGTCGATTTCAGCGCGCTTGTGAACGCCCAGAACTCGAATACGACCTATAACGCGGGCGGCGTGCTGCCGCTGACGCGCCAACAAATCTCGCTGCAAGGTTCGCTTGAGCAATCGCGCTCGCCAACCGACTTGGCGATTTCTGGCGATGGCTTCTTCATCGTGTCGTCGAACAACCAGCAACTCTCGAATGGCGGCTCGGTGCTGTTCACGCGGGCTGGTTCGTTCACGATCGATGCGCAAGGCTACATGGTCAACGCGCAGGGCCTATTCTTGCAAGGCTGGCCGGTGAACAGCGACGGCAGCGTCGTCTCCTCCCCGACGTCGCTGTCGGCGATCGAGCCGGTGAACATTTCGGGCGTGGGCGGCCTCGCTGAGCCGACACGCAACGTGGGTATCAACGCGAACCTGAACTCGGATCAAGCAAGCTACGCGGGGGCCTACACTGCCGGCGACATGGCGACGGGCGTGGTGACGCCGCAGTTCGAAAGCTCGCTCGAAGTGTTCGACAGCTTGGGCGCGCCGCGGACCATCGCATTCGGGTTCCTGAAGACCGGCCCCAACACCTGGCAAGTTGAATCGTACGCCCGCCCGAACACGAACATCACGGGCGGCGCCGGCACGGGCGGTTTGCTCGCCACGGGCACGCTGACATTCAACGCGGATGGCACTGTCAACTCGGTGACGGGCACGATCGGCTCGACCTTCTCCATTCCGTGGGCAGCCTCGACGGGCGCCGCGGCGCAGAACGTCGACCTCGATCTGTCGACTGGCATGACGCAGTTCGCCAAGAGCTTCGGCGTGACATCGGTGACCGCAGACGGCGTGCCCCCCGGCGATCTCGTCGGCCTCGTGCTTGAAGGCGACGGCATGTTGACGGCGCAGTTTTCTAACGGTCGGGCGCGCGCGCTCTATCAAATCCCGCTGGCGACGTTCCTCAACCCGAACGGTTTGGCGGCGGACCAAGGCGGCGCGTTCCGCACAACGCTGGAATCGGGTCTCTATAATATCAACTCAGCCAACGCGGGCGGCGCGGGCAGGATCGTGTCGGGCGCGCTCGAAGCCTCGAACGTCGACCTCGCGTCGGAGTTCACAAACCTCATCACAACGCAGCGGGCCTACTCTGCTGCATCGCGCATCATCACGACGGCCGACCAGATGTTGGAAGAGCTTCTGATGATCAAGCGCTAGCAATAGTGGATAGCGCGCCTCGGGTAAGAAATGAGTAAGAGACTCGTGTTCTAATTCGAGACACGCATCTGCGACATTTTCAATTGGCGTCTTAGTCGTTTCTTTAGCGCTCCGAGTTATGGTGGAGCGTAAGAACGAGGAGAAAGGCGCTATGCAGAAGCAACGCCGCTATGATGGGGTGGTGATGGGTCCCGATGGGAATCCCCTCACTTTGGACGATCTGCCGCCGCCGGGAACGACCCGTTGGGTCATTCGCCGCAAGGCGGAAGTTGTTGCTGCCGTTCGCGGCGGCCTGCTGACTCTCGAAGACGCGTGCGCGCGTTACGGGCTCTCTGAAGAAGAGTTCGAAACGTGGCGTAAGTCGATCGAGAAGCACGGCCTTCCGGGTCTGCGCACGACTCGCATCCAGCATTACCGCGGCGCCGGCATGTAACCCGGCGCGTTCGCAGGGATCGCCCCTTGCGAACCATCGCGACTGAACTAACCGAAGCCCTCGCCCTCCCCCGGCGGGGGCTTTCGCGCGTCGGCTGAAAGCAGCGCCGGTTCCGCGCATTTACCTTTGTTTCACGTCCCACCGGGCAATTTCTGCCGACCGGCGAGATTTGCCCAGCTGATTCTGGGTGCTCGCCATTGCGTGCAGAGGCTCGGCGTGAACGGCATTGCGGACTTATTGCTGAAAGCCGGACCGGCGCGATTGTTCGCGGCGTTGGGCATCACCGCCGTGGCGGCGGCGCTGGTCTTCTCCCTCGTGTTCCGGATCGGCGGCGAGGAGAAGGCGCTGCTGTTCGGCGACGTGGATATACGGGAAGCCGGCGAGATCACACAACGCCTCGAGCAAGCTGAGATTCCTTACGAGCTGCGCGGCGACGGATCTTCGATCTTCGTGCCGCGCTCGCGCGTTATGGAAGCGCGGATGATGATCTCCGCGGACGGGCTGCTCTCGCGCGGGTCCGTGGGATACGAGATTTTCGACTCACCCGACGCGCTCGGCCAAACGCAGTTCCAACAGAACATCAATCGTCTGCGCGCGCTCGAAGGTGAATTGGCGCGCACAATCGGTTCGCTCGACGGCATCAAGTCGGCGCGCGTTCACTTGGTGCTGCCGGAACGGCAATTGTTCGCGCGGGAAGCCGAGCAGCCATCCGCCTCGATCGTGTTGCAGCTGCGCCGCGACGAACTAACCGCGGGCCAAGTGCGCGCGATCCGTAACCTCGTCGCGAGCGCGACACCCGGATTGACGACAAGCCGTGTGACGATCGTTGATGAGACGGGCCGCCTGCTCGCCGCCGCGCAAACCGAGGACGGCGCCGTCGCTGAAGGCATCGACGCGCGCCAGACGGCAACCGAAGAGCGCATCCGCCAGACCGTCACGAACATCGTTGAGGGCATCGTTGGTCAAGGTAATGCGCGCGTGCAGGTGACCGCGGAGATGGACTTCAATCGCGTGAGCGAAACGTCGGAGCGCTTCGATCCCGAAGGCCGCGTCGTCCGCTCGACGTCGACAACCGAAGAATCCTCCACCGATGGCCAACAGGCGCAAGCCGCCACCGCGGGCAACAACGTGCCCGACGCGAATGCCGGTGGTTCGTCAGGCGGTTCGCAGAGCGGCAGCAATTCGAGCCAGGAAACGGTCAATTATGAAATCTCGCGAACGACACGCACGGAGGTGAGCGAAGGCGGCCGGGTTCGCAGGCTCTCAGTTGCCGTCGCCGTCGATGGCACGATGACGCCAGGCGAAAACGGCGCCGCCGGCACCTACACCCCGCGCTCCCAAGAAGAAATGCAGCGGCTGACGGCATTGGTGCGTTCGGCAGTTGGCTTCAACCAGGAGCGCGGCGACACGGTCGAAGTCGTCAACACTCAGTTCGCGCGCATCACACCCGAGGCTGCGCCCGCCCCCGGCATGTTCGATTTCCTCGGCACGCTCGATGTGATGCGGATCGTCGAGATCGTCGCGGCGCTGATTGCTTCGTTGGCATTCTTGTTCTTTGTGCTGAGGCCGCTGATCGGCAGCCTTGTGCGCGGCGGCGCGGCGCCCGCAGGCGCACTGCCCGCTGGAGTCGCGCCTGCCCTGCCTGGACCGGGCGGAGCAGCAGCCGCGTTGCCGATGCCAGAGCATCAAGAGGCGGAGATCGATATTGCACAAATCCAGGGCCGCGTGCGCGCGTCCTCGGTTAAGAAAGTTGCTGAAGTCGTCGACCAGCACCCGGATGAATCGATTCAGATCATCCGCGGCTGGCTGAATAACGCGATGTGACGCCATGAACGCCGTCGTCAAACCCAGCGCACAAAACACGATGCCAGAGCCGGCGCCGGGCCCCGCTGCACCGGCGAAAGCGGACACGTCTAAGTACACCGGCGTTGAAAAGGCCGCGATCATCCTGATGTGCCTCGGCGAAGAGGCCAAGAAGCTGTGGCAGCTGCTCGACGAAGAAGAGATCAAGGAAATATCGCAAGCGATGTCGTCGCTCGGGCTCGTGCCTGCGGCAACGGTGGAATCGCTTGTCATCGAATTCGTGCAGAAGATGTCGGGTTCGGGGAGCATTATGGGCTCCTACGAACAAACTCAGCGCATGCTTTCGGCCTTTCTCCCGAAGGAGAAGGTCGAGACGCTGATGGAAGAAATCCGCGGCCCCGCCGGCCGCAACATTTGGGACAAGCTCGCTAACGTCAACGAAGCGGTGCTCGCGAGCTATTTGAAGAACGAGTATCCACAAACGGTCGCTGTCGTGCTGGCGAAGGTGCGCCCAGAGCACGCCGCGAAGGTGCTGGCCGAACTGCCGGAGGATTTCGCTGCCGAGTGCGTGATGCGCATGCTGGCGATGGAGCCAGTGCAGCGTGAAATTCTCGAGAAAATCGAGATGACTCTGCGCACGGAGTTCATGTCGAACCTGGCGCGCACCTCGAAGCGCGACAGCCACGAGCTGATGGCCGAAATCTTCAACAATTTCGACCGTCAGACCGAGGCGCGCTTCATTAACTCGCTTGAAGACAAACAACGCGACAGCGCCGAGCGCATCCGGGCGCTGATGTTTGTGTTTGAAGATCTCGGCAAGCTCGATTCCGGCGGCGTGCAGACTCTGCTTCGCGCCGTCGATAAGGCGGACCTCGCTTTGGCGCTTAAAGGCGCATCCGACACGCTGCGCAATCTGTTCTTCTCGAACATGTCCGAGCGCGGCAGCAAGCTGCTGAAGGAAGATATGGCGTCGATGGGCCCAGTGCGTCTGAAGGATGTCGATGCCGCACAGACGCGCATGGTGGCGACGGCCAAAGACCTGTCTGCGCGCGGCGAGATCGTGCTCTCGGATGGCAAATCAGAAGACGAGTTGATCTACTGATGGCCCAGTTCCGCAAATTCGCCTTCGACACCGAGTTCGCGCCGGATGGCGCGATCGTCAACGCCGCGCCGAAAAAGCTTGGCCCCGAGGAAGTCGAACTCGAACGCGCCGACGCCTACAAGAAGGGCGCGAGCGACGCGACCGCGCAAGCTGAGCGTGAAAGCGCCGCCGCGCTGCAAGCCTTGGCAGACGCCGCATCGGCTGTGTTGACGCGGCTTGACGCTGAGAGCCGCGCGATGCGCGAAGAAGCGGCGCGTGTCGCGCTGGCTGCTGCGCGCAAAATCGCCGGCGCGGCGCTTGACGCCTTTGGCGAAGAGCGCGCCGCAGGCGCGATCGAAGCAGCCATGGATACGCTGCGACATCAGCCGCGCTTGGTCGTGCGACTCGCGCCGGAAGCGGCCGAGAAGCTTGGGCCCCGCATCGCCGAGATGTGTGACACGCACGCTTATGCCGGCGCCGTGCTGGTGCGGCCGCAACCAGGCCTCCGCAACGGCGATGTCGTGATCGATTGGTCCGATGGCGTGATTACGCTCAGCCCTGACGACGCGGCGCGCCGCATTGAAGAAATCGTGGAAACGGCGCTCGCAACGCCGACACATGGATAACGAGGCCTAAGATGAGCGACCTCAAACTCGACGAATTTCAGCCGACACCCGATCTTTCGGCGCCGATCGACGGCATCGAACGCAGCGCAGCTGATCTCGCGGCAGTATATGATGTGCCGGTGAACATCCAGGCCGTGCTTGGACGCTCGAACATGGAGGTCGCCTCCCTGCTGCGGCTCACGCGTGGTTCAGTGATCGAGCTCGACCGCAAGGTGGGCGAGGCGATCGATATCTACGTGAACAACCGACTGGTCGCGCGCGGCGAAGTTGTCGTCGTCGACGAACGTCTGGGCGTGACTATGACGGAAATCATCAAGGACGGCGACGTCGCTTAAAGCGACGCGGGAGATACGGAAATGCGTCTACTCATCGTCGGCCCGCTCGGAGGACAGATCTCCGCCGCCACGAAGATCGCCATGGAGCACGGCGCGAAAGTCGCGCACGTGGACACGATCGAACAGGCGACGACGGCCCTGCGCGCTGGGCGTGGCGCCGATCTTCTGATGGTCGATGCACGGCTCGATATTGCGGCGCTGATTTCGGCGAATGAGTCCGAGCACATCGTGGTGCCGATCGTCGCGGCCGGCGTCGGCGTCGATCCCAGCATGGCGGCGCGTGCGATCCGTCAAGGCGCGCGCGAATACATCTCGCTACCGCCGGAGCCGGAGTTGATCGCGGCGGTGCTCGCCGCCGTGTGCGATGACGATCGCCCGATGATTGCTGCAGACGCTTCGATGAAGCAGGTGATCACCCTTGCCGATCAAATCGCGACGTCGGACGCTTCGATCATGATCACGGGCGAAAGTGGTGTCGGCAAGGAAGTGCTTGCACGCTACGTTCACAAGAAGTCCAAGCGCCGGGAGAAGCCGTTCATCGCCGTGAACTGCGCGGCGATCCCCGAAAACCTGCTCGAGTCCGAATTGTTCGGACACGAGAAGGGCGCGTTCACGGGCGCTGTCGCGCGACGCATCGGCAAGTTCGAGGAGGCCGATGGCGGCACGTTGCTGCTGGACGAAATCTCGGAAATGGATTTGCGGCTGCAATCTAAGCTTCTGCGCGCTCTGCAGGAACGCGTGATCGATCGCGTCGGGGGCGGCAAGCCGGTGCCTGTGAACATTCGAGTGCTCGCGACTTCGAACCGCGATCTGAACGCACTCGTGCGCGCGGGCGAGTTCCGCGAAGATCTTCTCTATCGTCTCAACGTCGTGAATCTGCGCATTCCGCCGTTGCGTGAACGCAAAGATGATCTAGCGGCGCTGTCTTCGTTCTTCATTGACAAATACGCGCGCGCCAACGGCCGCCCTGCCCGCAAGCTCTCGCCAGAGGGGTTGGCGCAAGTGTTGGCGCACGGCTGGCCGGGCAATGTCCGCGAACTCGAGAACGCAATGCACCGCGCCATTCTTCTCGCGAACAACGAAGAGGTCGGCGCCGACGCGATCCGTGCGCCGGATGGGGCGCCAGTTGGCAAACGCGACGCAACAGGCGATGCGATCGAAGCGGCGCAAGCGGCGGCGCGCAATCTAGTCGGCCGCACGGTTGCGGCAGTCGAACAGGACCTCATCCTCGAAACCCTGACTCATTGTCTCGGCAACCGCACGCACGCGGCGCACATTCTCGGGATTTCGATCCGCACGCTGCGTAACAAGCTGAAGCAATATTCTGACGAAGGCCTGCGCATCCCCCCGCCGCCAACTGGGCAAGCGGCGTAATCCGAGATGACAGACGCCGCCCAGCCGCAAGGCACAGCTTTCTCGTTCGGTTTGCTGCGTGGTTTTATCATGCGCGGCGAGATCGCGCTGGCCGCGGGCGTGCTCGGCATTCTGGCGATCATGCTAGTGCCGCTGCCGGCGGTGCTGCTCGACTTCCTGCTGGCGATCTCGATTACGTCTTCGATCCTGGTGCTGATGACGGCGCTGATGATTCAGAAGCCGCTTGAGTTTACGGCGTTTCCGTCGGTCCTGCTGCTGACGACGCTGCTTCGGTTGGCGCTCAATATCGCGTCGACGCGGCTCATTCTCTCGAACGGTCAATCGGGCGAGCACGCGGCGGGCGAAGTGATCGCGGCATTTGCGCAATTCGTCATGGGCGGCGAATTCGTGATCGGCGTCATCGTGTTTGCGATCCTGGTGATCGTAAACTTTGTCGTCATCACGCGCGGCTCAACGCGGATCGCGGAAGTTGCGGCGCGGTTCACGTTGGACGCGATGCCTGGCAAGCAGATGGCGATCGACGCCGATCTCTCGTCGGGTCTCATCAACGAGACGCAGGCGCGCGACCGCCGCAAGGCGCTCGAAGGCGAAAGCGCGTTCTTCGGGGCCATGGACGGCGCTTCGAAGTTCGTGCGCGGCGACGCAATCGCCGGCTTGCTGATCGTTTTCATCAACATCATCGGCGGCATCATCATCGGTGTCGTGTCGCACGGCATGGACTTCGCCGAAGCGGGCCGCACCTACACGCTGCTTACGGTTGGCGACGGCCTGGTGACCCAAATCCCGGCGCTGATCATCTCCGTCGCCGCCGGCTTGCTGGTGACGAAAGCCGGCATCGATGGCGCCGCAGACAAAGCGCTCGCGAAGCAGCTCGCCTCTTACCCAGTGACGCTCGGCGTCGTTTCGGCGTGCGCGTTCGCCGTCGGCGTTCTGCCTGGCATGCCGCTCATCCCGTTTTGGACCCTTTCATTTGCCTCGGGATTGCTGGCGTGGCGATTGCGACAGGCCGGACAAGCAGCAGCGGCCGCAGCGACAGCAGAACCGACTGAGACTGCGCCAGTTGAAGAAACGCCTGCTGCGTCTTTGGCGATGGATGATGTGCGCATTGAGCTCGGCTTCTCGCTGTTGCCGCTCATCAACGACGTGCAAGGCCGCAGACTGACGGATCAGATCAAGGCGCTCCGCAAGACGCTGGCGCAGGAGTACGGCTTCGTAATGCCGAGCGTGCGCATCTTGGACAACGTGCAGCTCGCCGCGGATCGCTACGCCATCCGTATCCGCGAGATGGATGCCGGCGAAGGCAAGCTGAAAATCGGCGCGCTGCTGGCGATGGACCCGACAGGCGCTGGCATTCCGCTGTCGGGTGAGGCTGTCAAAGAGCCGGCGTTCGGTCTCGACGCAAAGTGGATTGACGAGCGCGCGCGCGAAGAAGCGAGCTTCCGCGGTTACACAGTCGTCGACCCCGCCACCGTGCTGGCGACGCACCTCACAGAAGTGATCAAGGAGCACATGAGCGAGCTCCTCACCTTCTCCGAAGTGAAAAAGCTCATCAAGGATCTGCCGAAAGATACGCAGACGCTGCTCGACGATGTCGCGCCGGCGCATATTTCTTGGTCGGGCGTGCAGCGCATTCTGCAGAACCTGCTGAAGGAGCGCGTTTCGATCCGCGATCTCGGCGCGATCGTCGAAGCGATCGCGGAAGCCGCGCCTGCGATGCACGATCTGGTTCTGATCACGGAGCACGTGCGGGCGCGCTTGGCGCGTCAGATTTGCTATCAGCACCGCAACCCCGATGGCGCATTGCCAATCGTGACGCTTTCGCCGGCGTGGGAGCAGACGTTTGCGGAATCGGTGATTGGCGAAGGCCAGAGCCGACAATTGGCATTGGCGCCTTCGAAGCTGCATGACTTCGTCGCCAACGTGCGTGCGGCGTTTGAAAAAGCGGCTCAAGCCGGCGAGACGCCTGTGCTGCTCACTTCGCCTACAATTCGCCCGTTCGTGCGTTCGCTGATCGAGCGCTTCCGGCCTTCAACAGCTGTGCTTGGTCAATCGGAAGTGCACGCCAAGGTGCGCTTGAAGGCGATGGGCCAAGTTTAACGCGCACCCGCGGGGCAAATTAAGACCTGATTAACCAAAAGCCGCCGCGGCGCTAACTCCGCTGCAACGACTCTCGGATCATATCGAGGCATGTCAGGCGCAAACGCCGCGATCTCCGATGCCACGTTGCCGCGCACGCGCGCGGCGCCGATCTTTGCGGTTGCCTCCGGCAAAGGCGGCGTCGGCAAGACGTGGCTCTCCACCATGCTGTCAATTGCGTTCGCACGCGGCGGTCAGCGCGCGCTGCTTGTCGATTGCGATCTCGGACTTGCAAACGTTGACGTGCAGCTGGGCGTGCATCCGCAAGCGGACGTGCACTCGGTGGTGCGTGGTTTCCTGGAACTCGATGCGGCGGTGACGCCGGTGATGGGCGGCCCGGGCCGCAATGGCGGCTTCGATCTCATCGCCGGCCATTCGGGTTCGGGCGCGTTGGGCGCCGCCAAGCTTGAAGAAGTTGGCCGCATCTGCACCGGGCTGACGAAGCTGACGCCGCACTATGATCGTGTGATCCTAGACCTCGCGGCCGGCATTGATCCGACGGTGCTGCGTTTCGCGCGCGCGGCCGACAAGCTCATCCTCGTGACGACCGAAGAACCGACGGCGCTGACTGACGCGTATGCGATGGTGAAACTGCTGCGCCTGCAGGGCGCGCAGGTTGTGCCTTGGGTGATCGTCAACATGGCCGAGAACCGGGTGAAGGGCCGCAAGGTCTTCGATCAGTTCGCCCTGGCGTGTAATGAATATCTGGGCTTCAAGCCCAAATTTGCGGGCGCAATCGGCCGCGACCCCCGCGTGCCCGATTCCATCCGCGCGCAAACGCCCCTGCCCGTGCGCCATCCGCAGAGCCAAGCATACGAAGACGTAATCCGGATCGTTGAAACGCTGAACGCGAACTAAAGCTATTCGCGTGCTCGTCGTGCTGCCCGCAAGGTCGCGAACTCATCCAGCTCGGCGTTCTCGTGCTTCTCGCGCTTCGCCTTTGCGCGTTGCTCCTCCAGCTCGATCAGTCGCTCGAACTTGCTCACCTCAACGTGCGCTTCGGTGATGAGGGTGCGTAAGCGCTCGATCTCTTGGCCGATGAGCGTCCGTTCGGCATCGAGGGCCTTGCGGATCTGGAGCGCGGCGGCGGCATAGCCACCGTAGGCGCGCGCGGATTCGTAGTCGCGTTGCGCCAGAAGTTGCTCGTTGCGGATAGTCTGCTCGTGGCCGTGAATGCGCTGAACGACGTTGGCTTCCTTGAGCATCTGGTCGCCCAGCGCGCGGCGAAGCGTTTCGAGATCGCGCTCGGCGATCTTTAAGAGCGTGCGAAAAGCCTTCATTTCAACGCCTCAGCGAGCAGTGCGAAACCATCTTTGATCGAGGTGCGATCGTCGCGCGATTGAGTGAGAAAGGCTTCGATGGCTGGGCGCACGCGCACGGCTTCGTCCACTTCAGGATCGGCGCCGGGTTTATATGCGCCGATGCGGATCAGTTCTTCCATTTCCGAATAGAGGCTGAGCGCGGCCCGCGCGCGGCCAATGATCTCGTTCTCCTCCACCGTGTGGCACATCGGCATGAGACGCGAGATGGATTTTAGAATGTTGATCGCGGGATAGCGACCTCGCTCGGCGATGGATCGCTCCATGACGATGTGCCCATCGAGAATGCCGCGTACAGCATCGGCGATCGGTTCGTTGTGATCATCGCCATCGACGAGAACTGTAAAGAGCGCTGTGATCGAGCCGTGCTCGCCTTCCCGGCCTGGGCCGGCGCGTTCGAGCAATTTCGGCAACTCGGAGAACACGGACGGCGTGTAGCCCTTCGTAGTGGGCGGCTCGCCGATCGAGAGACCGATCTCGCGCTGCGCCATTGCGAAGCGTGTGACCGAATCAATCAGCAGCAGAACGCCGAGACCTTCGTCGCGGAAATGTTCGGCGACGGCGCAAGCCATGTGCGGCGCGAGACGCCGACGCGCGGCGCTCTCGTCGGACGTCGCGACGACAACAACGGAGCGGCGTCGCCCCTCTTCGCCCAACGTGTCTTCAATGAACTCTTTGACTTCGCGGCCGCGCTCGCCAACCAGGCCAATGACAATGACGTCGGCGTTAGCCCCACGCGCCAGCATCGACATCAAAACGGATTTGCCAACGCCCGAGCCTGCAAAGACGCCCATGCGCTGACCGCGGCAGATGGCGGCGAAGGCGTTGATGGCGCGCACGCCGACATCGAGTCGCCCACCGACACGCGCGCGATCATGCGCCGAAGGCGGCGCGGCACGAACGAGTGTTGGCTTGAGACCTTGATGCAGCGGGCCTTCACCATCGACGGGGTTGCCGAAGCAATCAATCACGCGGCCGAGCCACGCGCGAGAGGGACGCGCCATTGGCTCGGCACCTTCAAGGATGACTCGCGCGCCGGGGCGAATGGCTTCGATCGAGTCATAGGGGGCAAGCAATGCGCGATCGCCGCGGAAGCCTACGATCTCACCACGAGTTGGGCGTGCGCCCTGCACCGTTGCACGGGCGCCGAGCGCCAGCGCCTCAATCGGGCCCGTCGCTTCGATCAGGGAACCCGACAAACCGGTAACACGGCCTTCGAAGCGACGCGGATCAAGCGCATCGATCTCTTCAGCTAGCTTAGAAAGTAGTGATGGCATCGCGTCCGCGCGTTCCTCCACACTTTCTTCAGCCGGTATGGTGAATCAAAACCTAACGCAACGCGTTGGTTTACACGGCTCATTGATCAGCCGATTCAAATTCAACGCGTTGTGGCCTCTGATATTGCAGCATCTAGCGCTTGCCCGGTGAATCGAACTCTGATTCACACGTCTTAACGGAGCTGATGAAGGGCGGGTCAACGCAAATTTGGCAAGCGCGCGAGTAAGAAATCTTACCGCCGTTAAGACATTAATTACGGGTCCAAACGATTCTGTGGATTAACGTTGCCGAGGCGTTGCGCCGATCGGGGAGCATGCAATGCGAGTCTTGTTGATCGAAGACGATAGCGCCACGGCGCAGGGCATCGAGCTGATGCTCAAGTCCGAGGGGTTCAATATCTACTCGACCGACCTGGGCGAGGAAGGCATCGACCTCGGCAAGCTCTACGATTACGACATCATCGTTCTCGATCTGACGCTGCCCGACATGCACGGCTACGACGTGCTGAAGCAGCTCCGGGTGGCGCGGGTGAACACCCCCATTCTGATCCTTTCGGGCACCGCCGACATCGACACGAAGGTCCGCGGCCTCGGTTACGGCGCCGACGATTACATGACGAAGCCCTTCAACAAGGACGAGCTGATCGCGCGGATCAACGCGATCGTCCGCCGCTCGAAGGGCCACGCTCATTCCGTCATCAAAACGGGTGACATTGTCGTCAACCTCGATGCGAAGACGACCGAGGCTCACGGCCAGCGCGTTCACCTGACCGGCAAAGAATACCAAATGCTGGAGCTGCTTTCGCTCCGCAAAGGCACGACGCTGACGAAAGAGATGTTCTTGAACCATCTCTATGGCGGCATGGACGAGCCGGAACTCAAGATCATCGACGTGTTCATCTGCAAGCTGCGCAAGAAGCTCGCGGCTGCCACAGGCGGTGAGCACTACATCGAGACGGTGTGGGGCCGCGGCTACGTGCTGCGCGATCCGCAAGAGGCTGGCGCCACGGCGACAGTGACCTCGGGCGTCGCGGCGGCTTAAACTAAAACCGCAATTCTCTGCTAGAGGGCGGGTCGCTGCACGCGGCTCGCCCTTTGCGTATTCTGGGCCTCGCGCAACCGGGATACGCGTTCACCATGTTGGACCGACGACAGCTTTTGCTTGCAGGCGCGGCGCTCGCCGGCGGCTGCGCGCACGATGCTACGCCTGATGCAGAAGCCGATGCGCAGTTTCGCGACGCGGTGGATCGAATGGGCGAGCGCTCGCGGCGCACACGTGCGTTTTTGTTGCGCCGCTTTGATCCTCGCCAGCTGACGGCGGAAGGACGCGTGCTCTACGACGCCGTGCTGCAAGGCGCGGAGGCCGACGCAGCGCTCTCCGAATGGGAGTGGGGGCAGAGCGGCGCGCCCTACCCTGTGACGCATCGCACTGGCGCCTGGCGGCGCGCAGCGGAAATGCGGGACGAGGACAAGCCCAATTCAGCGCGGGACGTGGCGCGCGACACCAACCGGATTGCTGGGCATGCAGCGCGCGGTGTGATTGCACCGGATTTTGTGTTGGACGCGGCAATTCCGGCCGTTGAAGCGGCGGCGGCGCGGGTGCGGGCTAGCGAAAACGCTGACTATGAGCCGCTGGCGGAAGCGCTAGAGACCCAGGCCGCGGCGTTGCAGGCGCAGCGCGCGGATGCGCCGAGCGAAGCGGGCGTTTGGCGTTTGCCGCGAGGCGAAGAGTATTATGCGCAGGCGCTGCAACTGCAGCTGGGCGAAGAGATTGATCCGCGCGCGGCGCACCTGCGGGCGATGGAGCGTTGCCGCGCGCTGCAAGGCGAAGCTGATGTTTTGCTGCGCGCCCAAGGGCTAACACGCGGAGAGGTCGGCGAACGGTTGCGCACATTGGCGCGCGATGAACGCTACCTCTATGCGAACAATGCGGCTGGCAAAGCACAGGCTATTGCCGACATGAACGCGGCGTTGGCGCGCGTGCGGTCCCTGCTCGCTGGGGTGATCAACGTTGCGGATGTGCAGGCTGAAGTCCGGTTGTTGCCGGCCGCGCAGGAGGCCAACGGCGCGCAAGGGCGACGGCAGGGCACGAACTATCTCGTCGATCTCGGCAACATTCGTGGGCGGCCCAAATGGACGCTGCCGAGCGTCGTGCATCACGAACTGATCCCGGGCCACATTCTGCAAGCGCCCTATGAGCGCGCAGCCGACGCGCCGGATCTGCAGGTACGCTACGCGGGGGGCTATCCGGAAGGCTGGGCGATCTACGCGGAGCAATTGGCCGATGAGTGTGGCGCGTTCGCGGGCGACCCACTAGCGCGGATTGGCTATTTGCAATGGATGCTGTTTCGCATGGCGCGCGTGGCGGTCGACACCGGCATTCACGTGATGCGCTGGAGCCGCGAACAAGCGATCGCCCAGATGCGCGCGCTGCAGGGCGAGAGCATTGCATTTGTGAGCATTGAAGAGGACGTGACGCGTTTTGCAGCGCAGCCAGGCGTGGCGGCGGCTCAAGGGCTCTCGGCGCTGCGGATTGTTGAAGTACGCGAAGAGACGCGGCGCCGTGCGGGCGCGCAGTTCGACCTGGCGCGCTTTCACGCCGGCATGCTGCGCTTTGGCCCGCTCTCTCCCCCCGGGCTTGCGCAAGCTGCCCGCGTCGCTTTCCCCTAACACTCAAAAAGAAACGGGCGCCGACAAACTGCCGACGCCCGTGCTTGGGAGTTTCGTAGGAGGATTAGTACTTGAAGCGCAGGCCCATCAGAACCTGACGGCCGTAGTGGTGGTAGAAGGACGAGCGATCGTCCGGCGAAATGTACTGATCGCTGACTTCGTCGGTCAGGTTCAGGCCCTCGAGCGAGAAGCTCAGGCGATCGCTGATCTGATACGAACCGGCGAAGTCGACGTTGAGCGTGCCCGCCGTGCTTTCCGACGTGTTGCCGTTACGGCCAGGGATCGTTGTCAGATAGTCGCTGCGATACGCGCCCGAGATACGCGCCGAGAGGCGATCGTCTTCGTAGTAGAAGGTCGCGTTCCAGGATTCATCTGAGAGACCAGTGAGGTCTGCGGTGACGAGGAGCGCTCCTGTCGAAGAAAGATAGTCGATCTCGGACGTGACGTGCGTGTAGTTCGCCAGCACGCCGAAGTTCGCCCACACACCCGGCAGGAAGAAGAACGGCACCTGCGCGCTGATTTCGTAGCCAGAGACCGGACCGCCCTGCGTGTTGTCGGGACGGTTGAACTGCCAGAGCAGGCTCGGATTGCACGTTGGCGAGTTTACGCCGCCCGGGCAGGCCGCAGTCGCGACGGAGTCCGGAATGCCATACGGGTTGCCAGTGAACGCGGCGTCCGTGCGAGACGTCTGAATGAACGAGTCGATGTCCTTGTGGAAGTACGCGACCGACAGGAGACCTTGGTCGTGGAAGTACCATTCGACCGCGAGGTCGTACGCGGTTGCGCGGAACGGCTCGAGATCTGGATTGCCGAGCGTGACGGTGCGGTTCGAACCGGAGACGCTGACCGCCGCGCCCGGATTGAGCTGCGACAGGTTCGGGCGCGACATCACCTCGGCGGCGCCGAAGCGGATGAGCACATCGTCAACCGGTTCGAGCACCATGTTCAGAGCCGGCAGCGTGTCGTTATAGCTGCGCGATTCCGAAGCGCGCGTCGGCAGAACGCCGGAATTGGTCCAGCCGTTCGAGGTCTGATCGGTTTCGACGTAACGCGCGCCGATGTTGCCGCGGAACGGCATGCCGGCGATTTCCGTATCCCAGTCCGCTTGGACCCAGGCGCCGCGATCTTCTTCTTGGATGTCGAAATTGTTGCCGAGCGCCGGCTCGATGCCCATCGCGAAGACGCTGGTGTTGTAGAGGTTCCACAAGGCAGCGGCGCGATTCACGTTGGGGGCCGCCCAACGCATGGTGTTGCCGCCCGGGATGTTGAGCCCCTGCCCTGACAGCTGGACAATCTGCGCGTAGTTTGACGTCGGCGTCGACGTCGTGATGGCGGGCAGCACGCTTTCCTGGTTTGCCGTCGTGCCGTTGGAGCGGCGAAGCTCGGCGGAGATGAAGTCGTAGTTCTTGTAGTTCACGCCACCGCTGAGCGTGAGCCAGTTGTTGGCCTCGAACTCGAGATCGGCCGAGACCGTGTCGAAGTTATTGTCCACGAATTGAGGACGCATGCGGATTTGCGTGAGCGTCCACACCGACGGATCGGCGACATTGACCGCGCCGTATGTGATCAGCGGCAGATCGTTGTTGTTGCGGTAGTCGTAGACGTAACCGTCGACGTTGGTGCGATCCCAAAGGAGCGTGGTCTGGATCGGGTTCGAGTGACTCGACCGCGAGCTGCCCCAGAAGAGACGCCCTTCCAGGCTGTCAGTGAAGTGATGCTCGACTGAAAGCGAGGCTTGGCGCAGTTCGGTGTTGAGTTCGTCTTGACGGAATTCAGAGCGGATATCGACGTCATCGAACACGCCATAAGAGAGCGTGTTGCCTGTGATTTGCCACGCCGTAACATCGACATCGCCGATGCCGGACCCGCCGTTCGTGCTGAAAACCGGCGATTCCAGGAAGGATTCGGTGCGTGTCGCCTCGTGGTCCGCGTAGAGGATGTCGAGATTGATGTCAGTTGCATCCGTAGGACGGAATTGCAGCGATAGCGTTGCGCCGAGACGGTCTTGTGAGTGCTCATAGACGTCGTAGCGCGGGATACGGGGGCGGAACGCCTGGTTCACGTCGTCATAGTTGGCCCCGGAATTGAGACCACCGACGGTGCCGAAGCGCGCGGCGGTCGAGCACGGCGAAGCGCAGCCTGACAGCGCATAATTCGTGGTGCCGTCGTTCTGCCAACGCACGGTGCTGGCGCCCTCTTCCAAGGACGCGCGGTCGCTATAAGCAAAAGAGAACAAAGCGCCGAGACGGCCATCGAGCCATGTATCGCTGACGAGGAACGCGACGCGCGGATCGTAGGATTCAGAAAGGTCGTTGTAGCCCCACTGCATCGAGGTCGCGAGCGTGAAGCCGTCATAATCGAACGGGCGCGCCGTTTGCAGATCGACGGTGGCGCCGAGCGAACCTTCTTCGACGCTGGCTTCGGCCGTCTTGCGGACGGTGATGCTGTTGAAAAGTTCGGATGCGAAGATGCCGAAGTCGAAATTTCGGCCGCGATTGGTGCCGCCTTCAGCGTCGGTCGAACCCATCGCCGACATGGCTTCCATGCCATTCAGACGAACGCGCGTGAACTGCGGACCGAGACCCCGCACCGAAATGTTGCGGCCTTCACCATTCGAACGCGTGATGGCGACGCCCGGAATGCGCTGGATAGATTCGGAGAGGTTGAGGTCGGGGAAGTCTGCAATGTCTTCCGCCATGATGACATCGACGGCAGATGTCTCTTCGCGCTTCTGATCGATGGCGGCGGCCAAGCTGCCGCGGAAGCCGGTGACGACGATTTCCTCATCGGCCGTGTCGGCCGCGTTCTGCGCGTAGGCCGCGCCAGCGCCAAGGCCCATCGCCATGCCGAGCGCCACCAGCGACGCACTACCCCAACGAATTTTCGTCGACGACTTATCCGCCATAATGACGTCCCTCCCCAGCGCAGGTCGGACGGACGTGGGCTTTTGCCCTACCTCCCCGAGCCTCGTTTCATCCCTATGACACCGTTATCTTTGAAAATGCTACCGGTGTCTATTTCAGGGATACCGGTGCCCACCCCCTTTGGCAAGAGGCGCCTTCTTACCAGGCGAACCCACTTCCCCGGCTGTGGTTTTGGGGTCACCGGGGCTCACAGCGCCTCGTGCGTGATGCGGCCTTCACTTACCGTAAGGACTGCGTGTGCACCCGCGATTTCGGCGGGGGGCGCCGACATGAGGTCGGCGGAGAAGACGCTGAGATCGGCGCGCTGGCCGACGGCAATGGCGCCGCGGTCGATTTCGGCAAAGGTCGCGAAGGCGGCGGCCGTGGTGAACATGGCAAGCGCCCGGTCGCGTGAGACGGCCTGGTCGAGATGCCAATCGGCGCCGGCGGCGCCTTGCAGATCGTGGCGATAGGCGGCGGCGTAGAATTCGATCAGCGGATCACCCTTCTCAACGGGCGCGTCGCTCCCACCACAAATAACAGCGCCGCTGTCGAGCAACGATCGCCACGCATAGGCGCCGGCCAGCCGATCAGGGCCAAGGCGCGACGGCGCAAAGTACAGATCGCTGATCGCGTGTGACGGCTGCATAGAGGCGATCACCCCCTGCGCGGCGAAACGCGGAATGTCGGGCGGCGAGATGATCTGCGCGTGTTCGATACGCCAACGCGCGGCGCGTAATGCTGCAGGGTCGTTGGCGAAGGTATCGCGATAAGCGTCAAGCACGAGACGATTGCCGCGATCACCGATGGCGTGGGTGGCGACTTGCACGCCGCGTGCGCGCGCATTCGCGAGCATGGCGCGGAGTTGATCAGGCGGCGTGACGAGGAGTCCGTTGCTTGCAGCGTCGTTATAGGGCGCAAGCAAGGCGGCGCCGCGCGAGCCGAGTGCGCCGTCCATATACATCTTCACGCCGCGCACGTGCACGAGACCTTCGCCGTATGGACCGCGTTCAAGCACGGCGCCTGCATCTTCTGGTGTGAGATAAATATCAGCGCGTAGCGGCAATGCGTTGGCGCGGGCGAGCTCTTCAAAAACGCCAGTTTCAGCGAGGCTTGTGCTCATATTGCAGATACCGACCCAGCCGCGTGATGCGTAGATGCGGGCGCCTTCGGCAATCGCTTGGCGCACCATTTCGCGGGTCGGCGCCGGCAGGCGGCTTTGAACAAGGCCGGTGGCGTTGTCGATCAGCATGCCGGTCGCGGCGCCCGACGCGTCACGCTCAATCGCGCCGCCAGCTGGGTTCGTCGTGTTTGCCCCGATACCGGCGAGCGCAAGCGCGGCGGAGTTCACGATCGCAGCGTGGCCGTCTATGCGCTCGAGATAAACCGGGCGGTCGCTGACGACGGCGTCGAGGTCCGCGCGCGTGGGAAAGCGATGCTCGGGCCAATGGGTTTCGATCCAGCCACGCCCGATGATGGCGCCTTCGCGATGCGTCGCCGCGTAATCACGCAGGCGCTGCTGCATCGCCGCGATCGACTCGACGCCGACGAGATCAAGGTACATCGCCGCCATGCCGACGCCGGTGAGATGCACGTGCGAGTCTGTAAAGCCTGGCAACGCCGCGGCGCCGCCAAGGTTTATCTCGCGTGCCCCGCGCCCGCGCGTCCGCGCATCCGAGAGGGAGCCGACGACCACGAAACGGCCACCGCTTATGCGCACGGCTTCGGCGCGCGGGGCGCTGGCGGCGCCGGTATAGATTGGCCCGCCGTGAATGATGAGATCGGCCGATGCGACGCCCGGCGATGCGCAACCAGCGGCCAGCGCCGCGAGTGTGAATTCCCGACGGCTGAGCTTCATCGTGCGTCCCTCCCCGGCGCAATGCGCCTGGCCAGAGGTTTAGCACGGGGTCTGGGCTGTGAGAGCGGATTTAGGCTTTTTGTTTGGCGTCTGCGTCGTCGGCTGCGAAACGTCTGACGACATCGTGCAGGCCGCGTTGCACCGCAGCACGCGCCGACGCGTCACCTGAGACGGCAGGCTGACGCAATGCGCGCATCGCATCTAGGTGCACGCCAATGATCTTCAAGCGGGATGGCGTGCGGATTCCGGAATCAAGAAAAACACAAAGGCTGTGCGCGGCGTTTGCAAGCTCGGTCAGACCAAACGCGCCGCCTTCGTTCATCACATCGTTCGACAAACGGTGGACCGCCGAGTCAAATTCCTCGTCATGCGGCGACTTGAGCCAGGCGCTCATGCGGTCAAGCTTCTCGTCGACGGCCGCCATCGTCTGGTCCCGTACGGCCTCAAGCTCAATGCTGGCCGAGGCAAGCGCTTGCTCGGCGGTCATCCCGCCGGGCGCCGCGAGCATGGCGCGCAGCCTCACCTCTGGATGAAATTTGCGAACAACAGTCATCAGACGAGCACCCGTTGCGGCTTCAGCAAGTTGTCGATTTCATTTTGCGACATATTGGGCTCGTCGGCATCCCCGAGCGGTTGTGTAAGGTCGCTCGCGCGACGACCTTCACTGTTGGGCGGCGGACCTTCGAACTTGAAGCGTCGGTCCGGCCCAATATAGACGCCCGCTTCTACGAACGGTCGCTTGTCGCGGCCGATCCAGAGAATACGCTCCAGCAGCGTGTTTGGCGCGATCGGCTTACCGATGAAGAAATTGGCCCCCGTGTCGCGCGCGCGCTTTACGTTCGAGATGCGCGCGTGACCGGAAATGAGGATGATCGGGGCGTAGCAATTGGGCTCCTGGTGCGAGGCGCGGAGCTTGCGCAGGAATTCATAGCCGTCCCCATCCTTCACGTCCGGATCAACGATTATGAGATCAACCGAACGCGTTGAGAGAACCTTTTCGGCCTCTTTCACCGAGGTGCAGCGGTGCGTCTCGGCGACGCCGAATCCTTTGAGAATTTGCGCGAGCACATCCGCAGCGTGCGTGGTCGTTTCGACGACCAGCACGACTGCTTTGGTTAGATTGACGCGGGTGAGGTCCGGAACACTCACGCAGCATCCTCCCGGTCCAATAGGTCGAGTTCGCCCCCATTGCTCCGGCCGGCGCCGTTGGCGCCGGACAGCCGATCGCGCACGTCACCAAGCGTGATGCCGCGGATAGCCGCGGCGATGGCTTCGGGATCTTGCGGGCGAGACGCGATCACCGCCAAGAACTCGCCGACAGCGCTCACGTGCTGCAGCACCATGTCCAGATGCTGGAGCTCGTTGAGATCGTCCGGCGTGCCGGTCGGGTTGCGAGACACAAGCGCGAGAATAGCGCTCTCCAGGCGAAGACCGCGATCATAGGCATGTTGCAGCTCGGTGGCCGCGGCCGACAGCACTTCGGCGAGAGACTTCGAGTGTTGATCAGCTTGGTTCTGCATACATGCCCCACTAAAATAGTTCGAGATCGCCACCGGACGCTGGCGGCGGCGTGGCCGCGCGCGTGCGTTCGTTGCGGAAAACTTCTGTGCTTGTAGAATCCAAAATAAGCTGCGCGACGCGGCCGGAGACCGGCCAGAACCGAATGCGGCGCGGACGATCTCCACCAAGGCTGCTGCCCGTGCAGGCGATGCCTTCTTCGCGCAAGAAGCGCTCAGCAAAGGCCGCGTTTTGGCGCCCGATATCGGATAAGCCTTCAACAACACGTGCGCCACCGAAGAGCTTGGCTTCCAAGCGACTACGCACGGCGCCGCGCTGGAGCATGCCGTTGATCAGCAATTCCATCGAATAGAGACCGTACTTCATACTATCGACGGGCTTGCTGGAATCGCCCGGCAATAAGAAGTGGTTCATGCCGCCGATGCCAATCAAAGGATCGCGCACGCACGCCGCCACGCACGAGCCTAGCACCGTCGTCAGCACGGCGCCGGGATCGTCGCTGATCTGAAACTGTCCTTGAACGACATGGATCAGACGTTCGCGCGCGGGGGCGGTCGTTTCATTCATGAAAGCGCGCCGAACACCGCTTCGATTTTTTGCTTCAAGGCAGCCGTCGTGAACGGCTTGGCGAGATAGTTGTTGACGCCATGCTGAATGGCCCGCTGGACAAGCTCTTTGTCGCTGCGGCCGGTCAGCATGATGAAGGCGGTTTTGCGCGTCGCATCGTGAGCGCGGATTGCCCGCAGCAGATCGAGACCGTCCATCTTCGGCATGTTGAAATCGGAGATCACCAGTTGCGCACCGCTGGTGATCAAGGTCTTCAGCCCCTCCTCGCCGTCCGGCGCTTCGCTCACGTTTGTAAATCCAATCTGCTGCAGCGCAGACCGGACAAGCGCGCGCATCGTCAATTGATCGTCGACGACAAGAACGCGGATGCTGGACGCCGCAGGCATCAGGCTGCTCCCTTCAAAGAATCAGAACAAAGTGACAAGGCGACAGCGGCGATGCGGGAAAGTGGCAATTGCTGTTCGACAGCGCCAAGATCGGCCGCCGCGCGCGGCATGCCGTACACGACGCTTGAGGCTTCATCTTGAGCAAGGGTGCGCGCGCCTGCCTGACGCATGCGCAGCAATCCTTGCGCGCCATCGCGGCCCATGCCGGTGAGCAGCACGCCGACTGCGCGGCCACCCACCGCAGCGGTGACGCTATCGAAGAGGACATCGACCGAAGGGCGATGGCCGTTGACTAATGCGCTCTGCTGCAGTTTGCAGCGAAGACCGCTCGTTTGCTCGACCCGCAGGTGAAAATCGCCGCCCGGCGCAATGTAAATCGTACCGGCCTGAAGGGGCGCGCCGTCTTCCGCTTCCCGCACGGTCGGCGCGCAGGTTTTGTCCAGGCGCATGGCGAAGTTGCGCGTGAACACTGGCGGCATGTGCTGCGTGATCACCGTCGGTGGGCAATTCTCGGGGAAGGACTGCAACAGCGTCTGCAACGCCTCGACGCCACCGGTCGATGCGCCGATTGCAAGAATGTTGCGGTTGGCGCGGAAGCTGGACGGCGCGACGGTAACGGTAGGACGCGGCGGCGCCGCGATCCGCGCGCGGACGCGTGAGGATGCGCCGGTTCGGATCATATCCGGCAACGGCGCGAAGGCGTGACGAATGTCTCCGTCGCGCGGCTTGCCGATACAATCTAGCGCCCCTAACTCGAGCGCTTGAAGCGTGGCGTCGGCGCCTTCCTGCGTCAGCGTCGAAATCATGATCACCGGCATCGGCCGCAGGCGCATCAGACGTTCGAGAAACTCGATGCCGTTCATGTTCGGCATCTCAACATCGAGCGTCAGCACGTCGGGATTAAGCGCCTTGATCGCTTCGCGCGCTTGCAACGGATCGGCCGCGTGACCCACGACTTCGATATCGGGTTCCGCAGAGAGCACGCTCGAAATCATCGCGCGCATAGTGGGGGAATCGTCGACGACGAGAACACGGATCGGAGTCATGCGCCTTTTCCTTTCAGGCGATAGGTGGTGAGGCCGTCCGTCTCGAAGCCGGCGTCGCCGACCCGCTCGGAATGGCCAACATAGAGGCGCGCATGCGGCTGCATGTGCTGGCGGAAACGTCCCCAGATGCGCTCTTGTGTCGGCTCTTCGAAGTAGATGACGACGTTGCGGCAGAAGATGGCGTCGAATTTGCCTTTGATCGGCCAATCGCCGATCAGGTTGAGTTCATTGAACGTGATGAGTGAACGTAATTCGGGGGTGACCGCCCAATTGCCGTTATCCCGCTTCAAAAATTTGTCGCGGAGCGACGCCGGCACCGGCGACACGGCTTCCTCGTTGTAGATGCCAGCGCGGCCGGTCGCGACCACGTTGGGATCGATGTCGGTCGCAAGAATGCGCACATCGAGGCGCGTCGCTTCCGGAATGACGGAGAGCAGCGTCATCGCCATCGTGTAAGGCTCCTGCCCCGTCGAGCAGCCCGCGGACCAGAGTCTCACGCGGGCGCCGGCGCGGACGTTGGCCGCGAGGGGCTCAAGCACCTGCGTGCGCAGTAGATCGAAATGGTGTGGCTCGCGGAAGAAGCGTGTGACGTTGGTCGTCAATGCCGCGAGCATGTTACCGCGTTCGTCTCCAGCTTCGGGGCTGGCGACGAGGGCGACGTAGGCGGCGAAATCCGGCAGGCGCAAAGCGCGGATACGCTTGGCAAGACGCGAATATACAAGAGTCGCCTTCGCCGGCGGCAGGTGAATGCCGGCGTCAGCGTGAAGCATCGCGGCGACGGCTTTGAAGTCCGTTTCCGTGAAGTGGTACTCGCCCTCAACAAGCGGCGGCTCCTCGCGCGCGCGCCGAACTGCGCTGCTCATGCCGCCTCCTCGAGCGCTTCATCCGGCAGGATCTGGTCGAGAACGATCCAGCTGATCATGCGACCTTCGACGGCGAGAATGCCCTTCACGAACCGCTTCACCGCATCACAAGCGACATCCGGCGTCGGCTGGATGGCGTCTGAGGTGGTGGTGAGAATTTCGGAAACCGCGTCGACAAGAAGACCCACCACGCGATTGCCGATGCGCACCACGATGATGACGTTGCGCGCGCTGGGCTCGGTGACGCCGAAGCCTAAACGGTTCGCCAGATCGATGACCGGCAGCACGGCGCCGCGCAGATTGATCACACCGCGCACGTAGGGCGGCGATTGCGGCAGCGGCGTCGCCGGCGCCCAGCCGCGAATTTCGCGGACGGCCATGATGTCGACGCAATATTCCTGCTCGCCGATGCGGAAGGATATGAGCTCCTGCCGGTTCTGCGCGAATTCGATATCGTCGTGGATCATTGGACTAACCTGCCTTTGCCAATTGAACGGGTTCACCGCGCACTTCGCCGCCGCGGCGGTCGACCAAGGTGTCGACATCAAGGATGAGAGCGACGCGGCCGTCGCCGAGAATGGTTGCCGCAGCGATGCCCTCGACGCGCTGATAGTTGGCTTCGAGGCTCTTGATCACGACTTGGCGCTGGCCTTGGATGTCATCCACCAAAAGCGCCGCGCGGCCGCCGCCTTCGCTTTCGATAAGCAGCACAACGCACTCTTCCGGGTTCGCCGGCTCGTCACGGAACGCCAGCGCCATGCCGACGTCAATGAGCGGCACGAAGGCGTCGCGAACAGCGATGACTGCGCGGTTTGGCCCGAGGCGGCGCACTTCGCCGGGTTTCGGCTGCAGCGTTTCGATAATGGTCGTCAGCGGCGCGATCAGAGTCTGCTCGGCGGCGCTGACGACCATGCCATCAAGCACCGCCAGCGTCAGCGGCAAGCTCATGGTGAAGGTCGAGCCCTTGCCGGGCTGCGACGTGATCGTGATGCGGCCGCCCAAGGCTTGGATCGAGCGCTTTACGACGTCCATCCCAACACCGCGACCGGAGATGTCCGAGATGGCGGCGGCGGTCGAGAACCCCGGCAGGAAGATGATGTTGTCGATCTCTTCGTCCGTCATCGGCTGGTCGGCCGAGATGAGACCGCGTTCAATGGCTTTGGCGCGGACACGCTCGCGATTGATGCCGCGGCCGTCGTCGGAGACCTCGATGACGATGCGCCCGGATCGGTGAAGCGCCGCCAGACGAATGACGCCTTCCGGATTCTTGCCGGCGTTGATGCGGTCTTCTGGTGTCGCTTCTAGGCCGTGATCGACGGCGTTGCGCAGCATGTGCGTGATCGGATCGGAAAGACGCTCGATCACGGTCTTGTCGACTTCCGTGCCCTCGCCGTCCATGACCAGGCGGACTTGCTTGCCAGTCTGAGCCGCAATTTCGCGGACGAGACGCGGCATGCGCTGGAACACCGACTTCACAGGCTGGGCGCGGATTGCCATGACGCTGTCTTGCAACTCACGCGTAAGCTGCTCCAGTTCATCAAGGCCGAGCGCGACATTCGATGAACGTGCAACGATCCCGGTCTCAGCTACGCGCTGCGAGAGCATGGCCTGGTTGATCACCAACTCGCCGACCAGATCGATCAGGCGGTCAACACGCTCAAGGTCGACGCGGATGGTGGCGTTGGCAGGCGTAGCAGGTGCAGCTTCAGCGCCGCTGGGCTGCGCCGCTTTCATTGGCGCCGCGGCAGATGTTGGCGCAACTGCTGCTGGAGCCGCCGCTGCCACCGCCGGCGCCGCTTCAGCGGCTTCCATCGGCGCGGGCGCTTCGCTCGTCGTGACGATCAGCGGCTCGACCAGCAGGGCGCAATCGTTCTCCACGAAATCGAAAATCTCGCGGACGGACGCTTCGTCTCGCTCAGTGACGAGTTCACATACCCAATGGACGTAGGCGCCGTCCGCATCGAGCGATTCGAGATCAGGGACTGCGTCGGTCTTGGCGATTGCTGTGCATTCGCCGAGCATTCCCAGCTCGCGCAGCAGAATAGTGGCGTCAGAGCCCTTGGCGAATAGCGAGGCCTTTGGCGTGAATGTGATTTTCCAGCCCTTGGGCGCGGGCGCCGGATCATCGAAGCTGACACGCAGCGGCACGAAGCCGAACTCATCGGGCTCCTCGTCAGCGAACTGCTGCTCTGCTTGCGATGCAGGCGCCGCGGTCGCGGCCGGGGCGGTGTCGCCATTGGCGAGATGATCCAGCTCTTCCGCAAGCGCAGCGCAGCGCGCTTCGTCGACGGATCCGCCGTCGCGAGCGGCATGCACGAGGTCAGCCAGCACATCGGCGGCGCGCAGCATGACTCGCAGCGCCTCGGCATCGATGGCAAGCTTGTCGGACCGCATCAGATCGAGTGCGGTTTCGAAAGTGTGCGCGAACTTAACGAGGTCTTCGAAGCCGAAGGCGCCGGCCCCGCCCTTTACGGAGTGAACGGCCCGAAAGACAGCGTTGACCGTCTCACGGTCGCCGGCGCCGCTCTCAAGCGCCATCAGCCCGTTTTCGAGCTCGGCCAGTTGTTCGTCACATTCCTGGAAGAATGTGACTTTGATTGCGTCCATCGGATCCATCAGACCCGCCTCCTCAAGCCGATACGCGGCGAATAGCTTCGACCAAGCGCGCTGCGTCGAAAGGTTTCACGATCCAGCCGGTCGCCCCGGCGTCGCGTGCGCGGGCTTTCTTTGCGGGATCGCTCTCGGTTGAGAGGACTAGGATCGGCGTCGCGCGATACTGCTGCTCAGCACGCACGCGCTCAATGAAGCCAAAGCCATCCAGCTTAGGCATGTTGATGTCGGTGATGATGACATCGGCGCCGTTGGCGGCCAGCACTTCGATGCCATGCTCGCCATCCTCCGCCTGGATGACGTCGAAGCCGGCGCCGCGTAGGGCCATCAGCAACATTTCCCGCATCATGCGAGAATCATCGACCGTAAGAATGCGCATGCTCATGACGCAACGGACTCCGTGAAAAAGGTCTGCAGACCAACAAAACCCAAGGCGCGGCGCATCTCTCCGGAGATGCCCTCGATGCAGAACGTGCGACCGTCCTGCGCCCAGGTGCGTTGAGCGGCGATTAGAACTTGAATGCATTGTCCGCCGATGCGTTCGACATCGGCGGCGTCGAGTGTGAGCGGCTGGCCGCGCTGTGCGAGGAGCGACTCGCGCAGCGGCGCCGCAGCTCGAAAGTCGAGCACGGCCGGAAGCTTGTAGGCGACGCTCATCAGAATTCCTCCCAGTTCTCGGCTGCAGCCGAGGGTGCAGCGCTGGATTTCGGCATGGCGATTCGGCGCGTCGGTTTGGCGGCGTACGCAGCGACGCGCTGTTGCTGATGCCGTACGCTGTTGGGGTTCGCCGCGACGCGCGGGGCGCCGCCAACTTGTGAAATCTCGAAGCGCGCCACCAATTGCTCTAACTGTTGCGCCTCGTGCGCGAGCGCATGGCTGGCGGCTGTGCTCTCTTCCACCATCGCCGCATTCTGTTGCGTGGTCTGATCCATTTGGTTGATGGCGGCGTTCACCTGCGTCAGCGCTGTTGACTGCTCCTGCGCTGAAGAGGCGATTTCGGAAACGAGCCCGTTGATCTCATTCACACCGGTGACAATGCGTGTCAGCGCCTCACCGGCCTGACCGACAAGCTTCACACCGGTATCGACCTGCTGTGAGCTGGTAGAGATGAGCGACTTGATCTCTTTGGCGGCCTCCGCCGAACGCTGCGCGAGCGCGCGCACTTCGGACGCGACGACCGCAAAGCCGCGGCCTGCGTCGCCCGCGCGGGCCGCTTCAACGCCTGCATTGAGCGCGAGCAGATTGGTTTGGAATGCGATCTCGTCGATGACTCCGATAATCTGTGAGATTTGACGAGACGATTGTTCAATCGCTTCCATGGCGCCGACAGCGCTCTTCACGATCTCGCCGCTTTTTGCCGCGTTTTCACGAGTGGTTTGCACCGCACCGTTGGCTTGGCGGGCGCCTTCGGCGGTTTTGCCGACGGTCGCCGTGACTTCGTCCAACGCGGCGGCAGTTTCCTCGAGAGTCGCGGCCTGTTGCTCGGTACGCCTCGAGAGATCATCCGACGCTTGACTGATTTCGCCGGTGCCGGCGCGCATGCCATCCGCGTTGGCGGCGATGGCGCCCATTGCGTCTTCCAGCTTTGCGACCGCGGCGTTGAAATCGGCGCGAAGCTTCTCGTAGGCTTGCGGCACATCCTGAGTGATGCGGAATGTGAGATTGCCATCGGCGAGCTTTGCCATGCCCTCGCCGAACGAGCGGGCGACCAATTCCTCCGCTGCAACGCGCGCGTCATCGCGCGCGCGCTCCTGCGCCGCTTGGGCGGCGATGCGATCCCGCTCAGCTTGACGGTCCGCTTCGATGCGGGCGAGCGCCGCGCCGCGGAATGTAACCAAGGCGCGGCCCATGGCGCCGATTTCGTCGGTACGCTTGGCTTCGACCGGATCAACAGTGTTGTCGCCGTCGGCGAGCCTGGTCATCTGGTTCGTGAGGCTGACCAGAGGCGCTACCAGGTGGCGGCGCGTCATCACCGCTAGGGCGATCGTGGCGGCGCCGGACGCAATCAGAACGGACAACATCAACCAGAATGAGAAGTGCGCATCATCCTCAGCGTGGCTTGTGCTGGTCGCCGCGCCAGCGCTGATCACATCGGTGACCGCCTCCATCTGACCCTCGAGCGCGCGGAATTGCTCGAAGAACTCCGGGAGCTCACCCAGCGCGGCCTGCGGATCGCTCCCGGCGAGCGTGATCACTTCTTCGGCCTTCGCAATATAGGCGTTGAGCGGTGCTGCGACGCCCGCGATCGCATCGCGCTCTGCATCGGTAGCCGCCAGGCGCGCCTCCTCGGCAATTTGGGAGCGAAATTCGGTAGTGTGCTCCGAGAAATCAGCTCGCACCTCGTCGATCGCGATGCCGCTGCGCGGGTCTTGGGCGGAAATGGCGGCGAGCACGTCGGAGCGGAGTGCGTCGTGCATCATGTCAGCGCTCATGTGGGCGCGGATCAAATTTGCGGCGCGGCCGGATTCATCGAGCGCGCCTTGGAGCTCGTTCTGTGTCCAGAGACCACAGAGACCGCTCAAGGCCACGAGCCCGAAAATCGAGCCACTCGCAATCAAGGCGGCGCGATTGATCGAGTTCATCTTGGTTTCGCCGCTATGGCTATGCGCAGACATGCTCAGGCCCCCCGCTCAGCAAAAGGCGTCACCTCAAAGCGGAGGCCAAATACGAAGAGATTATCGCGATCCCGATCGCCGCCGGGATCCAGAATGAGTTGGACATCCGGCTGCACACGCAGCCACGGCGTGAGCTGATCGGAATACGTTAGTTCGAAACCCGTTTCCGCGCGCGCGACGCTGACACCACCGTCGAACTCGTTGGCGCGGTACTTGTCGCTAAGGGCCCCTTGGTAGGCGCCGAATGATATTTGGCTGCTTGGGCGTGCTGAGAGCACCTCGTCGAACAAAAGACCTGCCTGCCAGCCGCCTGCATACGGCGTGGTGTCGCCGTCCGAGACGCCAACGCGCGCGAAACCTGTCGCATTGCTCCAAAGTTCGCGCTCGGCGGTGGCATAGAATCCGTAGGCGTTTCGGCTGACCGGCGCGCCGAATGCGTCGGTCTCGCGCACATCGTCTTGCTGATCGGTGTAACCCCAGGCGCCGACACCAAGATGTACGCCGCCCGTCCAGCTGTACTCACCGATGATGAGCGCGCCATCGTCGAATTCGATGTCGACGCTGCCGGGATCGCCGATGACGCCAGCATGGGCGTTCAAAACAGCGACCGACACTGAGCTTTCAGCACCGAGATCAAAATGCCCGCGCACCGCAAGTGCGGTCGATGGGAAGATCGATGGACCGTTGGGCCCAGTGGCGGCGAGCTCAGAGCCGATGCCGAACGCCGGCGCGATAAGAAGGCCGGCGGAGTCGTTGGCGTAGAACTCACTGTTGAGGTCGTAGAGGCCGGCGCGGACACTGCCGCCATCCCACGCTTTTTCCGCCCAGAGTTCAAACAAGCGCAGGCGTTGGCGCGAGACTTCGATGTTGTCCGCGCCTTGCAACGTGCCGAGATCGTCGTTGAGCGCCGAGCCCGAATTATTGAGCACGTGCGCGTGCAGCGTCATCCCCTGCCAGCCGAAGGCGCGGGCGAGATCGACGTCGGCCATGACATCAAGATTATCGAGGAAGCGGCCGCGCGTGCTGACATCATCGCTGGCGCCGGCGAACACGTCCGCCGTGTACGCGACGGACCACGCCACCGCGTTATCGGCGGCGGCGGGCGTCGACGCTGTGAAAGTTAAGATGGCGGGCGCTGACGCGAGCACCAGCCGCGCTGATGATGAAAGGGCTTTCAATTCAATCCCCGTTGTTGACTAGAATTCCTGCCAGTCTTCTTCGGTTGAAGGCTTGAGCGCTGTTGCGCCTCGGGTTGAGAATGCGCGGGGTGACGCTTTGGATGCCGCGGCGGCGGGCGCACTAGACTTGCTTGGCGCCGGAGCGCGCGCCTTGATCGGCGCGGCTGCCACGACGCCGATGTCATACTGAGCGACCAGCTGTTCGAGCGTTTGTGCCTCGTGCGTCAACGAATGGCTGGCCGCCGTGCTCTGCTCGACCATCGCGGCGTTTTGCTGCGTGGTCTGGTCCATTTGGTTTATAGCGGTGTTGACCTCGTTCAGCGCGCTCGATTGCTCTTGCGCCGAAGACGATATCTCCGCGACGAGATGACTGATGTCGGCCACCTTTGAAACGATCGCGCCAAGCGCGTCGCCTGTTTTCGCAACCAGGTCCACGCCGGTTTCGACGTGGCGCGAGCTTTCCAGGATGAGGTTCTTGATCTCTTTGGCGGCATCCGATGAGCGCTGCGCGAGCGCACGCACTTCGGAAGCGACAACCGCAAAGCCCCTGCCCGCATCGCCCGCGCGCGCGGCTTCGACACCGGCGTTTAGCGCCAGCAAGTTCGTTTGGAAGGAGATTTCGTCGATGACGCCGATGATTTGAGAGATCTGCTTGGCGGAGCGCTCGATCTCGTCCATCGCGGCAACGGTTTCGCGCACCACGACGCCGCTGCGTTCCGCATCCGAGCGCGCGGCGGTGACGGTGGCGTTGGCTTGAGCTGCGCTCTCGGCGGTCTTCTTCACCGTCGCAGTGATCTCGTCGAGCGCGGCGGCCGTCTCTTCAAGTGTGGCCGCTTGATGCTCGGTGCGGCGTGACAGATCATCCGAAGCCGTCGTGATTTCCGCCGCGCCAGAACGAATGCCGCTCGCGTTGGCGTTGATCACCTTCATCGACTCTTGCAAAGTCGACATCGCGGCATTGAAGTCGGCGCGGAGCTTTTCGTAACTGCCGTGGAACGGATCGCTGATCCGATAGGTCAGATCGCCATTCGAGAGCTTTTCGAGGCCAGTCGCGAGCCCGTGCACAACCAGGCGCTGCGCTTCTTCCGTCTTCTTATTCTCGGCGTCGAGACGTAGGCGCTCCGCCTCGGAGGTATCGAGATACACCGAGATTGCGAGGTCCATATCAACCAGCGCGGCCTTGATGAGGGCGCTGAGAGAATCCGAAAGGTCTTCGCTATCAAACTTCGAGAACGGTCCGCGCGACTTGGTCTTCTCGGTGACGATCTGGCGGATTAGCTGTTCGATGATCAGCGCATAGCCGCCGATATACCATTGCGGCTTAAGTCCTATGCGGGCGTGCGTCTCGCCGATCCGTCGGACACTATTATAGTAGTCATCACTGAACTCGGCCGACGCGATCCGACCCCAGTGCGCGGCTTGAGCCGACTTCGCGCCGTCAATGTGTTGGTCATTTGAGAAAAAGCGCGAAACGGCCGGGGTGCGCCGCAGGGCGTCATAGAACCGATCGAGGCCCTCACCGATCGCGCGTCGAATGACGTCCTGAGAATCCCTTAGGGCCTCCCGAGCAGTGGAGTTGAATTGAATGAAATCCAGGCGTTCGCGGAGCTGCTCTGACGACATAGGCGACCCTCAAAGGACGCTGAACCGCGTCCGTGGTGTCGCGCACTGCGCGCCACCGCAGGGAACCCTCGGCTGGCGCACTTAAATCAGGGTAAATAGTACCAAGTATTCGTAGCACTAATGCTTCTAACATACATCTATAACTCGGATTTGAGCTTCCGGCCTATGCCCTTCGTACTATGCAAATCGCCAATCTATTTAAGTCGTCAGGCTAGCTGAACTTAATCTGGAGCTATGTAATACTATCCTTACCGAGGATTTTACTTCAAGTAGCCGAATATGTCTGCTTCGATGAAATATCAAAGCGACCTGGCCGTGGATTTATTTCCTGACTGCCGGACGTGCGCGATTGGTGCGCTGGGCGTTTATGCCGCCGCACATACCGCTGGCGCAGCCGCAATCGCTGGCGCGCGACATGGCGCTTCCATCGCGCGGGCGAACGCTTTGCTCACTCGTGCCGGCGAGCACCAAAGCCAAATCCGGATGCTGCGGCGCGGCTGGGCCATTCGGGTCGCGCAATTGGCTGACGGACGCCGGCAGGTGCTCTCGTTCATTCTGCCCGGCGACCTGTTCGACTTAGAAGCGCTCTTGCTGCTGAGCGAGGGAACCTCCTCCTACACCACACGCGCGCTTACGGACGTCGAGTACTGCACCTTCTCAACCACGGCGATGCACGCGCTGGTGAATTCATCGACCGAGCAAAGCCGGCGCTTTCAGACCTACCTGCAAAGCCAGCTCGCCCTTTACGGGCGCCGCCTCACCGATCTTGGCCAGCGCGCGGCGCCGGGCAGGATGGCGAATTTGCTTCTTGAGCTTCATAACCGCTTGGCTGAACGCGGACTGGCAAAAGACGGCGTCTATGAGATGCCGGCGCGACAGGACGATCTCGCGGACGCGCTGGGGCTGACCCCAGTGCACATCAATCGCACGCTGCGTGGCTTGCGCGAGCGCGGGCTGATCGATTTCGATCGCGGCGTAATGCGCCTACTGAATATTCGCGGGTTAGAAGTTGTTGCCGAGGAAGAATAGGCGACGCGCGCGGCGCGCCGCCTCCTCCGCCTCGCGACTTAGTTGAACTTCTGACCAGCTCCCGCCTTCGCCTTCAGCGACGAAGCGACCTCGAGGCCGTAGCCTTCAAGCGCGCTGGCGACCTTCTCCAGCCCAACTGTGTCGGCCCAGAACATCGGGCCGCCGGTGTAAGTCGGCCAGCCGTAGCCGTTGAGCCAAACAATATCGATATCGGAGGCGCGCTGCGCCATCTTCTCGTCGAGGATCTTCGCGCCCTCGTTGACCATCGGATAGAGCAAGCGCTCCAGGATTTCCTGATCGGAGACCTGGCGTTGCTGCTTGCCGCTCTTGGCGATGAAATCGGCGATGACTTGCTCGACTTCCGGTGACGGCGAAGGGCGGCGATTCTCATCGTAATCGTAAAAGCCCTTGCCGGTCTTCTGGCCACGGCGATCACGCTCGCAGAGCACGTCGCGAATGGTCTCGCCTTTCGATGTTTCTTTGCTCCACCCGATATCGAGCCCCGCGAGGTCCGACATTTGGAACGGCCCCATCGGGAAGCCAAAGCTGACGAGCGCACGATCGACGTCCCAAGGCTTGGCGCCTTCAAGGATCAGTTTGTTCGCCTCGCGCTGACGCTGGCTCAGCATGCGATTGCCGATGAAGCCCGGGCACACGCCGGAAACGACGGCGATCTTGCCGATCTTCTTCGACAGCTCCATCGACGTTTTCAGCACGTCCGGCGCGGTTTTTGCCCCTCGCACGATTTCCAACAGACGCATCACGTTCGCCGGCGAGAAGAAGTGTAAGCCGATCACCGCCTGCGGGCGCTTGGTGACCGATGCGATCTCATCGACGTTGAGATATGAGGTGTTGGACGCGAGGATCGCGCCTTGCTTGACGATGCCGTCGAGCTTTTTGAACACGTCCTTTTTGATGTCCATATTCTCGAACACGGCCTCGATGACGAGATCGCAATCGGCAAGGTCGTCATAGCTGAGTGAAGGCGTCAGCAAGCTGACGGCCTTGGCGACCTGCTCTTCGGTGAGGCGGCCCTTCTTGGCTGTGGCCTCGTAGTTCTTCTTGATAATCGCTACACCGCGATCGAGCGCCGCCTGCTCCCGCTCGACGATTGTGACGGGAATACCGGCGGACAGAAAGTTCATGGTGATGCCGCCGCCCATCGTGCCAGCCCCAAGAACGCCGACCTTCTTGATCTCGATGACGGGCGTATCGGCAGGAATATCATCGATCTTCGCGGCGGCGCGTTCAGCGAAGAAGACATGACGCAGGGCGCGTGACTGATCACCGGTGACAAGCTTCAAGAAAAGCTCGCGCTCCTTCTTGATGCCTTCCGCGAACGGCAGGTCGACCGCCGCCTTCACTGCCTGAATGCATGCCTCCGGCGCTTCAAATCCCTTGAGCTTGCGCGCATGCTCGCGGCGGAAGCGATCGAACACTTCGGGATCGCGCACGGCTTCAGCGATTTTGTCTGTGCGCTGGCTGGCGATCGGATGTTCGCCGCGCGTTGAGATTTCGCGCGCAAAGGCGATGGCGTCCGCTTCGAGCGAAGGTTCGCCAACGAGCTTATCGAGCAGGCCGATACTCTGTGCTTGCTTCGCGCCAATCGGATCGCCGGTGACGATGATTGGCAGCGCGGCTTCAACGCCAACAACGCGCGGCAAGCGTTGCGTGCCGCCGGCGCCCGGCAGAATGCCCAGCTTCACCTCAGGCAGACCGAGCTTTGCAGACGGCACGGCGACGCGATAGTGGCAGCCCAGCGCCACTTCGAGGCCGCCGCCGAGCGCGGTGCCATGAATGGCGGCGACGACGGGCTTCTTGCTGGCTTCAATCTGATCCACGACTTCCGGCAGCGATGGCCCCTGCATGGGCCGACCGAACTCAGTGATGTCGGCGCCAGCAAAGAAGGTGCGGCCGTCGCAGCGGATCACGACAGCTTTGATCGCGGAATCGTTGGCGGCCTGGGTCAGCGCATCGGCCAGCCCGGCGCGCACGGCGTGCCCGAGAGCGTTTACCGGCGGGTTGTTGCTGATGACGACGAGCACGTCGCCTTCTTTGCGTGTTGAAATTACGCTCATTTTTGTCTCCCTGGCGGGCTGCGCTGCGCCGTACCTCAGTGGCTTTTATCGGCAACGCGAGGCCATCGTGCAATATTTCGTTTCGCCATACTCAATATTGGAATTTCCGGACTTGTGTAGGCGTCCACAGAGATTTTATCGTCGCGCTGCAAAACCGAACATTCAAAAGCTGGCGCCCGCGTTTTCGTTGCGGCAAGCCGCGAAGGGAGGACCATGACGTCCAACAGCTCCGCCACGGCAGCGCCCGCGCGCGCTTGGCCTGCCATGTCGATCAAGGAGGTCGAGGCCGTGCTCTGCGCACCCGGCGCGCGCTTCGAAATGGAGACCCGCAACATTCGCGGCGTCGCCATTCGCACGTGGAAGAATTCGCCAAAGACACTGGCGGAGCTCGCTGCAATCGGGCGCGGTCATGGGCAACGGCTTTTCACCATCTACGAAGACGAGCGCGTAACGTTCGATGCATGGCATCGCGCGACGGCGGCGCTGGCAAAAGAGCTGCAGCGCCTGGGAGTGAGCAAAGGCGATCGCGTTGCGATCGCGATGCGCAATCTGCCGGAATGGCCCGTGGCATTTTTCGCGGCGACAACAATTGGCGCGATTGTTGTGCCGCTGAACGCTTGGTGGACTGGCCAGGAGCTGAGCTACGGGCTCTCGAACGCTGGCGTGAAGGTCCTGGTGTGCGACGTGGAGCGCTGGGACCGAATCGGCGCGCACCAAAGCGAACTACCTGATTTGGCGCATGTCCTGGTGAGCCGCGCAGAGCGTGCGCTTTCACCGCCAGCGCGCAAACTCGAAGACATGATCGGCGCGCCAATGAGTTGGGCTTCGCTGCCGGACGCCGCGATTCCTGTCGTAGCGCTCGATCCCGAAGACGATGCGACGATCTTCTACACAAGCGGCACGACCGGTAATCCAAAGGGCGCGCTCGGTACGCATCGCAATATCACCACCAACATCTTCTCTTCCGCCTATGCCGCCGCGCGCGCATGTTTGCGACGGGGCGATGCGCCGCCAGCACCGACGCCAAAAGTGGGGCTGACAGTCATTCCGCTGTTCCATGTCACGGCGTGCAGCGCGGGCATGATGACGGCGGTCTTCGCGGGCAACACGACGATCTTCATGCGCAAATGGGATACGATCCAAGCGTTCGAGATCATTCAGCGCGAGCGCGTAAATTCAACAGGCGGTGTCCCGACGATCGCGTGGCAAATGATCGAGCATCCCGACCGTCACAAGTACGATCTAAGTTCACTGGAGGCGATTGCATACGGCGGCGCGCCATCAGCGCCGGAGCTTGTGCGCAGGATCAAAAGCGAATTCGGCGCCCTGCCCGGCAATGGTTGGGGAATGACCGAGACGATGGCGACGGTGACGTCGCATTCGTCAGAGGACTATCTCAATCGGCCAGATAGCGCAGGTCCGGCAGTTCCTGTCTCCGATCTCAAGATCATGAGCGATGACGGCATGCGTGAGATGCCGGTTGGTGAAGCGGGTGAGCTTTGGGCGCGCGGGCCGCAAATCGTCAAAGGCTACTGGCGAAATCCGGAAGCGACGGCGGCGACATTCGTCGATGGCTGGGTCAAGACCGGCGATCTCGCGCGGCTCGATGACGAAGGCTTCTGCTTCATCGTCGATCGCGTGAAGGACATCGTGATCCGCGGCGGTGAGAACATCTACTCGTCCGAAGTCGAAAACGTTCTCTACGATCACCCAGCGGTGACCGACGCAGCGCTGATCGGGATTCCGCATCGCACGCTTGGCGAAGAGCCGGCGGCGGTGGTGCACCTCGCGCCGGGCATGAGCGCGACGGAAGATGAGCTGAAGCATTGGGTGCGCGCACGGCTCGCGGCGTTCAAGACGCCGGTGGCAATCGCGTTCGTCAAGGAGACGCTGCCGCGCAACGCCAACGGCAAAATTCTGAAGAAGGACTTGAAGAAGCTGTTCGCCGATCGCGCTGAAGCGTGACGGATCAAGGAGAGATCGCATGAGAATTCTGCTTGCCGCCGCCGTTGTTCTGGCTTGGGCCGGCGCTGCCGAAGCGCAAACGCCGGCGACGACACCCGATTATAGAAGCGAAGCGAACTGGCTTTGCCGACCGGGCCGCAACGATGCGTGCGCGGTTGATCTCAACGCGACGGTCGTGAACGCGGACGGAAGCACCAGCGTGGAGACTTTCACGCGCGCGAACGAACCGGCGGTCGACTGCTTCTATGTGTATCCGACAGTCTCGAACGACCCGGGCGTCAACAGCGATATGACGCCGAACGCGGAAGAAAATGCGGTGATCGCCTCGCAATTCGCGCGGTTTAGCGCCGTATGCCGCACGTATGCGCCGCTTTATCGGCAAGTGACGCTGACGGCGCTGCGCAATGCGATCGCGACGGGTCAACCCGTTGATCCGGCGGCGGGCCAGCTTGCCTACGCCGACGTCGCCGCAGCATTTCGCTACTACATCGAGCATGACAATAACGGCCGGCCGTTCGTGCTGATCGGGCACAGCCAGGGCTCTCGCATGCTGCAAATTCTGGTGCAGCGAGAGATCGACGGACAACCGCTGCAACAGCGCATGCTTTCGGCGATGCTCGCGGGCTTCAACTCGACGGCGCCGGAGAATGCGGACGTCGGTGGCGATTTCCGTGCGGTGCCGCTCTGCCGCAGCAACACGCAACTCGGCTGCTTGATCACCTATGTGAGCTTCCGCGCTGATGCGCCGCCGCCAGCGAACAGCCGCTTTGGGCAAACAACGGTGAGCGGACGCCATGTGGCGTGTGTAAACCCGGCCGCGCTGGCGAACGGTGAAACGGATACGACGCTGGACTCCTATCTCGGTGCACGTGGCGCAGGCCAAAGCTCGCTCGCTGCGCCGCAATGGACGTCAAACGGCGCCAACGTCACGACCAGCTTTGTGAAAACGCCCGGGTTGCTTTCGGGTCGTTGCGTGCGGGATGAGCATGGCTCCTACTTCGCCGTCACCGTGCATGGCGATCCGGCGGATGCGCGCACGGATGTGATCGTCGGCGACGTGATGTCTGGTGGACGCGTGATGGCTGATTGGGGCTTGCACCTGATCGATGTCAGCCTCGTGCAGGGCAATCTCATTGAACTGGTGCGAAGCCAGGGCGCGGCATATGCCGCCGCGCATCACCAACACTAAGCGAAGATTGCCACACTCTGGATCGCCTGGGCGATGGGTTCGCCGCGGGCGTTCCAGATGTGCATGAACTGGCTTGAGCAGCCGTTGCGCGTGTAGTCAGCGCGCGCACGCAGGAGCCACCAGCCGTCATCGCTTTGCGGCGCCGCGGTCAGCATGTTGATTTGCCAGGTCATGGTGCTGATCGGCGCCGGCGCGCCGAAGAGCGGCATGGCGGCCGGCGGCAAGGCGTCGGCGGCCGCGAGCACTTCGACTGCAGGATCGACACCATCGCGCTCACGCAGACGCGCCCAACGGAGAAACTCCGGCTCGCTATCCTGGCCGCGCGCATGGCGGAACTCGAAGTTGTCGGTGAAGAATTTGCCGGCGCCTCGTGGACGCGCTGGCTCGGCTGCATCGAGTGCGATCGTCGTGGGCGGCGGCGCGACGTCAGTGTGATCGATTGCAGACTGAAGGTTCGACATCAGCACGAACATGGCGCGGACGCCTAGTGTATCGCCCGCCCGCACGTCGGCGGTGACGAACGCGGCGTTACGACCGCGGCGCAACAGTTTGGCTTCAACACTGACGGGCCCAGACAAAGGCCCGATGAACGCGATCTGCGCCGAACGCAGCGGCGGCAGATCGGCGTCCGCGCCGCGCGCCGCTTCAAGCGCTAGCGCAGCGGTGAGGCCGCCGTAAAGCGTGCGGCCTTGCATCCACGAATCGGGCGACTCGAAGTGCAGCACCGCGCCATCCCGGCGCGCGCCAGCGAACAGATCAACGAGACTCACGACGCCGAACTCATCGTGCTTGGCAGAGGGCGCGGCGCGACGGGAAGCGACGATGTCAATCCGCCATCAACGGCGAGGAACTGACCGTTGACGTAGCTTGCCGCATCTGACGCGAGGAAGAGCACGACGTTGCCAATCTCGTGCGGCTCGCCGCCACGCTTCAGCGGATTGAGCTGTCCAATCTTATCTTCACGGCCAGCGGCCCGCGCCATGTCGTAGATCGGCTTGGTCATCCCCGTCTCGATGAGACCTGGGCACACGGCGTTGACACGCACATTTGTGCCAGCGAGTTGCTGTGCGGCGACCTGCACGAGGTTGATCACGCCCGCCTTCGATGCCGAATATTGCGCAGGCCCAGCGCCGGAGCGGATGCCAGCAACGGAGGCCGTGCAGACAATGGCGCCGCCGCCCCGCTTCTGAATCGCGGGCGCGCCGTGTTTGATCGCGAGGAACGGACCGATCAGATTGACGCGCAGCGTCTCGGCCCACACCTCCGGCGTTGCATCGAATATTCCGCCCATCACGCCGCCAGTGATGCCGGCATTGGCGTAGAACACGTCGAGCCCGCCAAACTTGGCTGTTGCCGTCGCGACGAGATTGACGACATCGGCCTCGACGCCGGCGTCACACACAACCCCGACAGCTTTACCGCCCTTCTCTTCAATCATGCGCACAGTCTCGTGCGCGGCTTCGGTCTTGTCCGCCGCGACGACGCTAGCGCCGGCTTCAGCAAACAGAAGCGACGTTGCGCGGCCAATGCCTGAGCCGGCGCCGGTGATGATCGCGACCTTGTTTTGGAGTTGCTTGCTCATGCCATTGTCCCACCATCAACGACGATTGTTTGGCCATTCACATACGATGCGGCAGGCGATGCAAGGAAGACCGCAGCGCCGGCAAGATCTTCCGGATTGCCCATGCGACGCATGGGATGCGTTTTATTGAAGCGCTCGGCAGCCTCCGGATTGTCCCACAGAGCACGCGCAAAATCCGTTTTGATCAAGCCGGGCGCGATGCAATTGGTGCGAACGTTGTACTTGCCGTACTCGACGGCGTAGTTGCGCGCGAGCTGGAAATCGGCGGCTTTTGACACGTTATACACACCGATCACGGGCGAGCCGCGCAATCCGCCGATGGACGAGACGATAATGATGGCGCCGTCTCGGCGCTCGATCATGTCAGGCAACACCATCTGCGCGAGCCAGTGATTGGACAGAATGTTGTTGTCGAGCACTTTGCGGAATTGCTCGTCAGTGACATCGCCGATAGAGCCGTACTGTGGATTGGTCGCGGCGTTGCAGACGAGAATGTCGATCTTGCCGAAGGCGCGGCGCGTCGTGTCGACAAGATCTTGCAGCGCTTGCTTGGCGGAGATGTTCGCGGCGACAGCAAGCGCGCGGCCAGCGCCGTACTTTGCGTTGATGGCATTTGCCACTTCATCGCACGCATCTTGCTTGCGGCTTGAGATGACAACGCGCGCGCCCTGTTCGGCCAGCCCTTCAGCGATCGCTTTGCCGATTCCGCGCGACGATCCGGTGATGATTGCGGTCTTGCCCGTCAAGTCGAACACGCGGCGCTCCCATTGATATTCCGATGTTGTGCGGCGCACCATACCGTTGGCTCTGCGCGATGGGAATGGCAGCGGTTTGTCACGAAAGGTGATTGGATCAAGGGCAATTTTGATGCCTTCCGCCGCGTTATTCGCCATACTGGAGCCTCGATCCAAAGCGAGTAGCGGGTTCGGATCGGTCAAGGTGACTTTGAGGTCGACGGTTTGGTAGAGCATCGGGCATGAGCGCCCTCCCCAGCGACAACAATTCTGACAAGACCAAACGCTACGCGCGTAAGCGCGAGCTGATCCTCGATGTCGCGACGGACCTCATCAACGAGATGGGCGTGAAGGGCATGACCTTCGTGGACGTCGCCCAGCGCGTCGAACTCAACACGACCAGCATCACCTACTATTTCAAGCGCAAGGAGCTTCTGGCCGAGGCGGTGTTCGAGCGCTCCATCGACCGCATGGAAGAAGCGGTTCTGAAGGCGGCGAAGCAGCCGGACCCCCGCTCGCGCGTTTCGGCTTATCTTGAGCACACCCTCGAAGAATGGGCGCGCATCCGGCGGCGCGAGGAGCGGCCCCCGGCGCGGCTCTCTGATTTGCGCGCGATGGACGAGCCGATGCGCGCGCGCCTGGCGCAGCGTTATTTCGGGGTCTATCGCGAGATGCGGCGGCGCTTTTTCGGAGCGGCGACGACGCCAGAGGAGAAAGCCCTGCGGACGGCCCGCTCAGCCGTTCTGGCCGAGAATATCTTCTGGCTGCCCGCCTGGCTCAACGCCTACTCGGATCGCGATTTTCCCCGCGTCCACCAGCGGCTGTTCGAAGTGTTCGACAAGGGAGTCGCCGTAGACGGCGCCAAGTGGAAGCCAAAGCTGATCGCACTTGATGAAGAACCGGCCGAAGCCGAAGCGGGGCCGGAGACATTTCTGCGCGCGGCGACGCGCCTGATCAACGAACTCGGCTATCGCGGCGCGTCGGTGGAGCGGATCGCTTCAACGCTCAACGTCACCAAAGGCAGCTTCTATCACCATCTGGAAGCCAAGGACGACTTGGTGCTGCAGTGCTTCCGGCGCAGCTATGACCGGGTTTCGCTTGCCCAGCATGCGGCAATGGAAAAGGGCAACGATGCGTGGGCTTGGGTGTCGTCATCGATGGCCAGCCTGCTGAATGTCCAACTGCACGGCGACTTTCCTCTCCTGCGCACAACGGCGCTGCAAGCCTTGCCTTCGGATGTGCGCCCGGCCGTGCTTGAGCGATCGAACCGTATGGCGCGGCGTTTTTCAGGCATGCTGATTGACGGCATCACCGAAGGAACAATTCGGCCGATTGATCCGCTGATCGCGGCGCAAGCGATCATGGCGACCATCAACACGGCGTACGAGTTGCGGGAGTGGGCGCGGCTTATGGCGCCGGAAAAGGCGATCGACTTCTACGCGTCAACGATGGCGTACGGCTTGTTCGACAAGCCGAAGCTTTAGGCCGGCGCCTAGTCCGACGAAAAAAAGGGCCGGCGCTTTTGGCGCCGGCCCCAATACTAAACACCCCGGGAGAAGGCGCTCAGTTGAAACGCTGCCTGAGGCCAACGCGGATCGTGCGGCCGATCGCGTCGCCCGTAAGCGGGTCATAGTTCAGATCGAGACGGGCAAACGATGGATCTTCGTCCGTCAGGTTTTGAACGCCGAACAGGAACGTCGTGTTCTCACCGATGTTGAGGCGATAGTTCACATCGAAGGTCATGAACGAGTCGATCGTCTTGCCGCCCGTGATGGCGGTGCCGCCCCAGTTCGGCGACGCCGCGAAGATATCGGTGCGTTGATCGGTGTAAGAGTCGATGTAATTGGCGGTGACGCGCAGGTTATGCGTGTCGTTGCCCCACTCGACGTAGGCGTTCCCCTTCCACTGCGGGATCGGATAGACCGACGTTTGATAGTTGAGCTTGCCGACCGCGTCGAATGCTTGCTGCACAACGATGCCTTCGACCGTCACAGCGCCGACATTGTACTCAAGCACGTACGAGCCGCCGCCGCCGATCGAGAGATCGCCGCCGAACACATCATTGAACGTGTACTGAGCTTGAAGATCGAGACCTGAGGTTTCGATCGGCGCGCCGTTGATGTTGTAGGTCGCGATCCGCGAGATCGTGCCTGCGCTCACGCCATTCGCGCAGGGCGAAGTGAACGTGAAGCGCGCTTGCAGAGCCGCGTAGCCGGCGACACCGCAATTGTTCGTGGCGCTGGCGCCGTTCGGAAAGAGCGCGTTGACCATGCCGGCCAACGGTTCTGTGCCAAGCGGATTCTGGAAGTCGAACTTCCACCAATCCAACGTCGCGAAGAAGTTGGAGGTTTCGACGATGGCGCCGACGTTCAGCGTATCGGCGCTTTCCGGCTCGAGGTTGGCGTTGCCGAAAATGTCGATGGCGCGGAACGTGCCCAGCACACTTTGCAGCGACGTGACCACGCCCGGCGAAACCGACGGCAGCGACGGACCGCGGAATGTCGAACCGGCCGAGGCGCGAAGCGCGAACCACTCAGCCAACTGCCAACGCGCGGAGATCTTCGGATCAAACGTCGAGCCAGTGTTGCCGCCGTAATCTTCGTAGCGCGCAGCGAGCTGCACTTCGAAGTTATCGGTGAACGGCACGCTCAATTCGCCGAAGGCCGCACGCACGTCGCGCGTGAGATCGGATTCGAAGGTGCTGCCCAAGAAGCCCAAGGCGCCGGTTCGCACGGTGCAACCGTTGAGGTTGAGATCGGGCGAGTCGATGCAGGGGTTGATGGCGAGGTTGGTCAGATCGTCGACGTTGGTCTGGTAGGAGTCCTGACGCCATTGGGCGCCAGCCGCCCACTGGACCGGCCCGCCGGCGAGATTGATCCCAGTATTACCTGAGAACACGAGGTCGATAGTGGTGAGTTGGGCGCGGCTGCGCGTCCACACTTCGGGGAAGAACCAGTCGATGATCGCTTGGTTGTTGTTGCCGATGTTGAGGTTGCCCGGATTGTAGCCCGCCGGTTGATAAAGCGGGTTCGCCACACCGGTGATGCCGTTGGCCGGGATTTGATAGACGAACGGATCGAAGAAGTAGCAGTTGCCTACGCCGGGCGTGCCGCCGACGACAGGGCAGCCCGGGCCGCCCAAACCGCGCAGCAGACGCTGGTAGCGGTTCACAACAGTGTCGCGGCCCGTGCGATACGCTTCTTCCTCGCCATACAGCGCATTGAGACTCCAGCTGACGCCGCCGAAGATTTCGCCGTCGATGCCGGCCGAGAAGCGGAACGCATCGTACTCACGCTGCCCCTCGGACGCGCCGAAATCGTAGGCGGGGTTGCCACCCAATGCGTACGGACGGTTGGCGACGTTCAAGAAGCCCGCAGCCATTTGACCGGCCGTGATTGTGGTGCCTGCGCCGGTGGCGAGCACTGTGCCGGGCGTGCCGGCCGGGTGCGTGAGGATAAAATACGCTGCGCCCGGGTTCGTCGCCGGCACGTAGAAGCGTCCCGGAACCGGCGACGTGGCCGACGTCGGCGCTTGCAGCAGCGCATAGGACGGTGAGGTCTGCCAGTTCGGCACTTCTGTGTGCGCATACAGGAAATCAGAGTGGAACTGCATCGTGTCGGTGAGATCGACATCGAAGCTTGAGAACACTTGGTATCGGTTCTCCTCTTCCGTCAGGTTGTCGTAGATATTGTGCTGCCAGTAGCAAACTGGCGTGGTCGTTGAGGGAAACGCTTCGCCGCCGAGCGCCGTGCACGATGGATCGCGGAACGCCGTTGTCGTGGCGCCGAGCGGAATGAAGGTGCTCGGCGCGCCCGCGGCGGACCAACCGCCCTGCGGGTTCGTCAGATACGGCAGGTGCGCCCAATCGCGATCGAGCACTTCAAGCTCGGAGCGGTGCTGGTACGCAGCGGAAATCAGGAAGTTGGCGCTATTGCCGCTCCAGCCCCACATGGCGTTTGCTGTGTAATCGCCGTCGGAACCGTCGATAGCTTCATAATCGCCGCCGACTTCGAAGCCTTCGAAATTAGTGCGCGTGATGAAGTTCACGACGCCGCCAATCGCGTCAGAGCCGTAGGTTGCGGCAGCGCCGTCCTTAAGCACTTCCACGCGGCCGATGGCCGCCGATGGGATTGTGTTGGTGTCAACCGCGCCGGCGCCGACGAGCGCGAACGGATTGAGCACCATGCGGTGACCGTTGAGCAGAACAAGCGTGCGTTGCGGGCCGAGGCCGCGAAGGTTCACCGAGCCTGAGCCTTCAGAACCCTGCGCGCGGCTGTCGAACTGGTTGGTGTCGCCGAGGACGCCGTTGCTGACAGGGAGTGTTTTGATCAGATCGAGCGTCGATGGCGCACCACGATTGAGCAGATCGTCCTGCGTAATGACATCAACTGGAAGCGCTGCGTCTTCCGGGGTGCCCCGAATGTAAGAGCCGGTGACGACGATTTCGTCCTCATTGGCGTCTTGCGCTGCTGCTTGGCCGCCGAAGGTCGCCGTCACTGCTGCCGATGTCAGCAAAAGGGCGCGCAAAAGTGGATTGGACCCAGAGTTCCGCCGCATGGTGTTTTCCTCCCCTACGGCATCCCATCATATTTTTGTGTGGATACCGCACCCTCGAAGAATGTTGGGATCGCAGAAAACGTCAAGACAGAAAGCGACTTCAGAAAGTCGGATTTCAGACTGGCTGTGACTCAATCTCACGGCAGGCCGCGCCGCCTGGGCTCCCGTACCTTTGCCAGGAGAATGAGCAGCGAAGCGCTCAGCAAAACCACCGCTACATATGCTAGCGTTGCGTAACCAAGCGTATAGACAATTACACCCCCAATGAGCGGAACGACGGCACTAATTGCCCCTTCCACGGTTGTTGATAGGGCTAATCTCATCGGGATATCGTAGGTTTCGCCGAACTCCAGCACCATCGTTCCCGCGCTCATCAGGTAGCCCGACGAGGCCGCACCCAACCCACAAAAACTGATCACGACGAGCGCCTCCGTTCGCGCTAGCAGCATGAGCACAAGGGCCGCAATCCATGTTGCAACCGCGAACATGAAGGTGATCCGATAGCCATACCGATCCCCCAAATTTCCCCAAAGCAGGTTTGAGAGCGTATCGGCGCCCAGAAACGCAAGCGACAGAAGGCCGATCAGGGCTCCGTTGAGCTCCACACCCAATTGCTGGCTGGCGAAGAGCACGTAGAACGGCGCTGCAATGCGCCCGGCGATCGCCAACCCCTGCGCGATGATGAACCAGCGATAGTCCTGGTCGGCCAGCAGGGCTGGAAACTCACGCACCCGTTCGGCCACCGGCTTTTGCGCCCGCACCTGCGCAGCGTCGGGCTCGCGCATGAAGAACTGGAGCACGAGCAACCCAAGGCTTGTCAGCACGAAGGCCAGCATGAATGTGGTGGCGTAGCCATTGCCCAGCACATTGCGCTCGATGAGCACGTGGCCGGCGAAGTACGCGAGGCCAGCTGCAATGCCGCCGCCGGCGAGATTGCGCCAACCCTGCAACCGCCCGCGCCGATCGATCGGGATCACCTTGGCGATCACCATTTGAAAGACGACGCGTTGCATGCCCGTGAAGACGCCGAGCAAGAAAAGAAACAGCATCGTCGCGATCAGCAGCGGCAAGCCGCTCAGCAGCCAGGCCGACACCGCTAGGCCAAGGATCTGCACGCGCATCAATGAGCCCACGCGGATGGCGTACGGCAGAATGCGCGGCCGGTGCTCGATGCGCGAGGCGCCGATGATGGGCGAAAGCACCGCGCCGAACTGAAGCAGCGCCTGGCCCAACCCTACGAGCGCCGCCGAACCGGTGAGCAAGTGGATGTAGGCCGGCATTAGAGTCGGCGCATAAAGCAGACGAAAGCCGGTAAGCCCAAGCATGCCGTGAACGAAGTTCGCGGCGTAGTTGCGTTTCAGATTGGCTTCGACTTCCAGCTTGAACGCCTGTTCGCGCGTTTCGCGGTCAACAGGCGCCTCGCTCATCAGTAGCCCGACAGACGCGCAAAGCGCTCACGATGGAAGCTCGAATTGCCCCAAGCGTTTTCAAGCACGCGGGCGCGCTTCAGGTAGAAGCCCGCATCATGCTCGTCGGTCATACCGATGCCGCCGTGCAGCTGGATCATCTCACGACTCATAGTGTGTGCAGCGTCATTTGCCGCCACTTTCGCGGCTGAGACAATACGCGCCGCGTCGTCTCGGCCCGCATCCAGCGCCTCGAACGCGCCTTCGACAGCTGAACGGGCTAATTCGATTTGCGTGAACAGGTTCGCCATGCGGTGCTGCAGCGCTTGGAACGTTGAGAGCTGCTGATTGAATTGCACACGCGTCTTCAAGTAGTCGAGCGTGGTCTGAAAGGCTTGCTCGGCAAGGCCGAGCAGTTCGGCGCACGTTGCAGCACGGGCGCGCTCAAGCACTTGATCGAGCAACTGGGCGCCGTCCTCCGAACCTAGCAACGCATCGGCCGCGAGCGCGACGTTCACGAACGCGACTTCAGCGTGGCTGCGCGAATCCGTGAGGCGGCGCGCGCTGCGCTCCACGCCTTTGGCATCAGCTGGCACGAGAAAGAGCGCGACGCCCTTTTCTGTTTGCGCCGCGACGATGAAGAGATCGGCGGAATCCGCCTCGTGGACGAAAGCTTTGACGCCGCTGAGGCTCCAACCGGCGCCGCTCTTCTCCGCCCGCGCTTCGATCTTAGCGGGATCGTGACGCGGGCCTTCATCGATGGCGAGCGTGGCGATCGCCTCACCGCTCGCAAGCTTTGGCAGCCACGCCTCCTTCTGCGCGTCGCTGCCGGCAAGGACGAGCGCACTGGCGGCGGCGAAGTTTGATGCCGCGAGCGGCGAAGCCGTGAGCGTCTTGCCCAGCTCTTCGATCACGAGGCCGGCGCTGAGATAGCCGAGGCCGGAGCCACCGTAGGCTTCGGGTATGATGATCCCGGTCCAGCCCATATCGGCGATCTCTTTGTACGCGGCGCGATCGAAACCGGCGGCTTCGCGCGCGTTGCGGACTTTGCGGAACGCCGAAACCGGCGACTCCTTCTGCGCCCAGTTGCGCGCCATGTCGCGCAACATGGTTTGCTCTTCGTTCAAAACAGCCATGACGCGCCTCTATTGGTGATCGAGCATGCCAAGGATGCGCTTGGCGATGACGTTGTTCTGAATTTCGGTGGTGCCGCCATAAACGGTGACGGCTTTGCCCCAGAGCCAAGTGCGCGTGGCCATGATCTCGGCAGGCTTGAAGCCATCGCCTTCCCAGCCCAGGCCATTCATGCCCATCGCTTCGATCGTCAGCTCCGCCCGATCCTGCGTGAGCTTGGCGCCGACATTCTTGAGAATGGAGCTGACAACCGAGACGCCTTGCGCCTTCGATTCCGCAGCGACGCGCTTGGCCGTCATCTGGAAGATGAGGTTGTCGAGCTCATACTTGATGACGCGCGCGCGCAAGTCGGCATCGGCGATGCGGCCCGCTTCGTCCACGCCGACATACGATTTCACGACGTCGGGGAGCGACTTGCTGCCGTAGGCGGAAAGCGCGCGATTGCCTCCGGAGAGGTTGGTGCGCTCATGCTGCAGCAGGCGCTTGCCGATCGTCCAACCGCCATTGAGCGGCCCAACGAGATCTTCCTTCGGCACTTTCACGTCCGTGAAGAACGTTTCGCAGAACGGCGAAGCGCCGGAGATGAGCTGAATGGGCTTTACCTCGACTCCAGGCGACTTCATGTCGATCAGCAGGAAGCTGATGCCTTCGTGCTTGTTCTTGGCGTCGGTCCGCACCAGCGCGAAACACCAGTCGGCCCATTGTCCGCCGGACGTCCATGTCTTTTGGCCGTTGACGAGGAAGTGGTCGCCCTTGTCCTCCGCCCGCGTTTGCAGCGCCGCGAGATCGGAGCCGGCGCCCGGCTCAGAATAGCCTTGGCACCAACGAATCTCCCCGCGGCAGATTTTTGGGATGTGGCGCTGCTTTTGCTCTTCGTTGCCATATTCGAGCAGCGTCGGCCCGAACATCATGACGCCCATGCCGCCAATCGGATTCGACGCGCCGATCGCCGCCATCTCTTCCGTCAGCACGCGCGCCTCGGCGCGCGATAAGCCGCCGCCGCCATATTCCTTCGGCCAAGTTGGCGTGCCCCAACCTTTCTCGCCCATCGCCTTCTTCCAAGCTTCGCCATCTGGCGAGAGAAAGCCCGGTCCATCAATGCCGGCGAGTGCATTGTCCTTGCCGATCAACGATTTCGGAAAATTCGCTGCAAGCCACGCGCGGACGTCTTCGCGAAACGCATCGAGGTCGGAGCGAGTGGGTTCGGTGGCGAGCGCCATGTTCTGTCTCCAATGGCGTGATGGTTCAAGGTTTGGACGGCGCGGGATCAGGCGACGTGATCGGCGCGCCGCCCACTTCTTCTTCACGGAGCACATCGCCCAAAGTAGGCGCGCCCGATTCGCGTTCGCGAATGCGCTGGATGTTGGCGTCGTGCGCGGCGCGGTCGATGCGATAGAAATAGAGGAACGAGGCGCCGACGATGTACAGCCCAGCAATCGCGGGAATGTAAAGCCACGCCAGTCTTTCGATAATGCCGGGATCCACTTCTCCAGGCCGCGCGCCTTCCGGGAAACGCACGATGGAGAGCAACACGCCGGCAACGAGGATGCCGAGCCCGGTGACGCATTGCTGCATGAAGCTGTTGGCTGCAAAGAAAAGGCCTTCAGAGCGACGGCCGGTACGCAACGCGCTATCGTCGACAACGTCGCCGATCATGGCCGCGACGAGCACCGCCGAAGCGATGCCGCATGTCGCGTAGATGCCCTGCGTAATGAAGATGGCGGGCAGCAGCGCCGGATCGCCGTTGGCATAGAACAAGCCGAGGAAGCGAAGCGCAAACGGCAACACCGCGAAGATAACGCCAACGACCGCCAGCACGAACGCAGCATTTCGCTTACCCATCCAGCGCGACATGATCGGGGCGACGAACATGGAAAGGAAAGCGCCAGCAATGCCCTCAAGCGTCAGGATCGCGAGTTCGCGCGAGCTGAAACCCCAGAAAAAGGTGCCGAAGTAGAGCGCGAGTGCGGCGCTTGAGCCGATGGCGGTGTATTTAAGCACGCCGAACGCGAGGATCGCGAGGAATCCCTTGTGCGAGAAGGTCTCGCGCATTTCATTGAAGGACTCACCCAAGCTTTTGCGCTCAGCCGGCGGCAAGCGGCGCAGATACTTCACACGATGCTGGGTACCGAACGTCGAAATCAAGATGGATGCGAGAATGACAATCGCGCCGACGACAGCGAACGTCGCGTAGCCGGCAGGATTGAGTTGGCCGATCGGATATTCGGCCGTCGGCCGCAGGAAAACATAAAGCGCGGCGAACGACATGCCGAGACCACCCAGATAACCGAAGAAATAGCGATAGCTCGCGATCTTGGTGCGCTCGTCATACTTGTCGCTGAGCTCCGGACCGAGCGCGGAGCTTGGAATTTCGTAAAAGGTGATTGAGATGCGCATCAACGACGCCGTGGCGAGAATATAGAGAAACATCGCGCCGTCGCTGAGGCCGTCCGGCGGCGACCAAAGCAGAAGAAAGCTAAACGCCGCCGGCAACGACGCCGCGTACATCATCGGATGGCGACGGCCGAGCTTGGTGCGGAGATTGTCCGAGAATTGGCCGACGAGCGGATCGATGATCGCGTCAATCACAAGCGCCGCCATGATCGCGGCGCTGACGATGCCGGCGGAAATGCCGACGACCTGGTTGTAGAACAGCAGCAGATAAGAGCGGAACGCGACGTCCTTTACGCCAAAGGCGATGGAGCCGAACCCGTAGAAAAACCGCGTCGGAAAGCCGATGTCCGGCTGCTGCTGTCCGCTGCTCAAGTGCTCTTTCCTCCCCTGAGATAGCGCGGGCATCTCTTTGGACGCCTCGCGCCTTCAAATTATTCGGCGGCGATGTTCTCCGCCAATTCACGGACGAGATCGGCCGCGTCGCCATACTTCTCCGCCGCGTCGGCGCGAAGTTGCGGGATCGAGTAGTTCGGGAATGTGGGGTCAGCCACGTCGCGGTACTTGCGCAAGTGCTGCTTGGCGACTGTGACCTTGTGCACCTCCGTCGGGCCATCGGCGATGCCCATGACGTAAGCGCCGATCACCTGCCCGGCGAACGACATTTCATTTGAGACGCCGAGCGCGCCGTGAATGTGCAAAGCGCGCGCAGCGATGTCGTGATAGACCTTGGGCATCAGCGCTTTGATGGCGGCGATGTCTTTGCGGACTTTGCGGTAATCCTTGTATCTATCGATCATCCAGGCGGTCTTCAGCACGAACAGCCGGAATTGTTCGAGCTCGATGTAGCTATCGGCAATGTGCATCTGCACTGCCTGCTTCTCAGCGATCACGCCCTCGCGGGTTTTACGGCTGACGGCGCGGCGGCACATTAAGTCGAGGGCCTTCTTGCACGACCCGACCGTGCGCATGGCGTGATGGATGCGTCCGCCGCCGAGGCGCGTTTGCGAAATGGCGAAGGCGCCGCCGCGGGCGCCGAGGATGTGATCCTTCGGCACGCGCACATCAGTGTAGCGCACATAGCCTTCGCTGCCGTCGCGCTGGCCATAGACGCCGACATTGCGGACGATCTCGACGCCCGGCGTCTTCGTCGGCACGATGAACATCGACATGCGCTGATAAGGCGGGCCATCGGGATCAGTGACCGCCATCACGATCAAAAACTCTGACCATTTGGCGTTAGTCGAGAACCACTTTTCGCCATTGATCACCCACTCATCGCCATCCTCAACGGCGGAAGTGGTGAACATGAGCGGATCGGAGCCGCCCTGCGGTTCAGTCATCGAGAACGCAGAAACAATCTCGTTGTCGAGCAATGGCTGCAGGTAGCGGCGCTTTTGCTCGTCGTTGCCGAAGTGGGCGATGATCTCGGCGTTGCCAGTGTCGGGCGCGGCGCAGCCGAAGACTTGCGGTGCGAACATCGAGCGGCCGAGCACTTCGTTCATGAGGCCAAGCTTCACTTGGCCATAGCCCTGCCCGCCGAGTTCGGGACCGAGGTGACACGCCCACAGTCCTTTGGCCTTCACTTCCGCTTGCAACGGCCGCACGAGTTTCAGGTATCGCGGGTTCTTCACGTCGGCGGGATGGAGATCAATGTACGCGAGCGGCTCGACCTTTTCGGTCACAAACGCGTCCATCCAATCGAGCTTTTCTTGAAACTCGGCGTCGGTTTCGAAATCCCAGGCCATCGGGCGCTCCTGGCGTCAGTTCATAACGCCTGACAGGAGCATACCCACCTTTTGAAATCCGGCAAGCGACGGAATCTGCGCGCGGAGACGCCCGCTGCGCCGCAGCATTTTTACTTGCTTTTTGGCAATTTCCGCGCGTTGGACGCGCACTTCGCGCGCCATGCCGCAAACACGAATTAGGCTGTGACCCGCGCACGCTCCACGGCGCGCATGATGCCATCGACAATATCGCCGTAGAGCGGCTGCGGGATGTCGTGCCCCATGCCCGGGAAGATGCGTAGCTCCGCGCCCGGGATGTTTGCATGCGTATCGTGACCGCCCGCGACGTTGACGAGCGGATCGGCGTCGCCATGCAGCACCATCGTCGGCGCGGTGATGGCCTTAAGCTTCTCGCGTCGGTCCGGCGTAGCCATCACGGCCGCGTATTGGCGCGCGAAACCCGGCGGATAATAGCAGCGATCGAGGTCAGTCACGATGCGATCGCGCAAGCGCTGCTCTTCGAACGGAAAACCTGGCGAGCCGATCACGCGCGCGGAATTCAAACTGTGCGCGATGAAGCCTTCGCGATCTTCCTTTGGGCTCGGCCCACGATTTGTGAGCACGGCGAGCGCTTCCGGCGTCGCCTGCGGCAAAGCACGGTTGCCGGTCGTCGACATGATCGACGTCAGCGAGAGCACACGATCGGGATAATCGGCCGCAACCAGCTGCGAGATCATGCCGCCCATTGACGCGCCAACGATGTGCGCACGGCGCACGCCCAGCACATCCAACAGGCCGACCGTATCGGCCGCCATTTCATTCAAGGTGTATGCAACAGGGGGCCTTTGGCCGGCGGCCAGTGCTGTGAGGATCGCGGGATAATCGGGCATGCCGGCTTCATCAATCTTCTGCGACAGGCCAACGTCGCGATTATCGAAGCGAATGACACGCATGCCGCGCGCGACGAGCAACTCGTAAAGCGCCGGCGGCCAGCGCGTCATCTGCGCGCCAAGGCCCATGACGAGCAGGAGCGGCTCACCGGCCGCATCGCCGTGAACTTCGTATTCGAGCTCGATGCCGTTCGATTTGGCCTTAGGCATATGTGCTTCCTTTATTCGGCGGCGATTTGTTCTGGCGGCGCGTCCGCGCGCTGCGCCGGCGGCAATTCTATGCGGTGCAAGCCGGTCAGCTGCAACGTGCCGTCTTCGATTTTGCCATAGCGGAACACACGGCGATCCCAGAAATAGTTCTGTTCATGCTTCCACGGAAACTCGCCGCTCAGCTTCGGCAGACGCTGCGCCGCGCGCACGACATAGCCTGACGTGAACGAACTCCACGGTTTGGGTTTGAGGAAGAGATCATCGGAGGCGACCGCCACAGCCTGGCGGGCGCCCTTGCTCTGCATGCGATTTAGGATGCGACACGCAAACTCGGCGACCAGATCGACCTTCAGCGTCCACGACGAATTGGTGTAGCCGGTGAAATAGATCAGGTTCGGCACATTCGAGTACATGAAGCCCTTGTAGATAAGCAGCTTCGCCGGATCGATTGCTTGCTCATCGACGGTGAGGTTTACGCCGCCCATGAATTGGAGCTCGAGCCCCGTTGCCGTGACGATCGCGTCCGCTTCGATGTGCTCGCCACTCTTGGTGAGAATGCCGGTTTCGGTGAGGCGATCGATTTCGTCGGTCACCATGGTGACGCGGCCGCTACGGATCGCTTTGAACATATCGCCGTCCGGCACCATGCAGATGCGCTGCTCCCACGGCATATAGCGCGGCGTGAAGTGCTTCTTGACGTCGTAATCGGGGCCCAATTGCGCGCGCACCATGCCAATCAGCATGCGCTTGGCGCCTTCGAGATTCTTTGCAATGCGCTTAGCGACGACCCGTCCGTAGAGAATGTTGCGCCACCGGACGATGCGATAGACGAGGCTTTCGGGGAGGAATTTTCGGAGCTTCTTGGCCTGCGCATCTTCGGCGGGGCGCGTGACGACATAGCTCGGCGAGCGCTGCAATTGCGTGACGTGCGCCGCCTTCTCCGATAGCACCGGCGTCAGCGTCACCGCCGTTGCGCCGGAGCCGATGACGATGATGCGCTTGCCGGTTTGGTCGAAGTCCTGCGGCCAGAATTGTGGATGGATGAGCGTACCTTTGTAAGTCTCGTAGCCATCCCATTTCGGTAGATAGCCGGCATCGTGTCGATAGTACCCAGCGCACGAGAAAACGAAGTTGGCGCGCATTTGCTGGCGCTGGCCATTGGCATCGACGGTCAGCGTCCATGCGCCGTGGTCAGATGACCAGCTGGCGTCGATCACCTTGTGATTGAAACGGATAAGCGGCGTGATGCCCTCTTCGGCGGCCGTCTCTTCAATGTAGTTGCGGATTGAAGCGCCGTCGGCGATCGACTTTGGATTTCGCCAAGGGCGAAATGCGTAGCCCATCGTGTGCATGTCGCTGTCGGAGCGGATGCCGGGGTATTTAAATAGCTCCCATGTGCCGCCGATGCGCGCCTTGGTTTCCAGCAGCGCGAACGTCTTGCCTGGGCACTTGCGCTTCAAATAGCGCGCCGCAGCCACGCCGGAGAGACCCGCACCAATAATCAGGACATCGAACTGTTCCATGCAGCGGACCGTACCACATATTCAAATCTGATTACAATTGGCTCTCATATGCTATATTCCGGCCATACCGTTATAATGACGCGACGGAAGCTAGGGGCGGGGCGCATGGCGCAGACGACAGCAAACGGCATTGCGATCGAGTACGAAACCCACGGTCCGGCAAATGGCGCGCCCATCCTGATGATTATGGGACTTGGCTGGCAACTCACTCGCTGGCCCGCGCAAATCATTGCCAATCTCGTCGATGCTGGTCATCGCGTCATCACGTTCGACAATCGCGACATTGGCTTGTCGCAGAAGGTGGACGAGCTTGGCCCGCCAAACCTGCCGGAGATCATGGCGGCGCGCATGGCTGGACGCGCCGCGACCGCGCCATACGCGCTCGACGACATGGCGCGCGATGCTGTCGGCGTGCTCGACGCGCTTGGCATTCCGCGCGCACACATTGTTGGCGCTTCGATGGGGGGAATGATTGGGCAATTGGTCGCCGCCGATCACGGCGCGCGCGCGTTGTCGCTGACTTCCATTATGTCGAGTTCGGCCAACCCCGCGCTGCCGCCGCCGCGCCCCGCGGCGATGGCATTATTCGCAACGCGGCCACCCGATCCGAAGACGGATTTTGAAGGCTTCGTCGCCCGGGGCATCTCGACCGCGCGCGTGTTGCAGAGTCCCGCCTTTCCCGAACCAGACGAAACACTCCGCGCGCGCGTGGTTGCGGATTATGAGCGCTGCTACCATCCGCCAGGATTTGCGCGTCAGTACGCAGCCATCATCGCAGCGCCGGATCGCCGGCCGAAGCTGAAAAAGCTAAACCTGCCAGTCGTTGTCGTACACGGCGCAGATGACCCGCTCGTGCCGGTGGAAGCGGGACGCGACACGGCCGAGAACGCGCCGGGCTCGGAAATCCAAGTCGTGCCCGGCATGGGGCATGATTTCCCGCCGCAGCTTGATCGGGTGGTCAGCGATGCCGTCCTGCGCGCCATACAGCGGAGCGCCGGAGTGCAGTAATTTCACTTACACGCAACTGTAATTAGTTCGGATTCACTATATTGGCTTACCGCGATTTGCTTAGGCCTGTGCATTGCTGACGCCATTGATCCAATTGGCGCAGCAGAATGCGATCGCTTGTTAAGAAGAAGCTAAACCTTTACGCGGCGATCGCTCTGGTCGTGGCTGCGGCCATATTTGCTTTGATGGCTTCACTTCTGCAATTCGCGGCGCGCGCTGATACAGTCGCGCAAGAACGCGATGGCGCAATCATCGCAAAGGGCGTGGATGACAATATTGCATTCATCGCAAGCTCAGTGCCGAACGTGGTCTGGGACGATGCAGTTCGTTACCTCGACAACCGGTTCGACAGCGCCTGGGCGCATCGCAACATCGGTCAATTTTTTCACGCGGCCGAAGGCTTTGAATTCGCCTACGTGCTCGATAGCAACAATGCCCCCCGCTACGGAATGTCCCAAGGCGATGAAGTACGCCCCGACACCTACGCCCGCATTGAAGCGCTTGCTCAGCCCTTGATTGCGGAAGTTCGCAGGGCTGAAGCCCAACGCGCCGCCCAAGGCGGCGCACTACCGCTGGAAGCTCTGCGCGATCGTATTCAATCCACGGATCTGCGAGAGATCGATGGCCGATTGATCGTCGTCACGGCCACCCTTGTTCAGCCAGATTTTGGCCGCGCACGAATACGCAACCCGCGCGCCCCAATCGTGGTGTCGGGCCGAGAGTTAGACGTCGAGTTTACTTCTCAGGTCGCTCAGGAATTGCTCCTTGAGAATGTCGCACTGGTCCGCACGCTCGATCGCTTGGATGTAGATCAGGCCTCTGTGGCCATCCGCGACAGAGCGGACCATACGCTTGCCTACTACGTTTGGACCCCGCAACGGCCGGGAAGGACGCTCCTTATCGAGATGCTCCCGATACTGGCGCTCATTCTGCTGGCTCTTGCGGGACTCGCGTTTGTGTTTTTCTTGCGCGCGCACCGTTATGCGCGCGGTCAGGCCGAAAGCGAGGCGCGTACAATGCACCTCGCTTTCCACGACAGCTTGACCGGCCTCGCCAATCGCGTGCGTGTGGAACAGCGACTTACTCAGTGCGAGGCTCAGCATGGGTCGCAACACTTTGCACTTCACGTGATCGATCTCGACCGGTTCAAAGAACTCAACGACACATTCGGGCACGCGGCGGGTGATGAATTGCTGCGCGCTGTGGCCGGCCGGCTCAAAACACTGTGTCGCGAGGGAGACCTCTGCGCCCGCCTGGGTGGCGATGAGTTTGCCATTTTACAGTTCGAGGCGGACGCAGATAGCGCGGCAGCACTCGCCGAACGCATTGTGGCGGCGCTTGAGCGCCCGTTCGGTCTCAGCATCGGCGCGCGTCACCTGGGCGCCAGCGTCGGCGTCACCCTATCCAGCGATCCCGGTGGAGACGCCCTCGAATGGCTGCGACGCGCCGATTTGGCGCTTTACGCAGCAAAGAACGCGGGCCGAGCCTGCTTCCGCTTCTTTGACTCCGGCATGGACGCGGCCACACGCGAACGAAGCCTGTTGCGTGATGATCTGGAGGCAGCGCTGGCGCAGGGCGCGCTAGAAATGGTCTATCAGCCCCAAGTCAACAAGATGGGTGCAATCATCGGTGTGGAAGCGCTCGCGCGTTGGACACACCCAGTCAAGGGACCCATCTCGCCGGCGCTCTTTGTGCCGCTCGCCGAGGAGAGCGGCCTCATCAACGCACTGGGCGATTTCGCGCTCAAGCGCGTATTCGAAGACAGCCGCAAATGGCCTGATCTCAAAATCGCAGTGAATGTCTCTTCGACGCAGTTGCAGGCGCCGAATTTCATCCCGCGCCTGGACCGATTGATTGACGAAACCGGCATTGACCCACAGCGCTTTGAACTCGAACTGACCGAGAGCCTGTTGCTCGACGAAAGCGGCCACACGCGCGACAAGTTGCAGGCGTTGCGCCGACGCGGCTTTAGCCTGGCGTTGGACGATTTCGGCACGGGCTACTCGAGCCTGAGCTACCTTCAGCATTTCCCGATCAACAAAATCAAGATTGACCGCTCCTTCGTGACCAATCTAGGCATGGGTCAGGAGGCGGATGAGATCATTGGCGCAATCGTCAAGCTCGCGCGCGCCCTGCGTCTCTCGGTGTTAGCTGAAGGCGTCGAGACCAACGAACAATGGCTTCGCCTCCAGGCGGTCGGCTGCGCCGAGATCCAGGGGTTCGTTGCGGCACGACCGATGTCCGCGGCGGATCTCAGCACGGTTCTTGCCGGACCAGAAACAACGGTTGCGCCCATCGCGAGCATGCAAGCCTGATCGCGTTGGTGAGTAACAGTGAGAAAATTTGAAGTGCGAATCTTAGTTCGGCTGGTCCGGATCTGCTGCAGTTCGGCGCCGGGATAGGATCTAGCTAGTCCAGCACGAGCCGATAGCCGACGCCTGGATCGGAAACGAGAAGCACAGGTTTTGACGGATTTTGTTCGAGCTTAGCTCGCAACTGCCCAATGTAGACCCGCAGGTACTGGATGTCCGCGCGTTCCGAGCCCCACACCGTCTTCAGCAAATCTTGGTGACGCACAACCTTGCCCAACCGCGAGGCAAGCAGCGCCAATATTTCAAACTCCTTCGGCGACAGCTCCACCTCGCGACCGCTACGGCGCACGACACGGCCCGCGAGATCAATCTCTAACGGCCCTGTCCGCACCATCGGCGCGCTTCCCCCAACTTGCACCGCGTGCCGCAGGGCGGCCCGCAACCGCGCCAGCAATTCTTCCAAGCCGAACGGCTTTGTCACATAGTCATCCGCGCCTGTATCAAGCGCGTGCACTTTCAGCGCCTCTGAATCGCGCGCCGTCAGAACAACGATTGGTGTGAGATCATCCGCGCGCACCCAGCGAATGAAATCCAGCCCATCGCCATCTGGCAAACCAAGATCAAGCAAAATGGCCTTCGGCTTGTAGTGCGCCCGCATCCGCCGCGCATCCGCCAGTGTGCCGACGCCTACCGCCACATACCCCGCCGCCTTGAGTGTCATCTCCAACGATCGCCGCAAGGACGCATCGTCTTCGACCACCAGGATCGTCATCTCAGTCGCCATGGCGCGCCGCTTTCGCCCAGCTTGCAAAGCTCAGCGTGAACACCGCGCCGCCCCCCTCGCGGTTCGCGGCTATCAATGCACCACGCTGAGACTCCATAAATGTCCGCGCCAGCGCGAGCCCCAAACCCAATCCGGGCGCGCGTCCGTCGGTATCGGCGCCACGCACAAACTTCTCAAACAGCCGCTCCGGCTCATCTCCAAGCCCGGGCCCGCGATCGCCAACCTCAACAAGCACATTGTGATTGTCCACGCGCGCCGAAATGCTCACCAGCGCCCCGCCTCCATATTTCGCGGCATTTGAAAGCACATTCGCCAGCGCCCGCGTCGCCAGGGCAGAATCGGCCGCCACAAGCGGCAAGTCATCCGCCACGCTCACAACCGTATCAACACTCACCTCCGCCAGAGCCGCCGAAACAATCTCACTCACGCTCACCGGCTCAAGCCGCACCGGCGTCTGGCCTGCTTCCATCCGCGACGCAGAAAGCAGCGTCTCCACGAGCTCGGACAGCCGCCGCGCTTCCCTCTCCGCCAAGTCCAACAACTCAGCCCGCGCCTCCGCGCCATGGTCGTCCGCCAGTTTCTGGAGGCTCTGTAGCGTAAACACGATCGTCGCCAGCGGCGTGCGTAAATCGTGCGACACGCCCGCCAACAATTCCGCTTTGAATCGTTCCCGCGCAGCATCTAGCCGCGCCGCCTCCGCCATTCGGGCGCGCTCGGCGATCACGCTCACCATCACGCCCACGACGACAAAAAGAGCCAGCGCGCCCAAATCTTGCGGCCGCGCAACCGCAAGCGTGAAGCGCGGCTGGACGAACAGAAAATTGATTGCCCCCACACTCAGAACTGATGCGCACAATGCCGGCCCAAGCCCGTAGCGAATCGCTGCGATCACGATCGGCGCCACGAAGAACAAAGAGAGGCTCTGCGGATCGAGCCATTGTTCACCAAAGCGCGCGAGCAGCGCGGCAGCCGCAACCATCGCCGCCGTTATGGCGGCCGGGCGCATAATGGCGCGCCGCGCAAAATATCCAGGCCCGTTTGTCACCCGCTGAATCTGGCCCCGCTCCTCACCCCGCGCAACCACATGGAATCTTTATGCCCACCGCGCCCACATCCCGCGCATGTCATCACTCTCCGCCGAATCCAAACCCGAACACCTCACCGAAGCGGAACATGGCAGGCGGGGCTTTTGGGGCCTCACCCTCGCCGCCATCGGCGTTGTCTACGGCGATATCGGCACCTCACCGCTTTACGCCTTCCGCGAGTCGATCAGCCACGTTGTGCGCCAAAACGGCTCAGCTACAAACGCGGAGATTATCGGCGTTATCTCGCTGATGCTGTGGTCGCTCATTGCGGTCGTCACCATCAAATACGCGACCATTCTGCTTCGCTTGGACAATCGCGGCGAAGGCGGCACGCTTTCGCTGATGGCGCTTGTCCAGCGCGCACTCGGCAAGCGCACGCCCTTCATTCTGCTGATCGGCCTCGCCGGCGCTGGCCTGTTCTACGGCGACGCGATGCTGACGCCCGCAATCTCAGTGCTCTCTGCGATTGAGGGCCTCGCCGTGCTTCCCGGCCTCACCGGGCACGTAGAGCAATTTATCATGCCATTGACTCTCGGTATTCTGATTGCGCTGTTCTTGGTGCAGCGATACGGCTCTGGCATCGTCGGCGCCTGGTTCGGACCGATCTGTATTCTATGGTTTACAGTGCTTGGCGGCCTCGGCCTCGCACATCTCGGTCAGGAATTGAGCGTCCTCGCTGCCTTCAATCCGCTAAACGCCATCACATTTCTGCTCAACCACGCCGGCCTTGGCTTTGTTGTGCTCGGTTCAGTCTTCCTCACCGTCACGGGCGCAGAAGCGCTCTACGCGGATATGGGCCACTTCGGTCGCAAGCCGATCTCGGTGGCCTGGATGTGGCTCGTCTTCCCGGCGCTCGCGCTCAACTATCTGGGTCAGGGCGCGATGGTGATCGCCAACCCCAGCACAATCACCAATCCATTCTTCTTCATGGCGCCGGAAGCCTGGCGCCCTGCGCTTGTCGTGCTCGCCACGGCTGCGACCATCATCGCGAGCCAAGCCGTGATCTCCGGCGCCTACTCGCTGACGCAACAAGCCATCCAGCTCGGCCTCCTGCCCCGCATGCGCATCCTGCAGACCTCTGCGCAGCATTTGGGTCAAATCTACATGCCGCAGGTGAACTACCTGCTCATGCTAGGCGTGCTGTACATGACGTTTTCATTCGGCTCATCAAGCGCGCTCAGTTCAGCTTACGGCGTCTCAGTCATCGGCGCGATGCTGACATCGTCGCTCCTGGCCATCGTCGCAATCTGGAAAGTCAGCAAGCGTCCGCTCTGGTTCGCGATCGCCTTGATGGCGCCCTTTATCATCATCGAGCTCATCTTCGCCGGTTCGAACCTGCTCAAACTCCTCAGCGGCGGCATTGTACCGCTCATCATCGCCGCCGGCTTTATTGTTATCATGTGGACTTGGGTGCGTGGCTCCGCCCTGCTGCACGAGCAGACCCGGCGCGACGTCAGCCTGCAACAAATGCTGGCGACGCTCGAGATCTCGCCACCCAAGCGCGTGCGCGGCACGGCCATTTTCCTCACCGCCGATCCCCAAGCGACGCCTACCGCGCTCATGCACAATCTGAAGCACAACCAGGTGCTGCACGAACGCATCGTCCTTTTGTCTATGCGCACCGCGCCGACCCCGCGTGTCGCTGACAAAGACCGCGTAGCCATCGAAACCGTCCGCGAGGATATTCAGATCGTGACACTGAGCTTTGGCTTCATGGAGACGCCGAACGTGATCCGCGGCCTCACGCTCGCGCGCGAGCGCGGCCTTGCCTTCGATATCATGACCACGTCGTTCTTCCTCAGCCGTCGCGCACTCGTTCCGACCGACAAAAGCGGCATGCCGCGCTGGCAAGACCTGCTCTTCATCTTCCTTGCCCGCAATTCCTCCAGTGCCACGGAGTTCTTTCACATCCCGACGTCGCGGGTTGTAGAGTTGGGAACGCAGGTCGCCATCTGAGAGTGCGACGCTCACTTCAACAACTACACAGCCGCTTCGCGTCTGGCTGTGAGCTGCCGTTCCGGCCGTGCTTGCCTTTCACCACAAAATGTATACACTGTATACATGGGTATGCGCGATGACATTCTCTCAGCAGCTCTCGCTGCGTTCGAAGAACATGGTGAGGCGGGACTGTCGCTCAGGGATGTCGCCTCACGTGTAGGCGTCACCCCGATGGCGCTCTATCGGCACTACAAGGACCGGCAGGCGCTCTTGGACGCCATTGTGGCTGTGGCGACGCAGGAGTGGCGCGCCCGCGTCGCGCGGATCCGTCCCTGTGCGCCTAATGATTGGCTCTTGAAGATTGGTGAGGCCTTTCTCGCATATTCATTTGAGAAACCCCGACAGTTTGAGGCGGCGTTCCTCACCCCATCCACCAACGCACTTCGCTATCCCGACGACTTCGCAGCCGGCGGCTCCCCAGCCGTGTCGCTGCAAATGAAACTCATAGAGCAATTGGCGCAGCGCAATCAGGTCAGACCAGCCATCGCGCCCATAGAAATGGTGATCATTCTCGCAGGTCTCGCCCAGGGGCTGATTTCGCTATACCGCGCCGGACGCATCGCCGGCGACGAGAGATCGTTTCGACTGCTGTACCGTCGCGCACTCAAGAATTGCGTGCGCTCCTTCGAGCTGGAGTGAATTATGGCCACTTGGCTCTTGTGCGTCCTCCTGTCCGCGATCGGGTTTTATTTCTCCGTCGGTTTGGGAGAATGCTGGCCGCTTGCTTGGTTGGCGCCCGTCCCAGTGCTGTGGCTCGCTATAGGTAGCGAACGGCTTTGGCCTGCCGTCGGAGCTGCGTTTCTTTCTTATGCGCTTTCCGGGCTTAATCTGCTGCCCGCATATCTGGGCGTGCTGCCTCCCTTCGTTCTCTTGCTTGCCGTCTTTGCGCCGGCGCTTCTCTTCGCGCTCGCTGTAGCTGGCGCACGATTCGCTCACCGTTCCGCCGGATGGTTCGCAGGCGCAATCGCTTTTGCAGCATTTTGGACGGCGTTTGACTTCTTGCGCTCGCTCGACCCAGCGGGCGGCGCCGCACTTACGCCCGCTGCATCGCAGGTTTCGATGCCGGCCATGGTCCAAGCAGCCTCTCTATTTGGATTCTCTGGCGTGACATTCATCATCAGCATGTTTGCCGCGACAATGGCCGCAGCCGCTCGCCAGCGCAGCGCCGGCGCAGCTTTGCTTGGCGTCGCGTTATTCGCCGCCAACGCCGGTTACGGCGCTTGGCGAATGACTACGCCACTCAGCGACACTATCCGCGTCGCGCTGATCGCGGGGGACGATGAAGAGGGTCAAGTGTGGGAGGCTGACGAAGTCTCTGCGCGAGAAGTTGTTGATGCATACACACGCGAGATTGGACGCCTCCAAGGACAAGGGATTGAGTTAATCGTCCTGCCCGAGAATCTGATGCGAATTGACCCGGCGTGGCGAGCAGAAGTGCTGTCGCCGCTCGTAGAAGCAGCAAGAACACTGAACACAGACATTGTCGTGGGCTTCAACACTCATCTGAATGGCGCGCAGCGCAATGTCGCGTGGGTCGCGCGCGCAGATGGCGAGACACTCTACTACACAAAGCGTCAACTCGTTCCTGGCCTTGAGACCCCCATCTATGAGCGCGGAGATGCACCGCTTGTTCTTTCAGGCCGCATCATGATCGCGATCTGCAAGGACCTCGATTTCCCGGCGATGATCCGCTCGGACATCGCGCGCACTTCTCCGGTTTTGGTCGCGGCGCCCGCCTGGGATTTCGGCAGCGATGGCTGGAGCCACGCGCGAATTGCAATCTTGCGCGGTGTCGAGAACGGTGTCGCGGTCGCAAGGTCTGCGCGCTCCGGCATGCTTACGCTCACGGATCGATATGGTCGGATCATAGAGCGGGAACCCTCTTCTGGCGCCATCAGGACCGTTGTGGGAGACCTTCCGCTGTCGGGCACAGCTACCTTCTACAGCAGAGTTGGCGATTTCTTCGGTTGGCTTTTCGTCGTGACTGCTGTCTTGGTCACCGCATTCAGCATCTTGGCCGCCCAAGAAAGCTCTCGGCGAGGCCGAGCACGTAAGACGCTGCGTTGAGACAACGCAGTCCCCTCTTGCGAATGCACTGCCGGCGAGACGGCTATGATCCCATCGCTAGGCTCGTGCGTAACAGCCCTATGAGATCCTCGTGGGTAATATCCGGCATCATTTTGAGCCTTATTGGACTGGTCATGTCAGCACCTTCGGCGCAGGCAGTTGAAGAACCGCGATGGAGCCTCGTCTACGAGGATGGTCCGTTCGCGATCCGAGATTATGCCCCGACTGTGGTTGCTGAGACCCGCGTTTCCGGCGATCGGGGGGCTGCCATAAATCAGGGCTTTCGCCGGCTGGCGCGCTTCATCTTCGGCGGCAACGTCCCCAATCGCGATATCGCCATGACTGCGCCGGTCGCGCAAAGGCCCGAAGGCGCAAGGATCGCGATGACGGCGCCGGTCGCGCAGGCTAGCTCTGACGACGGTTGGATCGTCACCTTCTATATGCCGCCCGGCTCACAGCTTGCGGACATGCCGCGCCCGCTCGACGATACCGTTATCCTTCGCGAAGAGGCAGCGCGGCGTGTCGCCGTGCTGCGATTCAGCGGCCTTGCCACACGCGAGAACCTCGATCGACACACCAACGCTTTACGCGCCCACATTCAAGCGCGCGGCGAAACGCCAGCAAGCGACGTGAGTTACGCCTTCTATAATCCGCCATGGACCCTCCCCTGGGCGCGTCGCAACGAAGTGATGATCGCGCTGCAGCGGTGAACCCAGCGGTGAAGACCTCGAACGCCAAGCGCATACAAAAGACCAACCTGCCGCAGAAGATCTGCCCGGTGTGCGCTAGACCTTTTGCATGGCGCAAGAAGTGGGCCCGAGACTGGGAGGACGTTCGCTATTGCTCACGTCGCTGTCGCGACCTTCGCGGCAAGTCTGATGGATCAGTCGATCCGGCGAAAGCTCGCGATCGCAAGGCCCACGTTCCATGAGCACGCTCACCACACTCCGTGGAGGTTACAGCGCGGCTGTGTTCGGCGCATCGGGCGGCATTGGTGCAGCTTTGGTCGCCTTACTAGAGGCTGATGAACGTTGCGATATTGTCCACGCTGGCGCACGCATCGCGCCTAGCCCGGGTGCAAAGCTCTCGCCGTTCACGTTCGATCTCGAAGACGAGCAATCAATCGCGACCGCCGTGGCAGAGATCGGGACTGCGTCTAAAGAACTCGATCTCGTCATCGTCGCGACGGGCCTGCTGCACGCCTATGGGCTCGCGCCGGAAAAGACCATGCGCGCGCTCAATGCCAACGCTTTGACGCGGTGCTTTGCTATCAACGCGATCGGTCCTGCGCTGGTGGCAAAACACGCTATGCCGCTCCTGCGGCGCCAGCAAAAGTCTGTTTTCGCCGCGCTCTCGGCGCGCGTTGGATCAATTGCAGACAATAGGCTTGGCGGATGGCACAGCTATCGCGCCTCGAAAGCAGCGCTCAATCAGCTTATCCGAACCTGCGCCATCGAAGCGGCGACAAAAAACAAAAATGCGGTTTGCGTGACGCTTCACCCCGGCACTGTCGATACAGCGCTCTCGCGCCCGTTTCAGGCGGCTGTGCGCCCCGGGCAGATGTTCTGTGCTTCGGCGAGCGCTGCGCATCTGCTGCGGGTGATAGACGAACTGACGCCGGACCAATCGGGCCAGTTTTTGGCCTGGGACGGCAAGCACATCCCGTTTTGACATGCAACGGAACAGGGCCGCTCTCCCGCGCTTTGTCCGCCCAGACCGGAGCCACGAATGACCGTCACCTTGTTGCAGCGTTTAAGCGTGCTTGCCGCCGCATGCGTCGCCATTGGCGCCTCATTCCTGCAGGCGACTGGCGCGCTCGGTCTCACGCCGGCGGAGTTCGCGAACACCGGCGCGAGCACAGTCCGAGCTGCATCCTACGCGTTCGCAATTTGGGGCCTCATCTATGCGGGCCTGCTCGTCTACGCGGTCTTCCAGCTCATCCCGGGCTGGGCGGACGATAGCGTTTTGCGCCGTTTTGGCTGGCCATCGGCGCTCTCGATGCTGGCCATCGGCGCGTGGCTCGTTGCGGCAGGCGGCAACTGGCGTTGGGCCACCGTCGCACTCATCGCGGTTGCCGCCATCGCGCTCATCGTCCCACTGGTATCGAGCTCTGACACACTGCGCCGGCGCGACGCGCTTCTGGTTGTCACGCCGCTGGCCCTGCTTGCCGGCTGGCTCACAATCGCGACCGCCCTTAACGCCGTCACCGTCTTGACGGCGGAAGGCTTCGTGCAGGAAGCCGTCGCGACGTGGTGGGCGATCGGCGCCATCGCCCTCGCCGCTACGGTTGCGGTCTCGGTCCTTATCTCGCTGCGCGGCCATGCACTCGCCTACCCGCTGCCATTGATTTGGGGGCTCATCGCCGTGTTCGTGGCTGAGCGCGATCATCGTCCCGAAGCGGCATGGATTGCCGCCGCATGCGCGCTGTTGCTCGCGGTGCTCCTCGTGTGGCGCGCCACCAAAGCCGCGCAGCCGAACCCGCAATGATGCAGTCTTAGCTTCGACGGTCGCCGAGCCATATTTTCCATGACATCTGCGCGGCCGTTGCGATAACGCGATACGCACGCAATGGGAGTGCGGTAGAAATCTCCGACTGAGGATTGCCCGTGCCCACCCAAAAGCCACGTCTGGTCAATCTTGATCTTGATCTTGTGCGCGCCTTCGTCGCGGTCGCCGAAGCCAAGAATTTCACCCGCGCGGGCGCCCGCCTGGGTCGCACGCAATCAACCATCAGCCTTCAGATCAAGCGCCTTGAAGAACAGCTGGACAGCGAGCTCTTCAGCCGCGATCCGCGCAATGTCGCGCTAACTGTTCAAGGCGAAGCGCTGCTTGCCCAAGCTCGCCGACTGTTGCGCTTGAACGATGAGATCATCGGCGAAATTTTCGAGCACAGCCTTGAGGGTGAGGTCCGTTTCGGCGCACCCGAGGATTTCGCGACCACACACCTACCGGGCATCTTGGGCGATTACGCACGCGCCTATCCTCATGTCAGCCTCTCCGTCGTCTGTGACCTGACGCTTAATCTGATGGACAAGATGGGCCAGGGCGAACTTGACCTGGCTTTGATCAAGCGTGAGCCGGCAAGCGTGGTTGCAGGGCAGCCTGTTTGGCGCGAGCACCTCGTCTGGGTAGGCGCAGGCGAAGATGTGCTCTCGCCCGCGGCGCCAGTTCCCCTCATCGTGGCGCCCTCGCCTTGCGTGTATCGCAAGCGCGCCACTGCAGCGCTCGACGGCGCAGGACGCAAGTGGCGTGTCGCCTACACAAGCCCATCCTTGGCGGGTCAGCACGCGGCGTTGCGCGCCGGCTTGGGCGTGACCGCACTGCCGACGGAGATGGCGCCCAAAGACCTCATGCAACTAGGCGAGGAGCACGGCTTTCCGGCCCTTGCCGACGCCGAGATTGCGCTGGTTAGGGCCTCAAAGACCTTGTCTGTGCCGGCAGACCGTTTGGCGAACTTTATTCTCGCGTCCCTCGACCGCGGGCGCGACGCGCCATGATTTGCCTGCTCGATTGCTATCATCGCGAAATTCAATAGGTCGCGCTCTTGGACGATCGCCTCCTCGTCCGCATTTAACTCACGCCAGGCCGGGCCCCTCTGGCGGCGCGAGAGCGCCGCGATGTCGGACTGGAGGATCGTGGCCGGAGCGCGCCGTCATCCCGCGCTCTTAGCCCCCCATCCCCCGCAGCGGGTGATGGCCCTCCGTCCGCGATCCCAACCTTGAACCAACAAGGACGGATCACATGGCCTTTGACGACTTCCAAAACCAACGTGCGCCCCGCGCTCAAGCCCCTTCCGTCGATGCGGATTACGATGTCGGCCTCCGCCGACACATGCTGGGCATCTACAATTACATGTTCGCTGGGCTCGGCCTCAGCGGCGCAGTTGCATTCTTTCTGATCCAGAGCGGCGCTAGCGCGCTTTTCTTCACCGCCCCTGGGCAATTCACTGCCTTGGGGTGGGTGGCGATGTTGGCGCCGCTTGGACTTCTGCTCATCGCTTCGTTTAGCGCCCACAGACTCTCGGCCAGCGCCACGCATGCGATCTATTGGAGCGTCGCGGCGTTGCAGGGCGTGAGTCTCGCTGTGCTCTTTGGCGCCTACACCGGTCAGTCCATTGCTCAGATCTTCCTGGTCACCGCAGCCGCCTTTGGCGCGCTCAGCCTCTTTGGCTACTCAACGAAGCGTTCGCTTTCGGGCCTTAGCACATTCCTGGTGATCGGCCTTATCGGTGTCGTCATTGCGTTCGCCATCAACATGTTCGTGCAATCGAGCATGCTGCAATTCGTGGCGTCCGTTATCGGCGTCTTGGTGTTTGCCGGCCTCACGGCGTTCGACACGCAGCGTCTGAAAGTCGAGTATCTAGACGGCGTCGATGGCGACAACGCGGCCAAAGCGCAAGTGTGGGGCGCGCTGAGCCTCTATCTCAATTTCATCAACCTCTTCCAGCTGCTGCTGTCGCTCTTCGGGCAGCGCGAAGAGTAACTCCAACAGCAAGCGCAGCGCGCGAAGCGAACGCATCCTACGCGTTCGCTTTGCTTGCGCTTATTCTTGAAAGACCCTTTTGATGGACATCCTCACAGCAACCTACGCTGGTCAGCCCGTATGGCTCTGGCTCAGCTTTCTTTCCTTTATCGGCTTCTTACTATGGCTCGACCTCGGGCTCCTGAACCGCAAAGACGGCGTTGTCTCGCCGACAAAAAGCGCGCTCATGTGGGCGAGCTTTGCGGCGCTGGCAGTGCTGTTCGGCCTCTACGTCGGTTTCGTTTATCAGCCAGACCCACGGTATTACACCTCGCCTGACAACCTCAATCAGCAGGCCGTGATCCAGTACTTCACGGGCTATTTGCTCGAAACAGCGCTCGCTTTCGACAACATCTTCGTCATCTCGCTGATATTCACGTACTTCGCGGTTCCGCGCGAATACCAGCACAGGGTCCTATTCTGGGGCATAATCGGCGCGATCGTCTTTCGGGCGATCTTCATCTCGCTCGGCGCCAGCGTGGTGAACTCTTGGACCTGGGTGCTCTACATCTTCGCCGCCTTCCTGATCTTTACAGGATGGAAGATGCTGACCGGGCATGGCCAAGAAATGAAGCTTGAAGACAACAAGCTCTTAGCATTTGTCCGTCGCCACTTGCGCGTCACCGACAGCATCGACAATCACAATTTTTTCGTCAAACGCCCGGACCCCGCGACCGGTAAGTTCGCTCTCTACGCAACGCCGCTCTTTCTGGCGCTCATCATGGTTGAAGCGGCCGACATCGTCTTCGCTGTCGATTCCGTACCCGCCATTTTTGCGGTCACGCGCGATCCCTTCATCGTCTACACGTCCAACATCTTCGCGATTCTGGGTTTGCGTTCGATGTACTTCATGCTCGCTGCTGCCGTTGAGCGGTTCAAATACCTCAAATACGGCCTTGCGCTCGTGCTGGTGCTTATTGGCGTCAAGATCATCTGGAATTTCGGTCTGTCGAAGGAGCTTGGCTGGACTCCCTATCTTGAACCGCACTGGGCTTTGATGATGACGATCGGTCTCATCGGCGGCGCGATGATTTACTCTCTCTATCGCACGCGCAAGATTGAACCGTAGATTCTCAAAAGCTCAGCCGACGAGCCAAGCGGCGGTGTGCCACTCGCACCGCTGCTTTCTCGTGCGCGGCACAATCGGCACGCATTGTCATCGCAGTCATTGCGCGAACTCATCACCCCACGCCTTGCTCAACAATAGGCGTCTCCACACATTGTTGGATGCGGGCCGGGCCCCTCTGGCGGCATGTGTCGCGATGTCGGCCCGCATCGCTCCGAAGCGGACAATAACGCCGCCGGAGTGGATATCGAGGAGCACCATGATCCACGCAATCGGCGCCATGCACACTGCCCTTCGCGCCAACAAACGATTGAAGGACAAGACTCTCGTTGAAGAAAAGAGGCCGCCAACGCAGCGAGAAGACCGTGACGATGAACGGCCGCGTCGCGATAGCAAGACGCGGGGCCAACGGGTATGAACATCCATGCGCACCCCGCGAGCCTCGCGCGCCGTCACGCCGCGATCGAGGTCGATATCGAGTCAGAGCTCAAGCGTCCGTTGCCTGACGTCATGCGCCTGAAGCGCCTGAAACAGCTGAAGCTTCGGATCAAAGATCGACTCGCTGTCGACCATAACCGCGATCCGCAGCACGTGCGACGCTAATCACTCGCGCCCCCGGAACCCCGACCGGGGGCGCGCTTCTCCTGGAATTTAAGCATGCCACTACTTTTATGCCCAAACTGCCAATCCAACATGCAGGCGCTCAACCGCGCCGGCGTCGAGTTCGACATGTGTCCCAGTTGCCGAGGCGTCTGGTTGGATCGCGGTGAGCTGGAAAAGATCATTCAAGGGTCCCGCGAAAGCGCATCCGATACGCAGGGTGTCGCGCCCGCCCCACGGCGAAGCGCACCGCCGCGCGACGCGTACGGCGAGCATGGAGAGCGGGGTGAGTATGGCGAACGCGGCGAATATGGCCGCAGCAGTGGGCATACCGGGCATAGGCGCAAACGCGGGTTCGACCTCTTCGACATTTTTGATTGATCGGCATAGCAGCGCCTGCGCGCGGCGCGTCAGAACCGCTCAGCGCGCAGGACTCTCACTTCACTCATGGCGACCACACCCGGATAAGCGGCGAAGTAGTTTTCCAACCAGACGAGCGCTGCTTGCGCCGCACTCTCTGCGCCTATCGTAACCACCAGGCGCACGCCCGCCTCTTCCACTCCGGTCTGACGCCACGCGCCGTGACTACCCGCCCCTTCAACGCCAGCAAACACACTACAGCCCTTGAAACCAAAGCGCTTGAGCATGCGCTCGATTTCGTCAACGGCGTGCGCCTCGACGAATATCTCGAGTTTGGTGCGTGCTACGAGGTCCATGGCGTGTCATCCGTAAAGCATGCTTGCGGCCGAGTGGTAGAGCGGAATGCCGATAAGCAAATTGAAGGGAAACGTCACACCGAGTGACAGCGAAAGATAGACACCCGCATCGGCCTTGGGCAACGCAATGCGCATGGCCGCTGGCGCTGCAATGTAAGACGCTGAAGCCGCCAACACTGCGATAAGGCTTGCGTCGCCAATCGATAAGCCAAGCGCCCGCGATCCCAGAAGCGCTACGCCGGCGCTGAGCAAAGGCCAGCCAAGCGCAAACGAGATGAGGCGCCAATTCAACTTGGGCGCATCCGCGAGCCTGCGCGACGCCACCAAGCCCATATCGAGTAGAAATAAGCAAAGCGCACCCTGGAAGAGCGCATTCACGAAGAGATCAAGCCGCGCGATGCCGCGCTCACCGCTCAGCGCGCCGATGATGAAGCTGCCGATGAGCATGACCGCCGCCCCGTTCAAGAACACCTCGCGCCAAAGCGTGGGCTTGAGGCGCGTATCCCTGCCGCCGCCCGGCGCGCCGGCGATCAGCAGCGCCGCCAAGATTGCGGGTGTCTCCATCAAGGCAAGGACCGCCGCCATATAGCCGCCGAACTCGACGCCAATCGCGCGCAGATATTCCGAGCCCGCAGCAAAGGTCACAACTGAGACGCTGCCATAGTGCGCGGCCGTCGCCGCCGCGGTCACCCTGTCGAGCGCGCCCAATGTGCGCAGCGCCGCGTAGGCCGCGAAAGGTGCGCCAAAGCTCAGCAGCAGACCAAGCCCGCCGGCCGAAACCAATTCAGCTGTGAACCCGCTTGCGCGCGCTTCAACCCCGCCCTTGAAGCCGATGCACAGCATCAGATAAAGCGCCAACGTCTTTGCCGCTTGCTCTGGAATGGTGAGATCGGATTTCAGCCATCCAGCCGCGGCGCCAAGCGCAAAGAATAGCACGGCCGGCGCGAGAAGATTTGCGGCCGCGCCCGCGGCAATGCTCTCGATAGATCCCAATGCACGTCCCCCTAGCGGGTGAGCGCGTGCCACAAGCCGCGGGGGTCAGGTATCGAGTTTCGTCAATGATAATCATCGACAGTTCTGATCGCCCAATCGTCAGCGCTTAGCGCGCCGTCGCTTGTTCGGGCCTGCCTTAGAGAGCTTACGCTGGCCACAAGCTCGGCAAACCATGACAGGTTTCACCAACATGGAAGAGGACAGCGCCGACGAGATGACCTGGGCGGCGGGCGCGCTCCCGCGCGGCAAGCACATCATGCCCTGGCGCATCGAGGATGGGATCAAGCGACTGGGCGGCGTCTTCACCCAGGGCGGCCTATGGCGCGGCTTCGCCATTCGAGATGGCAATCTGGTCACCGGCCAACAGAACTTCTCGGGCGGCGAAACCGCCGAACTGGTTGCTCAGGCCCTGGGCGGGTAACCGCGCGTGGCGCCTTCTGGCGATGGTAGCCGAACGCCTGTAACGAAGCGCTGGCGCCATGCGTAGCTCCGGGTGCAGGCTGAGGGCTTCATGTTCAGAATTGTTTTCGTGGCGTTGTTGGTGATGGTTGCTACGCCCGCCGCTGCGGCAATTCCCGACGGAGCAGCGCGCGCGTGCGGGGTCACAGAGCAAACCATCGCTGCGTCTCGCGCTGCTGCCCCCATCCTAGCAACCTTCGAGCGCGACGCGGCGTTTGCGGAGCGCGGCAACGGTGCGATCCGCATCATCGAATTTTCTGACTATTCTTGCCCCGCCTGCCGTGCGCTTCATCCGCGATGGTTGTCATTTGCACGCGACAATCCCGATGTCCGGATATCGGTGGTGGAGTATCCGATTTACGGAAGAACGATTGTCTCGCGGGCCACTGGCAATCGCACACTCAACGCGTCTCGCATCGCGATCGCGGCTAGCGCACAAGGCAAGCAACTCGCTTTCCACGACGCCCTCATGCAAATCCCAGGACGAGTTGATGACAGCGCAATCCGTCTCGCCGCGCAACGTGCAGGCATTAACTGGTCGGTTGTCCGAAGGGAGGCCGAAACTGCGGCAGTCGGCGCACGCGTTGACGCAAACTTGGCGCTTGCCCAGCGTCTGGGATTTCAGGGCACGCCACACGTCATTGTTGATGGCGTTCTGCTATCCTTGCAGCGCGGTTGGACGTTTCAGCAAGTACAGTGTCTAGTCGGCGCCTCGCGCCGACAGCGCTCATAGGATCGGATCAAGCTCAGTTTTATGTGTACTTTGACGATCTGGCGGGAGAGCGAACACCTCACAGTCACGATGAACCGTGATGACGCGTATTCTCGGCCGGAATCGCCCCCTGTATTGCAGCGCAATACGATTGGTGACTTTATTTCTCCTCACGACGCGCAGGCCGGTGGGGCATGGATCGCTGCGAACGATGTTGGCCTTATCGCCTGCCTACTCAATCGCTACGATCCGGCGCCGACAGGTAGCCGCACCCGAGGCGATATCGTTCTAAAGGCGATGGATATGGCATCTGCCGCCGCAGCCGCATCGGCGCTGTCGCCATCGGCCGGCGACTACTCGCCCTTTACCTGCCTCCTCGTCGATCGAGAACAGAGCATCCGCGTTGATTGGAACGGAGCCGATATCAAGCGTGAAGCACTCCCGCTAAAACGACTCGAAATGCTCACTTCGTCTTCCTGGGCGGAACACGAGGTGCGCGCAAAGCGTGGCGACGTCATTGCCCGGCTCGCAGCGCAGAGCAAACAACTTGGCGACGCGATCAACGCATTCCATTGCCACACCGAAGCCGGGGGTGATGCATGGACCCCGATGATGCAGCGCCCCACGTCTCACACCAAGAGCATCACGCGCGTACGTGCATCGCCCGCGAAGATTGAGATGACCTACTGGCGTCGAGACACCATCGCAGCACGTGGCTTTGTCAATCCTGAGATCGCTCTAGCGATGCCGCTTAGAGAGCTTTGCTGATAGCGCCGCCAATCTGCGAACTCTCCCGTCTTGAGACGGATGGAAACTCAAGTTGGCTTCCTATACTCAACTCACCGCGTTGCGCATTGCGGAGCGGGTTCTGGAAGGGCCGGTGCGGCAGAGCCTGAGCGCCAATTCCAAGATTGACGGCCGCTCTCGCGCCGCCTGCACATGATCTGCTCATGCAGCTCAAACATGCCTGGCATGAAGTCCGCCGAGAGCACCGCAGACTGATTGAACGTCATATATGCATGATCCGGCGCGAACGTGGTCCACGCCGGGGCGTGCGCCGCGACTGGCGATCCTGTCCGCGCAAAGCTTGTCCAATAGTCGAGCATTGCGTCCGACACTCTTCTTTCGTCGGCTGTGTCCGGAATCGCCGGCCAGTTTGCGGGCGTCGCACTGATAGTGCCGAAGACAAACGGCACCTCGCTTGCGTGAAACGCGGTAAGATCGGCGGCCGCGGCCGCGGGATAGTCATGATCGAAGTAATAGAGAAATGAAGGCTGGCCGATAGCTTGTTGGTTTCGCACCAGACGTTCTGCGGCCCAGCCAAACACAATATCTCGAGATGCCTCAAGCTGTCGTTGGGCCAGGTCTTCTGCTGGATAGAGACGCAAATATTCGCCCGCGAGATCCCCATAACGCGACCTGATGTCGGCGGCATAAGTGTCTACGCTATCGGGCAGTGGCGGCAACAAGAAGCGCAGCCCGCGAATCTCGCCGCTGGTGAAACCAGCCATCAACGGCACTGGCGCTTGCTCGCCGCGTTCGAATGTATCGACGAGCTGACGCGGCAGAATTTTTCCATCAATCGTTCCGAGCGGCGCGTAGCCCGCGGCCGCCGCGCGATCGACAAGCTCACGCGCGTCTAACGCTCGCAGCTGTGCGAGATGAGGCGACGCGACCTGCGCCGCCACCCACTCGCCGATAGCCTCCGCCGAAAACTCCTCATATCGGGCGTTCTTGAGCTCAGGCATCGTGAAGAGATACCCGCTCTGCACGATCGCACGTTGGAACAAGCCGCGCGCATTTGGCGATGCAAGCAAATATTCAACACTGAGAGCGCCGGCAGACTCGCCGAAGATGGTGACATTGCGCGGATCGCCGCCGAATGCAGCGATGTTGTCGTGCACCCATTGAAGCGCCGCGACCTGATCGAGCAAACCATAATTGCCTGAGACGCCGTCGGCGGACTCTGCGCTTAACTCGGGATGCGCAAGATATCCCAGCACGCCTAACCGGTAGTTGATCGAGACCAAAACCACGCCACGCTCGGCGAAAGCGCGCCCATCATACATGGGAGAGTGCGCCGTTCCCCAGATCAAAGTGCCGCCGTGAATCCAGACCATGACCGGCGCGTTGCGCGCGTCGACAGGCGCTGTGACATCGAGCGTGAGGCAATCCTCACTCATAAGCTGCTGGCCACGATTGTACGGGCCGGCCGCCATCGCCGGCTGCATGCAGGCAATGCCAGACTCTCGCGCCATGCGTACGCCGTTCCATTGCGCGACCGGTGCAGGCGGGCGCCAGCGCAACTCCCCCACCGGCGGCCGCGCATATGGAATGGCTCGAAACACGTTGGCATCCGCCTCGCGCACGCCCTCGACGAGGCCGGCCTGAGTGCGAACAACGGGCGCGTCGTCAGAGACGAGCGATGTGCTCGAACATCCAGCGAGAAGGACGTGCGCCATTACGAGCGCGACGAGTGCGTAACGCCTCATATTCATATCGCTGTCCCCTTGGCGCTATTTGCGCGCGAGTTCGCGGAAGCCTGCCGCCATGAATTGCGCCATGCGCGATTTTACAGCCTCATGATCGTCTGATCGGCAACGCCCGCCGGACAACGTGTCGATCCGGCCTGTGCGCGCGAGCGTCAACATCAGAGCGCCGGTCACGAAGTGATAGCCCCAGAAGATGTCTTCCTCCGAGCAATCTGGCAGCGCCTTTTTCAGAATGCTGATCAGGCGTAACACGACCGGATCGAAGTGTTTGTCCATCAAAGCTGCGCCCTCGGGCGTGTTGGACGCGAGCGCTGCCAGCACGCCGTAATTCTTCAACCCCTCGCCGTTTTGGAAATAGAGATCCAAATCGGTGTCGAGGAAAATGTGGAGCGCGCCTTCGACGGTGGGCTTGCCTTTGCACTTCTGCTCGTAGTGATCGAGGGCGGCCATCCGAAGCTCTGTCGTCACCGGCGCGCGCCGCGCGAAAACGGCGTCGAACAGAGTCTTCTTGTCGTTGAAATAGTAGTTCAGCAGTGTGTGGTGGACGCCAATTTCCTGAGCGACGTCCTTCAGGGTTACGCCGTGCAGGCCGTGCTTTGAGAAGAGGAGCTCGGCGGCGTCGAGGATCTGCTCCATCTTGTCGGCGCGCTGTTGCACCTTGGTTCGACGCGCGCGCGGCCGCGAGTCTTCGACGCGCGCCTTGGGGTGCGGCTGCTGCTTCGGCTTCGCTTTCGCTTTATTGCCCGTCGCCTTGGGACTAACTGCCATACTCTGCTCTCAAACGAATCTTGTCGATTTTACCCGTCGCCGCCAGCGGCATGTTGGGAATGCGAATGACCGCGTCGGGAATCCACCACGGCGCCATCGATTTGCGCAACGGCGCCAGCAGGGCTTCGTCGCTGATGACATCTCCCTCGCGCGTCTGAACCAGTAGGATCGGTCGCTCGCCCCACTTTGGATGTTGGCGCCCGATCACGGCCGCCAGAGACACCTCCGGCAAAGTGCTGACGGCTGTCTCGATTTCAACCGGATTGATCCACTCCCCGCCCGATTTGATCAGATCCTTGGCGCGGCCGGTGATCGTCAGATTTCCACCGTCGTCGATCTTCGCGAGATCGCCTGTCGCGAACCAGCCGTCGGCGTTCGTGGCGGGGGATGCTTCCCCGAAGTAGCGTTCCACCACGGAGCTGCCGCGGACAAACAAATGTCCCTCGGCGTTGCGCTGGTGGGCTAGTGGCTTGCCTGCCGCGTCCGCGACCATCAGATCGACGCCGACTGCGGGGCGCCCCGAAATAGCCGCGGCGCGCTTTGGATCGTGTGGCGGCGCAAAGGTGCCGCCGGGCGACAATTCGGTCATCCCCCAACTTGTTTGCACACTCGCGCCCAAGCGCTTCTCGATGCGTTCCATCAGCGCCGGCGGCAGCGGCGCGCCGCCGACGATCACGCGCTGAAGCGAAGGCACATCGCCGCCGTGCGCTTCCAAATGTTCGACAAGGCCGAGCCAAACAGTGGCGACTGCGGCAGCGATGGTGACGTTCTCCGCATTGATCAGCGCAGCGAGACTTGCGCCATCAAGTGTGCGGCCGGGTAGAACCAGCTTCGCGCCCACCGCGGGCCCGGCAAAGGGCAGCCCCCATGCATTCGCATGAAACATCGGCACTGCAACGAGGATGCTGTCATTAGCGGTCAGGCCCAGGACGTCCGCCTGTAGGAGCCGCAGCGTGTGCAAGTAATTCGAACGATGCGTGTAAGTTACACCTTTCGGGGCGCCTGTCGTGCCCGAGGTGAAGCACAGGCCCGCGGGGCGCGTCTCCTCAAAGGCGCCCCACTCTACGCCTTCTGAATTCGCGGGTTCGAGTGCACGCATGTCCGATGGCGCTGCGCCATCGATGACGAGCATATGCTCGACCGTGCCGCTAACTTGCGCCAGCTGACGAGCAAGCGGCGCGAGGTCAGCGCTCACGATCAGGACTCGGGCTTCGGATTTTTGCGCCATCGCCGCCAATTGCGCGGCCGTGAGGCGTGGGTTCAGTGTGTTGCACACCGCGCCCATGCCCATGATTGCGTACCACGCTTCAATATGCGCCTGGCTATTCCAAGCCAATGTCGCCACGCGATCGCCAAGCTTCACGCCGTGTGCGCACAGGAACGCCGAGACTCCGCGGCTACGCTCCCGCAAATCGGCGTAGCCCACGCGTGCGCAGACCGCCCCATCGCGCGCGGTGACCACCTCCGCCCGAGGATGCCACTTGGCTGCGTGTTCGAGGAATTTCTCCAGCGTCAACGCAAACGACTGCATGTCACCGTCGATTATTGGCACGGCGACGCCTCTGCTGGTAGCGGTGGCGAAATCACACCGACGTTCCAATTCCACGACATCCCACCGTGCGCGCGCCGACGACAGACAACGGCTTCGTGAATTTCGTACCCGTTCGGCGGCCCTTGGTGCACGTGCGGCACATCTTCAAACGCCATATAGGTGCGCGCTTGATCATAAGGACGCCAATCTTCCTCGCCATCGGCGCGCGGGACGCCGTCGCGCGCAAAGCTCGCCCAATAATTCAGCATCGCGTCTGACAAGCGGAGCTCACTCGGCGTCTGCGGCACGGCCGGCCAACGCGGCGGCGTCGACGTCGTGGTCCCGAACACGTACGGAATTTCAGCCGCGTGGAATGCGTGCAGACCAGCTTCATCCGCAGCCGGGTAGCCGTGGTTGAAATAGTAGAGGAACGAGGGTGCGCCGAGCGCCGTCTGCTTTGCCGCTAGACGTTCCGCCGTCCAGCCGTACATGGCGTCGCGCGTGGTCGCCAACATGCTCTCGGGAATGTTGTCGGCGGGGTAGCGCGCGAGGAACGCGTCCGCGAGATCGCCATAGCGCGTACGAATCTCGCGCGTGTATGCGTCGCCATCCGCAGGCGGTGGCGGCAACAGAAAGCGCAAAGACCTGATCTCGCCATCGTTGAAACCAGCAAGGATCGGCACAGGCGCTTGCTCGCCGCGGTCGAAGACATCCGTCAGCTGCCGGCGCAACGTGCGCCCATCGATATTGCCGAGCGGAAAATAGCCGCTGCGCGCCGCGCCCATCGTGATGGCCTCGGCGCTCATTGAACGCAGGCCCGCGAGATCGGTCGCGCCAAGCTGGCCCGCCAACCACACGCCAACCGCCTCCGCAGCCGGCATGTCAGCGAAAGTGCTGTTGCGAAGCTCGGGCATGGAAATCATGTACGCGCTCTGCGCGATGGCGCGCTGGAAGAGCCCGCGCGCGTCCGGCGCCGCCATCAGATACATGACGCTGAGCGCACCGGCCGATTCACCCGAGATGGTGACGTTTTGCGGATTGCCGCCGAAGGCCGCGATATTGCGATGAATCCAGCGCAACGCCTCGATCTGATCCATGAGGCCGTAATTGCCAGAGATGTTGCGGCGCGATTCAGCGCTCAGCGCCGGATGCGCGAGATAACCCAGCGCACCCAGACGGTAGTTGATCGACACGACCATGATCCCGCGTTCGGCGAGCTGCGCACCATCATAATATGCGGAACTGCCCGCGCCGCTGACCAGCGAGCCGCCGTGAATCCAGACCAAGACCGGTGCGTTCTGCGCGTGCGCCGGCGCCCAGACGTTGAGAAATAAGCAGTCCTCGCTCATCGCTGGAAACGTGCTGTAATAGATGCTGGTCTCCGAAGACGGCGGCTGTACGCAGGCGGCGCCAAATTGCGTGGCATCGCGCACGCCGCGCCAGCGTGGCAACTGCAACGGCGGACGCCAACGCAATTCGCTTACAGGCGGTCGCGCATAGGGAATGCCACGATAAACGGCGACATCACCGGACATTTCTCCGCGCACGCTGCCTGCCGGAGCGTTGATGACCGGCGCGTCCTGCGCCGACGCGGGCGCCGCCAGACAAAGCGCCATCGCAGCTGCCAGTGTTTGAATGAAACGCTTCACGCCACGCCTCCACGCTGCCCTTCGCGCTTTAGCGCGCGGGCGAGCCAAACAAAGAGCACAACTGCCAGCACGTAGAACGGCACGAGGCCGTAGAAGGCCAATTGCAGCGAATTTTCCGGGTGGGTCGGTTTGAAGTAGTCGCTGACGAAACCCACGAACGTCGGACCGAAACCGAGACCGACCAGGTTCATCACCAACAGCAACAGCGCGCCGGAAAGCACGCGCTGATCGGGACGCACCTCTTCTTGAACCAGCGTCACAGACGGCGACAGGAAGAAATAGTTCAGCGCGGTCGGCAGCGCCAAGAAGGCCAGCGCCATCGGCCAGGTTGGCGCCCACACAAAGGCGATGAACAACGGCAACGCGAGAATGAGGCCGATCGCAGGTATCCAGGCGAACGCCACCTTGGACTTCTTCGTGAACGCATCGATCAAGCGCCCAGATATGTACATGCCGGCGCTTAGGAAAATTCCGATCAGCAAGGCGTAGTAGAGCGCGACATCTTCCAGCGTCATGCCCTTCTCACGCATCAAAAAGAGCGTGGTGAAGTTGAGCACCCCGTAGGTGACGATCTGCGTCGCCGCGCATGCGAGTGAGACCCGCAGCAAGACCGGGTGCGTGAAGAACATCTTGCACGTTGGCCAAAATCCGGCAGCGGCGCTTTTTGCCGTTGATGGCGCATCGTGCGCCGCATCCAGCCCGCCGCGCTTGGGCTCACGCACAAAAATCCAGACGATCAGCGCAACAAATAATCCGACGATGCCGATCGCGATGAACGCTGACCGCCACGAAAAGGCGGCGGCGACCGATGCTCCGAACGCAATGCCCAGCGCTTGGCCGATAGGTGGCCCGAGATTGAAAAGGCTGAGCGCCGTGCCGCGGGAACCGGTCGGAAAATAGTCGGAGATGATCGCGTAAGAAGGCGGCACGCCGCCCGCTTCGCCGACGCCGACCGCCATGCGCGCCGCGGCCAGTTGCGGATAAGTGTTCGCCAATCCGCATGCCGCTGTGGCGAGGCTCCAAAGGCCGCAGGCAAATGCAAGCACGCGCACGCGGTTGGTTCGATCGGCCAACCATCCCACTGGAATGGCGAGGATGCAGTAGAACGCCGCGAAATAGAGTCCGCCAATGAGGCCCAACTGGCCGTCGGTGACGCCGAGGTCATCCTGAATTGGTTTAGCGAGGATCGACAGCAATTGCCGATCGAGAAAGTTGAGCACGTAAACGAGACAAAGAATGGCGAGCGCGAACCAAGCGTAGGCGCCTGGCCGTGCGGTGGCGCCGGGTGAAGCGGCAAGTGTCGAGCTGTCGGTCGGCGCCATGAAGATCGGTGCTTTCGTAGTCGAATGACGTCTTGATGGCCGCGGCTTAAAACACCGCGGCCATCAGAGTTCAGTCCTCAGAACGCTCTGAACAGACGCACGCCAAACTGGCGCGGCGGTCCGGCGAAACGCAAGCCCGAGTTCAGCGCGCCCATATAGTGCTGGTCGGTCAGGTTCGTGGCCCAGAGCGTGGTGATGAACCCGCCGTGCGTCCACGCCAGTTGTGCGTTCACGATGTTGCGCTCTTCGACCCGATCGCCGCGCGCTTCGTTTTGGAAGAGCGTCGCCCATTGCTCGGACACGTGGCCGTAGTTCAATCGCGGCGTCAGCGTGTCGCCGCCCGGCAGATGGAAAGTGTATTGCGCGCCGACATTGAACGTGAACTCGGGCGCGTAGGTTTGTTCATGCCCGGTGAGATCGATGCACGAGGCGCTCGCAGGGCCGGTTTCGGGATTGCACGGCGTGAAGCTGGCGGAGCGCGGGTCGGTCGCATAGAAGCGGCCGATCTCACTCTCCATGATCGCCATGCCGGCATCGAGCGAGAAGTCGCCGAAGATGGCTTCCGCTTGCGCCTCAACGCCGTAGATCGTGCTGGGATTGGGCGTATTGAGTTCGAACCCGAACGTTGGGAACGTCGGATAGCCAATGATGACCTGAAAGTTCTCGTAGTCGTTGTAGAAGGCGCTCAATTGCGTGCGCAATTGGCCATCGAACCAGCCCGACTTCCAGCCGAGTTCGTAGCTAGTCACCAACTCCTCATCGAACGGATCGGGCAAGCCGAGGCCAACGGAGATGTTGAGTCCGCCCGGGCGGAAGCCGGTGGCGACGAAACCATAGAGGAAGTTGTGATCGTCCACGGTCCAGTTGAGCGAGACTTTGCCGGAGGTGTTGTCCCAATCAACCGATTGTTGTTGGGTCAGCGGCAGGCCGTATTGGCTGAAGCGTAAGTCGTGCTCCGCCGAGGCTTGCGCGTAGCGCGCGCCGATCTGCAGTTCGAGACTGTCGGTGAGGGCAAGCGAAACCTGTCCGAACACCGCCGTCGTCTCCTTCGGCGTCGTACCGTCGAAGCGATACTCGGTGAAGACGCTGCCTGCGGGCACGCCGACAAGATATTGCCCAGGCGGGAATTCGTATTCATCGGTCTGATAATAGACGCCGAGGATCCAGGAGAGACGCCCAGTGTCGGGCGAGATCAAATTGAACTCTTGGCTGAAGATGTCCTCGGTCACGTAATCTCGGAAGGTCCAGTTTCCGGCGCTCGTGCCATCAAGATCACCGCGATAGAGCGTGCTGCCCTGCTGATAGCCGGTGACCGAGCGCAGCGTCGTGCCGCCATCGAACTCGTAATTCACCTCGAGCACGGTGCGCGCGAAGCGATCGAGCGCCGCAAGCTCTGCGTTGGCGGTGATGTCGAATTCGTCGTTGGTCGCGAGCACCGGATCGGCCGGATATGCGCTTAGATCGAGATAGTTGAGGTCCGTCTTCCAGAGCACGGAGAGATCGGATGTCGGTTCCCACAGAAGCGAGAAGCGGCCGCTGAACGTGTGCACGCCTTCATCGCCCGTGTAAGGGCCGCTGATGTCATAGAAGCTGTCGCGATGGTCGGTATTGAAGGCGAAGCGCGCCGCCAGCGTGTCGCTGATCGGCATGTTCACCGCACCTTGCAGGCCGACATAATTGTAGTTCCCCGCCGAGCCCATGACATAACCGTGGACGCCGCCGCCGATCACCGGGTTGTTCGACGTGACGAACACAGCGCCGCCGGTTGCGTTCTGGCCGACGAAAGTGCCTTACGGACCGCGCAGAATTTCGACGCGCGCTATGTCGTAATACGGCTCGGCTTGCAGATAACCCGGAAACGTCGCAACGCCATCGCGATACGTGATGACGCCCGTCGTGGTGCTCGTGTTGTGCTCGGCCTTGCCGATGCCGCGGATGTTGAAATCGTTGCCCTGGCCGAAATTGTTGACCGTGGCGCCGGGAGAAATGAACTGAAGCTGATCGACGCTGGTGACGCCAGCATTGGCGAGATCATCGCCGGTGAGCACCGTTGCAGCGATCGGCGTGCGCTGCAGGCTGGTGGCGCGCCGTTCTGCGGTGACGACAATTTCATCGTCGTGCGTATCGGCGGCTGACTGATCGGTGGCGGACTGCGCATAAGCCGGCAAGGCAAGCGTCAGCTGAGCGACGGCGCATGCCGACGCGAAGAGCACTGCTCTCATCCCCGTATTCCTCCCCTGGACGCGGCTCTTATCGCCGTCGTTCTACCCCACGGAACCATTGAACTCGGGCATTGTCAACATTCCCTCACGCGTGCGTGAATATCTTTGCGTCGGAGCTTGCTCCCGTTGTGCCCTCAGTCACGATATTGCACCTTACAAACCCAGGCGCTATGCCTGGGTCAAGGGCAATATCCTCAACCGAGGTCACAATGATTGCCCCAAAATGATTTTGTGGACGTCCTCGACGCCGTTGCGCCGGGACGGGATGACCTAGTGACTGTCATTCAGGCCTACTTTGACGAGAGCTACGGCCCGGACGGGCTGCTGTGTGTCGCGGGCTACGTTTTCACCAAAGCAGGCGTGCGCGGGATCACCGGCGAGTGGGGCAACATGCTCCGGCGGTACAAGCTGCCTTATTTTCGCATGTCAGACTGCGCGCACGGCAAAGGCGTGTTCGCCAATATCGGGAGAGAAACTCGCGACAAGATCGCGAGAGAGGCGATCCGAATGGCGACGCACTATTCGGGCTTCGGTGTTGCCGCCACGATCTCAGAGCACGAGTTCAACGAGAAGGTCCCCGAGGGGCCATACATTGGTAATGCGCGCGCCTATGAGTTCGCTGTCTGGAATTGCTTGATGGGCGTGCGCCAGTTCATGCGTGACGCTGAGTACAAGGGAAAGGCCGCTTACTTCTTTGAGGCGGGACACCGCAGCCAATCGGCAGCCAATCGCCTTATGAACTCACTGTTTGAGTCCCCAAACATGAGGGCCGAATATCGATACCTCTCACACACCTTCGTCGCGAAGGAGGCTGGCGCGCCGATCCAAGCGGCCGATTTACTCGCGTGGCAATTCTATCAGGATCGCCGTCGCGAACTGGCAGGCGACAAGAGACGGAAAGATATGGAAGCGCTGATGTCCAAGCAGGCGTATGTTTTCCGCCACATCAACATCGAACGCCACGCGCAAATGGTGCAGAAGCTTATGGACGAGATTTCTTCGGAGATCGCGGCGGGGCAAGATCCTTCATAGCCCTCTCAAACGCATCACCGTCAACGCCAGCGCTCTTCGCCGCTTCAATGAAGCGTTCTTTCTGAGGCTTCTCGCCCTTGGCTGGGGGTTTCTTGGCCGGCATCAAGCGCGCTCTATTCCCGTTCGCGGCTTCGTGCAATGAATCGCGCCAGCACAGAGCCAATGCAGCAGTCAAAAGAGCAGATCATCGCTGAGCGCGACGCGGCAATCTCGCGATTGCTGGCGGCGGGCATTGTCATGGCGTTGGTTGGGCTTGCCGCGCCGCATATCGCTACTGGTTTCCGGTTCTTGGTAGGCGCCACCATCGGGCCTAGCGAGCCGGACAATTGCCCCAACTCTGATGTGCGGCTGGCGCCCGACGAACTAGAAATTGAACGGCGGCGGTGCGAAGCTGAGCGGGCCGGCGCTGGAAGAGTTCGCTAGCAACCCCGCACGATGTACGCGGTCCCGAAACTTAGGGCCGTGACTAGTTCAATCGCCGACGGACAGTGCGCTTTATATCCGGCAGATTTTGTGCTCGGTCAGCGTCTGCTGCTGTCAGTTCGACCGTATGATCAAGAAGCGACTTGGGAACTGGTTCGTTTACAGTCGCATCGCTCACCTTGCCGCCAGGGTGCCATTGATGGCGAAACGCAGATAGGCGAACTATTCGCGCTGGCATTGACCATTCTTCGGTACTGCTGTGCAACCAGTACGGCACGAGCCATTTATCGCCTTCGTGCTCTATCACGTCGCATTTGAACAATTTCCCTCGGTCTTCGTCCGTCGCAACAATCGCGCGCCAGATCGTCAAGTCATCGCCCATAACCCGGCCTCTCCCTGCATTGCGGTGTTGTGCGCCTAATAATCGCTGTCGAACAAGTCGCGCTGGTTCGCAGCGCGCCGATCCCGGCGCCGCTTTTCCTCGCTCGCTAGACTTTGCAGAGAATGCCCGCGCGAGCGCCACGCCTTCAACCGAATGCGATGGAGCGCACCGCGATGCTGATTCAGCCAGCGCTCGAATTGTATCTTAGTCGGCTGCTTGCCCGTCAGTTGTTCGATAAGTGAGGCGCTTACCAACGACCTGCGTAATCAGCTTCTCCGCGCGCCGCTGATCGTCAACGCCGAGGGCGGTGCGCGTGTTGTGGCGATAGTCGAACTCCGCGAGGTAGCGGTGCAGATGCTTTTCGCGGCAGTGTTGATAGACGCCCTTCATGCCGCGCTTGAAGACTGAGAAGTAGCTCTCCGCGCTGTTGTTGTGAACGACGCCGCTTTCTTCGTAGCGCACGTATTCGTCCTTTGAGTGATCGACGAACTTGTGTTCGGCAAACTGCTTGCCGAGCGGGCGATACATGGTGTGGCCGTCCGTGTGCAGCTTCGAGCGCGGATCGACGTTCTCGCGGAGGATGCGCCCGACCGTCGCCATGTTGGCCTCTGCAACGTGGAAGGTGCGCGCGCTGCCGCCACGTTCGATCAGAGCGACGATTGCACGGCGATTGCGAAGGCTGCCGCCAGTGCCAGCTCCGCGCTTCTTGAAGGGCTTGCCATCGGCGCGCATGTCCGCCGGGTTCTCGACTTTGCCATGGTAGGTTTCATCGACTTCCACGACCTTGCCAGCGCCGCCCATCGGGGGAAGTGAGCCAGCTTTCGGCGCCATCGCCATGCGGATGCGGTGCGCCATGAACCAAGCGGTTTTGAGTTGGACGCCGAGCACGCGATGAAGCTGGTTGGCGCTGATGCCTTTCTTCGACGCGGCCATGAGCGCGATCGCTTGGAGCCACAGATGAAGCGGCGCGCGGCTCTCTTCAAAGATCGTCCCAATACGCACCGTGAATTGAGCGCGGCAGGCGCGGCACTTCTTGAGGCCAAGGCGCTCTTGCGCGGCCTTCTTCACGCTGCCGTCCTTGTTGTAGGTCGCCTTACCGAGCACGCCTTTGAGGGCGTAGCCTTCGCCGCCGCACTTTGGGCAGACCGGGCCTTGCGGCCACAGCTTCGCTTCTAGGTAAGCAAACGCCGCCGCTTCATCATGAAAGTGCGGGGCTGAGAGAACTGATTTCGCCATGCCCTGAATCTAGCGATTGGGCCTGGGTTTGTAAAGTACAATATTGTGCCCTCAGTCACGGCCGCAAAGCTGGCCGGCAGGTAGGTTGTCCTCATCGAAGCGACGACGCTTCGACGCCGAGGAGCAACGCAAATGACCAAGTTTTACGCCCTGATCGCCGCCTGCGCCGTCTTCGCCCCGATGGCCTTCGCCACGTTGAGCCAAGCCTCGCAGATCGTCGCCTGATCGCGGCTCGCTAAAGTTTCGAGAGGATTTTTTAAGCCGGCGGCGTTGAAAAACGCCGGCCCTCAACAGCTTGGATCAGGCTAGAGCATGCTGGCGGACAGAGAGTCCGTAGGAAAGTTGGACCGAGGCCGCCACGCGCTGATGCGGCGCCGTCTGGTATCAAGCGCTCTTCGGACCACCGAGCGGGCGGTCGCAGCGCACACTGTGGCCCGTACACTAGAATGGACCGATCGCCTTCCAGCAAAACTCTTTCTGGCAGCGCCGCTCGATCGCGGAAGCTAAGGTCCCGCATAGGACAACCCAAAGCGGGAGAATTCTGTTTTGTCGCAGAACTACTGGCCGACCACGTTGCGATGCATGGGTGCAAGCAGCGCCAGAAGGCGGTTCTGCATCGCGAACGGCACGCCCTCTTCTTCCATCGCCGTGCGGAGGTGCCGAACGAGGAGATTGAAGTCCCGCGTCTGCACGCCCATTCCGGCGTGAGATGTCGCCATATCGCGGCCGGTGTAAGCGCACCCCCCGCCTAAGAGATAGCAGAAATGTTCGTTTAGCGTCCGGCGCAGCCGCACCATATCGAACGGCTGGAAGATCGGTCCGATTTGAGGATCGGCCAACGCAAGGTCGATGGTGCGATTGGCGATGCGCTGAATACCTTCGCGACCATGAAATGCGTTCAACACCGCCGGATCGGTAATCGGCGTCGCTCCCGCATTCGAGTCAGACTGCACATAAGGCGCGACGGGCTCTTCTTGCTGCGCCGAGGCGGTGTTGTTCGACGCGCAGACGGCCATCGCTGCGAGTACGATCAAAGCGCGCATGATTAGAATCCGATCTGCAGCGACAGGTATGCGCCGTCTTGATTGTCGAAAGTGGCGATGGAGCCAAGGTCGACATAGCCCGCGACCAGAGTGAGATTGTCCGTGATCGCATAGGCGGCGAAGACATCGTAAGCGTCGTCTTCGGGAGCGAAACCCAAATTGTCGGGACGCGTCCTGAACTCGGCGCCAACCAAAACTCGATCCGTCAGCATAATCGCGCCTGAGACTTCGATCTGGGCGGTATAGTCGCCTTCCCGATCGCCGCCGAACCCTAACAGGCCGAACTGATTGGCCTTTGTTGCGCGCAACGTCGCGCTCAGCACCAGCGATCGATCGAGCAGGATCTTGGTCGCAGACACATATACATCCAGCCCTTCATCATCTTCCCCGCCCAAAGCGGCGATGAGCACGTCGTGTTCGGTTTGCTTGTACTGAACGCCCACCGCAACCTGTGGCAACCAGCTGTCTTGACCATAGAGTGCGTCGCCGAAGAGGCGCAGCTTCGCGCCAAAAATGTCTTGCTGGAACGTGAAGCCGTCGCCGAGTCCAAGCAGACCGCCTGTGGAGCCAGTGTCGAACTCCTGGTGCGCGTATGAAAACTCAAGACGATCTTGAATGCCGATGAGCCCGCCATACGCCCTGAAATCAAAGTCGGCCAACGGGATCGCGGTATAGAACACCGATCCGCCGATCCCGTCTTCGGTCTCATTGCCGCCAATCAACGCCCAGGTTGAAAGGCCGGCGCCGGTTGCGCCTTCGATGCTGGTGACGCCCCGCGTGAGCGGCAGCTTGCCGCCCCAAACCATGTCACGCGCATCTGCGTTGGCGCAGACCGAAAGCGCCAACAGCGAAACCGGCGCAGCGATCAGGACTCTGTTCATCTTTCGGAAACTGCGTTTGCTCGCTTAACAGCGCGTTTACGCAGCTCCGAGAAATCCGAAGTTAAACGCGACCTTAAAGCCTCCCCACTAGCGTGACCCAATGCGCACTCTGCTTACGGTCCTCGCCGCAACGTTGTTTGCCGGCAACGCCCTCTCCGCGGACCTAACGGTCTGGGTGAGCGACGCCAGTGGCGCGGCGGTTCAGAATGCCGTGGTGACCTTTACACCGACGGCCGGAGTTTCTGCGCCATTCAGCTTCAGCTGGCCCTATCAAGTCGCACAGCAGAACCTGCAATTCGATCCGTACATTCTGATCGTGCCTGTGGGCGCCACAGTTCGCTTTCCCAATCTCGATCGCGTGCGCCACCACGTCTACTCGTTCTCGGAAGGCAACCGCTTCGAACTCGAACTGTTCGGACGCGATGAATCGCGCGCTCACCGCTTTACCCAGACTGGCATCGCCGCGGTGGGATGCAACATCCACGACCAGATGCAGGCTTATATCGTGATCGTCGATACCCCGTACGTTGGCCGCACGACAGCCAGTGGATCGGTCGTGATCCCAGGCGCGTCGGGCGTCGGGACGCTACGCGTCTGGCACCCCAACCTGCGCGCGCGCGGCGGCGCGATGACACGCACCGTCACACTGCCCTCCTCTGGCGCTGCTCAAGAGGCGTTCAGCGTTCAATTGCGGCCGGGCGGCCATGCGCATTGATCGCATCTTCAAACGCCTAAGCACCAAACTGACGGTCCTCTACACGGGCCTATTTGCGCTTGCCCTTTTTGCGGTGGCGCTCTCGGTTTACGCGGCGATCTCCGACAATGCGTCGCGCACCGTGCGGCGCGAACTCAGCGCCAATGGCGCCGTGTTCGATCGCGTATGGGCAATGCGTGAACAGCAGCTCCGGGACAGCGCTGGCATTCTCTCGCGCGACTTCGGCTTTAGGGACGCTGTCGCCAGCATGGACGAGCCGACCATCGATTCCGCGCTCGACAATCTCAGAGAGCGACTCCAGATCGACCGCGCGTTCATAATGAGCATCGACGGTCGCTTCATCGGTCTCGACGATGCCGACACCGCCGAAGGCGACGTCATCTGGAGCGCGCTCGACGCAGAGGAGAACGCTGCCGGCGTACTGATGATCGGCGGGCGCCCCTTCCAAGCGGTCTCCGCACCTATCCGCGCCCCCGATCTCATTGGCTGGGTTGTGTTCGCTTCCGAACTTAATCCAGCACATCTGGCTTCACTTGAGGCGCTCGCGCCGATTCCGCTTGAGGCCAGCGTCTTTACCCGCGCGAACGACGCGAACTGGCGCACAAGCGACGCAACATTGTCAGAACGCGACATCGGCGCTGTCGCCGGCATCCTCCAGCGCGCCGACAGCCATGCCCCACAACGCGTTCGCGTCGGCAATGTCGAAGCGATCGCATTGGTCAAGCCACTCAACAATTTCGGCGGTGAAGGCGCATCAGTGCTGCTTCTGCGCTATCCGCTCGCCTTGGCCATGGCCGCGTTTCAACCCCTGCTCGCCACCATCGTTGTCATCGGCCTCATCGGCATGGCGCTCATTGTCGCCGGCAGCTGGGCGCTGGCGCGCGGCATCACTCGCCCGATTGCCGCACTCGATGTCGCCGCACACGCGCTGGAACGCGGAGAACGACTAGACGTCACGGTCGAGACCAGCGACGAAATCGGCCGCCTCGCCCAATCCTTCAATGTGATGTCCGGAGAGATCGCCAGCCGCGAACAGCGCATCACCGAAATGGCCCTGCACGATTCCGATACGGGCCTACCCAACCGCCGCGCCCTCGAAGCCAACGTTGGAGCGGTACAAGGCGGTTACGTTCTGGTGCTCACCATCGTCCGCTACCGAGAAATTCGCGACGCCATCGGTTTCGCCCTGGCCGTCGGGCTTATGCAGGCCCTTGGTGAAAAACTACGCGCAGAACATCCCGGCTCATCGTTTGCTCGCCTAGCGGCGGATTCTCTCGCCATCCTTCTGACTGAGCAAGACGAGGCCGAAGCGTTCGCCTTATCTGCTGATCTGCGCGAAGCGCTTGAAGGCCCATTGAGCGTTGGCGGCGTCCAAATCGACATCTCGCTCAATGGCGGCCTTGCGCCGATTCAAGCAAGCCAAGGCCGCGCCGTCCTCGATCAAGCTCTGATTGCCGCCGAGCAAGCGCGCCGGAGCAACCGCGATCTCGCTCTCTTCGATGCCGTCGCGTACGGCGATCCAGCGCAGAACCTCTCTTTGATGAGCGAGATGGTCGACGGCATCAATCGCGGTCATCTCACACTGCACTACCAGCCCAAATACGATCTGCGCACCCAAAGGGTCACCGGCGTCGAAGCACTGGTGCGCTGGAACCACCCGACACGCGGCAGGATATCTCCAGACTTCTTCGTCTCGATGGCCGAGGAGACTGGCCACATTGCCGAGCTTACGGAATGGACCTTGATCCAAGCGATCAGTGACCAACAGTGCTTGCGTGAAGCGGGTATGGACCTGCTCGTGTCCGTCAATCTCTCCGGACGTCTCATTGGCGATGACGCGTTCACCGATCTGGCGATTTCGCTGATTGAAGACACCGGCGCCGCCCTGTGCTTGGAGATCACGGAGACCGCGGCGATGACGGAGCCCGAAGCGGCGCTGCGCAGCATCGACCGCTACAACGACGCCGGCGTTCAGATCTCGATCGACGATTACGGCGCGGGATTCTCCTCGCTCTCCTATCTGAAGCGCATTCGCGCGCACGAGCTCAAGCTCGACAAGTCATTCATCCAGGCGCTTGGCGAAAATTCACGCGAAGCGCTACTGGTCAAATCCACGGTGGACTTGGCCCATAGCCTCGGCATGAAAATCACGGCCGAAGGCGTCGAAACCGCGCCAGTTCTCAGATTGCTGGCAAGCATGGGCTGTGATGTCGCCCAAGGCTATTTGATCGGCAAGCCGATGCCGCTCACGGAGCTGATGGAAACATTGACCCGCGCGCGCGATGCGCCATTTGAAGAGCAACGCCGATCTAGTTAGTCGGGAACACCGGCCACTGCTTAGCGAATATGATTGTCAAACATCGATGCCTTCGGCGATAGCGAGCGCATCCTCGACCTCGACACTTAGCTAGCGCACGGCGCTGTTGATAGCGACGCCTAAGCGCTCCACATTTCAAATCAACTCCGCAGAAATGCGGTCTGTTCTGCCGTGTTCTTCTCGCGGCGTGGACGCAGGTGTCTGCGCCCACGCCGACGACGCGCAGGCAACAGCAATTGCGGCAAATGCCAAAACCCTCATGCGCTCACCGCGTCTAGCGCGTCTGTCCCAGGCAAACATCGACTAACTCTTCAAAAGCGCCGCCGCCACGGATGGGATCGGCGACGGGCATCTGCAGAGCATCGCGTTCGCGCGCCAGCAGATCCGCCGCTTCCTCAGCGCCGAGAGTGGACGTGTTCAGACTGACGCCGGCGCAGCGAATGTTGGGGTTGACCCGCGCCCCAAGCGTCAGCGCGAGATCGATCAGCTCTGGGATGGTGGGTAGCTTGTACGACGGATAGCCAAGCACATGCGTTCGCGCCGCATCATGGCACACGACGATCACATCCGGCTGGCTTCCGTGTAGGAGGCCGAGCGACACGCCCGCGTAAGCCGGATGGAAAAGCGAACCCTGCCCTTCGACGACATCCCAATGATCCGGCTTGCTATCCGGGCTCAACATCTCCGCAGCGCCCGCAACAAAATCGGACACCACAGCGTCGATCGGCATGCCGCTGCCGGCGATCATAATTCCGGTCTGACCCGTAGCGCGGAAATCGGCGTCAACGCCACGCTGCATGAACGCCCGTGCGAGCGCCAGCGCCGTGTACTTCTTTCCAAGCGCACAATCGGCGCCGACGGTTAGTAACCGCTTGCCGGTGCGCTTCTTGCCGTTCCCCACCGGAATGTTTGCCGGTGGCGTCCGTATATCGATCAGGCGCCGGTTCAGACGTGTCGCAGCTTCAGCGAGCACTGGTATCTCGTTGAGCTTGGCGTGAAGGCCGCTGACCAGATCGAGGCCAGCCTCAAGCGCTTCCACCAAAACCGGAACCCAGCTGTCAGGAATGAAACCGCCCGGATTGGCGACACCGATTACCAACGAACGAGCGCCAGCCGCTTTGGCGTCACGGGGCGTGTAGCGCGGCAGGTTGATCGTAATCCCACCCGGCAGACCGCATTCGCCGATGCAGTGATCAGACGCCCAATCGCGTAGACCGATGGCCGTCTTGGCGTAGCCGCGCTCTGGTGTGTCGCCAAGAAATAAGAGGTACGGTCGCGGTAAATCGAGCACGAGCGCTACTCAGCCGGCACGCGTGTTGGCGGTGCAAATTTGGTTTGAACGCTTTTGCGCTCAGCGACTTGCTGCAGCTGCGCTTCGGGCCCCGTGCAGATTGAAAGCACACGGCAGACGCCTTCGCTGGCGGCGATGTAGGCATGGCCCATAGCGCTATCGAAGTAGATCGAATCGCCCACGTTGAGTCGAACCGGCGCGTAGAGCGCGGTGTAGAGGTCGACCGTGCCCTCCAGGACGTACGCAAACTCCTCGCCCGAATGGGTGACCAGCTCGCCGAACTCTTCGAGACTTCGGATTTTTATATCCGCGACCACCGGGATGAAGATTTTGCTGAGCAAGTCTGCCGCGAGGTAGCGGTGATTGTAGCTCGGGGTCTCAATCGCGCGCCCCTCATGACGCCGGGTAACGCTGCGGCGCCCAATGACGCTGCGCTGGACTGGTGTGTCATCGCCGCCGAAAAGCCGGGAAATATCGATTTCCAGGCCCTCGCTGAGCTTGACCAACTTATCGTAACTCAATGAAATCTTGTCGTTTTCGACCTTTGACAAGGTGGAAATCGGCAATCCCGTGCGCTCGCTGGCGTCGGCAAGAGTCCAGCCCCGGCGCAGCCGCTCCTCTTTCACCACCGCACCGGGATGCGCCTGGCTCAGCCCGCCCGTATCGGCCATTTCCTACCTCCAGCGCACCACGGTAACCGGGACAGAATGAAAACACCACCGCTGTTGAGTAAAAAATCCCTCATTCCGCAAATAGATTGCGTAACTGGAATTTGTGGTGTCAGATAGTGCAAGTCGGGGCCTTAGCTCCGTAGAGGGGGAGAAGACGATGATTGGGCGGTTTGCACTCGCGCTCGCAGCGTCTGTGTCCGTGTTGCCGATGACGGCGCACGCGCAGGACGCCAACACTTCAGACGAAATCGTGGTCACGGCGAACAAGCGCGAGGAATTGCTGCGCGACGTGCCGCAATCGGTGACAGCGATCACCGAGCAAACGTTGGAGCGCACGCAAGCGAACAACTTCGGCGACCTCGTGGGCCGCATTCCTGGCATGTCCCTCTCCGGCGACCAGCCGGGCAATCAACGCGTCACATTGCGGGGCCTCAACACTGAAGGCGTCGCCAGCACGATCGGCACCTACATCGACGAAACGCCGTTCGGCTCGAGCACATCGCTCGTCAATGGCGGCGTGCTGGCGATCGATCTTGACCCCTCGGACATCTCACGCATCGAAGTGCTGCGCGGCCCTCAAGGCACGCTCTACGGTGCATCCTCACTCGGCGGTCTCATAAAGTTTGTGACGGCCGACCCTGGCGCCGATCTCGAATTCCGAGTGCGGGGCACAGCCGAGACGACAGAAGACGGCGATGAATCCTACGGCCTGCGCGGCATCGCCAACATCCCGCTCGGCGATCGTGCGGGCGTGCGCATCAGCGCCTGGAACCGCTCGCAAGGCGGCTTCATCGACGATCCGACCCGCGGCGCCAGTGACGTCAACTCGGTGGATGTCAACGGCGCGCGGGTGAAGTTCTTGCTGCATGCGACGGACAATCTGACGTTCCGTATCAGCGCCATGCAGCAGGAAATCGACAGCGCCGCGCCGTCGAGCGTCGACTATCTCCCCGACCCGCTTGCGCCGCTCGCCGGCGAGCTAGAGCAAGAGCGTCTCTTCTCACAAGGCAACGACGTCACCTATCGCATCTTCAACGGCACGGTCGATTGGGACCTTGGCTGGGCGACGCTGACGTCATCATCGAGCTACAACGAACTTGATCAAGACGTATATCTCGATGCGACGGTCGCCTTCGGCATCTCGTCACATCTCTTGAGCGTGCTCGGCCAAGATAAGTTCACACAAGAATTCCGCCTCGCCTCACCGGCGTCGGATCGGTTCGAGTGGCTGTTGGGCCTCTACTATTCGGAGGAGCGCGGCAGCCTCTTCCAGCAGGTCTTCCTCGGCCCACCGCCGGGCGTGTTCACTGGTCTCGATATCGGGCTGGACTCCGAATACGAAGAGCACGCCATTTTCGGCTCGGCGACCTACTACTTTAGCCCGCAGTTCGACATCAGCGCAGGCGTGCGCGCCGCTAGCAACGAGCAAAGCGTCAACCAGTTCGGCACTGCCGCGCCGCCGAACACGGAAGACTCCGAAGACGACGTTGTCACCTACTCGATCTCGCCGCGTTGGCGCCCGAACGACAATACGATGGTCTATGCGCGCATCGCGAGCGGCTATCGCCCTGGCGGCCCAAACGTTCTCGGCACCTTCGGAACGCTGCCGACCTCGTTCGGCCCGGACACGGCGGTCAACTACGAACTCGGCGTCAAAACCGATCTCTTCGATGACATGTTCCGCCTCGACGTTGCGGTCTTCCGCATCGACTGGGAGGACATCCAGTTGCTGACCAGTGATGGCATCGTGAACGGCAACATCAACGGCGGCAGCGCACAAAGCCAAGGTGTCGAATGGACGGCCACGTTCCGTCCATCGCAAGGCTTCACCGTGCTGTGGGCCGGCGCTTACACGGATGCCGAGCTCACCGCCAACACCGACCCGCCATTGCCGGCGCCGCAAGTGACCGGCGGCCTCAGCGGCGACCCGCTGCCGAACTCTCCGCTTTGGACGAGTTCTGTCGATGTTGACTACGAATGGTCGGTGTTCGGCGATGCACGCGCCTATGTGGGCGGCACCTGGCGCTATATCGGCGAGCGCTACAGCGGCTTCTCGCTGGGCCTTCTGGCCGACATCGGTGACACGCAAGTGGAACTGCCCGCCTACGACGTGATCGACCTGCGCGGCGGCGTCGACTTCGACGCCTGGGCGCTCGAACTCTTCGCCAAGAATGTCGGCGACGAGCGCGATCCGCTCACCTTCGGCGGCTACGGGTCAGTGCCGCCCGGCCCCATCAACGGCGAAGCTTCGGTTCTGCGGCCGCGCACGATCGGCGTCAGCGTCAGCGCACGGTTCTAGCTGGGGGCGGCTAGGCAGGCGGAACAACACGGCTTCGTCGTTCCGCCTGCACACCCTCGGGCACGACAAAACAAAGCGCGCCGTTTAACCGGCGCGCTTTTTCTTTGCGCCTCGGCGTTAGTGCGTCGGCGGTGAGACCGGACGAAGATCCAGATCCTGATAATCGAAACTGAAATCCGCGAGCGGCGAGACCGCGCGCATACTCGCCCGATCGATTCCGCCATCGGCATTGAGCGCGAACGTCACATACGCCGGCTCGATCAACCGATCGCGCCAATCCACGCGGAACGTATCGTACTGAAAGTGAGTCAGCGTGCCCGTCATCCCCGGCGTCTGCGTGAAGTCGATTACCAGGTGATCGCCTTGCTGGGCGACATTGATCGGCCCGTACCACGCATCGGCATAAGCGCCGGCGTACCGCTCAAGAGGCAAAGACGGCTGAGATGGCGCAGGCGACGCCACCTGCTGCTGAAGCGCGGCGACCGCACGCTCATCGCGCTGGTGCACGAATGTCTGCCACGCATCGCCCCAATTGTAGTACGGGCGCCCCAGGTAGTGATCGAGCAATTCGTAAGCGACGCCCAAGGCCGCCTCTCCATCTTCGCTATTGATGGCGACGGAGAAGCCAACATTGCGCTCGGGAATAAGGATCAGGATTGATTGGGCGCCGAACACCGCGCCGGTATGCATGATGAGCCGATGGCCCTGATAGTCGCGCTCCATCCAACCCAAAGCGTAACTGTTGAACTGGGGCGTTGAAGCCGCCACCGGATCGGGCGCTGCGCCGAACGGCACGTGAATACGCGGCGTCCACATCTCGCGCGCTTGTGCTTCGCTGAAGAGCCGCCCGCCCTCCGGCGTCGCGCCATGAGCGAGCTGGATCGCAATCCAGTGGCCAAGATCGTTGGCGCTCGCTGCTATGCCGCCGGCGGGCGCGGCGTTGGCGCCAAGCTCAGGATCGAACTCCGCGCGTCCGCTATCATCCATCATCTCTTGCGTGCCCATGCCCTGCATCGGCCCATCGCGGCGCCCGTGCGGCCAGGCGCGGTTGCGAGTGCGACGTCGCTCCACGCGATCCGAGGTCGCCGTACGCATGCCGGCGGGCACGAGGACGTCTTCGCGCATGAAGCGCTCCCACGTCTTGCCGCTCACCTCTTCGATGAGTTGTCCGGCTACGGCGTAGAGTACGTTGTCGTACGCGTAGCCGCTGCGGAAGCTTGTCGCCGGGCGGATATGGCGCAGCGCACGCACCGTATCCTCGCGCGAACGCGAAGAGCGCGGCACGAACATCAGATCGCCGGCGCCAAGCCCAAGCCCGCTCCGGTGCACGAGCAGATCGCGCACCGTCATCTCGCGCGTGACCCATGGATCGTACATCTGAAAGTATGGAATGTGATCGATGACGCGATCGTCCCAGGAAAGCTGCCCGCGGTCGACGAGCACGGCGAGCCCTGCCACAGTGAACGCCTTCCCGACCGAGCCCAACTGGAAAATTGTGTCGGCATCCACCCGCTCGTTTGTTCCAAGGCGGCGAACGCCAAAGCCCTGCGCAAACGTCACGCGACCGTCCTCCACGACAGTGACGGACATGCCGGGCACGCCGACTTGATTGCGAATCTGCTCGACGCGCGAAGCAAGATTGGCCGGTGGGTCGGCCCATGCCGCGCTTGAGATGCAGAGCGCGAGCACCGCCAGAGCACTCGCTTTGAAATACCGCGCCATCCATTCCCCCTAGGTTGTCGTTTGAACCGCCGAACGCGCCCGAAGCCGCCAGATTCCGAGTGTGAGCAAAGGCGCGATGAAGAGAATGAGGATCGTGAGCGCCAGCACCCGATAGCCCTGTGCGATCAAGGTCACGAGGCCAAGCATGTCCGCGAGGAATACGGCGCCGATCAGAATGAGCACCGCAATGCCGAGGCGGCTACGCGCTGAAAGCTCCTTGCCGCGTCGCGCACGATAGGCGCCGGCCACGCGCTCGTTGAACGCGTGCACACTGCCCGCGCCGCTCTCGAGCAACGCCGAGAAGATCATGATCTGGAAGATGATGTGGAACACCGGCACGTTCAGCCGCCGCAGCAAATAGTCGGATGGCAGCGTCTCGTTTGCGATCGCCGGATAGAACGCGATCATGCAAATGAAAAAGACGAGCGCCGGCCAAATCGCGAGCGGCCCAGCCAGCAGACCCGCAACAATCGCATCTTTGCGCGTCGTCAAATGCCGAACCACGGGCAAAATGACGACCGCACCGATGATGTTGTAGCCGGCATAAGTGAGCCCACCGAGCCACCACTCGCCCATTGGCGCCGGCGGCGCGGCGAAATTCGCGGCGGCGCGATCGCCGAACGCTGAGAGCGCCAGCACCGCGAAAACGGCATAGACGCCGTAGAGAAAGATGGTGACCCACTTGAAAAGTCCTTCGACCGCGCGGTTGCCGAGCGCAACCACGGCGGCGATCGAGATCACGAGCGCCAGTGTGCCGACAATTTTCGGCAAGCCGAACAGCGCCTCTCCGATCGCGCCCGCGGCCGCGCCGAAGACGGCGAGGATCAGAATGATGAAGAGCAAATAGGCCAACTCGAACCCCAACCAGAACGGCCCGAGTAATTGTTTGAAGAAGCTGCGGTAATCGTAGCTCTGGGTCGCTTGCGCGAAAACGAAGGTCAGCGCGCAGATGCCGCTCCAGACCGCCATCGCGAGCAAGATCGCAGCGATCCCGCCAACAGGACCGTGCGGCAGGAAGAACTCGGCGAGTTCACGCCCAGTCGCGTAACCCCCACCAATCACGACCGCTTTGAACGCGAACCCCGGCAACAGATAGCGCTGAAACCAAGACGCTTTCGCCTGTCGCTCCGCCATCGCCCGCCTCAGCTCGTTGCATGTTGGCTGTCGCGACGGCCCATCACGAAAAGAATGATCGCGGCCAGCAAGGTCGAGCTTGCGCCAATGCCGAAGAAAAGCTCCGTCGGGATCTCAAGCCACAGCGTGCCGAGAAAACCCGCGGCCAAACTGCCCAAGAATTTGGCGATGTACCAGGCGCCCATCATCATCGAAGCAACCTGCACTGGCGACAGTGTGCCAAAAAGCGCGAGTCCAACCGGGATGACCAGCAGCTCGCCGACGGTGAGCAACACAAAGTAGCCAATCACCCAAAGCGAACTCACCGCGACGCCTGTCGCGTCGTACTGATAGGCGGCCGCAACCATGAGCAAACATGCAAGGCTCGTCAGCGCGCATCCGAGCGCCATGCGGCGGAACAAATTCTGGTCGCGCCCCGCCTCTTTGCGGCGGCGCCAGAACGCCATCAAGAACGGCGTGAGCGCGATGATGAGCAGCGGATTAAGTGACGAGAACCACGGCGCGGGAATATCCCATCCGCCGAGCGTGCGCTCCGTGCGATCGGACACCCAGAGCATGATCGTGTTGCCGCTCTGCTCGTAGGCGACGCGAAATAGAATGACGACGCCAATGACGCCGAACAACGTAGCGAGCGCTTTCCAGTCAGCCGGCGAAAGTGGCTTGCGCTCCTGCTCGCGCCTCGCCGCGCGGCCCAGTTCAGCGGGTAACAAGCTGCGAAAGCTGAGATAGACGATGAGTCCCAGAGCCATGCCAAACCCGGCAGCCGCAAAGCCCCAGTGCCAGCCGTAAAGCTGCGCCAACAGCGGGCACAACAAAATCGCGGCGAAAGCGCCGAGATTGATGCCCATGTAATATGCGCTGAACGCTTGGTCTCTGCGCGCGTCGCCGTCTGCATAGAGTGCGCTGATTTGCACGGCGAGTGGCGGAACAAACAGGCCATTGCCTATAGCTACCAGCGCGAGCGCCGGAAACAGCAAGCTTTCGAACGCCATCGCAAAATGCCCGAACATCATCAACATACCGCCAATGACGATGCTCGTCGTTTTACCCAGCCACCGGTCCGCGATGATGCCGCCGATAAACGGACTGAAGAAAGCGCAGCCTGTGTAAATGCCGTAGATGATCGATGATTGCGCCTGCGGCACGTTGAGCTGCTGGGTCATATAAAGAACCAGCATCGCCTGCAGGCCGAAGTATGAGAACTCCGCCCACGTTTGCGTCAGGAAAAGAACCGTCAGCCCAGGCGGATGGCCGAACACACTCCGCCTCGGCGCGGGCGTGACGCTCACGTTTTCGCTGACCGACACTCGCGCCGGCCTAGTAGTTGTAGTTGAAGCTGAAGAAGTTCATCGCCACCGCGAACCAGATCAGAACCGCGACGGACAATAGAACCAGCACGCCCCAAATCTTCGCGAACCACGCCGAAGGCGCGCGCCAAAGCGAGAAGTTGGCGTATGCGGCGCCTGCAAAGGCAAGCACCGGCAGTATGCCCGCAATATAGAGGACCGTCAGTAACGTATGCGCCGTGGCGCCGCTGCTGGACGTCAGCGACTCCATCAGCCAGAGCACGAACCCTATCCAACCGCCGACATAAGCGATCCCCAGCAACGCGGCGCCCGCGGCGATGCGATGCGCTTGTGCGCGCGCACCTTCGTACGGGAACGGTTGTTTGTGCGACCAACGGGCAACGGCGCGAACCGGCCAACTCAGGAGCGTCAATGCGAGCACGCCAAGCGCCGTGCCCAGCAATGGAAGCAACAAAGATTTCGCCCGATAGCCCGGCGCACGCGTGGATGGGATCGCGAATGAAAGCGGCTCGAAGGCGATGGCGTTGACGTGGCCACCTTCTCCAACGCGCGCGCTCAGGCGTTCGTCACCACCGACGGCTTGCCAAATCCACGGCTCGACTTCACGCCAATGCTTGGGCTGGCCATTCACTTCCGGCAAACCCGGACCCACGAGATCGCCATTCGGCAACATCGACACCGACGTTTGGCCTAGGAAATACGCGACCAGCAGAGGGCTTGTATCCGCGCGCCGCGCGCTTTCCCAATCGCCAGCCAACGCTGCGCCATGTTCATGCGCGGTCGGCAACACCGGGAGTTCAGCGGTCGGAGCGCCAGAGCGCGGATAGTAGCGGTTGACGAACTGCTTCATCAGCTCCCAACGCAACAGCGCCGCGACGGGCGTACCAGCTCCGCCGGAATTGAACGATACATAAACCCCGACGTCCTGATCCATCAGCAATGAGAGATTGGAGTGGAAGAACGTCGTGTCGCCACCGTGCGCAATGATGCGTTGGCCGGCATAATTCTCCTGATAGAAGCCGAGCAGCATGCTGTTCACACCGGGGAATTGCTGATCGACGGTCTCGTGCATTTCGCGTGCAGTTTCCGGACGCATCAAGCCCGCGCCATCGTGCAGGTGGGCGTTCATGAACAGCGCCATGTCGGCGCCCGTGGACGACAAGGCGCCCGCCGGCGATGCCGGAATAATCTCAAAATCGCCCGCCTCGCCATCAGCGATGTTGCGATAGCCCCCCGACATCGCCGCCGCCATATCCTCAGGCACCGGCTGGACGAAAGTTGAGTGATTCATTCCCAGAGGCTGGAAAATGTGCGCGTGAATATAGTCGGCGAACGGCTCGCCGGAGACACGCTGGACAACATAGCCTGCAAGCGCCGTCGCGTAGTTCGAGTAGGCCGGCATCGTTCCAGGCGGATAGATGCGCGCTGGGATGTGGTTCTTCAGATAGTCACCGAGTTCGACCTGGCCCGCCGCCGGATCGGATGAAATCAGATCGCGGATCACCTCCTCAAAGCCCGTCGTGTGAGTCATGATCTGGCGCATGGTGATCGGCGCGCCCTGATAATCGGGGATCTCGAAATCGATGTAGGTGTTGATGTCGGCGTCGAGATCGATCTTGCCTGCTTCCACCTGTTGCATCACCGCAGTCCAGGTGAAGAGCTTCGAGATCGAGCCTGGGCGAAAGAGAGTGGCGTTCGGATCGACCGGCGTGCGGCGCTCGAGATCGGCATAGCCGTAGCCGCGATTGGCGATCACTTGGCCATCGCGCACCACAGTGATGACGGCGCCCGCGATGTCGGCGTTCGACAGCGCAAGCGGCATGAACCCGTCCAGCCATGCGTTGAGGTCGGCGCTGGTGAGCTGCGGCGGCGAGACCGGCGCGGTCGCAGTTGCGGGTTGCTGGATTTGCTCTGGCGTTGCCTGCTGTCCACTAGCCTGCAGGGCGCCTAACCCTATCAGCATCAACGCCACTACTGGCGCGCGCCAAGCCTTCATTCGATCCGACATTTGCCGCTCCCCGCCGGCCCCTCAGAGACGGCCAGGCCGCCAGATTGCTCAGACTTTCGAATTTTGCAAGCGCTTTTGCATATTTGCATTGGCACGGCGCAAACCATTTAAGTACGTTGTTTCAATTGGTTATATATAGCGATAGGCGTGTGACACGGAAATTGTCGACATTTTTCGAGTGGCTTGTTTTCCATTTTCCTATAAACTTGCATTTCCGCAATTTCCCGCAAAGCGGTGCGGAAGCGGAGCGGAGATCAGGGTCTTGGGCGGAAAACGACACATCTCACTGCGTATCGAACACTGGCCGATGCACGCCCCTTTCCACATCACAGGTCACGTCTTCACTGCGCTCGATTGCGTGATGGTCGAGATTTCCGAAGCCGGGCTGACCGGCCGTGGCGAGGCCGCCGGCGTCTATTATCTGAACGACACCGCCGCCAAAGCCTTCGACGAAATCTACGCGATCATGCCGGAGCTGGAGCGCGGATTGGATCGCCAAGCATTGCAATCTTTGCTTCCGCCCGGCGGCGCTCGCAACGCAGTCGACTGCGCCTTATGGGACTTGGAATGCAAGCTCTTGGGTCAATCGATCTGGGCCAAAGCCTGCGTAGGCGCTCGATCTCTGACGACATGTCAAACCATTGGCGTACTCGACTCGCCGCAAGCCACAGGCAGAGCCGCGGAAGCGCTCGCTGGCTACACTTTGCTGAAGCTAAAGCTTAACGGCGATCGCCCAATCGACCGCGTCCGCGCCGTGCGCGCAGCCCGACCCGACGCCCGCCTCGTCGTCGACGCCAATCAAGGGCTCAGCCTTGCGCAGTTGCAGGAATGCTTGCCCGAATTTGCGCGCTGCGAAGTCGAACTCGTCGAGCAACCACTCCCTCGCGGTGAAGATGCGGCGCTCGAAGGCATGCCGCGCGAGGTTCCGATCTGCGCCGACGAAAGCTGCTTGCATCGCGGCGAGTTCGAGCAAGCCGCGCACCGTTATGATGTTATCAACATCAAGCTCGATAAGACCGGAGGCCTCACCGAGGCGCTGCTGCTGGCTGAGACCGTCTTGTCCCGAGGGCTCGACGTCATGGTCGGCAATATGCTGGGCACGTCGCTGGCCATGGCGCCCGCCTTCGTCGTATCGCAAAAGGCGCGGATCGCTGACCTCGATGGCCCTTTGGCGCTGAAAACGGACAGAATCGGCGCAATGGCCTACAAGAATGGCGTCGTGTCGCCATTCACGACGGCGCTTTGGGGTTGAACACTTATGGACGTCCGCGAACTTCGCAACCACTTGGTTCTCAGCGCGGGCGGAGGCGAGCCACGCCCAGACGGGCGCGAAGGCGCGCCAGACGACGTGCCGTTCGATCAGGCCTCGTTCGGCACAGCCGTTCGCCGCTTGCGCACCGAGCGCGGATGGACGCTCAAGGATCTCAGCGAGCGATCCAAAATATCACAGTCGGCGCTCTCGCGCGTCGAGACGGGACAGATCACGTTGTCCTTCGATCGCGCCCACGCGCTGGCCCGCGCGCTCGATACCGATTTCGGTCAGATCGTCCATCGCATGGTGACGCCTGACGCGCCGCGCGTGCACGTGCCGACCAACGCCACAGGCTGGCGCAGCGTCACGCGCCGCGGTGAAGGTCATCAGGTCACGCAGAGCAACGGCAATTATGAATATCTCTGCACGGAATTTCTCTATCGCAAGCTCGTTTCCGGCTTTGCCACAGTCAGCGCGCAAAACCTCGAAGAACACGGCCCGTTCGTGACCCATCCGGGAGAGGAGTTCATCCACGTCGTTGAGGGCACGGTCATCGTCGAAACCGAATACTACGCGCCGCTCACCCTCGAGACCGGCGACAGCCTGCAGTTCGACTCCACCACCCCGCACGCCGTGCTCACCGCCGGCCCAAAGCCTGCGCGCGTGCTCTTCGCAATTACCGATCCCCGTTGGGAGTAGGCTGAGCCACGGCTCGGCAATGCCATACCGACCGCGTCGACACATCTGGGTTCACGACGTCGCCCAAGACTTCTATCGCGATGAATGGCTTGGCGTGTTCGAGAGCGCGCGTAAAGTCGCGTTCAAGACACTTGATCGTCTGCGCGACGAAAGCGTCATCAAAGCCTCGGGACTTGGCGTTAATCGCGTGGCGCCAATCGAACTTCGTCGGGATAGAGATTGGACACGGGAAGAGAGTGAGCGCGGATCGGTTTTGAGAGCTAGAGCGCGCTCCGTTCCGGGGGTTTCTGCCGTATCTGGGTTGGTGTGTTTGAGCGTCGCCGCCTTCGGCGGCCGCGCTCTTGTGCGTTCCGCATCGAGCCGCGCGTCTCGCCCCTTCGGGTTTCGATCGCTGACGCAGGCTCGCGTCCGCCAAGGTGTCGTACTCAGACGAAGCGGCACTTTGCGGCGCCGCTTCAGAAATTCCAGAAGCGGTCATTGGCTCGAACGCACCGCATAACGGACGTTCGCCCTCCTCTCCGCGACTGGCAAGAAATCGCCGAACTCGGCCATTGCCCGATGCCCCCTTTCGCGGGCCTTGTTCGTTTCCGAACGGCTGACGCCATCCAATCAAGTCGTCAGCGCAGCCGCCAATTCGGCGCGCTGTCCCCGAAAAGTCTTCGCTCGCCCGCCGAATTTGGGAACAGCATTACGGTTCGACGCGCTGAGCACGGTAGGTGTTCGCTTCCCATTCGAAAGCCATGACCGTCGGCATCGACGACGAGTGTGCCGCCGGAAAAGTCGCGCTCATTCGCGCAATTTGCGGTGACCCCTGCGACAGCCTCGCTTCTTGCTTCGTCGCCGATCGACGCACACGCGCCAACGAGCACGCTGAAAAACACCACTGACAACGAACGCATCACGTCCCTCTTGTCAGCTACGGCCAGCGCTCTCTTTTGTACAAGATCACTGCTGGAAGCGACCATGACTTACCGGTATTGGAAGCATGACGCCAAAGATCACAAGTGCATCTGGCCTCAGACGACCGCGATTAGATGTCGAGACGCCGCACTTCGCTTCCGATGGCGAACGCGCGGGCGTGAGCGCCATTATGAATAATGCGGATTTTGTTGACGGCGCGTCCCATATCGATCGGCGCCCAAGTCATTCCGCCATCGCGGGTTTCGAAACCAGTGGTCGAACCGCCGACCCAGCCCCAATTCTCATCCATGAAACCGACACCGAATTCACGCACCGCGGCATCGTTCACAAGCGGCAGCTCCCGCCAAGTGGCGCCGCCGTCGACAGTCTTCAAAAAGACGCGAGCGCTCGCACCCTCTTCATAATTCTGCACCGTAGCGTAACCGACGCGGCGTGATGGGAAGTGCATCTTCCAGCAATTTTCCCAGCGCCGTGGGCCTTGATAAGCAGGCTCCCAGTTTTCACCGCCATCGCGCGTGCGCAGGATGAGCGCATTTCCTTGCTGAAGATCGGCATCGTCGGAAGCGCAGACGAGACCGTTCGCCGCGTCGAAGAATTTGACATCCAAGATCATGCCGGCATGCGCGCTTAGGTCAATGACGCGCCAGCTTTCACCGCCGTCCATCGAGCGCATGATCATCGCCGGACCACCGACGCGTCCCCCTGCGTGAATCAACGTCATCTCGCGCCGGCGGAGGATGTCCACACTGCAAATACCTGCGACCGCGCCGATGCCTGGCGCATCGACCGGCGCCCAGCTCGCGCCGCCATCTGTCGTGCGATAGAGCGGATGCGGGTCGGTGACGTTTGGAAAATAGTTAGTGCCGACATTTCCGAGGAAACCGTTTCGAGCATCTAGAAAGCCCAGCGCCCTGATGAAGGTGCCGGACTGCTCCCAAATCTTGGCCCAGTTCTCGCCGCCATCCGTCGTGTGGAAGAGTTTGCCCGCGCCATTGCCGTACCAACCGACGTCTGGGGATATGAAGAAGATGTCGTCCTGCTTGCCGCGATAAGGTTCGGTCGGCAGCGTGCGCCATACAGATGGCAATGCGGGCGCAGGCGTGGCGCAGCCGCTAATTGTAGCAGCTGCAGCGCCGATGAGCAGGTGCCGGCGGTCTACGAACATGTTCTCCCCAATTCAATCTTACTCATTCACGGCATCCGTGAATTCGCTCGCCGCGCCGCTAACGCCTCCATACCCTCGTGCAACTCAGCGATCCCTAAGACTCGTCCGTTCACGATCACGGCGGCGATGCGGCGAGTATTGGCCACATCCTCCAGGGGATCGGCCTCTAGCAAAAGCAAATCGGCGCGTTTGCCCACCTCTACGGTGCCGCGATCTTCCGAGACTCCAAGAAAATCAGCAGAGCGCCGAGTGGCTGCCTCCAAAATGTAGCGGTTTGGGAGACCCGCCCTTGCGAGCGCCTCTAGCTCGTCGTGCAACGAGAAGCCCGGCGCCACGCCCGGCACATTGGCGTCAGTCCCTGGAAGTATAGGGACGCCCGCTTCATATGATGCCCTGACCAACCGCGCATTGAACGCAACAATGGATGCAACGAAATCGGCGTATTGACGCCCCTGAGACGCGTAGGGATTGGCCAGCGTCCAGTAATTGCGCACTGCGGGCGCCAGGTAGCGTAACTCGCGTCGCGCATTGACGCTCCCGGGATCGCGCGCCTGCTCGACGATACGCTCATCAAGGGTAAGCGTTGAAGTAAGCGCAACGCCACAGTGAAGGAGCAGCGTCACATATTCTGAAATAGACTCTTCGGACTGCTCAACGCTCTGTTCTTGAAAAGCAAACTCCTCAGCATGCGCGACCATTGCGAAGTTCGGTTGCAAGAACCGTTCTGGCTCGCCAGCGCCGCGCCCTGGAATGTGCCCAACAACGCGCATTCCTTGTCGACGCGCCTCTTCAATCGCGGCATCGAACGCAGTTGAACTAAGCGCAGAATAGACTTTGATGAAGTCGTAACCATCGCGGTGCGCGCTGCGGACGAACCTAACGGCCGCTTCCGGTCCATTCACGACAGTCGCAAAGGGCGATAGCGGGGGCATGCCATCAGCCATGGCTGCAAGCGACATATGCGGACCAAGAACCTCGCCGCGCTCGATCGCGTCGCGCTGCGTAATAGAATCTGCGTTCGCTGACATATTCAAAATTTGGGTCACCCCATTGGCGAGGTACGGGAGGAAAACATCTTCGGTCTCTTGCCTGGTCAACGCGGCGCCCTCCGATGAACCGGTGAGCACTCGGATCAACTCAGCATTCTCCGGGTGAGTGTGCATGTCCGAAAGGCCGGGCATCAGAAATCTGCCGCGTCCATCAATGCGCCCAACGCCGAACCCTACATGCATGCGGTCACTTGGCGCGATTTGCGCAATACGGCCGTCGCGGATCAGAACACTAGACTCCTGCAATGGCGCAGCGCCTTCGGCCATAGAAAGCACCGTGACATGCTCGATGATCACAGCGCGCTGGGACACGTCCAACGTTTGGCAGGCGCCGAGCATCGCCAGCAGCCCAACCATCCCGATGAAGCGCGCCACCGTCCTACCGAAGTCCAACATCGCAAACTCCCTGAATTGCCCGGCGCAGGGATGTGAATACCCAGGATTGGAATGATGCGCGGCGAGATGGCTAGCACGCTTATCATGACATCCCGTGACATGATTTCGCCGCTAGGCTGGAGCCGTGGCGCTCAAGCCGACTTTCCCACCATCTCGGCCGCTTCAACTGCAAGCGGCGGTCCTAGCAGTGCAAATCACTTTTGACCGAAAAGGCCAACCTAAATCATCGCATCGATTTTCGCGACCGACCTACTCTCTGCATTGCGGACCGTGATTTAGCGCTGACACCTACGGCTTGGTTTCGCCGAGAACGGACCTAACGAGATTCCAGCGGCACAGCCGTCACAATGCCCGATGCCACCTTCCGCGCGCCTTCCATGCAAAAGAATTGCGTGCCCACACGCAGGCGGTTCAGGTGTACCGAAACCATTTTCGGGAAGATGATGTGCATCCGCGCCTTGAGCGTGCCTGAAAGCGGCTCTGTATCCGGGATGGTTTCTCCTGTGTCCCTCACAAACTCTGGAAAAACATCGCTGTGAGACTCGTGCTCGACGCCATCGGGTAGCTTGTCATTAGCGTAGCAGAAGCCCCAACGAATGCCGTTCAGAGGCGGCGTCTTCCGGGTCGTTTCTCCCAATGGGAAGATCGTTATCTCCGCCTCGAAATGGGCAGGCGTCCGTTCGATCCATGCGTCCATTGTGAAATGCTACTCGCGCATAAGCGACAATCCAATGTCGGCCTCGGGCCACGGCACGACATAGCCGAGATTTTTGGGACTGGCCTACTCTCTCGATTGCAGTCAGACGCTTAGCGCGCCCAGCAATGTCGTGTTGGCGCCGAAAGCGGCCATCAATGAAGCCGCCTAAGTGCTGGATGAACAGTAAGTTCTTCGTCGCAAGTCAATCGACCGTCCGCGTCGAATAGTGCTGAAAGGCGATCAAATTCGGCGAGCACAAAGCCGGTCAAGGACGAGCCCACGGCAATGACCTGTTCTCCGGTTTGATCGGACACGAACACCTCACCTTCGTCGTTCAGTAGGACTGCGCTGCCGTCGAACCCATAGCCGCCACACACGATACATTTCGGATCAAGACGCGCCGGACGGCTGTACGAATTGTATTGAACGAAATCGAACGGCTGTGGCGGCGCGTCTAAGGCGCGACTGAATTGCTTCGGAAGGCCAAGGATATCGAGACTCAGATGGAACAGACGCAAGCCATTCGAAACGCCCCAGAGCTGGCGCAGTGCATCAGGAATGATCAATTTCAGCGTGCTCTCGGCGGCGGCGATCGATGTCACCGAAGGCGCGGGCATTAACGCGTGGAGGAATGCATGCGAGCCCGCATGCGGAATGCGACCATACTCTTTCGATCCGTCTGCATATGGGCAGCACCCCAGTCGCTCCCACACGGAAATGCGGTTTCGTAGTTCAATTTCGAAAGCGGTACCCACTCGCGTCGCCTTGAACCTCTTCGGTCTTTACCCGTGCATAGCGCACTTGGGGCGCGGCGCGAATGTCCGCAAAGGGCCAACGTAGGCCGTCGCGTACAAAATCACGAATGGCTTAGTTGCTCAAAACGTGACGCTGGCGTCAGCAGCAGGAAACCGGCCTATTCTCGCCGAGAGCAGACTCTAGCTATCACCAGCCTGAGGGTCGGCGAATTTGGTCAGTCCGCAGCTTTGGCAAGCGCCCCTGGTTCGAGCGGGATAGGAAAACAGCTCCCCACATCGTGGGCATTTCCAATTGATGAGGTTCAACGTCGGGACAATCATAAGAAGCATCAGGAGCACGAATAACAAGGCTGAAACGCCAACGTTTTCGTTGATCCACTCGCTCATCACGGAGCGCGCATTCTCCGGAAAAAACTGGCTCGCTAGGAACAACGCCACCGACCCAAAGCCGATGAATTGAGCCACTCTGTTGGCTCTATATGCCCGCCATGAACGCATCGTGTTCCTCGCCCCAACGATAGCGAACCTCTCGATCTAATCAACGACCGCTCTGGGCCAGACCTGCGCCGCTGGCGACTTTTCTCGAATGACCGGCCAGCCGCAATCCAGCCGTTCACGCCTTGCCCGTCAATCCGGCAGGCCGTCGCCGAAGGCAGACGTCACTGCTGATTGATGGGCCAGCCGCCCAGCCACCAGCCAAGCCCTCCGCTGACAACGGCGACAACCCAGAACGTGAGGAATGCGTTGCGTGCCTTTCGCACCTTTTGCCTGCGCGCTTCGGCTTCGGCAGCACCATCGATCAACCGATTTTTCCAGTATCCAAGCAAATGGTAGGCGTGAACGAAACCCCAACCCAGGCCGAAGAAGCACGCCCCGATGAAGGCGACTAAGCAAAGGTTGCCGAAGAGGTTCACGACGAGAACTCTACTGCCTTCGCGTGAATTGGGAACGTCCGCATAGGGCCACCGCACAACCTAGCCACGATCTTGTTGAGTGGCCTACTCTCTCCATAGCGGACAGCGGCTTAGCATCCGCAGCAACGGCGCGTTGTCGCCGATAGCGGTCGTTCAGTCCCACCAATTGAAGATCACGTCGCCCACTGTTTCGGGCTTCCAATACTTTAGGTCGCGCTCGTGCTGGTCGCTGATGGACCGGACGTATTCCCGGTCTTCATCGGTCAACGGTTGCCTAAGGTCAGATGCAGGTAGCGATCGAAATGGAGCGCCCACACGTTCGACGGCGGAGACAAATGCGGCGTCGTCCATGAACGCCAAATTGAAATAGTCGGGGATCGCAGACGTGAGCGCTACGAACGGAGAAGACTCATGAATTAGAAGGGCGAACCGACGTTCGCCTTGCTTCAAATCCACCCAATGAAAGCTCATCGGGTACTTGTCCCAGTGGAAGCCGAGCACCTCCCAGCCGCAGGCGCGAGCGACATTGTAGACCGCCCCTGTGATCTCCTGGCGCTTGTCGCTCTGGGGTTCGCTTGCGGAATGCGTGAAGCGTAGCGCCGCCGCAGCGTGTGGCTCCGTGCTCATGCCAGACACCTAGCAGCCTCTCGGTGCATCTGCGATGTCCGTTCTGGGCCAAGCTAGGCCATCCAGGCAATTTCCGCTGCGACCGGCCTGGTCGCTCCATTGCGGTCAGTCGTCCTGGCTTGGCCGGACTGGCTTAGGATCGCCGAGAGCGGTCATTGGCGCTCCCGTCTCTGCAAAACGATCGGCCCTCCAGCGCCGACGCCTGTTCCCTCAAACAGATGCCCGCCACGAAGAACGATGACGCCGTCCCACAAATAGTCGCCGTCAAGTCGCCGCTCGCCGATGCAGGGCGCAACAATGACACTGACGCCCCACTCCAGGTCCTTCATATCGGCACCTTGCGGGGATGCTATCATCTCGATCCGCTTTGTCTCATTGGGCGCAACCGAGAAAAGGATTTCTGGACCTTCATGGACGGGTCCCCATCGAACGTTGGTACCGTCAGTTGTGTCACGTGCCCACACATAACCGACTGACCGCGTCGCTACTGCTTCGCGAGTGGTGGGCACAGGTCGCAATACGCACAACTCCTCGCTGGTCCGATTCTCCACCTCCACAAGAACGGTTAAGCGCGCTGCTACAGCGCTTGTCGCTTGGGCTGTAACCGAGACCTCGCCGCTGTTTTGGAATAGCCCAAGGGGGTGGGACGCACAGCCGGCTAAGACCAGCAGAACGGTCAAAAGAAAAACTGTGCGAGCGATCATCTTTGACAGAGTATTTGAAGCGATTGCGACTGTCCGCAATGGGCCATCGTAGGCCGTCGAGACAATTTCCGTGACTGACCTACTTGCCCGTTTCCGGCCACCGGCGCCCCGCTGGCGGCGACGCGCGGGCTATTGAGTCGTTTGTCCCAGTTGCAACGGGTCCAACAACACCTCGCCGGTCGAGCCTGTAATTCTTATCGATGTTGGCGCCTGGCCGAGATCCACCTGATGCCGTTCAAAGCCACTGACCGCCTGCGCGGCGCGCGAGAACACCGTAAACGTCACAAGACCGCCCTCGGTCCACTCCACGTGAATGTCAAACGGCTCTTCAAACGCGGGCGGCAGAAGAAACATTTCCTCTGCGCTTTTCTCACCGTTTCGCCAAAGCGCCACTTCGACCAAAAGCGGGCCGCTGCGCGGTGCCGCCGTGAAGGTAATGGCGGCGCGATCACTCTCTCCACTGGCCGAAATGGAAAAGGTCGGCGCCCATCGGCGGTGCTCGCCCTTGCGCACAAATGTCGCGCGAGCGTGCAGCGTATTGATCCCCGTGAGATCATTCGCTTGCCACAGAGAAAAGTTGCCATCCGCACTGTCCAGGTCGAGCACAAAGCTCGCATTGGGAGCTGCGGTGAAAAGCTGCGCGTGCGCCGTTTGGATAGAGCCGAATAGGCCAAGAACAATAGCCGCAAGCGCCGCGCACACGAACCGAGACCGCTTCATCCTAGGTGCATCGTAATCATTCATTGCACTCTCCCCCCACGCGCAATCTCAGACTCTGCTTACACGCCTTCTCGCAACACCAGCACTTGACCGCAAGGCTAGGCGAAGACGGCCGGCTCGCCCCACTTGTGCCATCCCGCACATGGGCCCCTGAGCAGCCGTGGATCGCCGGGAGCGGACATGACGGCCCCGCACCACAGGGCTAGAAATCAGAAGGAAACCCGCGAGGCGGCATGAAGCTCTGGCCCTTCTACAGCGTATCGTTTGAGACCAGCTTCGCGCAGAACGAAGCACTTCGGCGGCTGCACGAAGAGATCGGTCCCGATCAGATTTGGGTGATAGTTGGCCCGATCAATTCTCATGTTGGGTCGAACACCGAGCGCCGCATGTTCCTCGGGCGGCCTCTGCCGGATGGAGGCGAGTTTCACAACAACCTCAACAGCGATCCGGGCGAACTTAGAAAATACAACGCATTTCAGGCACTCGTTCGCACGCGGATAGAACCTTCAGCAGTCGGATCAAAGGTCTTCGCATCGCTCCGCCTCGGCGGTTTCGTGCTCGCGTTCTTATCTTTGTGGTCCATACCGTTCGTCTGGGTCACATTCGCTATCGCGGGCGCAATCTTGCGCGGCGAAGACCTCTCCCCAATCTTGATCCTGCTCGGACCGGCCTTCATTGCGTTCGCTTGGTTGCTAGCGTGTTTCGCATTTTCCGAGGATGCCGACACGGCTGAGAGAATGTTGCGGGCCACTCTGGAGCGCGATTAGCGCGCTCCAGAGATGTCTGCTCCGGGCCAGACCCCGTGCCGTGCGTGATTTTTTCCGAGTGGCCGGCGCGCTCCATTCCACCCGCTCGTGCCCAGCCTATGAATTTGGCAGAACGTCGCCGAAGGCAGACGTCAGTGCTGATTGATGGGCCAGCCGCCCAGCCACCAGCCAAGCCCTCCGCTGACAACGGCGGCTACCCAGAACGTGAGGAATGCGTTGCGTGCCTTTCGCACCTTTTGCCTGCGCGCTTCGGCTTCGGCGCCACCATCGATCAACCGATTTTTCCAGTATCCAAGCAAATGGTAGGCGTGAACGAAGAAGCACGCCCCGATGGTGGCGACTAAGCAAAGGTTGCCGCAGAAACAGAAGCACAGCGAAGAACATCGCCAGAATCTTAGGCACGAATACCAGCGTCTGGAGAACTCTACTGCCTTCGCGTGAATTGGGAACGTCCGCTCGGGGCCAGTCGTGCGCCATCGGTGAAATTTTCCGAATGGCCGGCGCTCCAATTCAGCCGCTCGGGCCCTGCCCGTCACTTCGGCGCTGTCTCGCCGAGAACGGACTAACTAAAGAACAGGGTTCCAACCTCGTAAGCGATCACGCTAACGCCGATGCCGAACGACATCACTGAAAACGCGATCGACGTCCTGCTCCAAACTCGGATGCGTTCTGGTTCGGAGCGTGCCGGACTTCGACGGTTGAAGAGCTTAGCCCAGAAATCGTTTTGATCTGCTTCAGCCCGAGCCCAGCCGAGAGCCGTGTCGTGGCACAGCAGGCGAAAGCCAGAGTATATCCAAAAGGCACCGAACGAAGCACCGTACAACCGATCGAAAATAGTTCGACCCCGAACAATGGGCACGTTGAGCTCGCGAGTATCGAGCGCAACGTGGAGATAAAATCCGATGCCGAGCAGCGCGACCATGAGCGTTATGAGCAGCGTCAGCGGATTCGCTGGCTTGGGCGGTGGAGAGATCGGAGCGACCACCATCTCATACTTCTGCTCGGGTGCGTGATGTCAACGTCGTTTTCGGGCCAGCCGCGCGCTCCAGTCTGGTCACTCGCGCCCTACTCGAACAACTGGCTCAAGCCCGCCGAAAGGCGACATTCGACGCCTCTAGTGGGCAGTGAAGACTCGGCTCGCAATAGAAGCGGGTGTCTCGTCGCCGATCTGGACAACGTCAAGCCTTCGACGTTGCTCGGGCGACGAACACGCAAACGCAAGCACCGCGCCGTCTATGCTCGATGGCTCTACAGTCTCCCATCCCGGCCGTGCGGGAACATCTGAGACGCTTCCATCAGCATTGTAGCCATTACCTTCCACCACCCGCGAGCGAGCGCCCGAGCAATCGTACTCGTACTGAAAGAGTGAATGTCCTCCCGCTGCCCAACTCTCGATATGCGGTGACACGTACAGCCATACCCAGACGCGCGCGAAATGAGGTTGCGGGTTCGAGATCGTGTTCGTGTCGACGAATACTATTGTCCCCGTTCTGCCGCCCTCTTGCGACCCAGCCACCACCCAAAAGTCGGGTCTTGGCGTTGGCTGCGCGCTCGCAATCGTACCGGCTAGCACCACCACTAATGAAATGATTGCGGAGCGAATGCGCACTCTGTCCTCGGGGGCTTTGGCATGTGTGATCCGGAAGCTACTGCCTGCTCCTTGGCACGCCAACGTCTCAAATGGGCCAATAGCTGCCCCACGGGCAAAACGTTACGAACGTCAGGTTTGCAGCACAAGTGCGCCACTCGGCCCGCAAGCGATAGCCAGACAAACCTAAAATGCTCCTTTGATTCGCAACTGCTCATCCAGCCGTTGAGCGCTGCGATTTAACGCCCATATGCGCGTGCAGGCGCGGCTAGGTTTGGCCGCCGAAGCGCCTTCGATCCCACGCGAGGCTGCCGCGCCGTTTGACGTGGATGACCGTGGGATCCGAACTGTGGGCTTGTTAAGTGGAAGCCGAAAACTTGCGCAAACGCCGCGACCGACGACTCTGCTGCAGCTAGTGCGCCCCGTTCCCGCTCGCATCGCCGCACGCATCGACGAACTCTCCCGCTCCTCTCGGGGGATTGTTTCGTCTCGGCCTATTTGGCTCAGCTCGCCCGAGTTGAAGACGCGATTCGCGCGGGTCAGCCGTGACAGTCCCCGCGCTCGGCATTTGCCGATGATGTGTTGCCCACGGTTTCGGTGCGCTCCCGGTGTCCTGTGCTCTAGGGATCAAAGCGCGCAACCAAACAATCCGGGTTCAGGTGAGCCAATTCCTTCCCGGAGCCTGCACGGCATCCCGGCAAAATCGGGCAGCGGTCGAGGTAGACACGCTTGCTCTTGCTTGTCTGGCGGATACTTGAACTTCCGAAGCACCCGCTTCACCAACACTCGCAGATTGGCGCGCACGTTTCCGTGCACTGTCCGGTCAATCGTCATGTTAGCGCGCACGGTCGCCACCAGCTCCCGCGCGATCGAGCGCAAAACGTCATCGCCAAGTGCAAGGCGATCCAGCGAACGACCGAGAAGGGCAGCAATTAGGGGAAACTACGCGACCGAGATCCGGAACGGGCGGTCATCTGCATGATTTTAGGTTATAAAATGAGTTTCACCTGGCGGACAGAGAGGGATTCGAACCCTCGATAGGCTTGCACCTATACACGCGTTCCAGGCGTGCGCCTTCAACCACTCGGCCACCTGTCCAGGCGGCGGGTTATGGCCGCGCCCGCGTCCGGGCGCAACGGGGGCGGATAGCCCCTTACTTCAAAAACCGCGCCTAAAGCGAAAGCCGCGCGCCAGGCGCTTGCCGCCTTGACGCATCGGTCGGCCCGTGGCGCCTCTCGCGCATGCGATGGATGCGGGCAATCACCGACCGGGTAACCGCCAAGGGCGGCGCGGAAGCGATGCGCTACCTTGCCGTCGTCATCGCCGGCTTTCTGATCGACATCTCGATCTCATGGACGACGCACGAGCTCCTCGGGCTCGACCTCGTGCTGGCTGCGGCGCTCGGCTTTCTCGTCGCCATGAGCCTCTCTTACTTCGCGCACGAGTACTGGACGTTCCGCGGACAAGGCAGCGGCTACTCGACCGCGCGGCTGGCCAAATTCGTCGCCGCTTCCGGCTTCACGCTCGGCACGCGGCTGGTTCTGGTTTGGCTAACCGCCCCAATCGAGCCGCTGCCATTCGGCTCGCTGTTACGCCTGCTCGTGGCTTTCGGAGGCTCGCTCGTCGTCGGGTTCCTGGTTAATCGGCTGCTGGTTTTCGGCAGGCGCGCACAAGCGCGCGAATGAGCCACCACCAGCGGGCGACTTTCATCGACACCCCTAGTTGCGCCTGCTAGCTGTGGGCGTTCTGGCCATTGCGCAGTTCACCATGTTTTCCGCGCCAGGGGGCACGTTTTGAGTCTCGACACTGAAGCACGCGACGCGACCTCAGGCGCGCAAGCGCAGCGCGAGGGCGATCTCGAACTCACGATCCTGATGCCCTGCCTCAACGAAGCGGAGACGATCGCGGTCTGCGTTGAGAAGGCGATAGCCTATCTGACGCGCGCCAACGTGAACGGCGAAGTGCTGATCGCTGACAACGGCTCCACCGATGGTTCGCAAGAAATCGCGACCAAGCTCGGCGCGCGCGTGGTTCCAGTCAAAGAACGCGGTTACGGCGCGGCGTTGCTGGGTGGCATCGCCGCTGCGCGCGGCAAGTACATCATCATGGGCGACGCCGACGACAGCTACGATTTCAGCGCGCTCGACCCATTCGTCGAGCGCCTGCGCGAAGGCTATGAACTCGTCATGGGCAACCGTTTTGCCGGCGGCATCGCTCCCGGCGCCATGCCACCGCTGCATCGTCTGCTCGGCAACCCGGTGCTCTCTTTCATCGGCCGCTTGCTCTTCAAGATTCCGGTCCGCGATTTCCATTGCGGCATGCGCGGTTTCAACGTCGCATCAATCCGCAAGCTCGACCTCGTCACCAGCGGGATGGAGTTCGCGTCGGAGATGGTCATCCGCTCCGGCCTTGAGAGCCTCCGCATGACCGAAGTGCCGACGACGCTTAGCGTCGATGGCCGCAGCCGCCCGCCGCATTTGAAAACCTGGCGCGACGGCTGGCGGCACTTGAAGCTACTGCTGATGTATAGCCCCAAATGGCTATTCGTGTTTCCAGGCCTCGTTCTGCTGGCGATGGGCGCGGCGCTGATGGCGTTGCTCTGGGTCGGCCCGTTCGCGATCTCGCAAAACCTAGTGCTCGACTCCAATTCGTACGCTGCCGCCTGCTTCATGGCGATAGCAGGCACGCAGCTTCTTAGCTTCGGCGTGATCGCACGCAATTACGCCAGCCTTACGGGCATGCTGCCGCGCGGCGCCCGTTCCGATCTCATCGCACGCATCGCGACGACCGATACGGTCGTACGCGTCGGCGGCGTTGTCCTGGCGATCGGCGTCGCAATCTTTGCCTACGCTGTGTGGGCCTGGTCCAAGGTCGGCTTCGGCGATTTGACTGGTATGCCGCACATTCCCCGCGCGGTGATGTCCGGCCTTTCTTTCATCGTTATCGCCATTCAATTGGGCTTTGGCGCATTCATGATCGGCATCCTGCGCATTCCGCTCGCGCGCAAGCCGCAAGCCTAAGCTTCGCGCGTGGCCGAGATCGATTGCCTCGTTATAGGCTCGGGGCCGTCAGGCGTTGCGTGCGCCAGCGCGCTGCTTGCCGCCGGCCGGCGCGTGCTGATGGTCGATCCCGGACTGACGCTGGAAGCTGATCGCACCGCCGCGGTCGACGCAGCGCGCGCAGCTGGCCCACTCTCGCCAGCCAACGCCGCATGGGCGGCGCCTTTGCCGGGCCGCGTGCCCCGCAAGCTGATCTACGGCTCTGACTTTCCGTATCGCGACGCCAGCGAAGCGCTCGCGCTCGATCCGCACGGCATGGGCGCCGAGCCAAGTTTCGCGCGCGGCGGCCTCAGCAATGTGTGGGGCGCAAGCGCACTGCCCTATACCGCGCACGATATTGCGGACTGGCCGGTGAGCGCCGACGATCTCGCACCGCACTACGCCGCATGCGCCGAGCTTCTGGGCATCGCGGGCGAGAAAGACGATCTCGCCGAATGGTTGCCGCTTCACGGCGAGCCGCAAGCGCAACTCCGCGCCAGCGCACAGGCCGCCACCATGTTGGACGCTATGACGCGTCACCGCGCGGCGCTGCATGAGCGCGGCTTCCGCTTTGGCCGCGCACGTGTGGCGGCGGACGCCAGCAATTGCACCTATTGCGGACTGTGCCTGCACGGCTGCCCGGATCGCCTGATCTACAGTTCGAACCGCACCATCACCGCGATGCAGACGAACACGAACTTCACGCTCCGCGGCGACATCGTCGTCGAAACGCTTGGCGACGCCGTCGCGCACGGCAAAGATCGCAACACCGGCGCGCCGGTTTCGCTGGAAGCGAACCGGATCTTCCTTGCGTCCGGGGCCATCCCTTCAACGGCGATGCTTTTGCGATCAGCCGATGCGTTCGATCAAACGGTGACGCTGAAGGACAGTCAGTACTTCCTGTTGCCCCTGGCGCTCTTCCGCGGCGCACCGGGTGCGCGCGAAGAGAAGCTGCACACCATGGCGCAACTCTTTCTGGAATTGCGCGACGCGGCGCTGAGCCCATACACGATCCATATGCAAATCTACACTTACAACAGCCTGATGGCCGGCGCTGTCCGCCAGCGCCTCGGCGCGATGCTGGAGCCGCTGGCGCGGTGGGGCGACGCGCACTTCGTGCTGATCCAAGGCTATCTGCATTCAGCGCACTCGGGCGAAATCGAAATGACACTGCGGCGGGACAAGCTTGAGGCGCGCGGCAAGCCGAGCCTCGAGGCGCGGCGCATCATCGGCGCGCTCGTACGCAAGCTGATGGCCCATGCAACGAAACTTGGCGCAATGGCTCTACCGCCGCTGATGGAGATCACCGAACCTGGACGCGGCTTCCACATCGGCGGCTCGTTTCCTATGCGCGCTGCGCCAAGCAAGTATGAGACAGACACTTTGGGCCGCCCGTTCGGATGGCGCCGCACGCACGTCGTTGACGCTACAGTGCTGCCGAGCGTACCCGCGACCACAATCACCTACCCCGTCATGGCCAACGCGCATCGCATCGCGACGCACGCAGCAAAGGCGACCGCATGAGCCGTGTTCTACTCACCGGCGCGAGCGGCTATCTCGGCGGCCTTATCGCACGCAAGTTCACAGCGAGCGGCTGGGATGTCGTCGGCATGACGCGTAGGCCGAAGGCCGGCGAAGTCGCGTTCACGCTTGGCGATGATGTTGCGCCGCCGTCGCTGGCAGGAGCGGATGCGCTCGTCCACTGCGCCTACGATTTTGCGCCGATCGCATTCGCCGACATCAAGGCAATCAACGTCGAGGGCTCAGCGCGCCTCTTTCGCGCAGCGCGCGAAGCCGGCGTCCGAAACGTCGTGCTCATCTCAACGATCAGCGCGTTCGACGGCTGCAAGTCGAACTATGGCCGCGCCAAGCTCCTGATCGAGGCGGAGGCCCGCGCCGCCGCAGCAGCAATCATCCGCCCAGGTCTTATCTATGGGTCCTCTCCTGGCGCGATGTTCGGTCGGCTTGTTTCGCAGGTGCGCGCGGCGTCCATCGTGCCGATGCCCGGCGACGGACGGCAGATGATGTACACCGTGCACGAGGACGATCTCACCAACGCGATCTTTCGCGCTGCAACGCGCTCGCCGGCGCCCACGGCTCCTGTCACGGTGGCAAACGAAACACCGATCGCGTTCGCCGACATCATGCGTGCGATTGGCGCGCGACTCGGCCGCAGGGTGACGCCCGCCCCAATTCCTTGGCAGGCGATGTGGCTTGGGCTGCGCGGCGCCGAGTTGCTGCGCGTTCCGATTGGCCTGCGGAGCGACAGCCTCGTCAGCTTGATCAATCAAGATACCGCGCCGCTACTCAACGCTGAAGCCGAACTCGGCGTACGCTGCCGACCGTTCGGTCTGAGCGCGATTGCGCTTTAGCGCACCGGCAAGTTTTCCGGCAGCAGCTGATCTTGCGGCGCCATGTCGGCCTGGCCGTAATAATAGGCGCGGTCACAACCGGTGACGCCTTCAAGCCGGATAGCGTACGGGCGGAAGAAGTCCGGGTTCTCGAACTCCGCATAGAGCTTGCCCTCCATCACGCGCCAATCCTCGCGCGGCACGCTCCACCCGTGCAGGCGATGGCCATCGATCATCAAACCATCGAGGCGCTGCTCATAAAGCTGCAGCGTCGGCATGATGTCGTTGAACGAGAACGAATGGACGAGGATTGTCTGCGCCGGGCGCGGGCGCGGGAAAACGAGCGTGCAGCCCTCGAGCAATTGATTGCGGGCGGAGTCGAAGTACGCCTGCGCATCGAAGACCGTGTACGGCTGATCGAAGCCCTGACGGCGAATTTTCACCGCAGCTATCTCGATTGGCCAACGCGCCAGCGTGCAGATCATGGCGACTGCCGCCAACGACACCCAAACCCAACGGCCGGATGCAAACGGCGACAGCGTGCGCGTGAGACCACTCACGAAGCCGCCAATCCCCTTCCGCGCATCCGCAGTCTGATCGATCCACACGTTCAGCAACGCGCTGAGCACGACATAAGCCGGGATTAGGAGTGGCCAGAGGTACCGATCATTCAGCGGCTGGCCGAGGATCAGCGGATTGAACGAAAGAATGAAGAACGTCGTGAAGAACGCGAATGAAAGCCCAATCGCCCACGCGATCGAAATGGCTTCGCCTCCCGGCGTCTGCGCCGGCCCGATCGCGCTCTGCGGCGGCAACACTGTGCGCGCGCGCGCCCACTGCACGCCCTTCCAAGCACTCAAGATGAAGAACGCCCAGTAAATCGCCTTCGGGAAGTATTCGAGGCGATCGAAATTGGTTTCAGCGTTAAAGCCCCAGCGCGTTAGCAAGTCGATTGGCTGATAAATCCAGTCCGTCGTCATCTCGCTGAGGTGACCCGCCTGCATGATCGCTTGCGCGCGGCCGAACATGATGTGGCTGCCGCTCAGCAGCGCGTTGATGATCAAGGTTTCGACGATCAAGAGACCGCCGAATACGCCGATGATCAGCGCGACGTTCTTCCAGCGCCGATGCAGAATCTCGTAGAGACCCCAGCCCGGCATGAAGAAGATGTTCGTTTCCTTGGCGCCGTACGCCAGGAACATCATCACGATGGCCCAGACGTAAGCCCAGCGCGAACCGGTTTCGTACGAGCGGCGCACCAGCAGCAGCGCCGCAACCGGATAGATCATGCTGTAGACTTCCGGCATGAGGTTCGACGGCAGGCTGTACGCCACCGGATTAACCAGCCAGAGCGCGAGCGCCGCGATCGCCACCAATGGCGTCGTCAGGCGCTTGATGAGCAGATAAAGCCCAGCTGTCGTAAGCGCGAACACGACATGATTGAGCAACAGATAGTTGACGGCGCCGTCACCGGTGAGGCGCACCCAGATCGCGGCGGGGATGGTGATGGCCCAGCGCATGTTGTGGTGGTTGGGCGGGAAATTGGGGAACTGAAACTCAGCCCACGCCTTCACCGCCCACCACTTCAACTCGATGTCGCCGTTCTCCCAAATACTGGTCGCGACAAGACAAGCCGATACGAAAGCTAAGAGCGCTACCCAAAGCGCTTCCGAATACTCTGAATTCCACGCGCGCATCCGAAACAACTAATGTTCCGCAATAACCCACGTCAAACGAACAAGCCGTGCGAGCTAGTGCGCTTTGGTAAATCACGCGCGACGGATGAACCTTGAACTGAGAGCAATTAGGCATAGTGTGCGTTCGGTCGTGAGCGAACAGGTTTCGCAGGAGCGACGAGGAACGCATGAGCCGCGTTTGTCTTGTCGATGATGATATTCTCGTCCGCGACGCCTTGGCGTTGGGGCTTCAGGACGCTGGCTACGAGGTCCTGACCGCGCCCGGCGCCGCCGCGGGCTTGGATCTGATCAGACGCCAGCCGTTCGACGCGCTCATCACCGACATCAACATGCCCGGCACTGATGGCGTTCAGCTGATTTCGCAAGCCCGCGCCGCTTTTCCCGATTTGCCGATCATTGCGATTTCTGGCGCGACGGAAGTTGAAGGGCGCACTCTCGGCGAAGCGGCCGCCTATCTCGGCGCCAGCGCCTCTCTCGTAAAGCCCTTCCGCGCGCGCCAACTCGCCGAAGTGCTCGACCGCCTGCTCGCCGACCGCCGTGAATCCCCCACCGGATAAGCCAACACACGAACAATCGCGGCTACGGGCCGTCGTCGACACCGCTGTCGACGGCGTCATCCTGATCAACGCGCGCGGCATCGTGCTGATGTTCAACCCAGCTTGCGAGGCGCTCTTTGGCTACGCCTCGTTCGAGGTCGTCGGGCGGAACGTCAAGATGCTGATGCCCGAGCCCTATCAAAGCGGTCACGATGGCTATCTGTCGAACTACCGCGAAACCGGCGTTCGCAAGATCATCGGCATCGGCCGCGAGGTGCTCGGTCGAAAGCGCAGCGGCGCGACCTTTCCGATGGACCTTTCCGTCGGCGAGTCCGAGGAAGACGGCGAACCCATTTTTGTGGGCATCATCCGAGATCTCTCAGAACGCAAGGCCGCCGAACAAGCGTTACGCGAAGGCGCCGAAAGGCTGCGCGCCGTGGTCGATACAGCCGTCGATGGCGTCATCCTCATCGACGCGCACGGCGCCGTGCAGATGTTCAATCCAGCCTGCGAGCGGCTCTTCGGATACAAGGCGGAGGAAGTGATTGGCCGCAACGTGCGTATGCTGATGCCCGAGCCCTATCGCCAAGAGCACGACGGATACCTCGAAAACTACCGCGTTACGCGCGCGCCCAAAATCATCGGCATCGGACGGGAAGTCCTGGGTCTACGCAAGGATGGCGCTACGTTTCCGATGGACCTCTCGGTCGGCGAAGCGAGACAAGAAGGCGAGTCGATCTTCGTCGGCATCATTCACGATCTTTCAGCGCGGAAGCGCACGGAAGGACAACTCGTGCAGGCGCAGAAGATGGAGACGGTCGGCCAACTCTCCGGCGGCATCGCGCACGATTTCAATAACCTGCTCACCGTCATTTTGGGAAACGCCGAAGCGCTGTCCCTACGCCTCAAGGCGCGCGAGGATCTGCGGCACTTGGCCGAGATGATCGTCACCGCCTCCGAACGCGGCGCGGAGCTGACGCGGCGTCTGTTGGCCTTCAGTCGTCGCCAAATGCTGCAGCCCATGGCGATTGACTGCAACGCTCTTGTCGAGAGCATGAGGGTCTTGCTGCAGCGTGCGCTCCGTGAGGACGTTGAACTGCGCCTAGCCGTTGCAGCATCGCCGACCTTTGCGATGGCCGATCCGGCGCAGCTAGAGTCTGCGGTGCTGAATCTGGCGCTCAATGCGCAGGACGCGATGCCCGACGGCGGCACGCTCACGATTTCGACCGAAGAGATGTTTCTCGACCCCGCCGCACTCGGCCGCGGCGCGGACATCAAACCAGGCCGCTATGTCTGTGTATGCGTCACCGACGACGGGACCGGCATGCCTCGCGAGACGTTGGAGCGCGTTTTCGAACCCTTTTTCACGACTAAGGAAGTCGGCAAGGGTTCGGGCCTTGGGCTTTCGATGGTGTACGGGTTCGTCAAACAGTCGAACGGCCACGTAACGATTTATAGCGAACCCGGCCTCGGAACGAGTGTTCGACTTTATCTTCCTGTGGCGGAAGGTCGGCACAGTCCTAAGCCGCTTCCGCGCGTCGAGGAGGTCGGGCCACCGCAGGGCGGCGACGAGACGATCCTCGTTGTAGAGGATGATCAATTCGTGCGTAGCCACGCAATCGCATCCCTGGAATCGCTCGGGTATCGCGTGATGGTCGCCGCTGACGGTCGAGAGGCGCTCGCCCTGATGGCGGCTGGCGCACGCCCGCAATTGCTGTTCACGGACATCGTAATGCCAGGCGGCACAAGCGGCTGGGAACTGGCGGCCAAGGCGAGAGAGTCTATTCCAGAACTGCCGGTGCTGTTCTCGTCAGGCTATCCGCAAGAAACCCTCGCGCGGCGCGGCCAAATCGATCCGCACGCGCAAATGCTCTCGAAGCCGTACCGCTTGGCGGAATTGGCCAAGCGCGTGCGCGACGCTTTGGATAAGCCGAGCCTGGTTTAGCCGGGCCAGCGCAGACCGACGCGGCGGCGCTGCTGCAGCGTCTGTTCAGCGCGTTGCAGCGCACGCAGCGCCACTTCCGCCTGCTGAAGCGAATCCGTTGAACGCAGCGCATCCATCGCTAGACGCAGACGCGAAGCGCCCTCTTCCAGCTTATCGCGCGCGCCTTCGCGTTCACCAAGCGCCGTCAGCGCGCGGCCGATTTCCTGCTGCGCTGCACCCCACGCGCCCGGATCTGTCGAGCGATCGACTTTGTCGAGGTAACGCTGACGCGCATCGAGCGCCTTGGACAGCCACTTGATGTGACCGCCGCGCTCGCCAAGGCTGAGTGCGCCCGACGCGAAGTCGGAGAGAATGTCGAGCTGCAGATTCTCGCTGATCTCAACCGGCCGCGCTTCGACCATCTTGTCCAAAGCTTCGACGATCGGTTGTAAGCGATCGGGTTTGTAGTCTTGCGGGCGGTGCAGAACCGGACGCGCCTTGCGCGCCAGCGCGAAGGCCAACGCGCGCTGCACGGCTTCGTCCGGGCGGCCGGTGCGCCAGCCGAGCTGAAAATCTTGGACGTCGTGCGTGCGGCCGTAACCCGGCAACGTCATCACGCGCAGATCGATTTTGCCGGTCAGCGTGCGCTTGCCCCACACGATCACGTCAGCGGCGGAGCGATCAAGCGCCTCTTCGGCTTCAACGGCGATGCGGCGGCGCGTCTCCGGGTGCGCGCGCGGATGCGCGGTCTTAAGCTTCACCGGGAATAGATCGACCTGCACATCGCTCTCGAACGAGAACATGCCGAAATTGTCTTCGACGGCTTCCTTCATCTCCTGACGAAGTTCGCCGTTGCCGCCTTCGATCTCAGCGATCAGCACGAGCGCGCGGTGATCCTTGTTCCGTTTCAACGCTTGGGCGCGGAGCGCAATGCGGGCGGCGCGGCTTGCCTTGCCCATGCCCGTGAGCATCCAGAACGCGGCGATCAAAACCGCGGCCAGACCCATCGAGGTGAAGAACATGAACACGTTCGGCGATTGCACGAACGCTTCTTGGAATTCGCGGGGCAAGAGGCGCATCAGCTGGGACGCCAATTCCGGCGCGAAACCCGCAGCAGATGCTGTAATATTAACCATTTAGCGTCCGTAGCCCCCTGCCGAGCCAAGCACCTCTAGCGTGCCAATCAGCGACGCACAACGGGCTCCGGCGCCCCGCGTGAACGCGCGGCGCCGGAGCAGCCGATTATGAGAGCAGTCCTTAGTGACCTTGGGCTGCCTTGGCCCGCTCCATGGCATCGCGCATGGCCGCGCCCATGTCAGCCATATCGATCACCTGGACACCGGCAGGAACTGTGAACAACTCCGCCGCCTGTGGGCCGCGCTGGACGCTGGTCGTCTGCCACGTGATCCGGTCGCCTTCCTTGGCTTCAAGGATGATGCCGTCGTTCGTAACGCAGGCGGTGCGAACCACGCCGTCCTCGCTTGCGTTTTGCGTCCACTCAGCGCCCGACTCGCCTGCCACCGAGCAGGAACCCGTACGCGTCGCGCTGGCGGAGAGTTCGCCCTGCCACGCCTGTGTCGGATCGGGCACTTCCGATTGTTCGTGATTGATACGCAGCGCTGTTTGGCGACCGCCCATACTGCTGATCATGTAGCTTTCATGCGTGTCGCCATCAGTCAGCATGATCGACGGGCCGGCTGGCGTCGCAAGCTCCATGCGAAGCTTGTTACCGCTACGAATCATGACGACGGGCATGGGCGTGCCGCCCTCGGGATTTACGGTCGCCTCCGCGCGATATTGGGCCGTAGTCAGGTTGGGGAAAAGTCCCCCGCCAGCGTCGGCCGTGCTGCCTGCCGGAGCGTTCTGATTGCACGCTGCCAGCGCACACACGGAAACCACGGCCAGAACCAAACTGCGCATGAGGACTCCTCCCGGTAAAAGGCCGCCCGTCCTAGCACCGCCGCCCGTCGCCGTAACCCCGCCCCTCATCGCAAAATCCGCATGAGGCGCCACGCGGCCTTGCCCCGCCTGCCCCCGACCGGCCACATTCCGCGCCAACCGAACAGCCGCCCTGGTGAGAGACCTAGCGTGCGGCTTTGCCTTGTGGGGGTTTCATGAAAAAGCATCTTCTCGCCGTATGTCTCGCGATGAGCGTCCCAATGTTGGCCGCCTGCGCGACGGCGCCGACCGGCGATCCCGTAGCCCAAGCCGCCTACCAGACGGCGCAATCGGAGGTCTCCCGTCTGACCGAGCAAGCCAACCAAGATCCGCTGTTGAAGCCGTGGACCGGCGAGTACGGCGGCGTGCCGCCCTGGGACCAGGCGCGTGTGGAAAACCTGGCGCCGGCGCTCGATCTCGGCGTGCGGCTGCAGGAAGCCGAAATTCAGGTGATCGCCAACAACCCGGCGGCGCCGACCTTCGAGAACACCATCGCCGCGATGCAGAACGCCGGCCGCCACATCGACCGCGCTCAAACCATCTTCGGCGTCATGACCGACAACATGTCGACTCCCGAGGTACAGGCCGTCGAAGCTGAATGGTCGCCGCGCCTGACCGCCGCCTACAACGCCATCACCTTCAACCGCGCGCTCTACCAACGCATCGACACGCTGTACCAGGCCCGCGCCAATCTCGGCCTCAACGCGCATCAACTCCGCTTGCTCGAGCGCACGCACGACCAGTTCGTGCGCGCCGGCGCTGCCGCAACGCCGGAGCAACAAGCGCGCCTGGGCGCCATCAACGAAGAACTCTCCACCAAGTTCGCCGATTTCGGGCGCCGGCTTCTCGCGGACGAGAGCACAGCAATCTTCATCACCAACCGCCGCGATCTCGCGGGCCTGCCGCAGAACATCATCGACTCACTCGCGGCAGCTGCAGCCGAGCGCGGCCACGCCGGCCAATGGGCGGTCGTGAACACGCGCTCAAGCGTCGACCCCTTCCTCCAATTCTCATCCAATCGCGCGCTTCGCCAGCGCGTGTGGACGGCTTTCAAAAACCGCGGCGACAATGGCGATGCTAACGACACCAACCAAGTCATCGCCGACATCCTGCGCCTTCGCGCCGAACGCGCGCAAATCCTGGGCTTCCCAACCCACGCGGATCTGCGCATGGCCGACACGATGGCGCTTACGCCGGATCGCGCGCAGGACCTGATGATGCGCGTCTGGCCGGCGGCCGTTGCGCGCGTGCACGAAGAGGTGCGCGACATGCAAGCGATCGCTGATCGTCAGCACGCCAACATCACCATCGAGCCGTGGGACTACAATTATTACGCCGAGCAAGTCCGCCGCGATCGCTACAATCTCGATCAGAATGAGCTTCGCCCGTACTTCGAGCTCAACAACATGATCAACGCGTCGTTCTACATGGCCAACCAACTCTACGGCCTGAGCTTCCGCGAAATCACCGGCACTGTTCCGGTATTCGAGCCAAGCGTGCGCGTGTGGGAGGTCACCGACCGTGACGGCTCATACCTCGGTCTCTTCTACGGCGATTACTTTGCCCGCACCGGTAAGCGCTCGGGCGCCTGGATGAACACGTATCGTTCACACGAGACGTTCACCGGTGCGGAAATCACGCCGATCGCCTCGAACAATAACAACTTCGTGCGCGGCGCGCCGGGCGAGCCGGTGCTGATCTCATTGGACGACGCAGAAACGCTGTTCCACGAATTCGGCCACGCCATCCACTATCTGGTCTCGACCGTCGATTATCCCGGCCTCGGCAATGTGCCGCGCGACTACGTCGAATATCCGAGCCAAGTGCACGAACATTGGGTGCTGACGCGTCCGATCCTCGATCGCTTCGCGCGTCACTATCAAACCGGCCAGCCGATGCCGCAAGCGCTTGTCGATCGCGTCCACAACGCGGCGACGTTCAACCAAGGTTACGCGACGGTGGAGTACCTCTCCTCGGCCCTCGTCGACATGGCGCTACACAATCGCGCGCAACCAGTGACCGACGTTGACGCGTTCGAACGCGAAACGCTGACCTCGCTCGGCATGCCGCGCGAAATCGCCATGCGCCATCGTCTGCCGCAGTTCGGTCACTTGTTCTCCAGCGACGCCTACTCGGCCGGCTATTATTCCTACCTGTGGTCGGAAGTGATGGATGCCGATACCTGGGAGATGTTCGAAAGCACGGGCAACGTGTTCGATCCGGCGGTCGCCGCCGGCATGCGCAACATCATCCTGGCGCCAGGCAACACGACTGACCGCGCTGAGGCTTATCGCCAATTCCGCGGCCGCGATCCGGACGTCAACGCGCTCCTCCGTGTGCGCGGCTTCCCAACCGACGAAACCACTGGCAGCGACTCAAGCGGCCACCAACACTGACGCGGCCGAAAATCGGCATAAACACGCACGGCGCTCGCAGCAATGCGGGCGCCGTTTCTTCTAGTCGGCGATCATCATCTCGCGGACCTTGTCCGCAAGCACATCGAGATCGAACGGCTTGGTGATGAGGTCCATGCCTTTATCGAGAAAGCTTGAGCGCACGCGCGCGTGTTCGGCGTAACCGGTCATAAACAATACGCGTAGCGTTGGCGCGCGCGCACGCGCCAACTCCGCGAGCTGCCGGCCATTCATCCCCGGCAAACCGACATCGCTGACTAATAAATCGACCTTAGCCTGCTCAAGAAGCGCCAGCGCTTCGCGCGCATCCTGCGCCTCCAGTGTTGCGTAACCGAGTTCACGCAACACCTCCAGCACCAGCATTCTGACTTGGGCATCGTCCTCGACAACGAGCACCGTTTCGCCCGCGCCAGAGGGTATGTCATCGGGATTTCGCGTCGGCGTGTCTGCGGGTGCAGCGCGTGACACCGGCAGTAATAGTCGCACGGAGGTGCCCTTGCCGGGCGCGCTGGCGATGGTGATGCTGCCGCCGGACTGATTGACAAACCCGTGAACCATTGAAAGCCCAAGACCAGTGCCTTGTCCAATCGGCTTGGTCGTGAAGAATGGATCGAACGCTTTTTCGAGCACGCCAGCATCCATGCCCGCGCCCGTATCGCTGACAACCACGCTTACAAATTCATCCGATGCAACACCGGTCTCGATCGTGAGTTCGCCGCCGTCCGGCATAGCGTCGCGCGCATTGACCGCGAGATTAAGGAGCGCCGTTTCAAATTGGTTCGGATCGGTAAGCGCGGTCGCGGGGCCGAGATTGAAATTGACGCGAATGTTCTCGCCGATAGAACGCGTCAGCAATATCTCCATCGAACGCACAGCAGCCGCTATGTCCACAGGCATGATGTCAAGCGATTGACGCCGGCCAAACGCGAGCAGCCGCGCTGTCAAAGACGCCGCGCGATGCGAGGAGGCGAGCGCCGCATCGACATATTTTCCGAGTTCGGCGTAACGGCCCGCCGCGATGCGGCGTTGCATCAGGTTCAACGCGCCGATGATGCCGGCGAGCATATTATTGAAATCGTGGGCGAGCCCGCCGGTGAGTTGACCCACCATTTCCATCTTTTGCGATTGCACCAGAGCTGATCGCGTTTCTTCTAGCTCGCGCTGTGCTTTGCGTTGTTCGGTTACATCGCGGGTGATCTTGGCGAAGCCGATCAACTTGCCATCATCATCCGTGATCGCGTCGATAATGACATTGGCGACGAAGCGCGTGCCATCCTTGCGAACGCGCCAGCCCTCTTTTTCATACCGGCCGGTGCGACGCGCGGTTTCCAGCGCCACGGCCGGCTCGCCCGCGTCACGATCTTCTGGCGTATAGAAAACTGAAAAATGCCGGCCGATAATCTCATCGGGCGTGTATCCCTTGATGCGGGCGGCGCCGGCATTCCATGTAGTCACCCGCCCCATAGGGTCGATGAGGAATAGCGCATAATCAACGACGCCCTGCACCAATAAGCGAAACTGCTCACTCACCTCGCGTGACACTTCTTCCGCATCGTCGCGCTGTGTGCGGACCGCCGACACCCGCTGCTCCAGCCTTTCCTTTGCAGCGCGCAATGCGAACTCGGTTTCTTTTTGACGCGTGATATCGCTTTGCGCCGAGATCAGACGGACGGGTTCGCCATTGTCATCGCCTTCGACCCGCGCGCGGGACTGTATCCAACGCGTCTCACCGTTGTCGGCGCGGACGATGCGATACTCGATCTCGAACGCGCCTGGCTTCTGAATCGCCTCGCGGAAGCACGCAATGACCGTGTCCCGGTCTTCCGGATGCAAGCACTTCAACCACGCCTCATTGTAGGCGCCGTCAAGCGGCGTATCCGCGGGCATCCCGTGCAGTGCTATAAATTCGGACGAACGATGTGTTTCGTCGGTGATCATATTCCAATCGAGCGATGCGATGCCCGCCGCCTCTTGCACAAGTCGCAGGCGCGCTTCGCTCTCACGCAGGTCCGCGACCGCTTTGCGCGCTACAGTCTCGTCGACCGCCATGCCCACATAGCCGTGAAATTCGCCGCGCTCGCCAAAGCGTGGCTGTGCGCTGGCGCGCATCCAGCGCCAATCACCACTCGCCGTGCGAAAGCGCGCCACGAACTCGTATGGCGCATGATTATTGCGCCAGGCCTCGGCGCGCCGCTCCGCAACGCCGGCGAGGTCGTCCGGATGCAGCAAGTTGATCCAGGAATCGCCGAGAAGTTGCTCGCAGGGCACACCGGCGACCTCGGCGAACGCGTTATTCACGAATGTGACCGCGCCCGTAGGCCCCGTGATCCAGACCGGCGCCGGGGTCGAATTGGCCATCGATCGGAAGGCGCCATCAGCGTCAGTGCCTGTTTTATGGTCTTTCCAAGCGCTCATGCTGGCATTTGTGCTCCGCCCGAGTGCCGTGAACGCAAAGCGAGCCCCGAATGTTCCTTTCCTGCCGTTCAGGCTGGATTCAGGTTGGATTCAGCCGCCGAGGCGCAAGGGAAAGCCGGGAGCCTTCAAGATGCGCAAATTCCTGACTTTGTTCGCCGCCGTTGCCCTGATGGCGACGGCCATCGCGCCGGTAGCGGAAGCCCACGAGCGCCACGGCGGCTATTATGACGGACGCTACGACCACCACCGCCGCTATCGCGACCGCGATGACCACGATGACGCGGTCGCCGCCGGCGTTATCGGGCTCGTGCTCGGCCTCGCCGTCGGCTCGATGGCCAGCCAGTCGAACGAGCCGCGCAGGTGCTATGACAACTACCGCCGCTGCGACGCGCCGCCACCTCCGCCGCCGCGCTACTACAATCAAGGTTACGACGACCGCTATCTCGAGGGCGGTTACGACCCGCGCTACGATGATCGCTATGACGACCGCGGATATTACGAAGAGGACCGGCGCTGCACGCGGACGGAGCGCCAGTGGGACCGCTACGCCAACCGCTACGTCATGGTGGACGTGCCCTGCTGACCACACACTGAGCGCGGCGCGGTGTGAACTGCGTCGCGTCCATTAAATGTTGGCGTCTTCGCGCTTATGTTCCGCGCATGCGGTACGTGTGCGATGCGCCAGGCGGGCGGACGTGGTTTCGATTCGAAACGGAAGCCGAAGCGGAAGCCGAAGCGGCGCTGATGCGCCATGCCGTCGATAAGTACTTCCGCAAGCACGAGGCGGCCGCGCGCGAGAGCTACCGGGCGCCGGCGAACGCGGCGAATTTTGAAAAAGCCATTGGCCTCAAGGATCACATCGCCAAAGCGATGCCGCTCTTCTTGACCTTGCGCGCGGACGATGGCGAGGGCTTGGCGACGGCGATGTTGCCGCCTGAGGGGCGCAACCAGGCAAACTTCCGGAAAGTCATTGTCGGGCCGGCCAATAGCGATCCTTACACGGCGCATGGCGACGCCATTGAATCACTCGCGCGGCACCTCGGGATCGAGCTGCCGCGCGAAGATTGTTTTCCGTACGCCTGATTACTTGTTGCCGCCGCCGGCAGCGCTTTGCGTCAAAACGCGGGCGCCGGCGTAGCACGGGGCAACCGTGCAGGTTTGCATCAAGGTGCGAACGATGAAGCTGCCGTTCGCGGCCGGCGTGAATTGCACGACCGGATAATCATCCGGCAGCATGTCGCTGGCGACGACGCCGCCCGTACGGGTATCGATGACTTCGATATCGATGTTGGTGCAATCGCCGTCGCACGCGCCGATGAAGCGATATTCGGTGTTCGCGGTCAGATCGATCGAAAAGCGCGAGTCTGTGCCCGGCTGCATCGGCGTGATCTGATCGGTGAAGCCCGTTGGCGGCGCCATGCCGGCGGCGAATTGCTGTTGGGTCTGATCCAAAAGTTGGCCGATCTGCGTGATCAGCTGCTGACGGACCTCATCGGTAATTTGCGCTTGCTGGACGCCCGGCTGCGGCGTGAGCGTTGCCGGCGCTTGCGCGCCTTGTTGCACCGGCGGCAGCGCCGGGCCTTGGCCGCCCTGCTGATTACACGCCGTCAAAGCCAAAGCGGCAGCGGCCGCCAAAATCATTCGCATCATGAGTCACCCTCCATGCTCGTTGCTGCGCCGCGCGAGCCCTAGCCCGCGCGCCAGCGCCTGTCCATCACCGCGCTTGGGGATTGCCGCGCGCGGGTCCGCCTTTCTTGACGGCTGCTGCGGCGGTTCGCTGTGCCCGGCGTCACGCGATTACGGCATGCGTCGTCCTCGTTGCGCCAGGACGCGAAAAACGGAGAGCGGGACGCGGTGGATCGCGCCTGCAAAAATGCGCCGTGGTGAAGCGGCGCTACCGACGCGAGCCACCGCGCCCCGTGATCGTTTTGACGCCGGCTCCGAGGCGGGAGGTTTTTCACTCCCGGGTGCGGATCGCCGGCGGCGCGCGGATGCGCCCTATTCGACAAGCGCGTTCCGGTTCTTGCTCCCGCGGTTTAAGCCGCCGCGGGCGTCCGCGCCGACGCGTTACGGACTTCGGATCGCGCAGCCACGTGGGGGACGGCCCCGTCGTGTCTTTCGCGTCCACGCCGCCTTCTCATCTGAGAAACGCCGACACTTCACGCTCAATCACCTCGTTCATCGCATCGGTTCGAACAGGGTACCGACTGCTCTCCACGCGGAACGATGCGGCGAGTGTAAGCGCGCTTTGAAGGGCGGGGATAAGCTTGACGCGTGCGTGATTTGCGTTCGCGTGCAATTGAGCCAACGTGAGCACACGGCGCGGAAGCGCCGACGCGCGAGGACGATGTGACATCGATGCTGAAATCCGGGCTGTTGGCTTTGGCGGCGTTTGCCCTGGCGGGCTGCGCCACAACGGGTGCGCCGCAATCCTTCGCGCAAGGCGATTGGGTGCTGGCGCGCTGGCAGGATGACCCGACCTGGTTTTATCCCGGCGTTGTCAGCGCGCGGGATGGCGACGCGATCGCCATTCAGTACGATGACGGCGATGTCGGCACGCAGCCGCCGAGCGGCGTGCGCGCGTTCGATTGGCAAGTGGGCACGCGGCTCGAATGCCGCTGGAGCGACGACCGCTTCTACCCCGCGCGCATCACGCAAATGAGCCCGAACCGGTACGACATTCGCGTACAGTACGACGACGGCGACAAGGGCGAGCTGAACACGTCGCGGTGTCGGTCGAGTTAGGGGTTAGGCGCCGAGTCCCCGCCCAAATACGCCGCGCGGATCAACTCCCACGTCGCCGGCCCTGCGATCTTGTACTGTTGTCTCTCGGTTTTGCTCATGGACACTATTGTAGGTCCATGCATCTCCCCACCGGATAGATTGCGTCTCCACGCAGACTTTCCTGTGTTGTACCGGATATTTAGCGGGAGTAGCGGTCGCGGGTTTAGCGGGATTTATCCTCGCTCTGCAGCTCGCGTTTTTGGAGAAAGAACGCCGCGAGCAACACAAAGGACGCGACAATCTTGCTATGACCGTAGCTCAATATTTTGAGATCAAAGTCGCGTTCACGGACGAACTGATCTTCGACGAAGGCAACGTTCGCGAAGCAGCGGAGCGCTTCGAAAAGTCTGTTATAATCCAACTTCGCGAGCGTCTCCCAGAAGACAGCGAAGCGGATATACGCTTGTACGGCAACCCAGCAGCAGGCTGCTTTTACGACTCTGCTTGGGTCGTGGTGGGTGGCATCGCGACGACAGGCAGTCTGCTCGCGATCGGTGGCCGTCAGCTTTTGGAGGCCGTCGAAGCCTCAGTATTTTCGATCTGGCACGGCAACGTCAGCGAAATGCGCGTGCGTGTTGGTCCAGTCGTCGAAAGTCCGCCGGATGATATCACAAACGAGCCCTCAAGCGGCCCCTTTGAGACTTACGTCCGAGTGCCATCGCAAAACGATCGCGTTAGAGACCGCACGACGGAGCATCACTCAGACCATTCGCATCAACCAGCTCAATCGATCTCAAACGGAGATCGACCTCGTCCCGCAATGTTGAGTTTTGCCCAAATCGGCTTGATCATTTTCGCCTTGCTAGCCGGCGTCGGTTATGTTGTTGAGCGAACGAGCGACACCCGCAACGTAAATGCCATCCTGGAACGACTGACCAAGATTGAGGCGGCGGTTGAACGACGGGAGCCGGTGCCAGTCAATGTAGAATGCCAGCCCGCAGAAGTTCGAGTCAGCTGCCCGTCGCCCAACGTCGTTCGCCCTTCAGCGCCCCGTCGATACTCGTCTGGAGGCTGATAACTTGGACAGAGAGCCGGCAGCTACAGACAAACATCCACCCAGAAAGCCGCCCGAACCAGCTCCCAAGTTTGAAGCCAGCGATCCCTTATTCGCAGCGACTTGCTCGACTCCCTCGGGAGAATCGATGTCCGTACTAGCCATTGCCAGTGGTGGGGCGCGCACAAGCGATCAAGTGGAATCGACGGTCCACCCGTCCGACATGTGAATGACCCATCCGCTGCTCGACCTTCACCCAAGTCGCTTGACCGACGGAAAATTCGGAAACTGGATTCCGACGTGGCTAAAGCCCGTCGTCCGCATCGCGATCATTTGCCTAGCTTGGTATGGCGTCGTTAGCGGCGTTGTAAGCATACTTGGTTCTTTGCGATGGATTATCGATCTAGCCACTTGGCTGGTCTCGAATGCGCCGTTGCTAGCACCCTATTTGGAGGCGGTTGGGCACGCAGTTCACACCGTGATCGCGGCGTGGCGGGCACTTACGTACCCGCTGTACAATTTCCTTTTCGGCTGGCTTCGCATCGATGTGCCGAGAGAAGTCTTGGACATTCTGGTGATCGGCTCAATCATCGCGAGCGGCTACATTAGGGGCTGGTTGGTTACCCGGGCCGACCGGAAGTTTCGTGCCGCGCTGTCCCCTGGCCTTACTGACCTTGGCAGAATTGCCGTAGTGAAACGGATGATTGCGTCCATCGACATCATCCGATCACCGACATTGAGCGCATATCACGAGAAGGGATGGCGAGAATTCGATCAGGCAGTTGAAGAGTCCAAAGAAGGCGTTGCCGATAAGGATGCGGACTACCTAGAGACCCTTCTTCTTCGCGACCCCGAAGATTTACGCGACTACCTAATGTACATAGCGAATGCCCGCGCCATCGAGAGACGAATCCGCCGCGGAATCATGGTCCGGAGCGCAGCCATCGGCGGGCTGCTTCTTCTCGCTCTAGCTATCGATCTGCTTTACCAGCTAGCTTCGCGCTAATCGCTGTCCATCTTCAGCGCCGCGATGAACGCTTCTTGCGGGATGTCGACTTTGCCGAATTGGCGCATCTTTTTCTTACCCGCTTTCTGCTTGTCGAGCAGTTTGCGTTTGCGCGAGGCGTCGCCGCCGTAGCACTTGGCCGTCACGTCTTTGCGCAGCGCTGAAAGCGTTTCGCGGGCGATGATGCGGCCGCCGATCGCGGCTTGGATCGGGATCTTGAACATGTGCTGCGGTATGAGCTCTTTGAGCTTTTCCACCATCGAGCGGCCACGGCTTTCGGCGCGGCCGGCGTGCACGAGCATTGAGAGCGCGTCGACCGGATCGTCGTTCACCAGGATCGACATCTTCACCAGATCGCCGACGCGGTGATCGATGATGGCGTAGTCGAAGCTGGCGTAGCCCTTCGAGACGCTCTTCAAGCGATCGTAGAAATCGAATACGACTTCGTTGAGCGGCAGCTCATAGACCAGCATCGCGCGCGAGCCGACATAGTTCAGCTCTTTCTGGATGCCGCGCCGATCCTGGCAAAGCTTGATGATGGAGCCGAGATATTCATCCGGCGTCAGCAACGTGGCTTTGATCCACGGCTCTTCGATTTCCTTGATGTAAACGACGTCCGGCAAATCCGCCGGATTGTGAAGCTCCTTCACTTCGCCGTCGTTCATGTGGACTTTGTAGACAACGCTGGGCGCCGTCGCGATGAGATCGAGATCGAACTCGCGGCTGAGGCGCTCTTGGATGATTTCCAAGTGCAACAGCCCAAGGAATCCGCAGCGGAAGCCGAAGCCGAGTGCGGCTGAGGTTTCCATTTCGTAGCTAAAGCTCGCATCGTTGAGGCGGAGCTTCGACATGGCGGCGCGCAGATCTTCGAAGTCAGCGGCGTCCGTCGGGAAGAGACCGCAGAACACGACGGGCTGCGCCGGCTTGAAGCCCGGCAGCGCTTGCGCTGTCTCGCGGCGATATTCGGTGATCGTGTCGCCGACGCGCGCGTCGGCGACTTCCTTGATGCTGCCGGTGAGAATGCCGATTTCGCCGGGGCCGAGTTCGGCGACGTCTTCGCGCTTCGGGCGCAGCACGCCGAGCGTATCGACGTTGTAATCGGCGCCCGTCTGCATGAGCTTCACGCGCATGCCCTTCTTCACCACGCCATCAATGACGCGGAAGAGCACGACGACGCCGAGATAAGCATCGTACCAGGCATCGACGAGCATTGCCTTCAGCGGCGCGTCGCGATCGCCGGCTTTCGGCGGCGGCAGGCGCGTGACGATGGCCTCGAGCAGATCGGTGATGCCCTCGCCGGTTTTGCCGGACGCGAGGATGGCGTCGCTGGCGTCGAGGCCGATGACGTCCTCGATCTGCTGCTTCACGCGATCGGGTTCGGCGGCGGGCAAATCGATCTTGTTGATCACCGGCACGATCTCAAGATCGAGATCGAGCGCCTGATAGACGTTGGCGAGGGTTTGCGCTTCGACGCCTTGGCTGGCGTCAACGATCAGCAACGCGCCTTCGCATGCGGCGAGTGAGCGGCTGACTTCATATGCGAAGTCGACGTGGCCGGGCGTGTCCATCAGATTGAGGACGTAGTCGTTACCGTCCTTGGCCTTGTAGTCGAGGCGCACGGTCTGCGCCTTGATGGTGATGCCGCGTTCTTTCTCGATATCCATGTTATCGAGGACTTGCTCGGTCATCTCGCGCGCCGAAAGCGCGCCCGTCTGCTGGATCAAACGATCGGACAAAGTGCTCTTGCCGTGGTCGATGTGAGCCACGATTGAGAAGTTACGGATGCGGTCGCGGGGCGTCATTTCAACGCCGGTAGGTATAGGCGCTCGCGCGGGGCGCCAAGGCTTAGGGCTGCGTCAGTTCGGCATTCGGGTGAAAAATACCGCGTAGAATAAGAGCCATGCGCCGATGAGGACCCAGATGAGCTGCCGTTCGCTCAGCCAGCGGCTGAGAAAGCGCCCGATCAGCGAGACGCCGATCGAGACGATCAGGAAGCGCGGCAGACGCGCGGCAATGGCGGCGAGCGCGAACGCGGGGAGCGGCGCGCCAGCGTGCGGCGCGAGGATCGCGTAGAGCTTGAACGGGGTTGAGGTGAGCGGGCCGAAGAAGGTTGCGAGAAACCAGTTCTCCGCCATCGCCTGCTCTGCGCGCTGGGCCATGGCCTCGCTGATCGCGGGCACGGCGAGCACAGCTTCGCGGGCCGTGGCGGGATCGTTCGCGCTCCACACATACATGATGACGCCGCCGACGCTGGCGCCGAGCGCTGCGATGACGGACGCGCGCGCTGCGGACTTGGCGCCGCGCTTGAGGCCAATATAGCTCAGCAGCACATCCGGCACGAAGAAGAACAACGTCGCTTCCGCCACGCCCCAGATGAAGGCGGCGACGTCGAGTGCGTGTTTGCGAAGGGTGGTCATGCCGAGAGCTCCGGCAAATCCAAGCGCACGCCGAAACTGGCGCGCTCGCCGCTTGGCGTTTCGAAGCCGCCGACAATGCGGGCTTTGCACTGCACTGTTGCGCCGGGTGTGCCGGCGGCCGTGAGATCGGCGCGATAGCGCGCGGCGTTGTCGCGGCTGAGATAACCGACGAGCGCCCCGTCGATCTCGACGCGGACGGCGTTAGCATCGTGCGGGTTTGAGTTCTCGAGAACGAGTTGCGCGCTGGTCGTCAACGTGCGGCCGCCGCGACCGCGCTCTGCAACGATGGCAGCGATCGCGTCCTGGCGCCGCGAGACGCCGACCACTTCGACGGCGAACGTCCCCGGCCCTTCAATCTCGATCAGCATAGGGGTCCGAAGCTGCCGCTTCGCGAGCGTAGGATGGTGCCCGGAAGAGGACTCGAACCTCCACGCCCTTGCGAGCGCCAGCACCTGAAGCTGGTGCGTCTACCAATTCCGCCATCCGGGCACGGGGTAGAAGAGCGCGGGGTTTAAGGGAGCGGCGCCGGGCCGTCAATCTCGGCGCTCGCCGGTCTGCAGGGGCACGCGATTGCCATCCGGTTGCGCCCTCCGGTAGTGCTTTGGGCGGGAGGCGGACATGACGGACACGGCGCTGAGCGACACCCAGCAGAAATTCCTGCGCCGGCTGGCGTGGGCGACCCTCGTGCCGCTCGGCATGCTCGTGGCGGCGATGCTGCTGAAGCCGATGTGGCGGGACGAGTTCTGGAGCCTCTATTTCTCCGAGCCGCGCTTCTCGTTGCCCGAACTTTGGCGCGACCGGATGCCGTATGAGGCGCATCCGCCTCTCTATTTCACGCTGCTCTATCTTTGGCGCCAGATCGCCGACACCAGCGAATGGGTGCGCGCGCTGGCCGTGCCGTTCATTCTGTTCGGCGCGCTTGGCGCGTGGCTGCTGGCGCGCGGGCGGCGCGAACTTGGCCTCTTTTTGATGATCGCGGCCGGCCAATATTGGCTGATCTATTTCACGACCGAGGCGCGGCCCTACGCGCTGTTGTTCGTGCTGTGCGCGCTGCAGATTCTGATCTCTGCGAACATACTTGAGCGCAAGGGTTCGGCGCTTTCATATTTTTGGTGGATCGTCGTCGGGGCGCTGATTGGGCTGACGCACTACCCGGCTGCGTTCTGGGTGGGATGCATCGGGCTTGCCACCGGCATTGGCTTGCTGGCGCAGAAGCGCACGGGCGGCTTCTTCGCCATCGGCGTGGCCTCGGTAGTGGCGTTGCTGCCGATCATTGCTTGGCTCGTCTACGCCTATCCGATGCTGGGCGATCGCGGCGGCTTTGAAGAAACGCCAGCGAACAATTGGCAGACGTTCCTGACACAAATGATGCGCGGCCTGACCGTAAAGCTGCTGGGCTCGAACCTCGCGCTTTCGTGCTTGGTGTTTGCCGGTGTCGGCGCGTTGTGGGCGCGGCGTGAGACGACGGATCGCGTGCTCATCGGGGCAGCACTGTTGTTCATGCTTGGGACCGCGGCGATCGATCAATTCTACGCGCCGATGATGCGCGAGCGCAGCTTTATGCCGATGATCCCGGCGCTGTTGCTGTTTATGGCCCGCGCCATTCTTTCGGTGGATCCGAACAAGCCTTGGGCGCGGCGCTTCATGATCGCGGCGCCGATTGTCGCCATCATCAGCCCGTTCCTGTTCATTCCGGAATACTTCAAAGACCGGGAAAAGCTGCCGCAGTTTCGGGAGTACATGGCGACCGAGGCCGGCGATTGCACCAACGCGCCTGTGATCGCCTACATGCGCCAACGTTGGGGGCATGATGTTCACCAGCGCGAGTTTATCGACCGGCAAATGCGTCTCGCGGTGCCAGGCCACCAGCCGCATATTCTCTCGACCGCCGAGGTCACATCGCCGGTTCAACCGAGCGCGACATGCCGGGTGCGAGGGCTCGCCATGTTCCTGCGGCCGAACGAGGCCGCGGACCTGGAAGCGGCGCGCGCCGCGTTGCAGGGCGCTGGGCTCGATCTCAGCCAACTGGAAGAGCGGCGCTTCGGCAAAGGGCGGAACATGCTTTGGGTCGTGCCCGATACAGCGACGCACGAGGCGCCCAGCGCCTCACCGACGACGCCCTGACGCGGTTGCTCGTCGCGGCAAGGATTGGAGCGCGGGCTGCTGGCGTGCTAGCGAACGCGCATGAGAAATCTGAGCTTTGCCCTGGCCTTGGGCCTTGTCGCGTGCGCCACGGCGCCGGCTGTTGAACATCACGAGCGGCCCTCGACTGTCGGCATAGCGCCCGCGTGGGACGCGGCGCGCGCGGACGCGATCCTGGCGCGGACGCAGCGGCTGCACCTGGCGCCGGACCTTTCGGGCCTGAGCGCCGGCGAACGGGTTGCGGTTGGCGAATTGCTGCAAGCGGGCGAGCGTATGCACCGGCTCTACATGGCGCAGCGCCATCCGCAGGCGCTGAACGTGGCGGCGTATCTGGCCGAGCACCCGGAGCTGACGCGCGAGAACGATCTCTTCCGCATGAATGCGGGGCCGATTGCGTCGACATTGGACAATACGCGCGAGCCGTTCCTAACGGTGTCGCCCGAGACACCGGCGCGGAATATGTATCCGGTGGGTACAACGCGCGAGACGCTGGATGCGTTCTTGGCGGCGCATCCAGATCGGCGCGCGACATTGTTGGATGACCGCACTGTCGTCGTTGAGGCGAGCGCGGAGAACCGCGCGCATGCGCTGATGGTGCTGGATCACCACCCGGTGCTGGACACGCTGCACCCCGGTTTGCGGGCGCGTTTGCAGACGGAAGAAACGTATTTGGCGCTGCCTTACTCGGTCGCGTACGCGCACGACTTTTTCTTTATCGTGGATCGATTGAATGCGGCGGCGGATGCGGTGGAAGGCGGCGACGCGGCGTTCGCGCGTTATCTGCGCCTACGCGCGCGGGATTTGCTGGCGGATGATTATGAGGGCGGCGACGCGGCCTGGGTGACGGGGAATTTCACCGGCAACCTCAATGCGCAGATTGGTTCGTACGAGACGTATGACGATGCGCTTTATGGTGTGAAGACGTTCTTCTCGCTCTCGCTCTTGGTGCGCGACCGGGCGCGGAGCGAAGAGCTGCAGGAGGCGCTCGGCGATATTCAACGCGTCGAGAACGCGCTGCCGTACGAGCATCATCGCGAGGTGCGCAGCGACATTCCGGTCGGCGTTTACAACATCATCGCGGATTTCGGCCAGGCGCGTGGGACGAACACAGCGACGATCCTGCCAAACGAAGCCTACCTGGCGCGCCAATATGGGCGCACGATTTTGATGCGCGGCAATATCCTGCTGAACGATGAGATTTTCCAGGAGACGCATCGCGCGTTCGCGGCGGCGGTGGTCGATGCGCAGGCGAATGATCTGACGGCCGAAGGCGGGTTCTATCGCACGCTCTGGCACGAGATCGGGCACTATCTGGGCGTTGACCAGACAAGCGATGGGCGCGATTTGGATGCGGCGCTGGAGGATACGGCTGATCTCTTGGAAGAGATGAAGGCTGACCTCGTTTCGCTGACGTCGGCGCGCATTCTGCACGATCGCGGGCGGCTGACGGACGCGCAGCTCCGCGGGATCTATGCCTCGGGCGTTCGCCGCGTGTTGCAGAAGAACCGGCCGCGACGCGAGCAGCCGTACCAGACGATGCAGCTGATCCAGTGGAATTGGTTCATGGAGCACGGGGCGCTGCGGTTCGAGAACGGGCGCCTGCGGATCGACTATCGCCGCTATCCGGAAGCGGTGACGAGCTTGTTGCGGGAAGTGCTGGCCATTCAGCGCGCCGGCGACCGCAACGCGGCAAACGCGTTCGTGGAGCGTTGGACGACATGGCGACCTGATCTGCACGAAGTCGTCGCGCAACGTATGCGTGAGAGTGAGCGCACGCGCTTCAGCCTAGTGACATACGAAGCGCTGGACGGGTCGCAGCGATGAGCAATCGGCTGAAGCCGGAAACAATTTGCGCTCAAGGCGGCGGCGCGCAGGAGGATGGCACGGCGGGCGTCGTGCCGGCGCTGCAGCCATCGACGACCTATCTGCGCGGGCCGGACAATGCGCTGAAGGTCGGTGACAATTTCTATGCGCGCTATAGCGGGCCGAATATGCGGGCCGCCGAGAACGCCATCGCGCAATTGGAAGGCGCCGACGACGCATTGTTGTTTGCTTCGGGCATGGCGGCGGCGCTGACGATCTTCCGGCGCTTGCCGCCTGGTGCGCATGTTGTTTCGACGTCGCGCGGCTATTTCAGCATTATCGCGTGGCTTCGCGAGCAGGATGCGCGCGGGGCGCTGAGGGTGAGCTTCTTCGATCCGCGCACGGCGGAGGATTTGCGCACGGCGGTGCGGCCGGGCGAGACGAAGATCGTTTGGATCGAGACGCCTGTGAACCCGGTTTACGAAGTGGTCGATATCGCCGCGGCGGCAAAGATCGCGCACGATGCTGGCGCGCTGCTGGCGGTGGATTCCACGGGCGCCTCGCCTATGCTGACGCGGCCGATCGAGCATGGCGCCGACATCGTGTTTCATTCGGCGACGAAATATCTGAACGGCCATTCCGACGTGCTGGCCGGCGTACTGGCCGTTCGCGACAAGACGCTGCCGATCTGGGCTGACATTGCCGAGGAGCGGAAAGTCGGCGGCGCGGTGCTGGGCGCGTTTGAAGCGTGGCTGCTGCTGCGCGGCATGCGGACGATGCATCTGCGCGTGGCGCATGCGAGCCGCTGTGCGCTGGAGATTGCGCGGAAACTTGAGGCGCATCCGGCGGTGCCGCGCGTCACCTACCCTGGCCTTGAAAGCCACGCACAGCACGAGGTTGCCAAGCGGCAAATGGTTGGCGGTTTCGGCGGCATGATGTCGTTCGAGGTGAAGGGCGGTGCGGCGGGTGCGCTTGGCGTGATCGCGCGGCTGCAGCTGGTCAAGGTCGCGACCTCGCTTGGCGGCGTGGAGACATTGATCGAGCACCGCCGCTCGATCGAAGGCCCCGCCTCCGACGTGCCAGAGGGGTTGCTGCGGCTCTCGATTGGCTGCGAGCACGCCGATGACATCTGGCGCGACCTTGAGCAGGCGCTCCCGCGCTAGGCTGGCGTGGCGCGCGGAATTGGACTAAGCCCGCGCTCCATGACACGAAAACTCTCCCTTACCGCCGACGGACGCAACGTTGCGGTTTACCTGCACAAGGGCGATCTGCCCGATAGCGTGACGTTCAACGGCCCGGTCGCGGTCGACAGCGAGACGATGGGGCTTTCGCTGATCCGCGATCCGCTGTGCCTGGTGCAACTTTCCGACGGCGGGGCCGAAGCGCATTTGGTGCAGCTCGACCGCAGCAGCTACGACGCGCCGAACTTGAAGCGTGTTCTGATCGACCCGGCGCGCACCAAGATCTTCCATTTCGCGCGCTTCGATATCGCCATGTTCATGCGCGATCTCTCGGTGATCACCACGCCGATCTACTGCACCAAGATCGCATCCAAGCTGGTGCGCACCTACACTGACCGGCATGGCTTGAAAGACCTGACCAAGGAAGTGCTGGGCCGCGATATTTCGAAGGATCAGCAATCGAGCGATTGGGGCGCGCCGGAGCTTTCTGATGCGCAATTGGCGTACGCTGCATCCGACGTGCTTTACCTCCATCAGCTGAAGGCAAAGCTCGATGAGATGCTGGCGCGCGAGGGTCGGGTCGAAATCGCGCAATCGTGCTTTGAATTCCTGCCGACGCGTGCGGCGCTTGATCTTGCGGGCTGGGAAGAGAGCGATATCTTCGCTCACTCATGAGCAAGACCATCAACCTCGCCGACAAGCTCTCGCAGTTCGAAGGCCATTGGCAGCCGCGCGTCGTGGGCGCTTTCAACGGCCATGATCTGATGGTGGTGAAGCTCAAGGGGCAATTCCCCTGGCACTCGCATCCTGACACAGACGATTTCTTCCAGGTGCTGCAGGGCGAGATGACCATCCGGCTGCGCGATGGCGATGTGCGCTTGAAGGCAGGCGAGATTTACGTTGTGCCGAAGGGCGTAGAGCACGCGCCGTTTGCCGAAGATGAAGCGCACGTGCTGCTGATCGAGCCCAAAGGCACGCCCAACACCGGCGATCCAGCCACTGCTGCGCCAAGGCGAGAAATCTGATGAGCGAAGGCTACACATCCGTTCCGGCGATGATCCGCGCGCATGCCGCCGCGCGTCCTGGCGCGATCGCGCTGGTGCAGGATGAGCGGCAGCTGAGCTACGGCGCGCTCGCCGATGTGATGAATCGTCTGGCGGCGGCGTTACAGCGCGAGGGCGTGGCGCCGCGCGAGAGCGTCGCGATCTGCGCAGGCACGTCGATCGAGTATGCATGCGTGTTTCTGGGCGCGCTGCAGGCCGGCGTCGCAGTGGCGCCGATCGCGCCTTCTTCCACGGCGGACAGCATTGTCGACATGATCGCCGATTGCGGGGCGAAGATTTTCTTCCTGGATAAAGCGGTCGCGGATGAGTTGGGCGATCGGCTAGCGCGCGTGAAGGCAAAACTCGTTGCGCTGGATGATGGCGCGCCGGGTGCGCCGTATGATGAGTTCATTGCGCCAGCTGGCGCGCAGCCCACGCCGGTGGCGCTGACGGCGGAGATGCCGTTCAACATCATCTACTCTTCCGGCACGACTGGCACGCCCAAGGGCATCGTGCAGAGCCATGGCATGCGTTACGGCCACGTCGCGCGCGCGCAGGCGATGGGATATGGCGAAGGCGCGGTGACGCTGCTTTCGACGCCGCTTTATTCGAACACGACTCTCGTCAGCTTCTTTCCGACCCTGGGTCTTGGTGGCACGGTTGTGCTGATGAAGAAGTTCGATGCGGCGCAGTATCTGGCGCTCGCACAGAAACATCGCGTCACGCACACGATGCTGGTGCCGGTGCAGTATTCGCGGCTGATGGCGCGCGAAGATTTCGATGCGTACGATCTTTCGAGCTTCGTGATGAAGTTCTGCACCTCGGCGCCCTTCTCCGCTGCGTTGAAGGCGGATGTGCTGAAGCGTTGGCCTGGCGGCCTCATTGAATATTTCGGCATGACCGAGGGCGGCGGCACGTGCGTGCTTGCGGCGCATGTGTATCCAGACAAGTTGCACACCGTCGGCCAGCCGGCGCCGGGGCACGATATCCGCGTGATCGATGAGGACGGACGCGAACTGCCGCGTGGGGAAATCGGCGAATTGGTTGGCCGCTCCGAGCTGATGATGAGCGGTTATCACAATCGCAAATCGCAGACCGATGCGGCCACCTGGGTTTCGCCGGAGGGCTTGGCGTTCATCCGCACAGGTGATGTGGGGCGCTTCGATACGGACGGGTTCGTCGAACTCATGGACCGCAAGAAGGACATGATCATCTCGGGCGGCTTCAATATCTATCCGAGCGATCTTGAGGCGGTGATGCGCCAGCATCCGGATGTGGCGGATGTCGCGGTCGTCGGCGTGCCGAGCGCAGACTGGGGCGAAACGCCGGTGGCGTTCGTGGTGTCGCGCGGCGCGGACGCGGAAGCGTTGCGGGCTTTTGCAAATGAGCGCTTGGGCAAGACGCAGCGGATCAGCGCCGTGGAGCTGATCGATGAACTGCCGCGCAGCCATATCGGGAAAATCCTGAAGCGCGAACTGCGGGACGCGTTCGCGGCGCGCAGCTAGCGGGCCGGATCGTTCGGGATTTACGAAGGACTTTGGGCTGCCTAGCCTCGGCGCATGGATGACGCCGAGTTTGCAACGCGTTTCGAGGCGATGTTTCGCGAGACGTATCTGCGCGCCGTACGGCGCGTCAGCGACAAGCGCGAGCGGCTGACGCCGGAAACAATCGCGCTGCTGGATCATTTAGCCATGAGCGGGCCACTGACGCCGGGCGAGCTTGCAAAGCACCTCAATCGCGCGCCATCGACTCTGACCGAGATGCTGGATCATCTGTTCGAGCGGAAGCTGTTGGAACGCGACCGCGATCCCCGTGACGGACGCAAGAGTCTGATCTGGCTGAGCGATGCTGGGCAGATCGCGCTGACGGAAGCGCGGCAAGTGCTCGACAGCGCAATCATATCGCGCGCGGCGGACGCGCTCACGCCGGATGAGCGCGCAGCGTTCTTTGGATCATTTCAGAAATTGGTCATGGCGATGAGAGGACGAGGATCATGAGCCATAAGTGCGAAAGCTGCGGCATGCCGATCGAGACCGGCGTCTATTGTCAGTATTGCGTCGATGAGAGCGGTGCGTTGCAGGATTTTCCAACGCGGTTCGAGCGCATGGTGGCGTGGCAGGAGCGGCGCGGCAGTTCGCGCCCGCAGGCCGAACGCGAGACAATCGCTTACATGGCGACGATGCCCGCGTGGAAGGATCACCCGGAGGTGAAAGCGCGGCTTGCCGCGAGCTAGACCTTGACCACCTGCTGCTCGATACGACCGAAGATCGAGTGGCGCTTTGCGTCGAACATCTCGATCTCGACGCGATCGCCGTGCTTCAGGAACGGCGTCGACGGTTTGCCGGTTTGGATGGTCTCGATCATGCGTTGTTCGGCGATGCACGAATAACCGAGGCCGCCTTCGTCGACCGGCTTGCCAGGGCCGCCATCGGCGCCGCGATTGGAGACGGTGCCGGAGCCAATGATCGTGCCGGCGCAGAGATCGCGCGTTTTGGCAGCGTGGGCGATGAGCTGGCCAAAGTCGAAGGTCATGTCCTCGCCGGCGTTCGCGGCGCCGAAGAATTTGCCGTTAAGCGTCACGTGGAGCGGCAGATGCAGTTTGCCGTCCTTCCAGGCGCTGCCGAGCGCATCCGGCGTAACCGCGACCGGCGAGAACGCGGACGACGGCTTGGACTGGAAGAAGCCGAAACCCTTCTCCAACTCGCCAGGAATAAGATTGCGCAGGCTAACGTCGTTGACCAGCATCACCAGGCGGATGCGTTTGCGCGCTTCTTCGGCGCTGATGCCGGCTTCGCAATCATCGACGATGACGGCGACTTCCGCTTCGAAATCGCAGCCCCAGGATTCGTCTTTCAACGGGATCGCGTCGCGCGGGCCGAGGAAAGCGTCGCTGCCGCCTTGATACATGAGCGGGTCGGTCCAGAACGTGTCCGGCATTTTGGCGCCGCGCGCTTGGCGCACGAGCGCGACGTGATTCACATAGGCTGAGCCATCGGCCCATTGGTATGCGCGCGGCAGCGGCGATGCGGCTTCGCGTTCGTGGAAGCGCTCGCGCAGGATCGTGCCGGCGTTCACGCCTTCGGCGACAGCACGGAGGCGCGGTTCCGCGTGCGTCCAATCATCGAGCGCGGCTTGCATCGTCGGCACTTCGGGACCGGAATGCGCGTACCAGGCGAGATCGTCAGACACGACAACGAGACGGCCATCACGGCCGTGGCGCATGGAAGCAAGCTTCATTGTTTCACTGCGTCCTTCTGATTTTCGGGGGCCGCTTTGATGAAGGCGGGGTGTTTGCGCGCGGCTTCGTCCCAGGCGACGAGACGCGGGAACGGCGAAAGATCCGTTTTGAAGCGGCGCGCATTGGCCATTTGCGGCACGAGCATTACATCTGCGAGCGTCGGTTCGTCGCCGAACACATGCTTGGTATCTGCGTGATTGGCGACTTGGTGTTCTAGCGCATTGAAGCCGAGCTTGATCCAGTGGCGATACCATTCGCCGATGTGCTCTTCGCTGGCGCCGAATTCGAGCTTGAGGCGCGTCAGCACGCTGGTGTTGTTGAGCGGGTGGATATCGGTTGCGATCGTGGTGGCGAACGAGCGAACTTGCGCGCCGAGCCACGGATCGGCCGGCATCAGGCGCGGCTCAGGATATTTCTGATCGAGATAAACGAGAATGGAGAGCGATTGGGTGATGATGCCCTGCTCCGTCTCCAAAGCCGGCACACGCATTTGCGGATTTTTCGAGCGGTACGGCTCGCGCATCTGCTCATCGACGCCGGGCATGATGTTGACCGGGATGCTCTCGTATTCGACGCCCTTGAGATGGAGGCCAATGCGGACGCGATAGGCGGCCGAGGAGCGCCAATAATCGTAGAGCTTCAGCATGGGTTCTGTTTAGCGCGAACGCGCTGAAACGTCATGCCGATTATTCGCCGATGCGCGACTTGGCGGCGTGGGCGGCGCGCGCCTTTTCGTGAAGCCAGGCGGCGTGTTGCGGCGCCTTCTTCGTGCGGCTCCATTCTTCGAGCATGGCGGGGGCGACGCGTTTGAGTTCCGCATACTCTTCCGCCGTACCGGTATCGGCGGTGAGTTCGAGGCGATGGCCGTTGGGATCGAAGAAATAGATGGATTTGAAGATGCCGTGATCTGTCGGCCCGAGCACGTCGAGGCCCTTGGACTCAGCGCGCGCCTTCGCCGCCATCAGCGCATCCATACTTTCGACCTTGAACGCGATGTGCTGGACCCATGCTGGCGTGTTCTCGTCGCGACCCATGTCCTTCTGGTTCGGCAGCTCGAAGAACGCGAGGACGTTGCCGTTACCGGCATCAAGGAAGACGTGCATGTACGGATCGTACTCGCCCGTGGACGGCACATGATCCTCGGCGAAGGCGGTCGTGTAGTCCATGTCGAACACGTCGCGATAAAACTCGACGGTTTGCTTCGCATCTTTGCAGCGATAGGCGACGTGGTGGATGCCGGAGGTTATGGGCATAGCGCTATTCCTCGTCTGCGAAAATCTGAATGACGGGATCGCCACCGCCTTCAAGGTGGGCGCGATACATGCCCGGCGTGTTCATCGCCCAGGCAAAGCGGCCTTGCCCGTCCAACACGATGACGCCGCCGTCACCGACCGCGCCGCTCGCATTTGTCGTGGCGCCGACTTCAGCGATGACGTGACTGGCAGCTTCTTGCGCGCTCTCGCCGCGCAACTCCATGCGCGCACAGATATCGCGCGCGACGCCGACGCGGATGAAGAATTCGCCGGTCCCGGTTGCGGAAACGCCGCAGACGCCGTTCTGCGCGTAGGTGCCGGCGCCGATGATTGGCGCATCGCCGACGCGGCCCCAGCGTTTGCCGGTGGTGCCGCCCGTTGAGGTGCCGGCTGCGATATTGCCGTGCTGATCGTAGGCGACGACGCCAACCGTGCCGAACTGGTGGTCGTCCGGGTACGTCAACTGCGCGCGCGGCGCTGGCGGCGCGTTTGCTGGGCGCGGCGGCACCGGTAAGTTATTGGTGCGCAGAAATTGCTCCAGCTGTTGCCAGCGGCGCTCGGTGAAGAAGTAAGACGGATCGACCTGTTCCAGATTTTGCAAACGCGCGAATGTTTCGGCGCCCTCGCCCACCATCATCACGTGCGGCGAGTGCTCCATGACGGCGCGCGCAGCGAGGATGGGGTGACGCGTGCGGGTGATGCCCGCCACGCTGCCGGCGGCGCGCGTGCTGCCATCCATGATCGACGCGTCAAGCTCGTTGCGGCCTTCGGCGCTAAACACAGCGCCGCGGCCGGCGTTGAAGAGCGGATTGTCCTCCAGATAGAGGATCGTCGCTTCCACCGCGTCGAGCGATGTGCCGCCGCCATCGAGAATATCGCCGCCAATTGAAAGCGCTTGGCGCATGGCGGCGCGGTATTCAGCTTCAAGTTCTGGCGTAAGGGTGGCGCGCTCGATCACGCCGGCGCCACCGTGAACAACGATGGACCAGCGCGGCGCGGGCGTTTGAGGCGCGGTGGCGCAGGCGGAAAGCAGCAGCGCCGCCGCAAGCATAAAGAAGCGGCGCATCAGCCCGCCTTCAGCACGCCACGGCGGATTTGGTCGAGTTCGATCGACTCGAACAGGGCTTTGAAATTGCCTTCGCCGAAGCCTTCATTGCCCTTGCGCTGAATGAACTCGAAGAAAATTGGGCCGATCGCGTCTTTGCCGAAGATTTGTAGCAGCAGACCCTGGCCCTCGCTTGGCGCGCCATCGAGCAGGATGCGACGCTTGCGAAGCTCTTCGACCGGCTCGCCGTGACCCGGCAAACGTTTGTCGATGAGATCGAAATAGGTTTCGATCGTGTCTTGCAACTCGACACCGCGCGCGCGCAAGCGGTCTACGACGTCGTAGAGATTGTCCGTACCGAAAGCCAAGTGCTGGATGCCCTCGCCCTTGTAGCGCTGCAGATATTCTTCGATCTGATCGACCTTGCCTTCCTCGCCCTTCGATTCATTGAGCGGGATGCGGATTTTTCCGTCGGGACTCGTCATCGCCTTTGAAAAAAGTCCGGTGACTTTGCCTTCGATGTCGAAATATCGGATTTCGCGGAAATTGAAGATCTTCTCGTAATAGTCCGCCCACGTTTTCATGTTGCCGCGGAAGACGTTGTGGGTGAGGTGATCGAGATAGGTGAGGCCGATGGAATTCTTGTTCTCGTCGGCGCCTTCGATCGGTTTGAAATCGATGTCGTAAATCGTCTGCGCGCCGTAGCGGTCGACGAGATAGATGTAAGCGCCGCCGATGCCTTTGATCGCCGGGATGTTCAGTTCCATCGGGCCGACCTTGCCTTCAACCGGCTCGGCGCCGCGCTTCACCGCTTCGCGCAGTGCGTGCTGCGCGTCCTTCACGCGGAAGGCCATTGCGTTGGCGGACGGGCCGTGGGCCCGGCGGAAATCCGCAGCTTGGCCGCTCGGCTCCATGTTCAGGATGAAATTGATGTCGTTCTGCTTGTAGCGAACGACATTCTTGCTGCGGTGTTTCGAAACCGCAGTGAAGCCGATCTGTTCGAAATACGCGGCAAGCTTTTCTGGTTCGGGTGAGGTGAATTCGACGAACTCGAAACCATCGGTCCCAATCGGATTCTCGAACAGATCGGCCATGGCGTTTCCTCTCGAAGCTTGCGTTTGCCGGAGATTTAGTTTCATCTGTAACCAATGGCAAGCGCGAAACGGAAACCGAGCCCAGCTGAGTTGCTGGTCTTGGAAGATTTCCTCCCCTACCGACTCTCGATCCTGTCGAACCGCGTCAGCCGCGCGATCGCGGCCCGTTATGCCAAGGCTTTTGATCTCACCATCCCCGAATGGCGGATCATAGCCGTGCTTGGGCGCCGCCCTGGTTTGACGGCGAAGGAGGTCGCGGAGGCGACGGAGATGGACAAGGTCGCGGTGTCGCGAGCGGTGGCGAAGCTCGTTGAATCCCGGCGCGTTGTCGCGCGTGCGGATCGCGAAGACGCGCGGCGGCAGATTCTCTCGCTTACGTCACAAGGTGAAAGCGTGCACGCACGCATCGCGCCGATTGCGTTGGCGAGTGAGCAAAAGCTGCTTTCCACATTGAACAATGACGAGCGCAAACAGTTGGACGCGTTGCTCGATAGATTGCTCGGCGCGGCGCGGGAACTTTGATCGGCTGAGGTTCCTTGGTGATTGCCAGGAACATGCCTCGGGTATGCGCGTAGTTCTCCTTGGCTTGGGGCGCTTGAGACCGAGGAGCATCGAATGTCCAGATTGTCATGGCTCGCCGCCGCCGCCGCACTCGCGCTGACGGCAGGCTGCGTGCACGACGACAACACCAGCGCGTCATCATCAGGAGCAACGCGCACCGCTTCGACCACTGAACGAACGACCACAACGACGACCTCCGCCCCTTCGACTTCCAGCGCGCCGTCAACGTCGACAACCACTACACAGAGCACAACGACGCAGAGCGCGCAGGCGACCACGCCTGCGACTCCCGGCACATACACTGACGCACAGCTGCGCTCGTTCGTGACAGCAAGCGCCGAGATTGATCCGCTGAATCGACAGCTCGCGACGGCCACCGGTGAGCAGCGCACCGCGATTGTGGGGCAGATTCGCGCCAGTTTGGAGCGCAATGCCATCGATAGCGCCACCTACAACGCGATTGCATCACAAGCGCAGACGGACACGGCGCTTGCGGCGCGCATCGCGGCGCTGCGTTCACCGACGACCGCGCCTCAAGGTCAATAATCAGCGCCTAGGCATCAGCCGCAGAATGCGGCCGTTGTCTTCATCGGTGATGATCCACAACGCGCCATCTTCGCTCTCGGCGACGTCGCGAATGCGGCCGACGCCGAGGGCGAAGCGCTCTTCACCGACCACGCGCTCATTCTGGAGGCGAAGGCGCACGAGTTGCTGTGAGCGCAGACCAGCGACGAGGATGTCGCCACGCCATGGGAAGAGATCGCCGCGATAAAAATCCATATCACCCGGCGCGATCACTGGATCCCAATAATAGATCGGCTGCTCCATCCCTTCGCGCACAGGGCTTTCGACCATCGGCGCACCGCCGTAATCCTCGCAATAGCAGATGAGCGGCCAACCGTAATTGCGCCCGGCTTGTGGGATATTGAGTTCGTCGCCGCCTTGGGGCCCGTGCTCCACAATCCAGAGCGCGCCGGTTTCAGGATCGAGATCGGCGCCCTGCACATTGCGATGGCCGTAAGACCATATCTCGGGACGGACATTGGCTTGGCCCATGAAAGGATTGTCGGCGGGAACGGTCCCATCGGCGTTGATGCGCACGATCTTGCCGAGCAATGTCGAATTGTCCTGCGCGAGTGGCCGCGTTTCGGGACGCTGACGCTCGCCGAGCGTGATGTAAAGACGGCCTGCGCGGTCGAAGACGAGACGCGATCCATGGTGGCCGCCGGCGCGCGCGGCCGGCTCCTGGCGAAAAATAACTTGAATGTGCTCGACGCGGGTTGCCGCGTCATTCAGCCAACCACGTGCGACTGTTGTGCCGCTGCCGTCGCTGCGCGGCTCGACGTAGCTCCAGTAGATCATGCGATCATTGGCGAAACTGGGACCGAGGACGACGTCGAGCAGGCCCCCCTGCCCATGTGCGCGCACTTCGGGCAATCCAGTGATCGGGGCCGAGATGCGACCTTCGCGTGTCACGATGCGCAGGCGCCCCGCGCGCTCGGTGACAAGCATGCGGCCATCAGGCAAAAACACGATGGCCCAAGGGTGATCCAAACCTTGCGCAATCTCTTGCACGTCGATCGTGACGTTTGAGCGCGCTTCGGGCGCGCGCGTTTGATTTTCAAATGCGGGCGGGAAGTCCGTGTTGGGCGCGCCCTGTGCAACGCCGCCGGTTTGACCATTGCTCTCGCCGCTCGTGCAGGCTGCAAAGAATGTGGCAAGAGCGAGGAGAAAAACGCGCATTCGGACTCCCTTCAGTGGGGAGTGAATATGGCGCGTTCGCTGGCGACGGCTAGGCGTTCGCGATCAGGCGCCGTTTTCACTCGACCCCAAACCTTTCCACACGGTAACATCACGGACCGCAGCCCGAGGGGACATTGGCCGATATTTTCGTCTCCTACTCCAGATTAGACCAGGAGCGCGCGAAACCGATCGTCGAACGGCTGAATTCGCTTGGCTACAGCGTTTGGTCGCACGCGGAAGCCAGGCGCGGGGCGGCGTTCGAGAACGAAGTGCAGCGCGAGTTGGACGCGGCGCGTGCGGTGCTGGTTGTGTGGAGCGACAGCGCGCGCAACGCGTCGTGGGTGATCGCGGAAGCAGCCGCGGCGCGCGATGCCGGCAAGCTGGTGCAGATGCACATCGATAACGCCGAAATACCCGGGCCATTCGCGCGCGATACAATCGCTGACATGAGCGGAGCGAAAAGCGAGTGGGGCCCGCTTGAGGATACGTTGGCGCAAATGGTGAAGGCGGACGCGCGCGCAGAGACCGGTAAGCATCGCGTCGGTTGGTTTGCGACGCCGCCAGCGACGGGCATGCCGAAGCTGACATTGTTTGCCGCGGGCACGACGATACTTGCCTTCGCGGGGGCGCTCGCGGCGCTCGACATTGGCGTGATGACGCCGGATCAAGCGCAGCCTCTGTTTATGGCGTTGCTGGCGGTGAGCTCGATTTGCTTTTCACTCACGGCGCTGCGTTTTCGCGCGCTGACACGGGCGGGCGGCTGATATGGCGCGTTCGCTTCTTGGCGCTTTTGTCAGCGGCGCGCGCACGCTGCTCGCGGTGCAGCTGCTGCTGAGCGTACTGGCGATTGCGCTTGTCGGTTGGACGCTGGGCGTGACCAGCGGCGTCATCCGTGAGCGCGACCTGCTGCGCGAACGCGTTGTACAGTTGGAGTCGGCAATGGCCGAGCGGGGCATGGTCGTGCCGCCGACGCAAACTGTGGTCAGCGCGCCGGCGACTGATACCGCGCCCTACCCGGACGAACTCGGCGCTGCCATCGCGGGAGACAGTGCGGAATCCGACAGCGCCGGATTTGGTCAGATCATCACCGGACTGTTCGCGCCGGCGCCGCCGATGCGCGTCGTTGTGCTGCATGTTCGCAATGAACTCGACGCGCAGCAGGCGCGTGTGCTGGCGCAGACGCTGGCGTCGGATAGCGGGCTCTCGGTCGTCGTTCATGTGATGGCGCAGGGAGATGGCCGACTTTCCGGCTACACCTATTTTGACGGTCGCCAGAACCGCGCTGCCGTGGATTTGATCACGGCGTTTCTCGATACGGCCCGCAATGCGGGGATCGCGCCATGGTCGGCGCAATTGCGCGGCGCGGCGCTGCCGGCGCGGGGCGAGTTCACCGCCGACCGACTAGACATCGTGCTGCCGCCCTTGCCGCCTCCGCCCCCACCGCCGCCTGTGGAAACACCGCTGCCGAGCGTGGCCGCACCTGCGCCCGGCTGACGCGCGCCTTGCTTCCGCCCCCCGCACGCGCGAAAACGCCTCGCACATGACTATGGCCGAAGCGCACTCAGCCACCTTCGATTGGGAGCCACAGCGCGCGCACAGCTTGCGTGCGGCGCGACAGCGCTCGCGCCTGATCGCGACGCTGCGCCGGGTGTTCGTCGCCGGAGCGGGCGCATCGTTTGCAGCGGTTTTCGTCTTCATGGCCGCCTACGCCATCCGGGGGGGCTTCAATGCCGGGGAGTTCGCGGCCTCGGAACCGCTGCGCATGCTCAATCCGCGCTTTATCGGCCGCACAGACAATGGCGGCCCCTATCAGCTCTCTGCTGAGATGGCGGAACGCCAAATGGGCGAAAACCAGCCGATTGAGCTTATTTCGCCGGTGTATCGAACCGAAGCCGGTACGATCATGTTGGCGCCGCGCGGCATTTATGACGAACGGGCCAAACGCGTGGTGTTCGACGGCGAGGTCCTATTCTCGGACACCAATGGCAACCGCTTCACCACGCCCAGTATGGTTGTGGACCTGGAAGCCGGGACGCTGACCGGCCGGGGTGGGGTGACCGGCGCCGGGCCACTTGGCGTGCTCCAAGCCGACAGTTATGAATTGCGAGATAGTGACCGCGCCTTGGTGCTTCGCGGTGGGGTTCGGGGGCAAATTCCGGATCGCGGTCAACAGAATGGGGAGCCGACGCCATGAGGCCCGCAGCTTTTTTCATCGCCGTCGGCGCGTTTGTGCTGGCTGCGTTTTCGGCAGCGCCGGCCCACGCTCAATTGAGCGAAGGCGGCGGACCGGTCTCCTACTCTGCCGATAACCTTGAGTATTTCGACGGCGAACGCCGGCTCGTGTTGGTCGGCGATGTCGATATCGTCCAGAACGACGCGCGTTTGCGGGCCGATCGGATCACGCTCTATTTCAGCCAATCCACGAGCGGCGCGGCGCAAGGCGCGCAAGCCGGACTGGGCTCGGGCGACATCGAGCGCATGATTGCCGAGGGCGAGGTTTATTACGTGCGCCCGTCGCAATCGGCGCGCGGCAACCGCGCCGTCTATGAAATCTCGCAGGACAGCGTGACGTTCTCCGGCAACGTCGTGGTGGCCTCAGACGAGAACGTCATTCGCGGGGAGACGCTGGTTTTGCAGATTGGATCGCGGCGGACGACGATCCGGCCGCAGGCTGGCCAGCGGGTGCGAGGCGTGTTTGTCCCCAGCAACACCGCGCAACAGCCCGGCGGTAACCGTTGAGCGCCAATCCTTCACGAATTCTTAGTCGCGGCAGTTCGATATGAGCCCTGAGGGCGCTGCAAGCCGTTCGACCGTGTCCGAAGCCGCTCAAGGCGGTCTGGGCGCGGTCTCGATCGGGAAATCCTATCGCGGCCGCCGCGTGGTGAAGGACGTTTCTTTGTTCCTGAACCGCGGCGAGGTCGTCGGTCTGTTGGGCCCCAACGGAGCAGGCAAAACCACCTGCTTCTATATGATCACGGGGCTCGTACGCGTGGACCAGGGACAGATCTTGTTGGACGGCCAAGACGTCACAACACTGCCCATGTATCAGCGCGCCAGGCTTGGCGTCGGCTATCTGCCGCAAGAAGCTTCGATCTTTCGTGGTCTGACCGTCGAACAGAACGTGATGTCGATCGTCGAGCTGCATGAGCGTAACCACGCGAAGCGGCGCGAGATCGTGGACGGGCTGCTCGCTGAACTGCATGTCGACCATCTGAAAGATGCGCCCGCTTCCGCCCTCTCCGGCGGCGAACGGCGTCGGGTGGAAATCGCACGTGCGTTGGCGACGCGTCCGTCGTTCATGCTGCTCGACGAGCCTTTCGCAGGCATCGACCCGCTCGCCATCGACGACATCCGCAAGCTGATCCTGTTTTTGAAACAGCGCGGCTTGGGCGTACTGATCACCGACCACAATGTGCGCGAAACGCTGCAGATCGTGGACCGTGCTTCAATCATGTTCGACGGCGAAGTGATGTTCGAGGGCACTCCGCAAGAAGTGCTCGCGAGCTCTGTCGTCCGCGAAAGGTATCTCGGCAAAGATTACCACTAGACCGGGGGCCGCGATGGCGATGACTCCCCGTTTAGAGCTACGCCAGGGCCAAGCGCTGGTGATGACGCCGCAGCTGCAGCAGGCGATCAAGCTACTGCAACTTTCAAACGTCGAGCTGCAGGAGTTCGTCGAAGGCGAACTCGAGCGCAATCCGCTGCTGGAGCGCGAAGAAGGCTCGACCGACGCAAAAAAGAACGACGACGGCGGCGACGCGCAGGCGCTCGAATTCGAGAGCGGCATGGCGCCGAGCGAAGCTGCGCTCGACGTGAGCGTTGCGGACATCGCGCCCGATCTATCGGCCGGCGAACTTGCCGAGGCGGGCGCCGCGCCACTTACCGACTGGTCGAAAGCAGGCTCAGGCAAGAGCTTCGACGATCTGCCGGGCATCGAGGAAACGCTCGCGAACGACAAAACGCTGGCTGAGCATTTGGATGCGCAGCTGACGGAAGCCGGCCTCACCCCCACCGAGCGCATGATCGGCGGCGTGCTGATCGATGCGGTCGATGATTGGGGCTATATGCGCGCCGACGTGCTGGAGATCGCAAGCCGCATCGGCGCAAGCGATGCGCAAGTGTTGCGCGTGCTGGAGATCATGCAGGGCTTTGAGCCCACCGGCGTGATGGCGCGCGATATTCCCGAATGCCTTTCACTGCAGCTGAAAGAGCGCGGGCGCTTTGACCCGGCGATGGAAAAGCTGGTGCAGAATTTGGATTTGCTGGCGAAGGGTCACTTCGATCGGCTGATCACGATCTGCGGCGTCGATCGCGAAGACTTGGCCGACATGATCGCCGAAGTGCGCGCTTTGACGCCGAAGCCGGGCGCCGGATTTGGCGGCGGCGCGGTGCAGTCGGTCGCGCCGGATGTTTATGTGAAGCAGACGCCGGATGGCATGTGGGTGGTTGAGCTCAACGCCGACACGATGCCGCGCGTGCTGATGAACCAGCGCTATTACGCGACAGTGTCGAAGACGGCCAAACGCGAAGAAGACAAGCTCTTCCTCAGCGAATGCGCGCAGAACGCTTCGTGGCTGGTAAAGAGCCTCGACCAGCGGGCGAAGACGATTCTCAAGGTCGCGCGCGAGATTGTGCGCCAGCAGGACGGATTCTTCGCGCATGGCGTTGCGCATCTGCGGCCGCTCAATTTGAAAACGGTCGCGGCCGCGATCGAGATGCATGAATCGACGGTGAGCCGCGTCACCTCGAACAAGTATCTCTCCTGCGCGCGCGGCATGTTCGAGTTGAAGTACTTCTTCACCGCCTCGATCAACGCTGCCGACGGCGGCGAAGCGCATTCGGCCGAAGCCGTGCGCCACCAGATCAAAGGCCTGATCGACGAAGAGAACGAAGCCGATATCCTTTCCGACGATCGGATCGTCGAAATCCTGCGCGAAAAAGGCATCGACATCGCTCGCCGCACGGTCGCGAAGTATCGCGAAAGCCTGCGCATCCCGTCGAGCGTCGAACGCAAACGGAAGCTGGCGCACGGGCTTTAGCCCCGAACGCATCTCGCAGCTGCGAAGCATCCCCGTCTGCAGAATCGCGCTCGCGCTGGCGCGGCGTTGTGCTAACCCGCCCTCACAAAACTGGGGGACTTCCTAGATGACCACCGCTTTCACGCCGCCTGCCGGCAAAGACATTCTCGGCCACCCGCGCGGGCTTTGGTACCTCGTGTTCGCGGAGGCTTGGGAGCGCTTCTCATATTACGGGATGCAGGCGCTGCTGGTGCTTTACCTCACGCAGTACCTGCTGTTGCCGGAGCATGTGCACGCAGTCGCCGGCTTCGAGCAATTCAAGGGCGCTGTCGCAGCGGCTTATGGTTGGCTTGGCCAAGTGTTTGGCATCGGAGACGGCGGCAGCGAACTCGCCACGCCGATCGCGACTGCGGCAGCAATCACCGGGGTCTACTCAGCAGGCGTGTATGCAACGCCAATGATCGGCGGCTGGATCGCCGATCGCTTCCTCGGCCGCACGATGACTGTCGCCATCGGTGCGCTGTTCATGGTGGCGGGCCACTTCCTGATGGCGTTCGACGTCGCGTTCGTCGCCGCCATCGCGTGTCTCTTCATTGGTGTCGGCCTTTTCAAGGGCAACATCGCCAGCCAAGTCGGCGAACTCTACGGGCCGGACGATCTGCGCCGCACGACGGCGTATCAGACCTTCCTGCTTGGTGTTCAGATCGCCGTCATCGTTGCGCCGATCGTGACCGGTTTTCTGGGCGAAAAGATCGCGTGGCACTACGGCTTCGGCGCCGCTGGCGTAGGCATGGCGGTGGCGCTCGTCGTTTATTTGTGGGGCCGGAAATATCTGCCGCCTGAGCAACCGCGTGGACGCGCGGCCTCCGCTGCGCCGAAGGACAAGCTCACGGGCCGCGACTGGGCGACGATGGCCGTGCTCATCGCGATGCTGCCGATTCTGGCGATGACCGCGATCGGCAATCAGGAGATCTTCAACGCCTACTTGTTGTGGGGCGAGCAGAACTACAACCTTGTATTCTTCGGTGAGACGATGCCGGTGTCGTGGTTGGTCTCGCTCGACGCCATTATCTCAACCGTGACTGTCGGCGGCGCGCTCGTCTTCTGGAGCGTTTATGCGCGCTTTTGGAAAGAGCCTGACGAGATCATCAAGCTTGCGATCGGCGCTGTGATCGCGGCCGGTGCGCCTGTGATCCTGGCGATCGCCAGCGCCAATGCGGCTGCGACGGGAGAGAAGGTCTCGTTGCTGTGGGGCATCGGCTTTCACGTCGTGAACGACGTCGGCTTTGCGATGATCTTCCCCGTTGGCCTCGCTCTCTTCTCGCGCGCGGCGCCCCGACAAGTCGGCGGCTTGTTTATTGGCATCTATTATCTGCACCTCTTCATCTGCAACCTCGCCACCGGCAAGGTCGCCGGCATGATCGAGACGATGGATGGCTCGACCTTCTGGGGCATGCACGCGGCGATCATCGCGGCGGGCGCAGTGCTGCTGGTCGTGTTCGCCTTCTTGTTCCGCAAGTTGCTGGCGCCAACGGCGGCAGATGTTGCGCCACCGGAGAACGCGGCGACCGCGCCGGCCTAGGCGTTCGTCGCAAAATCCATAGACGCGTAAAGTATGGGCGGCGAAGTTTGGCGGATGAGATACGCCATCTTCGCCGCCTTTTTGCTGCTCGGCGCATGCGCCACGGCGCCCGCCGACGCACAAGCGCAATGCCAACCTGCCGGATTTAGCCGGGCGGAGCTTGATGCGTTGAAAGCGGCGGAATGGGAGCTGCCAGACGGCGCGCAGCGCAATGCGCTGGCGCTGGCCTTGGCGCGTGAGTGCTTAGCAAGCCCCGACCCGACATTGCGCGATGGCATTGCCTTCGAAGCGCTCGCCCACTGGCTGCGCGCGCAGCAACTCACGAACGAAACGATGCTCGCCATCGCGGACAATTTGGAGCCGCGGCTTGCGGCGCCAGAGGGCGCCGGTTTCGAAAGGCCGTTCGCGGCGCTTGTGCTTTCGGAGATCGCGCGCGCCGATCGCGTTGCGCCTTACATGACTGACGCCAGACGCCGCCGGTTATTGGATGCGAGCCTCGCCTATTTCACGAGCGTGCGCGACTATCGCGGCTTCGATGAGCGCGAAGGATGGCGCCACGGCGTGGCGCACGGCGCGGACTTGCTGCTGCAGCTTTCGCTCAACCCGGCGTTCGGGCGCAATGAGCTATTGCGGATACGCGACGCGATCGAAATGCAGGTCGCACCGGCGGAGCATTTCTATATTTATGGCGAGAGCGAGCGGCTGGCGCGGCCGATTATCTTCATGGCGCAGCGCGGGCTGATCACGGAAGAAGAATGGACGGCGTGGTTCGCGCGCTTTCCAACGGGCGGCGACGAAATATTTGCATCACAAGCAGGCCTCGCGCGTCGGCATGATGTGAACGCGTTTCTGCAAGTGATCTGGCTCAATGCGCGGCTGAGCGAGAGTGCAGCGGATGATGTGCTGTTGCCCGGCGCGGAAGCGGCAATGCGCGCGATGCCCTAAGCGCGACGCGCGCGCATCAGCAGCACCTGCCCCGCGAGCACGAGCGCAACACCGCCCAACGCAAGCATGCCCCAACTTTTGCTCTCGAAGTACGCAGACACGACCATCGCTACAGGCGGCGTCAGCGCTGAAATATAGGACGCGAGCGCGTACCCACTGCGGCGCGCGAGATTGTAGTAGAGCAGGAACGCGACGACTGATCCGATGACCGCAAGGTGCGCGAGCGAAACCACGTACGGCACGGTGAATTCGAACGCCCAAGTCTTGCCGGTGACGACCGCAAAGATCGCGAGGATGCCAGCGCCGTACGCCATCGCCCAGCCCGTTGAGGCCGCAACGCCTGCGCCGGCAAGCTCGCCGCGGCGTGCGTAAACGTTGCCGATCGCCGAAGACACCACGCCTAAGAACGTGAGGCCCAAGCCGGTGAGCGCGCGCGCGCCAAATTGCGACGAGGCGATCTCTTCCCACGACAGCAACCCGACACCGACAACACCAAGCACCGCCGCCGCCCATGCGAGCAAGGGAGCGCGTTGGCCGAACACGATCCGGAATGTCACGAGATTGACGAAAGCAAGCGCGGCGAAAATCACGGCGACAACGGCCGACGTCACCCGTTCTTCGGCCCAATAGACGACAGCGTAGTTGATGGTGAACGTAAAGAAGCCGATGCCGAGTGCGGCCATGTGCTGCGAAGCATTGAGCCTCAGCGTTTCACGCCGGAGTGCGCACCATGCGAAGAGCAATGCGGCGGCCAATGCAAAACGGTAGATCACCGAAATCACGGGATCGACAACGCCGAGTTGTTTGGTGATTGCGAACCAAGTCGTGCCCCACGCCAGTGTGCAAATGACGATCGCCGTGAAGTCGAGCCATTGAGCCGACGTCACGCGCGCAGATGATGTTGCTGATGCGCCGTCGCCGCCCATGCGCTCCCCCTTGCCGCCACAAATGGGAATGCACAACCCCGCCGCCACCGAGCCGAAATCGCATCAGCAAAAACTTCGACGAATGGCGCCGTTAGCCATTTCGCTGCGTTGACCCTCCCCCGGGGCGGGCCTACCTTTTTGGTATGGCGTTGGGTCGTCCCCGGGGGGCGGGACCCGGCCCGAGAGCCTAAAGGTCCTACGGTAACCCGAGGAGGCTCATGCATGCGCGTACAAGTCGCCGGACGGCAAATGGATGTCGGCGAAGCGCTCCGAACCCGCATCGAAACGCAACTGGCGGCGGGTGTTAGCAAATACTTCAATCGGGCGACGGACGCCCTTGTGACAGTCGCCAAGAACGGCGGCGGAGTTGGCGTCGCGGTCGACTGCACCGTGCACCTTCCCTCTGGAATTTCCCTGCAATCTGAAGGACATGGCGGCGACGCGCACAGCGCGTTCGACGATGCGCTCGAAAAGCTCGAAAAGCGGGTTCGCCGTTACAAGCGCCGATTGCGAAATCACCACGCGGACAACAAATCGCCCCTTCCCGCGGAGGGCGCTTCGGCTTATGTGCTCGCCCCGTTAGAGGATGAAGACGAGGCTGACGCAGGGGCGTCGGCGGAAACCGAAGCGGCGCCACTCGTGATCGCGGAAAGCACGGTCTCGGTGCGCACAATGACGGTTTCTATGGCTGTGATGCAGCTCGATCTGTCCAAGGATCCAGCACTCATGTTCAGAAACGCCGCGCACGGCGGCCTGAACGTTGTGTATCGGCGCGCCGATGGGAACATCGGCTGGATCGATCCCGAGCGGCATAACGGCAAGGCAGGGAACGGCGCAGCCTGAGCGACGTTAGCGCGTCGCCCGACGCGTGGACGGAGTGAGTATGAACGACCTGAGCGATCTCGTTGCCGCAGAAGCCATCCTGCCGCGGCTGCATGTGACCTCGCGCCGCCAGGCCTTACAGGCGCTGGCGGACGTGCTCGCGAAAACGTCCGGCGTTGACGCGCGTGCGGCGTTCGATGCGGCGCTCATCCGCGAACGGCTTTCCGGCACCGGGATGGGCGAAGGCGTCGCCATCCCGCACGCCTTCGTGCCGGGCCTCCTCCGCCCGATTGGCGCGTTCGCGCGGTTGGACCCAGCGCAGGATTTTGAAGCGCTGGACGGGCGCCCCGCGGACCTTGTGTTTCTGCTGCTCTCCCCGCCTGATCGCGGCGCCGATCATTTGAAGGCGTTCGCGCGGCTCTCGCGCTTCATGCGCCGTGCTGATGTGCGCGAGCGTCTGCGCGCAGCGCGCGGCGTTGACGAATTGGCGGCGCTGTTCGCTAGCCCCGCGCGCGCCGCATGATGACCGCGGCCGACAGGCTGTTCTCGTACTTTCCGTTGATGATGACCGCCGCTTCGCTGACGGCGCTCGGCATCTTCGCGCGCTTTCCATCGATCTGGACGGCGATCCTGTTGCTGTTCATTCTCTATGTGCTGCCGCTGACGGTGCAGCGCGTGATGTTCCGCTGGGCGCCGCTGAAGCAAGGCATCACAGCGATTGATGGCGCGACGTTTTCGCCGTGGCTCGCCTCGCATCACATCCAAGCGTTTTACGATGCGCTGCCGTATCTGGAATCGCTGCTGCGCGTGATTCCTGGGTTCTACTCAATGTGGCTTCGGATGTGGGGTTCGCGGATCGGCTATGGCGTCGTGTGGCCGGTGCGCATGGATGTGCTGGATCGCGGGCTTGTCGATGTCGGCAATCGCGTGACGTTCGATCGTGAAGTCGAGCTTGCGGCGCACGTTCGGCAGAAAGCTGAGGGCGGCGTTGCGCGCGTGCTGGTGCGGCCGGTGCGGGTGGGCGCCTATTCGTATCTCGGCGCCTCGGCGCGCGTCGGCCCCGGCGCAACGGTGCCCCACAATGCGAACGTGCCGGCGATGACTGTTGTCGGCGTGAACGAAACGTTCGGTGAAACGGTGCGCCATCCTGAGAAGGATGAGGCGCAGTTTGCGCTGAGCTGAGAGCAGCCGTCCCCTCTTCCCCGAGAGGGGAGAGGGCTAGGGTGAGGGGCTGGCGCGGAGTTCAGACGCGATCCGCTCCGCCACCGACAGTGAATCGCGCAGAATGTCGTCATCGCGAACGACAAGCAGACGCCAACCAAGTTCTTTCAGGCGCTTTGCGCGTTCCTCGTCTCGCAGGCCCTGCTCACGCGCATCATGAGAGCGTCCGTCAATCTCGACGATCAGGTTCGCGTCAACGCACGCGAAATCTGCGATGTAGTTGTCAATGGGATGCTGCCGACGAAATTTCGCACCGAGCACACGGCGGTCGCGAAGTAGCTCCCACGCAGCGCGTTCTGCCTGGCTCGGCTGCTTGCGCATGCCACGCGCTCTGTCTCGCAACATGCCTTTGCTTGCCACGGCCGGTGCTCCACCCTCACCCTGCCCTCTCCCTCCCAAGGGAGGAAGAGGGTTCTTAAGCGCTATTCCTTCTCCAGCTTCGCTAGCAACACACCTTCGCTGACTTGCGCGCCGGGTTTGGCGTTGAGTTCGGTGAGCTTGCCGTCGAACGGCGCGGTGAGCGTGTGCTCCATCTTCATGGCTTCGAGCACGAGGATGGGATCGCCTTTCTTGAGCTTTGCGCCGGCTTTCGCGGCGACGGAGACGATCTTGCCGGGCATGGGCGAAAGGATCGCGCCGTCGCCGGCGGTGGCTTCGTCGGCGCTGCGTTCGCCGGTGTCGAGGGTGAATTCGTAGGCTTCGCCGCGCTCGAAGACGACCGCAATTGCACCATTAGCGATCGACGCGGTTTTCAGATCGGGCTCCCGCTCTGCCGAGGCAAACACAGTCTTGCCCTCATACAGCAAGCGCATAGCCCGCGACGGACCCGAATTTAGGCGAAAGCCTTCGAGGCGCGCCCAAGGAGACGCCCTTTGCGTCATTGTTTCGGCTGTGCGAAGCGCGCCCACCTTTGCTTGTGACGCGCCCACAATACGCGCAGCGGCGGCATCCTTCGCTCCCGACGAAGGCGCAGGACGCCGGGTTAATGCGTCACCGTGGTTTGCAAGGAATTGAGTGTCGATACCGCCCTCAACAAACTCTTCCGTGGTCAAACACCGAACAAGAAATCCTGCATTTGTCTTTACCGGAGCGATCTCCATGCCGGCGCACGCGTTGCGCAACTTTTCGACAGCGGCGCTGCGAGTCGTCGCGTGGACAACAAGCTTTGCGATCATCGGATCGTAGTTCGGTGTGATTGTGTCGCCCTGTTCAACGGCGGAATCCATACGCACCGCAGGCGCGTCATCGTAGAGCCATGGATAATACATCCATTCGAGCTTGCCGATTGAAGGCAAGAAACCCGCGTCAGGGTTCTCCGCGTAGAGTCGCGCTTCGATCGCCCAGCCGTTGATCTTCAGCTCTGCTTGCTTCAGCGGCAGCTTTTCGCCGCTGGCGACGCGGAGTTGCCATTCGACCAGGTCTTGGCCGGTGATCTCTTCGGTCACCGGGTGCTCGACTTGCAGGCGCGTGTTCATTTCCATGAACCAGATGCGATCGCCGCGGAGGCCTTCGCTGGCGTCGGCGATAAACTCGATGGTGCCGGCGCCGACATAGTTCACGGCCTTCGCCGCGAGTACCGCTGCATCGGTGACGGCCTTGCGTGCTTCATCGCTCATACCTGGCGCGGGCGCTTCTTCGATCACCTTCTGGTGGCGGCGCTGCAGCGAACAATCGCGCTCAAACAGATGCACGACATTGCCGTGCGTATCGCCGAACACCTGCACCTCGATATGGCGCGGCCGCTGCACGTACATTTCGAGCAGCACGCGATCGTCGCCGAACGACGACGCCGCTTCACGCTTGGCCGATTGCAACGCTGCTTTAAAGTCAGCCTTCTTCTCGACTTTGCGCATGCCTTTGCCGCCGCCGCCGGCGACGGCTTTGATCAGCACCGGATAGCCGATCGCATCGGCTTCCTTCTGCAAGCGGTCTTCGCTTTGATCTTCGCCGAGATAGCCGGGCGTCGTCGGCACGCCGGCTTCGGCCATGAGTTTCTTGGCGGCGTCTTTGAGGCCCATGGCGCGGATGGAATCCGGGTTCGGCCCGATCCAGATCAGCCCCGCGTCGATCACAGCCTGCGCGAAGTCCGCGTTCTCGGAGAGAAAGCCGTAGCCAGGATGGATTGCCTCGGCCCCCGTTTGCTTCGCGGCGGCGATGATCTTCTCGCAGCGCAGATAGCTTTCTTTCGCGGGCGACGCGCCGATGTGCACGGCTTCATCCGCCTCGCGCACGTGCAGCGCTTTCGCGTCAGCGTCGGAATAGACGGCGACGGTGCGCACGCCGAGACGCTTCGCGGTGCGGATGACGCGACGGGCGATCTCGCCACGGTTTGCGATCAGGACGGATTTAAGCATCAATCGCCTTTCACGAAGATCAAATCTGATCCTCGGCTCACCTCAACGGAAATTTCGCCGGACAGACTCCGACGAACATCGCATTCGGCTAATTCACCATCGATTGGCGTCAGGACAATCGAAGCATCGCCTAGGTAGCGTTGGAAATTCCATCGTCCGGCGTCTGTTTGCGAAGACGCCGCCGTTAGCAAATACGATCCGTCTTCATTGAGCACGAGGCGACCGACAACGTCGTCGCGACTGATGTATTCGCCGACCAGACTCTCCCGGTCGATGAATGCGTACTCGCACGCTGCGAGGGTCAGCAACGATACGAACGCAAGAGCGGCGCGTCCTCGCATCGCCTACATCCTGAACACGCCGAAGCGTGTTTCTGGGATTGGTGCGTTGAGGCTTGCGCTGATCGCCAAGCCCAGAACATCGCGCGTTTGCGCTGGATCGATGATGCCGTCGTCCCAGAGGCGCGCCGTTGCGTGATACGGATCGCCTTCGGCTTCGTAGCGGGCGCGGATTGGGTCTTTGAATTTTTCTTCTTCGGCTTTCGCCCAGGTCTCGCCTTTCGCTTCCATGCCGTCGCGCTTCACTTGCGCGAGCACGCTCGCCGCTTGTTCACCGCCCATGACGGAGATGCGCGAGTTGGGCCAGGTGAAGAGGAAACGCGGCGAGTATGCGCGGCCGCACATGCCGTAATTGCCGGCGCCGAACGAGCCGCCGATCAGCACGGTGAATTTCGGCACCTCGGCCGAGGCGACGGCTGTCACCATCTTGGCGCCATCCTTGGCGATGCCGCCGGCTTCGTATTTGCCGCCGACCATGAAGCCGGAAATGTTTTGCAGGAAGAGCAGCGGAATGCCGCGCTTGCATGCCAGCTCAATGAAGTGCGCTCCCTTCTGTGCGCTCTCGCTGAACAGGATGCCGTTGTTGGCAAGGATCGCGACGGGAAAGCCCCAGATGCGCGCGAAGCCGGTGACGAGCGTCGGGCCGTAGAGCGGGCGGAATTCGTCAAGCTCGCTGCCGTCAACGATACGCGCGATGACTTCGCGGACGTCGTATGGCGTGCGCACGTCATCGGGGATGACGCCGTAGATGCTTTCAGCATCGTACGCGGGCGGGATCGGCTCACGGAGATCGAGGTCGACTTTCTTGACGGTGTTCAAGTTCGCAACGATGCGGCGCACCAAATGCAGCGCGTGCGCATCGTCTTGCGCAAGGTGATCGACGACGCCAGACTTGCGCGCGTGCATGTCGCCGCCGCCGAGATCTTCGGCGCTGATCACTTCGCCGGTCGCGGCTTTCACCAACGGCGGCCCGCCGAGGAATATGGTGCCTTGGTTGCGGACGATGACGGTTTCATCGCTCATCGCCGGCACGTAGGCGCCGCCGGCGGTGCATGAGCCCATGACGCAGGCGATCTGCGCGATGCCCTCGCCCGACATGCGCGCTTGGTTGAAGAAGATGCGGCCGAAATGGTCGCGGTCCGGGAAGACTTCAGCTTGGTGCGGCAGGTTCGCGCCGCCGCTATCGACGAGATAGACGCACGGCAGCTTGTTCTGCATCGCGATCTCTTGCGCGCGCAGGTGCTTCTTCACCGTCATCGGAAAATACGCGCCGCCCTTCACCGTGGCGTCGTTGGCGACAATCATCACTTCGCGGCCAGACACGCGGCCAATGCCGGTGATGACGCCCGCGGCCGGCGCTTCGCCGTTGTAGAGATCGTACGCCGCGAGCGCGCCGACTTCGAGGAACGGCGCGCCGGGATCGAGCAAGCGCTCAACCCGCTCGCGCGGGAGCAGCTTGTTGCGCTTGGTGTGACGCGCGCGCGCTTCTTCGGGGCCGCCGAGGGCGATCTGCGCTGTGCGTTCACGCAGCTGCTGCGCCAAGCCGCGGTGGTGCGTAGCGTTCTTGGCGAAGCTTTCGGAATTGGGATCGATGTTGGATTTGAGTTTCATGGAATCACGCTGCGCCGACTATCGCCCTTCTCCCCTTGTGGGAGAAGGTGGCGCGAAGCGCCGGATGAGGGGTGATGGCGCGGTGGCGAGGCATTCGTGCTGACACCCCTCACCCGCGCCGGAATGACGTCGCCGACGGCGCTTGCGATCCCTCTCCCACAAGGGGAGAGGAGCAACATCGCGCGTTCGATCATGCGCCAATGATCTCCCGCCCTATCAGGAAGCGCCGCACTTCGTTGGTGCCGGCGCCGATGTCGTAGAGCTTAGCGTCGCGGAGGAAGCGCTCAACTGGGAAGTCACGCGTATAGCCCGCGCCGCCGAGCGCTTGGATGGCTTCGAGCGAGGTCTTCACCGCGCTTTCGGAGGCGTAGAGGATGGCGCCGGCTGCGTCGTGGCGCGTGGTCTTGCCGGCGTCGCAGGATTTGGCGACGGCATAAACGTAAGCGCGCGCCGAATTGAGCGCGACGATCATGTCGGCGACCTTGGCTTGGATCAGCTGGAACGAACCGATCGGCTTGCCGAATTGTTTGCGCTCGCGGACGTAGGGCAGCACGACATCGAGGCAGGCTTGCATGATGCCGAGCGGGCCTGCGCTCAGCACCGCGCGCTCGTAATCGAGGCCGCTCATCAGCACGGCGACGCCGCGATTGAGCCCGCCCATGACGTTCTCTTCCGGCACTTCGCAATCTTCGAACACGAGTTCGCCGGTGTCGGAGCCGCGCATACCCATTTTGTCGAGCTTCTGGCTTGTGCTGAAGCCTTTCATGCCGCGCTCGATGATGAACGCGGTGATGCCGCCGGAGCCGGCGCCTGGTTCGGTCTTAGCGTAGACGACGAGCGTGTTGGCTTCGGGCGCGTTGGTGATCCAGAACTTCGTGCCGTTGAGCACGTAGCGATCGCCCTTCTTCTCCGCGCGCAATTTCATCGAGACGACATCGGAACCTGCGCCTGCTTCACTCATGGCGAGCGAGCCGACGTGTTCGCCGCTGATCAGCTTCGGCAGATATTTCTGCTTCTGCTCGGGCGTCGCCCAACGGCGGAGCTGATTGATGCAAAGGTTTGAGTGCGCGCCGTAGCTGAGGCCAACGGATGCGCTGGCGCGGCTCACCTCTTCCATCGCGACGACGTGTTCGAGATAACCGAGACCAAGGCCGCCATCTTCTTCGGCGACAGTGATGCCGTGCAGACCGAGCTCGCCCATCTCGGGCCAAAGCTCGCGCGGGAATTTGTTCTGCGCGTCGATCTCGGCGGCCATCGGCGCGATGCGGTCGCTGGCGTATTGGCGGGTGGTGTCGCGGATCGCGTCAGCGGTTTCGCCGAGTTGGAAATCGAGCTGGTAGGAATCGGTCATCGGCGTCTGCCTCCGGACGCTTCTAGGTTATGGCCGACCCCTAATTGATTTGGCTCGCCAATAGAAATTGAACGTTGCGAACAAGACTGATAGACGTGATCTATGGATCGCTACCTGCTCCGCTATTTCCTGGCCGTGGCCGAGCTGGGCTCGTTTTCGAAGGCGGCCCAGCGGGTTTCGGTGACTCAGCCAACGCTTTCGGTGGGGATCGCTAAACTCGAAGACGAGGTTGGCGCTCGCCTCTTTGAGCGGACGACGCGGCGCGTGTCGCTGACTCCGGCCGGCAGCAAGTTCCTGCAACACGCCCGGCGGATCACGCAGGAATACGAGGCGGCGCTGCGCGAGGTCTCCGAAGCGCCGCAACTGAAGCGCCTTCGCGCGGGCATCCTTTCCACCATCCCAGCGAGAGATCTGGAGCGCGTGGTGGCGGCGCATGCGCGGAACTCGAGCGGCGAGGCGCTCGAGATTCTGGACTCGACCGAGCGCGACATCGCCAACCGGCTCTCTGACGGGCGGCTCGATGTGGCGATCACGATCCTGCGGCCTGGCTTGGAGAGCTTCGGCCAAGAGACGCTTCGGAACGAACCTTATGTGTTGTTCGTCGCCGCTAACCACAAGCTGTCGGGGGTCGAGGAGATCGGGGGCGGCGAGTTGGCGGGCGAGACGATGATCGTGCGCCGCCAATGCGAAGGTCTGCCGGAGATCAGCCGTTACTTCACCAATCGCGACGTGCGCCCCTCGTTCAGCTTGCGCACGCTCTCCGACGATCGCGCCATGAGCATGGTTGCGGCGGGCCTGGGCGTTACGGTTGCGCCAGCAAGTTTCAAAGCGCCCGGGCTCGCATCGGTGAATCTAGCTGGCTTCAATCTCAGCCGCGATGTCGGGCTTGTGTTCTCCGATCGCATGCGCGAACGCGGCGGCGCGTTTGTTGATGCAGTGCGTTCCACCTACGGCGCGAACGGCGGCCGTCGCAAAGTAAGGTAAACGCTAACCACGCGCGTTGTGAGCAAGTTCCAGTAATGTTACGGTGTTGGAACGTCGGGTCACGTCAGGGTGTTTAAGGGTCATGGCGCCTCCAGCTCGTCCAGTGTGGACAGGGCAAATTCGGCTTGCGCTCGTTGCGCTGCCGGTGAAGCTCTACTCAGCCTTGGACTCCAAGGAAAAGATTTCGTTCAACCAGATTCACGAGCCTTCTAAGCAGCGCATTCGCTACGAAAAGGTCGCGCCGGGCGTTGGCGCGGTGTCGAGCGACGAGATCGTCAAAGGCTACGAGTACAGCAAGGGTCGCTACGTGCTCTTCAGCGATGAAGAGTTCGATGCGCTGCGGGTGGACTCGAAGAAGACGCTCGACATGGTGCAGTTTGCGCCGGCGGACACGATCGACCCGATCTATTTCGACAAGCCGTACTACGCGCTGCCCGATGGCAAGATGGCGGACGAGCCGTATCGCGTTGTCTGCGAAGCGCTGAAGAAGACGAAGACTGTCGGCCTTGGCCAGATCACGATGCGTGGGCGTTCATATATCGCCGCCGTGAAGCCGTACGAAGGCGGGCTGACGGTCGAGACGGTTCACTACGCGCAAGAGCTGCGAAAGGCGAACGCGTTCTTCGACGAGATTCCGTCCGGCAAGCTCGACAAGGATTTGATCGATCTCGCCGAAGAGCTCATCAACCGCAAGAAGGCGAAGTTCGACCCGAACAAGTTCGAGGACGAATACGCGATCGCGATCGAACGTCTGGTGAAAAAGAAGATCGAGCGACACGGCGAATTGGTTCTGGAAGACCAAGAAGAACCATCCAGAGACTATGGCGACAACGTCGTTTCTCTCGTGGACGCGCTGAAAAAATCGCTCGCGAAAAAATCGAAAGTCGCGGACGAGGACGCGGAAGAAGCGCCGGCGCCGAAGCGTCGCGCTGCGGCCGAACGCACGAAAACGCCGCGCGCTAAGGCGCCGGCGAAGACGCCAGCCAAGAAACGCGCGAAGAAATGAAGCGGCCCGCCAAAAAGGGCGGGACGAAGCTAGCGGCTAGGTCGGACCAAGTCGGCGATCTCGCCGAGTACAACCGCAAGCGCGACTTCAAGAAAACCACAGAACCGGCCGGCGGGACCGTGAAGGACGCCGGTGGCATGTTCGTCGTGCAGAAACACGCGGCGACGCGGTTGCACTACGATTTCCGGCTTGAGCACGATGGCGTGCTGATGAGCTGGGCAGTGCCGCAGGGCCCCTCCCTCGATCCCGCCGTGAAGCGCCTCGCGATGCGCACCGAGAACCATCCGATCGAGTACGGCTCGTTCGAGGGCGTCATTCCCAAAGGTGAATACGGCGCCGGCTCGGTGATCATCTGGGACACCGGCAAGGTGAAATGGCTGCTCGATCCCGATGAGGGCATGGCCAAGGGCGAGTTGAAATTCGTGTTGGCCGGCGAACGGCTGATGGGCGAGTTTCACATGGTCAAGATCAAGCCACGCGACGGCGAGCGCGGCAATCCCTGGCTCTTGTTCAAATCGAAGGACGCCTTCGCCGGCAAGGAAGATCCGGTCGCACGCAACGTCACGAGCGTAATCTCGGGACGCACAATTGAAGATGTGCGCTCGGGCGGCGCGCGCGTGTGGAGTAAGGGCGGCGAACGCGCGCCGAAAGCGGCTATACCGCCGAAATGGGCGTTCGTTGAACCGATGCTGGCGACGCGCGCGGAGAAAGCGCCGGCAAGCGACGCTTGGATTCATGAGATCAAATACGATGGCTATCGCATCCAAGCTGCGGTGAGCGGCGATAGCGTGCGGCTCTATACGCGAACCGGCTTGGACTGGACCGGCAAGTTTCAGTCGGTCGCGGATGCGCTAGCTAAGCTTGATTTGAAAGACGTGTTGCTCGACGGCGAAGTCGCCGTGGCGCAAGCGAGCGGCAAGACGGACTTTTCAACGCTGCAAAAGTCGCTGGAGAGTGGCGTCGCCAAGGGCGTGTCATACTTTGTGTTCGATCTGTTGGCAGATGGCGCAAAGGACTTGCGCAAGACGCCGCTTAGCGCGCGCAAGGAGCGATTAGATAGTGTTTTGGCGAAGGCGAAGGCGCCGATCCGCGTGAGCCCCTACTTTGAAGGCAATGGGCCGGATGTGCTTGAGGCCTTTCGCGGACAAGGTCTCGAAGGCGTTGTTTCGAAGAAGGCAAGCTCGACGTACTCAAGCGGACGCTCGAACGCGTGGTTGAAAGTGAAGCTCATCAACGAACAGGAGTTCGTGATCGTTGGCTATCAGCCGTCGTTAAAGGGCCGCGCCTTTGCCGCCTTGATGATGGCGGATCGTGTGGACGGAAAACTTGTTTACAGAGGCAATGTCGGCACTGGTTTCAACGACAAGACTCTTGCGTCGCTCTCCGAAAAGCTGAGCAAGATCGAGCGTCCAAAGCCGGCGCTCATGGTCCCACGCCTGGCGGCGAAGGGCGCGAAGTGGGTCGAGCCCGAACTGGTCGCGCAAGTTAAGTTCGCGGAATTCACAAGCGAGGGCGCGATCCGGCACGGTGTGTTCTTGGGTCTGCGCGGCGACAAAGCGGCGAAAGACGTGCAGGCCGAGCAGGCATCGCCGTCAATGCGCACGCGTGTGCGGCTGACGCATCCGGAGAAAGTTCTCTTTCCGGACTCCGGCGTGACGAAGGCCGAGTTAGCAGCGTACCTCGACATGGCCGCTGATCGCATGGGCGCGCATCTGTTTGGGCGGCCAGTGAGCTTGGTGCGCGCGCCCGATGGCGTCGGCGGGCAAACCTTCTTCCAGAAGCACGCCATGAAAGGCATGCCGAAAGAGATCAAACTCATCGACATCGCTGAGAGCCACGGCAAACCCGAGGAATACATCACGTTGCCGGATGCAACGGCGATTGTTTCGGCGGCGCAGATTAGCGCGCTCGAGTTTCACCTCTGGGGCTCGAAGAACAAAGACCTCGAGCATCCCGACCGCCTGATCTTCGATCTCGATCCGGATGAGGATTTGGATTTTCAGATCGTCAAACGCGCCGCGTTCGACATCAAGGCGTTACTAGACAGCGCCGATCTCCAATCCTTCGCGATGATAACCGGCGGCAAGGGCATTCACATTGTGCTCAATGTGAAACCCAAGCTTGAGTGGGACGAGTTCAAACGGTTTGCTGGCGATGTCGCCGAACAAATCGCCGCGCTCGATCCAAAACGGTTCGTGGCGAACATGTCGAAGGCAAAACGCAAGGGCCGCATCTTTATCGACTACCTGCGCAACGGCCGCGGCGCGACCGCGATCGCGCCCTACTCGCCACGTGCGCGCGGCGCCGCGCCGATCGCCGTTCCGGTGAGTTGGGATGAGTTGAAAACGATACCGGCCGCCTCGGTTTTCAAGCTGAAGGACATGCATGCACGCCTGCGTGAACCCGATCCTTGGGCCGACTACGCGAAGAGCGCCGTCAGCATCACCAAAGCCACGCGCGCCAAGCTCGGGTTGGACTGAGCGTTTGATCGAAGGCTGCGAAGTGCTAAAGCAGGCGTCAGGAGAACTTCATGCGCCGCATCGCACTTGCCTTCGCACTCGCCCTCGCCGCTTGCGGTCAGCCGCAAGAGAACACGCCGCCGCCGGTCGAGGAAGTGTACGTGCGCCAGCCGCCGCCGTGGTTCATTTGCGACGCGATCAACTTCCCGGCTGTGTTCGTGTTCGAGCGCACCAATCAAGACGTACGCGTCGCGGAGTATGACAAACCCAATGGCGCCATCACACAACGCATCGGCTACTTCATCGGCACAGAAGAAGGCGCGGCCGGCAGCCTTTATACCGAACTTGTGCGCGACGAAGGATCTGACGGGCAAATTCGCCAGATCAATCCAGGCGTGCTCGAAAACCCCGGCGCCGCCTACACGCTCCCCTTCTCTTCCATTCGTCTGGACGGGCGTGACATCGATTGCCGCTGGATGCCCCGCACGCGCGTTCTAGGTTTCACAGGGCGCCGCAGCTTCGTGGTGTATGAGGATACGAGCGGCGACCTCATCTACACGTCGTACAATTTCGCAGATGCCGCCAACGCGCGTCCGATCGAGTTGAGCGAGAACGGCCGCTCGACGACGCCGTTCTCAGTCGAAGTGCGCAACGGCCAGGAAGCGCAGACGCCGCAAGCGCTGGCTTACACGTTCGAGACACAGGGCTTTCGCTACGTCGTGAACCTGAACCGCGACGGGACGGGCTCACTTGACGTTTCGCGCGATGGCGTGGCGCTGCAGTCGGAGCCACTGATCGGATATCAGCAAGGCACGGCGCCCGCCGCGCAATAGTTGGCGCCAGCGCCGCGATCGCTTAAGCCGTTCGCCAAAACGAGGACACCATGACGTTCGCAACGTACGAGAAGAGCGGTCGCGTCGCGACCGTCACGCTGAACCGCCCCGAAAGCCGCAACGCCATCGCAACGCAGAAAGATTGCGACGATCTGGCCGGCGCGCTGTGGCGCGCCAATGACGACCCCGAGATCAACGCGCTGGTGCTGACGGGCGCCGGCAAGTCGTTCTGCGCCGGCGGCGATTTGAAGGCGATCCGCGAACGCAGCGGCATTGGCCCGCGGGCGACGCCGGACGGTACGCGCGCCAACTATCGCCGCGGTGTGCACTCCATCATCAAGGCGCTGGCCGACATCGAAGTCGCGACCATCGCGGCGATCAACGGCCACGCGATTGGCCTTGGGCTCGACATCGGCATCTTGTGCGACATTCGCTTAGCCGGCGCCTCGGCGAAGATGGCGTCAAGCTTCGTGAAAGTCGGCATCATACCCGGCGACGGCGGAGCGTGGATTTTGACCAACGCGATCGGCGCCTCGCGCGCAGCCGAACTGGTCCTGACGGGCGATACGATCGACGCCGATGAAGCGGCGCGCATTGGATTGGTGAGCCGCGTCATCGCTGATGAGCAGCTCCTGGCGGAAGCGCACAAGGTGGCAGAGCGCATCGCCGTCAACCCGCCGCGCACCGTGCGCTTGGCCAAGCGCCTGCTGCGCGAAGCTCAACATGGGCGCCTGAGCGATGTGCTTGAGCTGTCAGCTGCGTTCCAAGCGCTGGCGCACGAGACGGCAGATCACAAGGAAGCGGTGGACGCGTTCACCGAAAAGCGCGCGCCGAAATTTACTGGCGCTTAGCGGAACACTACGAAACGCGCGCCGAGGAAGTTCCAAACCATGACGAGCCCTGTCGCGACGACTTGGGCAATCAGATAGGGCGCTCCGAATGACATGACCGTGGACATGATCGTCCCGTTCAGCACGGCGCCGATTCCGTAGAGCAGGACGAATTTCAGAAAGCTCGAAGCCACGGGTGCAGCTGTATCGCGGAACGTGAAGCGGCGGTTCAGCGTGTAACTGGTGATCACGCCAAAGCAGTAACCGAAGGTGGTCGCGATTAGCGGCTTGACGTGTCCGATTTCGACGAGCGCGATCAGGATCGCGTAGTGTACGCCAGTCGCGATGCTGCCGACGACCGCGAAGCGCAGAGCTTGGCGCACGACGGCGTGGTTGAGCATTAACTGGAAACGTTCAGGCGTCACAGTCGGAACCGGTAGGTAAAGCCGGGCGGTTGGGCAAGTACTCTCTGGCGCCCGGCGTGCGCTGTTGGCAGAAACTCACGTGGCGAGGTGAGAATTATGATCCGGGTCGGAATTGGCGGCTGGAGCTATGAGCCCTGGGAGGAGACGTTCTATCCGCCGAAACTGGCGGCGGCGAAGCAGCTCGAATACGCGGCCAGCAAAGTCACGGCAATCGAGATCAACGCCACGTTTTATCGCACACAAACGGCCGCATCCTTCAAAAAATGGGCGACGGCAACACCAGACGGCTTTCAGTTCTCGGTGAAGGCGCCGCGCGCGGCGGTGCAGCGCAAAGATCTGCGCGAAGCGGCGCAGTCGATCGAATGGTTCTTCAACAGTGGCGTTGGCGAGCTGGGCTCGAAGCTCGGGCCGATCTTCTGGCAGATGGCGCCTTATAAGAAGTTCGATGCCGACGAGATCAATGCCTATTTCGATATGTTGCCGGCGAAGCTTGGAAAGCTGAAACTGCGCCACGCGATCGAGGTGCGGCATGCGAGTTTCACCGACGATGCATTCTTGAAGATCGCGCGCGAGCGCAACATCGCAGTGGTGACTGTAGAGTCCGAGAAGCATCCGCTGATTGTCGAGCCGACGGCGGACTTCGCCTATGCGCGGCTTGAACTAACGCAAGCGGACGAGCCCACGGGATATCCGAAACCAGCGCTAAAGAAGTGGCTGAAGACTGCGCGCGACTGGGAAAAGTCGGGCGATGTTTATCTCTACTTCATCAGCGGCGCGAAAGAGCGCAATCCCGCTGCGGCGCAGGCGATGATTGAGCTCTTGCGCTAGCGCCTACTGGCGCTCGGCGGCGGCGATATAATCGTCGATTTGCTGCTCAAGAACCGGGAGTGTTACGCCGCCGTTTGCGAGAACGGCATCATGGAATGCCCGGACATCGAAACGCTCGCCGAGACGATCGCGCGCGCGCTGGCGCAAAGCCACGATCTGGAGTTCGCCCATCTTGTAGGCCAAGGCCTGACCGGGCCAAGCGATATAGCGGTCGATCTCGGTGCGCACTTCATGCGTTGAAAGCGCGGTGTTCGAGGCGAGATAATCGAGCGCGCGCTGGCGGGACCAACCCATCGAGTGCATGCCGGTGTCGACGACGAGGCGGCAAGCGCGCCACATCTCATAGGTCAGCTGACCGAAGCGTTCGTAGGGCGTGTGATAGATTCCCATCTCACCGGCCAGGCGCTCCGAATAGAGCCCCCACCCTTCGCCGAATGCATGCGGGTAGAAGTTCAACCGGAAGCGCGGAAGATCCGTCAATTCGCGCGCGAGTGCGCCTTGAATATGGTGACCCGGCGCAGCTTCGTGAGCAGTGAGCGCCGGCAGCACGTAGAGCGGGCGCGTGTTAAGCGCGTACGTGTTGACCCAATACTCGCCGGCGACGCCCATCGGGCCGGGATTGTAACGTCCGCCCGTGTAGTTGGGCGCGATTGCTGCCGGCACTGGGCGCACCGTGTAGGGCGTCCGTGGCAAGCGACCGAAATATTCCGGCAGGTGGCCATCGATCTCGCGCGTGATCCACGCGGCGCGGCGGAGCAACTCCTCGGGCGTCTGCGCGTAGAACTGCGGATCGGTGCGAAGATAGGTGAGGAAATCCGCGAACGAGCCTTGGAAACCGACCTCACGGATGATGCCTTCCATCTCCGCGCGAATGCGCGCCACTTCCCGCAGACCAATTTCGTGCACTTGGCGCGGCGTCGCGTCCGGCAATGTCGTGTAGTAGCGGACGAGATCGGCGTAGTAGGCGCGGCCGTTCGGCAAAGAACCTGCCGCGATGGTGCGGCGGGCGCGCGGCGCGTACTCATTGGCGAAAAATGTGCGGAACTCATCAAAAGCGGGGATCACGGCATTGGTGATCGCAGCGCGGCCGGCCTCTGTGAGGCGCGCCCGATCCTGCTCCGGCACTGTGTCAGGGAAATCCGCGAAGGGCGACCAAACCGGCGCATCTTCTGCGCGCGTATAGTGAAGACCATCGATCACCTGGCCGACGCCAGGCGCGATCTCGGCCGGCAGGGTGAAGCCGTCGCGCATGCCTTGACGCATGTTCGCGATTTGCTCGCGGAAATAGCGCGGCACGTCGTTGAGACGCGCAATGTAGGTTTCGTAATCGTGGGTAGTGCGCGGCGCGTGTGAACTGCCGAGGAAAAGTATGTCGGAATAGAAGCCGCTATCGCTGTTCAGCGGCAGACGCCAATCATTGTATCGCGCGAGCTGAACCCGCTGGCCGACCATGAACGCGAACAGATCGTAGCTCACTTGCTCCTGGTGCGAGAGCGCCGCACGGTCGATGCGTTGGAGGCGATCAAGAAACGCGCGGTCGGCGCTGAGGCGGCGGGCGTACGCTTCCGGCGTTACCGAAGGCAGGCGATCGTCGAAATCGTGCACGCCGTCCCCGGTTGCGGCGAGCGGATCTTCGCGCCACAGGAACTGACGCTCCTCCTGGAAGAGCTGCGAGAGCGTTTCGCTTGGCGTTTGCGCGAAGGCGAAGGAGGGGAGCATGGCGAACGCCAGAATTGCCAGGAGACGCTTCATCTCATCCTCACGCAGCAGCGGCTGAAGCCTCGGGCTTCTTCTGAAAAGCAGAACGCAACAACAGCGCGGCCGCGTAGAGCACGACGGCCACCACGAGCCAACGCAAGGTGACAAGGTCGAGCGATTTCACAACGAACGCCGCGAGCAGCACGGCAGGAATGCCGCCAATCGCCAATCCCAACACGATGCGCAGATCAATCCGATCCGAGCCCACGAAACGGAGACTGGAGATCGGCATCAAGAACGCGCACGACCCCATCATGATCGGAAACGCTGCGGTTGGATTTAGACCCAGCAAGCTAAGTACGATGAGTGAAGGCGCGTAAAGGCCGATTCCGAACATCATCAGCACGCCCATGAGGAAATGTGCGCCAACGGCGATGGCAAACAGCGCAGTCGGCAACGTGAGCGCCTCGCCGCCTTCGGGTCCAATCCCAAGATTGCGCATGGCATAGAGCGCGGCCGCAATCAGCAACGCAATTCCGACAACGCCTTGCACCAGGCGAACAGGTGAGCGCTGCACAATCGGCGCGCCGACAATCGCGCCCGCTACTGACGCTGCGATGCACGAGATGAGCAACACCGGATCAACTTCAACCAACGTGATGAACACAAGCGCCTGCGCAACAGTTGGCAACGCATGGCCAGCATTGAGGATCGCCGGAAAGTAACTATCGGGCGCCATTTTGCGGATCTTCATGTACGCCGTCGTTGGCGCAAAGGAGCCGATGCCCAGCGTGTCGAAGAAATTGGTCACCGCGCCCAAGCCGATGGCCTCGACGTTCGGCTTCAACTCACCGCGCTTGTGCGCGGCGCGCAACAAAGCGCTGGTGAACACGATGGCAATCACGGAAAGCGCGGCAAGCAAAGCGCCGACAATGCTCATGAGCCATTGCAACGCTGCTTGCGTAAGTGCGCCGATGTCACGCATGCCCGCCTCCCCCCGTCGCTTTTCAATTGAGCACGGCGGTCCGCGCCTTACAATACGCGCACCGACAGGATCAATCCCATGCCAAACCGTCCGCCCTCCATTGGCGCAGCTGAGCGCCTTCAACGTCTCGCCGCACTGCGCCGCAACATGGAGGCGGCAGGCGCGAAGGCGGTGGTGCTGGGCTCGACGACAAGCCTTCGCTACTTCACCGGCTTGGCGTGGCATGCGTCAGAACGCTTCTGCGGCGCGATCGTGCATGCGGATCGGCTTGAATACGTCGCGCCGCGCTTTGAGCTCGAAAAGGTATCAAGCATCATCGGTGCGCCGGGTGACGTGCTGACTTGGGAGGAGGACGAAAACCCCTATCGGCTGATCGCAGATCGCCTGCCTGCAGGGCGTGTTGCGCTCGATGATCAGATCGCGCTCTTTATGTATCTGCGGTTGCGGAGCGAGATGGGGGACCAACGCTTGGTCGATGGCGGCCCGATGATCAACGCGTTGCGCCGGGAAAAATCAGCCACTGAACTCGCGCTGATGCAGCATGCGAAGGATATCACGTTAGAGGTGCACCGACGCGCCTGGAAGCAATTGCGCGCAGGACAGCGCGCATCGCAGGTGCAGCGCTTCATCGATGAGCAACACCGCGCGCTGGGCGGCAGCGGCAACACGTTCTGCATCGTGTCGTTCGCTGACGATACCTCGCTGCCGCATGGCGGCGAAACGGACCGCGCACTGGCAGACGGCGATGTGGTGCTGATCGACACCGGTACGCAGATCGATGGATATAATTCCGACATCACGCGCACCTACGTGTTCGGCGAGCCGACGGCGGATGTGCGTGCTGTTTGGAACGCGGAGAAGGAAGCGCAGGCGGCGGCGTTCGAGGCGGCAAAGCTCGGCGCGCCATGCGAAGCGCCGGATTATGCTGCGCGCGCCGTGCTGCAGAAACACGGTTTTGGTCCGGACTATCGTCTGCCCGGACTGCCACACCGTACCGGGCACGGCATCGGCCTCGATGTGCATGAGGCGCCCAACCTTTGCCGCGGCGATGTTACCCCGCTCGCAGCCGGCATGTGCTTTTCAAATGAGCCAATGGTGGTTGTGCCCGGCAAGTTTGGTGTGCGCCACGAAGACCATTTCTACATGACAGAGAAAGGTCCGCGTTGGTTCACCGAACCTGCGGCAAGTCTGGACGATCCGTTCGCGAACGCGCCTGCGTTTGCTTGATCAAACGACCTGGAAGCCGTGCGCAAACACGTCTTCGTCGTCGATCCAGATTTCATTGCGGCCGGTCGCGATGGCGCTGCCTTCGATAGAGGGAATGATCGCGCGCTGGCCACCGATCTCCGTTTCTGCTTCGACGCGACCGATGAAGCGGCTGCAGATGTAACTCTCGTGGACGAACGCCTCGCCCACCTTGAGTCGTCCCTTCGCATGCAGATGCGCCAAACGGGCCGAGGTGCCGGTGCCGCACGGCGAGCGATCGATGGCTTTATCGCCGTAAAACACGGCGTTTCGGCCATGCGCGCCCTCGCCCTTCGGCTTGTCGGCCCAAAGCACGTGGCTGACGCCGCGAATAGTCGGATCGGTCGGATGAACGGGCTCGCACTGGTCGCGCACGAGCCTCCGGATGATCGGCGACAGCTGTAGGATGCGCGCGGCGCCAAGATCGTCGAGCCCCTTGTAGGGGCCTTGCGGTTCGATGATGGCGTAGAAATTGCCGCCGTATGACACATCGATACTGAGCGGGCCAAAACCCGGAACGTCGATACTCACGCCTTCGACTGCCAGATAACTCGGCACGTTGCGGATGCGGACGCTGCGGACGCGGGCGCCCTCTTGCACATAGCTGAGCTCGATCTTGCCGGCGGGCACTTCCGCGGTAAAGCGCCCCGGCGTGCGCGGCTGGATAAGTCCGTTTTCGATGCCGAACGTGACCATGCCGATTGTGCCATGGCCGCACATCGGCAAGCAACCGCTCGTTTCGATGAAGAGAATGCCGACGTCCGCCTCTGGCGTCGTAGGCGGATAGAGAAAACCGCCGCTCATCATGTCGTGGCCGCGCGGCTCAAAGCAGAGGCCGGTGCGAATCCAATCGTAACGCGTCAGGAAATCCTGACGCCGTTCGCTCATGCTGGCGCCGTTGAGCTGCGGCGCGCCTTCGATGACAAGGCGAACAGGATTGCCGGCGGTGTGGCCGTCGATGCAGCGGAACGTGTGGCGCGTCACGCGACGCTCTTCAGCTTCGGGCGCGTCGCCGCCGCCTTCTCCACCATGGCGATCACCTCGGCCCGACGCGCGCCGGTGAGCGGATAGCGCGGCGGACGCACGCGTTCGCTGCCTCGGCCCATCACCTGCTCGGCGAGTTTGATCGATTGGACCAGATCATGCTCGGCATCGAGATGCAGCAGCGGCATGAACCAGCGATAGATCGCGCGTGCTGTATCGAGATCGCCTGCGAGGAAGGCTTCATAAAGCGCCAACGATTCTTTCGGGAACGCGTTGGTGAGGCCTGAGACCCAGCCCTTGGCGCCGAGAATCAACCCCTCAAGCGCGACATCGTCGAGCCCGGCGAACAACATGATCTTGTCGCCGATGGCGTTATAGAGATCTGTGAAGCGGCGCGTATCGGGCGCGCTTTCTTTCAGGCAGACGATGTTGGGGATGTCGGCGAGTTGCTTGATCGCTTCGATGCCGACGCTGACGCGATAGGCTGGCGGGTTGTTGTAGAGCATGATCGGCAAGCCGGTTTCTTTGGCTACCGCTCGGAAGTGCGCGACCAGCTCCTCCTCGGTCGGTACATAGACCATGGCCGGAAGCAGCATCAAACCATCGGCGCCGAGTTTTTCGGCGTCACGCGCGAAAGCGATGGCGCGGTTGGTGTCGAACTCTGAAACGCCCGCGATGACGGGTACGCGCTTGTTGACGGATTCGGCCGCGGCGCGCAGGACATCGCGCTTTTCCTCTGGCAGCAGCGAGTTATTCTCGCCCACGGTGCCCATGACGATGAGGCCGTGGACGCCATCGCGCACGAGTGCGTCTTGCACCTTCTGCGTCGCGCCGAAATCGATGGAGAGATCAGACGTGAATTGGGTGGTTGCGGCGGGAAATACGCCAGCCCAGTCAACTTGCATCGAAACCTCGCTTGCCAACGCCGCGAACCTATACGATCCACGACGCGAAACAAACGGGCGGCGATGAAAACGATAATCGTCATTGGCGGCGGGTTGATCGGCGCGGCTTCCGCCTTGCGATTGCAGCATGCCGGCGTGCAGACGACGCTGATCGATCCTGGCGATAAGCGACGCTCGGCGTCCTACGGCAATGCCGGCCACATTGGCTCCGAGCAAGTGAATCCCTGGTCGGCGTGGGAGAATGTCTGGCGTGCGCCGGCGTCCAGCTTTGCGCTGGGCGGGCCGCTCGATTTTCGCTGGAGCGATATCGGGCTTTGGGCGCCTTGGTCGCTGCGCTTTTTGGCCGCGTGCAATGCGAAGCGCTTCGCGCGCGGGCAAGCGGCGCTCTCGGCCTTGCTGGCGGACACGATGGCCGCGTGGCAGCGGCTCGCGGCGCTGGCGGATCGGCCAGACCTGGTGATCCCGCACGGCCACGTGACGGCGTGGACATCGCCACAAGGCGCAGACAACGGCTTGCGCGCGGCGGCGCGTGCGGCGTGGGGATCGGCGAGCTACCGCGAGCTCACGGCGAGCGATCTTGAACGCTATTCCAAAGTGATGACGACGCCGCCCGTTGGCGGCATCTTGGTGAGCGGCACCGGGCAAGTCACCGATCCGCAGGGCACGCGGGACGCGATCTTGGCGAAGTTCGTGGCGCTCGGCGGTGAGATCATCGCTGATCGCGTCACGCGGATTGATCCGACGAACAGCGATGTCGTCGTGAGCTTTTCGGACAAGACGCTGGAGGCGGACGCAATCCTTGTTGCGGGCGGCGCGTGGTCCGGACGGCTCATGCGCATGCTGGATGTGAAGGCACCCGTTATCGGTGAGCGCGGCTATTCGGTGCAGAGCGCTGAGCATGATTGGCCGGCGGATCTGCCGACGACTGTGTTTGAGGAAAAGTTCTTCGTGTTCTCGCGCTTCACCAGCGGGCTGCGCGCGACCAGCTGCATCGAGTTCGGCTCGCCGGATGCGCCGGGTGATGTGCGCAAATGGCAGCTTCTGGAGAGCCGCATTGCGAGCACCGGCGTGCGCTTTTCCAAAACACCGGATCGCTGGGTGGGCGCGCGGCCAACATTGCCCGATTATGTGCCGGCCATTGGCCGCCTGAAGCGCAATGCGCGCGTGCTCTACGCGTTCGGCCACGCACATTTGGGGCTGACGATGAGCGCCATGACGTCAGAGCTGGTGCTCGCGCTAGCCAAAGGCGATGCGCCCCCGTTTGATCTGGCGCCGTTCGAGATCGAACGTTTCGCCTAACGCAGGCTGGCGTTGATCTTTTCGAGCGCGCTAACGGACGGAATGAGCTCTGCGTCCTCAAGCTTGTTCAGCGCGCAATCCACGGTGTTGAGGCCATCGTGCAGATCGTGCGCCTCGGGATCGACGTAGAGCAGGCCCGTGACGATCTCGCCTTCCGCGGCCTTGCGCGCGAGATAGCCTAACGCTTCGTTGCGGTTGGTGGCGTCGTAATCATCCTCGATTTTGCGCAGACGCAAGATTGAGCCATCGTGCTGGACCACTTCCTTGAGTTCGCCCGGCTTATAATCGGCGCGGATCGGCGCGCGCGGGCTGATCACATCCACGCGGTTCACCGCTTCATTGTGCTCGCGCACATAATCGAAGCTCTTAGTGGAGCCGACGTGGTTGTTGAACGCAACGCATGGACTGATGACGTCGATGAACGATGTGCCCTTGTGCGAGAGGGCGCCTTTGATCAACGGCACCAGCTGGTGCTTATCGCCGGAGAACGAGCGGCCCACGTAAGTCGCGCCCAGTTGCAGCGCGAGCATGACGAGATCGATGGCGCTGTCCTTGTTCTCGGCGCCCTTCTTGGCTTTTGAGCCTTTGTCAGACGTCGCGGAGAACTGGCCTTTGGTGAGGCCATACACGCCGTTGTTCTCGCAGATGTACGTCATGTTCACGCCGCGGCGGACGGCGTGGCAGAACTGGCCGAGGCCGATCGAGGCGCTGTCGCCGTCGCCGCTGACGCCAAGATAAATCAGATCCTTCGCGGCAATGTTCGCGCCGGTGAGCACCGACGGCATGCGACCGTGAACGGCGTTGAAGCCGTGCGCCGGGCTGACGAAATAATCTGGCGTCTTGGACGAACAGCCGATGCCGGAGAACTTCGCGAGCCGATGCGGCGCGAGATCGATTTCGAAGCAGGCTTGGATGATCGAGGCGCTGATCGAATCGTGTCCACACCCGGCGCACAGCGTCGAGATGCGGCCCTCATAATCACGGCGCGTGAATCCGAGCGAATTCTTCTCAAGCGACGGGTGATGCAGCGGCGGTTTGGCGAGGTAGGTCATTCTGCGTTCTCCCGGAGCGCGGCCTGCGCGGCTTGCAGCTTCTCGGTAATGTCCTTGATGATGAAGCGCGCCGTGATCGGTGTGCCGTCATAGTGGCGCACTGAAACGAGGCGCGCCGGATGCACGCCGCCTTCGTTGACGAGCAGTGTCTTCAACTGTGCGTCGCGATTCTGTTCGACGACGAAGACCTGTTCGTGGTCACGGATGAATTCGAAGACTTCGTTGGAGAACGGGAAGGCGCGGATGCGAAGCGCATCGAGGTGGATGCCGTGCCCCTCGAGCGCATGCAGGGCTTCTTCCATCGCGGGATCGGTGGACCCTATGTAAATCACGCCGTCCGATGTCGCCTTCGACGCTTTGCGCGCGATTGGTGCGGGCACGTGGGCCTTCATCGTCTCCCACTTGCGCAGCAAGCGCTCCATGCCCTCGGTGTAATCCTCACCCTTTTCGGAATAGCGCGCGTCCTTGTCGTGGCTGGAGCCGCGGGTGAAGTAGCTTCCCTTGCTTGGGTGCGTGCCGGGATAGGTGCGATACGGAACGGCGTCGCCATCGACATCGCGGTAGCGGCCGAACGCAACGCCCTGCTCCAGATGCTCATACGTTAGCACTTTGCCGCGATTGAGCTTGCGGGTGGCGTCCCACTTGAACGGCGGCGTCAGCCATTCCTGCATGCCGATATCGAGCTCAAGCATGACGAAGACGGTGGTCTGGAAAAAGTCCGCGAGATCGAATGCAAGCGCGCCAAACTCAAACGCTTCCGTCGGATTGGCGGGAAAGAGCATCGGATGCTTGGTGTCGCCGTGGCTGGCGTACGCGGCGAGCAGCAGATCAGATTGCTGCGTGCGTGTGGGCATCCCCGTCGATGGTCCGCCGCGTTGTACGTCGAAAATCACGGCGGGAATTTCGGCGTAATACGAGAAGCCGACGAACTCGTTCATCAGCGAAATGCCGGGGCCAGAGGTGCAGGTAAACGCCCGCGACCCGGCCCAGCCCGCGCCCATCACCATGCCGATCGACGCGATCTCGTCTTCCGCTTGGACGATGGCGAAGCGGTTCTTGCCGTCCGCATCGACACGCAATTGCGAGCAATATTTCTGGAAGGATTCCGCCAGCGAGGTGGACGGCGTGATCGGGTACCAGGCGCAGAACGTGGCGCCGCCATAGACGGCGCCGAGCGCTGCGGCGTCGTTGCCCTCGACGAAAATGCGATCGCCGACTTTATCGCAGCGCTTCACGTGCAGACCGATGGGCGCGAGGTTGGCTTCCGCGTAGCTGCGGCCGATATCGAACGCCTTGAAGTTCGGCTGGATCAAACGATCCTTGCCTTTGAACTCTTCGGTTAGAAGCTGCTTTACCACCTCGGTTTCAAACCCGAGGAGATGAGCCAGCACGCCAACATAGCAGATGTTCTTGAAAAGCTGGCGTTCGCGCGGATTGGCGAATTCCGCCGCAATGAGCTCCGTGAGCGGCGCGCCGATCACCGTGATGTCATCGCGGAATTTGGCGGCGGGGAGCGGCTTGGAAGAATCGTAGAGGAGATACCCGCCGGGCATGATCTCCTTCACATCGCCGTCCCAGGTCTGCGGGTTCATCGCGACCATGAGATCGACGCCGCCGCGGCGCCCGAGCCAACCCGCTTCGCACACACGGACCTCGTACCACGTCGGCAGGCCCTGGATGTTCGATGGGAAGATGTTGCGCGCGCCGACGGGCACGCCCATGCGCAATAATATCTTCGCGAACAGGCCGTTGGCGCTCGCTGAGCCCGAGCCATTTACGTTAGCGAATTTGACGACGAAATCGTTGGTCGCGGCGATCGGCTTAGCCATTGCGTAGAAGGCGCCTCATTGCCCCGTCGTCGGCCGTTCCGCGCGGGTTCCCCCACTCTCTTAGCGGGTCGCGCCGGGCAAATGAAGGGTAGATGACGGGGTCGGCGCTTAGCCTGTGAGCCCCAGGCGCGCGGCATGGCGCGGCTGGCCGCTGAATACGATTGCGGCATCCCCAAACGCCCGGCGATAGCGCTCCAATTTCTCGAAGCTGATGGTGCGATAGCCCATCACCGGTTCGACAACGACGAACCGGCCCGCATCGCCTTCGCCCTCATATCCGACCACCAAGAGGTAGTGGTTGACCATGGCCAGGTTGCTGAACTCGGACACGCGGCCGGCGCGGTACATGAGCGCGTTGCGCGCGATCGCGACGCCCGGAATATCGCTGCCCGGCAGCACGCGTTGCTGGACGTAGATTGACGGAAGCCGCACCGGCACAAGAACAGGGCGTCCGGCTTCAAGTTCGGCGATCATGCCGGCGCGGGGCATGCGTACGGCGCTGGCGAGCAAACCCTGATCCCGCGCGAGCGCCAATAGCTCTGTCATGGAATAGCCCATGCCGTCCGCCGGGGGATGGTCGTGATAAATCGTGTCGCCCGTGATCGTGCCCGAGCCGCGCCAGTAATTGACGACGCTTGCGAGCGCGTGGGCGCCGCACGAGGGCCCGCTGCGTTGGCGATCATGTTCAACCGCCAGAACGAGGGCGGCAGGCGATGTCAGCCCGCGATCGAACACCTCAAAACTGTTGCTGCCGCTGCTTTCGGCGAACTCCTCAAGGTTGGAGTTTGGGCTGATGGCGCAGCCCGCCGCAAGCAGTGACAGCAACAGAATTGTGAGGCTTGCGCCTCTGCGTTTCATCAATCAGCGACCGCGACCGCGATGACGATCACACCGGCGAGAATGCCGAGCCAGATCCACTGGCTATCGGTAATGCCGGCTTGGTACTGGGCCGCTTCCTCTTGCGAGAGCACCCGGATTTCATAGCCCTGGTTCTGCAGGTCCATCGCGCGTTCAGTCGTTTGCGCGTCAAGGCCGTACGTCTGGAGTTCTTGCGCCGTGAAGGTTTGCGGTTCGGCGGTGCGGAATTGCGTTTCCGCGAACGCGGGCGCGGCAATGGTTGAGAGCGCGAAGCTGAAGGCTACCGCGGTGGCGAGTCGACGAATCATGTTGATCCCCTTCTGGGTGAACGATGAGCACGCGGCGTCGTTCAGGGTGGCGTAGCTCTGGGCCACGCCGCGCACTGGAGTGCCTACGCGCGGCAAGCGGAGTTGTTCCGGAGCCAGCCGGCGCCTAACGCAAGTTTCACGAAACGCGCGAATTACTTCGCAGCTGCGAGAGCCTTGCGGCGCGCGGGCGATTTCGGCGTACAGCCGGCCTGCGTGATGTCGAGATAGAATTGCTGCATGTCCCACGCGCCGGTTGGGCAGCGCTCAGCGCAAAGGCCGCAGTGCAGGCACACGTCCTCGTCCTTCACCATGACACGGCCGGTTTTCAGACCGTCCTGAACATAAAGGTCTTGCGTGAGGTTCTTTGCCGGGGCGTTGAGACGATCGCGCAGTTCCGTCTCTTCGCCATTCTCCGTGAACGTGATGCAATCCATCGGGCAGATGTCGACGCACGCATCGCACTCGATGCATGCCGGCGCAGAGAACACAGTTTGAACGTCGCAGTTCAGGCAGCGCTGCGCTTCCTTGTAGCCAAGCAGTGGGTCGAAGCCTTTCTCGACTTCAACCTTCACGTTGCGCAGAGCCACTTCCGGCTCAACCATTGGCACCTTGTAGCGCAGATCGAGCGAGACATCGTTGTCGTAAGCCCATTCGTGGATGCCCATCTTCGTAGACATCATCGAAACGCCGGGCGGCAGCCGATCTTTCACATCTTTGCCTTGGCAGAAGAGATCGATCGAGACGGCCGCGTCATGGCCGTGCGCGACAGCCCAGATGATGTTCTTCGGACCAAAGGCGGCGTCGCCGCCGAAGAACACTTTCGGGATCGACGATTGGAAGGTCACCTGATCGACGACGGGCATATCCCACTTGTCGAACGTCATGCCGATGTCGCGCTCGATCCACGGGAATGAGTTTTCCTGGCCGACAGCCATCAGCACGTCATCGCACTCATAGTGCACGTCCGGCTCGCCGGTTGGTTCGAGCTTGCGCTTCCCGTCCTTATCCACCCATGCCATTTTCGCGAACGTCACGCCGGTGAGCTTGCCGTCCTTGTGGGTGAATTCCTTCGGATTGAGGAAGTTGATGATCGGTATGCCTTCGTGCTGGGCGTCTTCTTTTTCCCAGGGCGAAGCCTTCATCTCGTCGAACCCGGAGCGGACGATGACCTTCACATCTTCGCCGCCCAAACGACGCGACGTGCGGCAGCAGTCCATCGCGGTGTTGCCACCGCCAAGCACAATCACGCGCTTGCCGATTTTGTCGATGTGGCCGAACGAAACATTGGAAAGCCAGTCGATGCCGATATGGACGTTGGCGCTTGCCTCCTTCTGACCCGGAAGCCCCAGATCGCGGCCGCGCGGCGCGCCGGTGCCGACGAATACAGCGTCCCAGCCTTGCGCGAGCACGTCCTTCAGCGAGTCCACGCGTTTGCCGAAATGGGTCACCGGCTCATAGCGCAGGATGTAATCGACCTCTTCGTCGATGACGCTCTCGGGTAGGCGGAAGCGCGGGATCTGGGTGCGGATCATGCCGCCGCCCTTTTTCTCCGCGTCGTAGATATGAACTTCGTAGCCCAGCGGCAGCAGATCGCGCGCGACGGTGAGCGATGCCGGCCCCGCGCCGATGCAAACGACGCGCTTGCCGTTCTTTTTGGCGGCCTTCGGCGGCAGCAACTGATCGATGTCGCCCTTATTGTCCGCGGCAACGCGCTTCAAGCGGCAGATGGCGACGGGCTCATCCTCGACACGGCCACGTCGGCACGCCGGCTCGCACGGGCGATCGCACGTGCGCCCAAGGATGCCCGGAAACACGTTCGACTTCCAATTGACCATGTAGGCGTCGGAATAACGCTGCGCCGCGATGAGCCGGATGTATTCCGGCACCGGCGTATGCGCCGGACACGCCCACTGACAATCGACGACCTTATGGAAGTAGTCGGGGTTCGCGATGTTTGTGGGCTTCAAGCGGCCTGCTCCCTTATGGCATCGAACCTACTCCGGCTCGCGGCTGCGTCGCAATCGCTAAGCGCTTGATTGGGCGGCGTGAGGCCGCGATGGTCGCGGCTAACATGAGTTGGCAATTTTGGATCGATCGCGGCGGCACCTTCACCGACGTCGTGGCGCGTGGGCCCGGCGGCGCTGAGGTGGTGAAGAAGCTCTTGTCGGTCGCGCCCGGCCGCTACGAAGACGCCGCGCTCGAGGCGATGCGACTCATTCTCAAAGAGCATGGCGGCAGCTTCGCCGACATCGAAGCCGTGAAGCTCGGGACGACGGTGGCGACCAACGCCCTGCTGGAACGCAAAGGCGCTGACGTCGTGCTGGTGGTGACGGAGGGTTTCGGCGACGCGCTCGAAATTGGCACGCAGGCGCGGCCGGATATTTTCGCGCTGCACATCGTGAAGCCGGACTTGCTGCAGAAGCGCGTGATTGAGGTACGCGAGCGGCTGACGGCGGAAGGCGAAGTGCTGACGCCGCTCAATGAGGCGCACGCGCGGACGGAGCTGCAGCGCGCCTTTGATAACGGCATACGCGCCGCGGCGATCGCCTGCCTTCACGGCTGGGCCTACCCCGCGCACGAGCGCAAACTGGCGGAGATCGCGCGCGAGATCGGATTCACGCAGGTGAGCGTGAGTTCAGAAATCAGCGGCTTGATCAAGTTCGTGCCGCGCGCGGATACAACCGTGGCGGATGCCTATCTCTCGCCGGTGCTGCGGGCTTATATTGACGGGTTCCAGCGCGGATTTGGCGGCGATGCGAATCTACTGTTCATGCAGTCGAACGGCGGTTTGGCGCATGCGGATAGCTTTCGCGGGCGTGACGCCGTGCTCTCTGGGCCTGCCGGCGGTGTTGTCGGCATGGCGGCGGCGGCGCGGCGCGCTGGGTTCGATCACGCGCTCGGCTTCGATATGGGCGGCACCTCGACGGACGTCTCGCACTATGCGGGCGCGTTTGAGCGCACCAACGAAACGGTCGTTGCCGGCGTGCGGCTTTCAGCGCCCATGCTGCAAGTTCACACCGTCGCGGCGGGTGGCGGCTCGATCTGCTTTTTCGATGGCATGCGCTTGCGTGTTGGCCCGCACAGCGCCGGCGCCGACCCCGGCCCCGCTTGCTATCGGCGCGGCGGGCCGCTGACGATCACGGATTGCAACGTGCTACTCGGCCGCGTGCGTCCGGAGTTCTTTCCCGCGATCTTTGGGCCAAACAGCGACCAGCCGTTAGATTGCGAGATTGTACGAGCCAAGTTCACTGAACTCTGCGCGGACATCGAAGCTAGGACCGGTCGCGCCCTTTCTCCGAACGATGCCGCAGAAGGCTTCCTCCGCATCGCCAACGAAAGTATGGCCGAGGCGATCAAGAAGATCTCGATCCAGCGGGGTTACAATCCTGCGGAATACGTGCTTGTCGCGTTCGGCGGCGCGGGCGGGCAGCACGCGTGCGCGGTGGCTGATGCCGTGGGCGTCGAGACAATCCTTCTCCACCCCCTCGCGGGCCTGTTGAGCGCTTGGGGGATCGGTCTCGCAGACGTTCGCGCGCTGACGGAGTGCACCATCGAACAGCGGCTTACCGAAGCAAGCGATCTTAAATCACGCGCGAAAGAACTTGTTCAAAGCGCCGCCGAGGCGCTCGGCGCCGGCGACGATACGCAGTTTGTTGTCTCACTCACTGCCCACCTGAAATACGAAGGCGCCGACTCGACGCTTCCGATCCCACTTGCAGCGCTTTCAGAGCTCAAGACCGCGTTCGAAGCAGAGCACCGCAAGCGCTTCGGTTTCATCGATCCCGCCCGAGCCATCGTCGTCGGATCACTCTCCGCGGAAGCCGTAGCAAGCGCCAACCTCGGACCGCCAGCGTTGTCGCCTGCATTCTCCTTGAGTCAGGCGCCAGCGGCGCAGGCGTCCCGCAGAGCGGGCAGTCCAACAGGGATGCCCGCTTATCCGCGCGCAGATCTGGCGCCCGGCTTCACATGCGACGGACCCGCGCTCATCATCGAAAACGGCGCAACGACCTACATCGCGACGGGCTGGCGCGCGCAGATGAACGAGCACCGAGACATCATTCTCACCCGCACCGCACACATCGAACGCAACGCGATCGGCGCCCACGCCGATCCGATCCTGCTTGAAGTGTTCAACAACCGCTTCATGGGCGTTGCGGAAGAGATGGGCCTAGCGCTTCAAACGACGGCCTCCTCCGTGAACATCAAGGAGCGGCTCGATTTCTCGTGCGCCGTGTTTGATGAGACGGGCGGCTTAGTCGCCAACGCGCCGCACATTCCGGTGCATCTCGGCTCGATGAGCGACAGCGTGCGCGAGATCATCCGTCAGCGCGGCGCCACCATGCGCGCGGGTGACATCTACATGCTGAACGCGCCGCACGCAGGCGGCACGCATTTGCCCGACATCACAGTGATCGCGCCGGTGATCCTCGATGGCGACACGCGACCTGCGTTCTTCACCGCCGCGCGCGGCCATCACGCCGATATTGGAGGCATCACGCCTGGATCGATGCCTCCGGATTCGCGGCGCATCGAAGATGAGGGCGTGCTAATCGAGAATTTTCTGCTCGTGCGGGATGGCCGGTTGTTGGAAGCTGAAACACGCCAGTTGTTCGCTTCAGGTCCTCACCCGGCGCGCGATATCGACCGCAACATTGCCGATCTTAAAGCGCAGATTGCAAGCGTGGTGCGTGGCGCAGAGGAATTGGAGCGCCTGGTCAAGCACTATGGGCGTGACGGCGTCACCGCTTACATGGGCCACGTGCAGGACAATGCCGAAGAGCAGATCAAGCGTGTCATCGATACGCTGAAGCCTGGCGCGTTCTCTGTCGAGATGGATGGCGGCGCGACTGTTCGCGTCGCTGTGACACCGAACCATGCCGCGCGAACCGTCCGCGTCGATTTCACCGGCACCAGCGCACAACAAGACAGCAACTTCAACGCGCCGCTGGCGATCACCCGCGCCGCCACGCTCTATGTTTTCCGCACACTCGTGAACGACAACATCCCGCTCAACGAAGGCTGCCTCAAGCCGATCGAGATCGTCGTGCCCGAAGGATCGCTCCTCAATCCTAAGCGCGGCGCGGCGGTCGTGGCCGGCAATGTGGAAACGAGCCAAGTCGTCGTCGACGCGCTCTACGGCGCGCTTGGCGCGCTCGCGGCGTCACAAGGCACGATGAACAATTTCACCTTCGGCGACGAGAAACGCCAATACTACGAGACCATCTGCGGCGGCTCAGGCGCTGGGCCGACGTTTGACGGCGCAGCGGTTGTGCAGACACACATGACCAATTCGCGGCTCACTGATCCGGAAGTCTTGGAGACGCGCTTTCCCGTGTTGGTGGAGCGCTTCGGCGTGCGGCGCGGTTCGGGCGGCGCCGGCGCGCATCATGGCGGCGATGGCGCGGTGCGCCGCATTCGCTTCCGCGAACGCATGACAGCGGCGATGCTGGCCAACCGGCGCGCGACGGCGCCGTTTGGACTAAACGGCGGCGGCGATGGCGCGCCAGGTGTCAATCGCGTCGAGCGCGCCGATGGTTCGGTGACGCAACTTGCGGCGACGGGGAAGATTGAGATCGCGCCGGGCGATGTGTTCGTGATCGAAACGCCGGGCGGCGGCGGATATGGCAAAGCGTAGCGCGGGGGAAGCATGCTTGTCCTTTTAGGCATCGGTGTTGTCGTGCTGGGCTTTGTGCTCAGGGCGAACCCGCTTCTGGTTGTCATGGCGGCGGCGCTCACCACCGGCCTCGCGGCCGCATGGACGCCTGCGGCGGACGTGCAAATCATGTACAGTGCGACGCTCTCGACGCTCGCGTCATTCGGCAAGGCCTTCAACGATAGCCGTTATGTCAGCGTCGTTTGGTTCGTGCTGCTTGCGATCGGACTTTTAGAACGCGCCGGCCTGCAGGATCGCGCGCGGACTTTGATCGCGCGTGTGCAAGCGGCGACCGTCGGCCGGGTGCTGTGGGTTTACTTCATTGTGCGCCAGGGCGCGGCGGCGCTCGGACTGACATCGCTCGGCGGACATCCGCAAATGGTGCGTCCGCTGGTTGCGCCGATGGCCGAGGGCGCGGCTGAGACCAAGTTTGGCGCATTGCCGGACCGCGAACGCTATCTCATCCGCGCGCACGCTGCGGCAGCTGACAATATCGCGCTCTTCTTCGGCGAGGACATCTTCATCGCCATCGCCTCTATCCTGCTGATCAAAGGCTTCCTCGAACAGAACGGCATCATGGTCGAACCGTTGCAGCTTTCTGTTTGGGCAATTCCGACGGCGATCGCGGCGCTCGTCATCCATTCGCTGCGGCTTTGGCTGCTGGATCGCCACCTCAAGCGCGTGCTGACGAAGCCGGAGGCCGCGTCATGATCACGATGGCGGCCATCTATATTCTCGTCGGCGCATTCTTCGCGGCGATCGCGTTCCTCTCCCTGTTCGATGCGAGCAATCCCAGACGCTTATTCAACGGGCTATTCTGGGGATTGCTTTCCGCCAGTTTTCTTGCCGGGCAGTATCTTGGCGATCTCGGCAACGGCGTGCTGGCGCTTGGGCTTGTCGTCGTTGCCACGATCGGCCTCGGTCAAGGCAAGCCGAAGACGACCTCACCCGAAGAACGACGCGACAGCGCGATGAAGCGCGGTGATCTTCTTTTCTTGCCGGCGCTGATCATTCCCGCTGTCGCGCTCGGCGGCACGCTGATGGCGAAGGAAACAGACTGGGGCGCACGCCTCATTGACCCAGCGCAGGCCACCCTCATCTCTCTCATCATCGGCGCGACGATTGCGGTTGCTGTGGCGATGCTGTGGCTGCGCCCACCTCTGACCGCGCCATTGCAGGAAGCGCGTCGCTTGCTCGACGCAGTAGGTTGGGCGGCGATCTTGCCGCAAATGCTGGCTTCGCTTGGCGCCGTGTTTCTTGCCGCCGGCGTTGGCCAGCAGGTCGGCGCTATCTTCGCGCAATATATCCCGCTCGACACGCGCACTGTCGCGGTCGCCGCCTATTGCGTCGGCATGGCGCTGTTCACGATCATCATGGGCAACGCGTTCGCGGCGTTTCCGGTTATGACCGCGGCAGTGGGCCTGCCGTTCGTGGTGCATGCGCTCGGCGGCGATCCGGCGCGCGTATGCGCGATCGGCATGCTGGCGGGATTCTGCGGCACGCTGATGACGCCGATGGCCGCGAACTTCAACGTCGTGCCTGCAAACCTGCTCGAACTGCCTGACCGTAAGGCCGCGCTGAACGGCGTCATCCGCGCGCAAATTCCTACGGCGCTGCCGCTCTTGATCGCCAACATTGTCCTGATGCGCTTGCTGGCCTTTCCCGCATGATCAAACTCACCAAAGCCTTGGCCGAAAAGTTCGCCGGCCTCGCGCTCGCGCACGTGAGCCGCGAGTATCCGAACATCATGCAGCACGTGATGGGCGGCCCTAGCGATGTCATCGGCCCGCGCGCCGCGCACCCGCTCTTCTTCGGCAGCTATGATTGGCACTCGTGCGTGCACGGCTATTGGTTACTCGCGCGCGCGTTGCGCCGCTATCCTGAACTCAGCTGCGCCAGCGAGATCAGAGCGCTTTTCGCCGAGCGCATTAGTCCGGCTAACGTTGAAGCTGAGTGTGCTTACTTGCGCCGACCGGAGGCGCGCAGCTTCGAGCGGCCCTACGGCTGGGGCTGGCTGCTCGCGTTGCAAGCTGAGTTCGATCAGCACACCGGCGCTGAGAGCCGCCGTGTCGCGGAAACGATGCGGCCGCTCGCCGATAGCTTTGTCGCACGTTTCAAGGCGTTCCTCCCGCTGGCGGATTATCCGATCCGCACGGGCGTGCATTCTTCCACGGCGTTCGCGCTGCGCTTAGCGGCGGACTACGCCGAACCGAACGAACCTGAGATGTTCGCTTTGATGCGCGACAAGGTGATGGCCTGGTATGGCAACGATCGCGGCGCGCAGGCTTGGGAGCCGAGCCAGGACGATTTTCTCTCGCCGACGCTGATGGAAGCCGAGTGCATGCGTCGTTTCTTGGCGCCGGCCGCTTTCAAGACGTGGTTTGAAGACTTCTTGCCCGACGTTTTGAATGGCGAGCCTGCCGCGCTGTTTGCGCCCGCCCGCGTCAGCGATCGAACCGACGGCAAGATCGCGCACCTGGACGGCTTGAACTTCTCGCGCGCGTGGTGCTGGCGCGCGATTGCGCCCGCAGTGGGCGAACCGCTTGCGAGCCGCGCGCACGCCGCTGCGGACACGCACATCGCCGCGAGCCTTCCGCATGTGGCGGGCGATTATATGGGCGAGCACTGGCTGGCGACGTTCGCCCTGCTGGCGCTGGAGGCTTAGCGCGGCGCGATGCTGAAGCGCAGCGGCGGCAAGCCATCGACAGCGCACTCAATGCGATCGCCCGGTACGATCGGCCCGACCCCCGATGGTGTGCCGGTGTAGATGAGATCGCCAGGCCGCAACGCCCACGCGCGCGAAAGCGTGCTGATGATCTCGGCGCAGGACCAGATCATCTCCGATGTATTGGCGTCCTGCTTGGTTTCGCCGTTCACCTTCAGCCAAATGCGCGCCGTGTGGGGATGTTTGCCGTTGGCCACAGGCGCAAGCGCACCGAGTGGCGCTGACTCGTCGAACGCTTTGGCCGCATCCCACGGCGCGCCGGCTTTCTTTGCTTCCGCCTGCCGATCACGACGGGTCAGATCAACGCCGACTGCGTAACCCCAAACGTGATCGAGCGCCGCGCTTTCGGCGATGTTCTCACCGCCTTTGCCGATAGCGATCACGAGTTCGACTTCGAAATGCAGGTTGGACGTGTTCGCGGCATAGCGAATGGCGGCGCCGTCGCTCACCAGCGCATCTGCGGGTTTGGTAAAAAAGATGGGCGGCTCGCTCTTGGGGTCGTTGCCCATTTCGCGCACGTGGTCGGCGTAGTTGCGGCCAACGCAGAATATGCGACGGACGGGGAACTTCGCGTCTGAGCCGAGTACATCGGCCGCGGCCTGGCGCGGCGGTTCGAACACATAAGTCATAAGCGCTTTGAGCACGCGAAGACGCGGGGCGCAAACTCCCCTCTGCGGTGATAAGGACGGCATTTGCGATGCAAAGCCTTGCGTCGCGCGCACGCGCGCTAGACGCTGCGTGGTTACCGTAGGGGCGGTTCAGGGCGGTCGAAACTGGTGGAATGGCTCGTCATCCTGCCGATGGCTATTTGGGTCTGGGCCCAAGGCCAACGCGCCGACGCGCTCGCGCGGCGCGTGGCGGAGCTTGAGCGCCTGATCGCCGGCGCCCCGGCGCCAGCGCGCGAGGCCCAAGCGCAACCCGCCGCTCCTACGCAGCCAACACCTGCGGCCGAGGACGAGCCGCTGCTCCTCGATACACCGCTGCCTGAGGCCTCGAATGACGATGCGCCGATAGAAGCGCCGGCGCCCGCCGCGCCTCCGGCGCCGGTTCAAGAAGAGTCGGTCCTGCTTCTTACTGAAGTCGTGCCGCCCGATATGGCCGACGATCCGCCGACGCCGTTTCCGCCTGCGGCTGCAACGCCGCCACCGCGCGTACGCATCCGCGATCGCCAATTCGAACAATGGCTCGCGGAGAATGGTCTGGCATGGCTCGGCGGCGGCGCCCTTGCGTTCGCCGCCATCGCGCTTGTTTCATTCGCCGCGCAGCAAGCGTGGTTCACGCCGTCAGTTCAGATTGGCTGCGCAGTGGCGCTTGGGCTTGTGCTGCTCGGCGCAAGCGAGTGGGCGCGCCGCGCGGCGCTGCGTTCGCCGCCCGGAAATCCGCTGGTCGCCGCCATGCTTGCGGGCGCGGGCGTCGTCACGTTCTACGCCGCGACATGGGGCGCGCACGGACTTTACGATCTGATCAGTTGGGGAACGGCTGCAGCGCTGCTGACGCTTTGTGCAGCATTGCTGATCGGACTTTCGCTCCTGCACGGACAAGCGCTTGGGGTTCTGGCGATCGTCATGGCGTTGTTCGCGCCGGCGCTCACGCATCTGCCGCTGTGGCCGACGGCGGGTGTGACGCTCTACGTGTGCGCTGTCGCCGCGGCTGGATTTTCGCTCGCGGCGTTCCGGCGTTGGGCGTGGGTCGGCGTTGCGACGCTCATCGGGCTCTATTTCTGGTTCGCGAGCGCGATTGCGCTTGATGAAATTCGCCGCGCCCTTGCGCTTGCGAGCTTCGCCGCACTTGGCGGTGCGGCGCTCGCCTTCCGCCAACCGCTCGCGGGCGAAGCGCCCGGCCAGCTCACCTGGACGCGTGCGCATTCCTACCTGCCCGCGGTCGCCATCTGCTTTAGCAGCGTGCTGCTGCTCTGGACGTGGATCGCCATTGCGCCGCTGCCTGCGGGATTGATCGCCGGGCCGGCGTGGGTCAGCGCCATTCTCGTCGCGCTTGCGGCGGCTTCGGTGCGCGCCCGCGTGGCGGCGCCGGCGGCCGTGATCGTTGCGATCGCCGCGCTCGTGTTTGGCTTTGTGCTTTACCTGCGCGCGCGCTTCTACGTGCCTTCGCTTGGCGCCGATTTCTACCCGTTCGTGCTGTTTGCCTCGGTGGTGGTCGTCGCGTCCGCGCTTGGGGCGCAACCACATCGCACCGCGCGCGCGATGGTCGCCGCTTCCGGCGCGATCGGCGCCGCATTACTCACCGCCGTCTCCGCATTCTCGCGTGAGGAATGGCATCACTACAGCGCATGGGGGCCGCTCTTCACCGGCGGCGCCATTCTCTTCGCGGCGGCGTGGTTCGCTTCACTTGAAACGATGGAGCCACGTAAGGACAAAGCCGTCGGCTTCTGGACGGCCGCCGGCGCAGCGTTGCTGCTGCTCGGCATCGAGTCCGCCTTCCCCGCTTCTGTCCGCACCGCGGCACACGCCGGCGCTGCCGCGCTGTTCGCTTGCGGCTTCGCTTGGTTGGGCTGGGGCATGTTGCGCCACACGGCCATCGCCGCGGCAGTGTTCGCGATCGGGCACGCGCTATCGCCTGGATTGATCGGCGCGGCGCTCGCCGGCGCCATTCCGCTGCCGGGCGCGCTCACGATTCTCGCCGCATCCGCCGGACTTCTGTTCGGCGCGAGCTATGTCGCCGCACGCCGCGAGCCACGCGGCTGGGCGAGCGAAGCTTTGAGCAGCGCGAGCTTGATCATCGTGCTGATCGGTGTGTTCTTGCTGTTGCGCTGGATCGCGGCGGGCGGCGCGGGCGCGCCGGTGGACGGCTTCACCGAACAATCGCTTCGCGTCGTTGCGCTGCTGGCGGCGGGCCACGCTGTGTTGCCGCGCGCCAACCGAGAGCTTGGCCGCATCGGCGCTTGGCGCGGCCACGCGCTGATGGGCGCCGGCCTGGTCTACACGCTCATCGCTCCGACGCTCACCACCAATCCATGGTGGGGCATTGAACCAGCCGGCGTGTCCGGGCCGCCGCTGCTCGACACGTTGTTGCTCGCTTTCCTTGCGCCGGCAGCGCTTGCCTTCGCGGCGTCGCATCGCCTCTACACGCGCCAGCGCCTCGCTGCGCGCATCTATGCCGGCGCCGGCGGCTTCCTTACGCTTGTATGGGCGCTGCTTGCGACACGGCGCGGCTTCCACGGCGGCGATATGGGCGGCGCGAACGTCGGCCTATTCGAATCCGCCTGCTATGCGCTCGTCTTCCTCGCCGCTGCACTCGCGATCGCGTTCACGGCGCGCGTGCGCGCAGAGCGCGACGCTGAGCGCCCGTTCACGCACGATCTCATCGTGATTTCGCGCGGCTGCGCGTGGTTTGGCCTGATCGTCGCAGGCTACATCCTGCTCGTCGCGCGCCATCCATGGTGGGGCGGCCAGGACCCGACAACCACCAACGCGCTCTCCACGTTGCTGGCTGTGCTGGCGCAGCTCGTTGCCGTTGTGCTCACGCTTTTCCTTGGCCGCGCGTTATCGCGCTCGCCGAAAGTGGAAGCGACGCGCTTTGCAGCGGCGTCAGCGGCGATCCTGTTTGCGTGGAGCTTCGGACACAGCGTCGTGCGCTGGCTCTCGCACGCCGGTTACATGGACAACGGCCCCGCGCTTGCGGGCCTTGAAGGTCTTGCGCATGGCATATGGCCGCTTGCGTTCGTGCTCGGCGCCGCCTTCGTGACCGCCGGCGCACCGAACCGCGAAACCATTCGGCCCTACGCGTTCGACATGCAGGCGATTTACGCGGCAGCGATTTGGCCGGCGCTGATTTTCGCGGCGTTTGCATTCTGGCTGACGGTGAATCCGTGGTGGGGCATCATGCCGGCGCAGAGCACCGGCGTTGCTGACGATTTGCTCGCACTCGCCGCCTACGGCGCCGCGGCCTTCATGAGCGCGGCTGCGATGGGTGTGCCACATCTGCGCTGGCGGCGCTCGTTCGCGTACGCTTCGCTGATCACCACGACCGGGCACCTCTTCGTCGCGGCGACGCTGATTGTGCGCCGACTCTATCATCCGACGGACCTCGGCGCCGCGCCGGTGATGGACGTCGAAGCTTGGTCCTATTCCGCCGCCTGGGCTGTGTTTGGCGCGGTCGTGTTCTGGCTCGGCACGCGGCGCAACGACGTGATGCAACGCTGGATCGCGCTGACGATCCTTGTCGGCGCCACGCTCTACGCCTTCGCCATCGCGTTCACACGCTTGACGGGGCTTGTACAGATCGGCTCGCTCATTGGCCTTGCCGCGGTGCTGCTGCTTGTCGCGTGGCTGGCTCGATCCTATCGAACCAAGCCGCCGGCGCCGACAGACCTCATCACCATCACATCAGGCGGGCGGCGTGATAGGCGACATGTTCGCCGATAAACGACGCCATGAAGAAGTATGAGTGATCGTAGCCTGCGTGACGGCGCACGGTGAGCTTCTGACCGACCTTCGCTGCAGCGGCTTCCAACAAATCCGGCTTCAACTGGCTTTCGAGAAACTGATCGCCTAGGCCTTGATCGATCAGGATATCGTCGAACGGCTTGGCTTTGCCGGCTTCGATCAGCAGCGCCGCGTCGTGCGCCTTCCATGCTTCACGATTTGGGCCGAGGTACGCGCCGAGTGCTTTGTCGCCCCACGGGCAGCGCGTTGGTGACGAGATCGGTGCGAACGCCGAGACGCTTTTGAACAGCTGCGGATGTTTCATCGCAAGCGTGAGCGCGCCGTGGCCACCCATCGAGTGCCCGGAGATGGCGCGCTGCGGCTTCAGCGCGAAGGCGCCCTCGACAGCCGCGATCAAATCGCGCGTGACGTAGCTCTCCATCTTGAAGTGCGGCGCCCACGGCGCTTGCGTGGCGTCGACATAGAAGCCCGCGCCCTGACCCAGATCATAGGCCGGGTCATCGGCGACACCCTCGCCCCGCGGCGAGGTATCGGGCGCGACGATCGCAACGCCGTGCTGCGCCGCGTAGGCGTAGGCGCCGGCTTTGGTGGTGAAATTATCTTCGGTGCAGGTGAGGCCCGAGAGCCAAATGAGATACGCGAACGGGCCGTTGCCGGGCGGGGTGAACACGGAGAATGTCATCTTCGTGCCGGTGGCGGCGCTCTGATGATGCGCGTAGCTCAGCGTGCCGCCGTGAACGATATGCGCCTTCGTGATCTCGACGCTCATCGCGGCTTGGCGCCTTCGCGCGCGTAGCCTTCCATCAGCATCTGGTAGTCGGACGGCGGCGGAAATTCGGAATAGGAATGCTTCGCGCCGCTAACGGCGCCGGGGAGCTTATCCTGCGCGCCGGATTCGACGTAGGGCTGCACCCAGCTTGAATCTTCAAGCGTCGCGGGGCGGAAGTTCACGAATGGCCGGCCTTGCGGGCGCGTGAAGAGCCAATTGTGGCAGTGCGGGCAGAACGAATGCTTGAGCTCTTCGCGATGCATGCCGCCGATAACGGGCTCGCCTGAGACAACTTCGAATCCACCGTCCGGAATCATCAGCGTCAGCGAATAAGCTCCGCTCGTCAGCCGCTGGCACGAGCGGCAATGACACGCCATCGCGATCATGGGCGGCGCGGTGACGCGCATTTTGACACCGCCGCACTGACACGACGCGGACCACGGGAGTTTCCAGTCGGTCATCAATAGACCACCACGCTCCGAATGCTCTCGCCCCTATGCATCAGGTCGAAGGCTTCGTTGATGCGTTCGAGCGGCAGCTTGTGCGTGATCATCGGGTCGATCTGGATTTTTTTGTCCATGTACCAGTCGACGATCTTTGGCACGTCAGTGCGGCCGCGGGCGCCGCCGAAGGCTGTGCCCTTCCAGACGCGACCAGTCACCAGCTGGAACGGGCGCGTGGCGATTTCTTTGCCGGCTTCGGCAACGCCGATGATGATGCTCTCGCCCCAGCCGCGATGGCACGCTTCAAGCGCTTGGCGCATGACTGTCGTGTTGCCGGTGCAATCGAACGTGTAATCGGCGCCGCCGCCGGTGAGCTCCACCAAATGCGCGACGATGTCGCCGGTGAGGGTCTTCGGATTGACGAAGTGCGTCATGCCGAACTTCTTGCCCCATTCTTCGCGCGCCGGATTGATATCGACGCCGACAATCATGTTGGCGCCCACGAGCTTGGCGCCCTGAATGACGTTGAGGCCAATGCCGCCAAGGCCGAACACAATCACGTTTGCGCCAGGTTCAACCTTCGCCGTGTTCGTAACAGCTCCAACACCAGTGGTGACGCCGCAGCCGATGTAGCAGGCGCTTTCAAACGGCGCGTCCTTGCGGATTTTCGCCAACGCGATCTCAGGCAGCACGGTGAAATTCGAGAAGGTCGAGCAGCCCATGTAATGCGCGACGGGTTTGCCCTTGTAGGAAAAGCGGCTGGTGCCGTCCGGCATCAGGCCTTTGCCTTGGGTCGCGCGAATGGCGGTGCAGAGATTGGTTTTGCGCGAGAGGCAGCTTTTGCACTGGCGGCATTCGGGCGTGTAGAGTGGGATCACGTGATCGCCGACGGCAACGCTCGTCACACCCGCGCCGATCTCGCGCACGATGCCGGCGCCTTCATGACCAAGGATGCTGGGGAAGATGCCTTCGCTATCTAGACCATCGAGCGTGTAAGCATCGGTGTGACAGATGCCGGTGGCCTTGATCTCCACGAGCACTTCGCCCGCCTTCGGCCCGTCGAGGTCGAGCTCGACAATCTCCAGGGGCTTCTTGGCCTCAAACGCTACCGCTGCCTTGGTCTTCATACGCGCCGCTCCAAATCTTGGGCGCGCTTATAGCCAAGTTTCGGATCGGTTTCCCAGCGCTTAGCGCCGGCCAGCGACCTTCGCTCTGGCCTTCGTCTTCTTTTTCGGCGCGCGCTTGGCGGCCTTCTTCGGCGCGGCCTTTTTCTTGGCGCGGGGCGCGGCAGCTTCGGCCGGCTCCACGCGCATCGTCATGCCGACAAGAAAAATCCGCGCCATGCGCATGATCTTCGCGCGGACCTGCGGATCGATGTCGCTATCCTGCCCCGCCAACATCGACACCGCCTCGATCGGCACCAGAGCCGCGACGGGTTTGTTGTAACGATCGAAGCCGACGACCGTCTTTTCCCGATCCGTCGTCTCCAGCGCGCGCGCAAAGTTCGCGCGGCCGACCGACGTGGAGAATGAGGGCGTTGCCGCGCCTCTCTTACCCCCCCGGGCTTTGACGGCTGTCATCTGACACTATCCGTTAGCTTGCTCCGGTAGTGCGCCGAAGAGGCTGACATCCCAGAGCCCATCAAAACTCACGCGATCCAGACGCGTCCACTGAAACCAAAGCGGCCCCAGGAAGGAAACTGCGTCACTCACTCTGGCGCGGCTGAGTGGCACAAGACCGCGACAGTCGTGAGACTGTTCTCCGTCCAGATTTCTGAACAAAGATATAACATGCGATGCACGTTGTTCGTGCAGCTGCAGTGCATGAGTCTTGTGCAACATTTCGAACACGCGATCGAAAGCTATGCCCGACTTGGTGTCGGCAATAAAAAGCATCAAGAGTGGAACAACGCTTCTGTACAACATCCAGAGGTTGTCCGTCAGCCAAGACCAATCGTGACCCTCTAGATCGTTCAGTATCTGCGAAATTCTCTCGTGACTTATGTCATCGCGCGGGCGCTTACGGCGGCAATGAGGATCGTCAAAATCCGGCATCATGACGACGTTGAGGATCCATTCCTCCTCGTCGTAGTCGTACGCGAGCACGAAGCCGTATTCGAACATTTCGAAGGTGATGATGGACGCGCAATAGCCTTCGCCCTCGTACGCCGCGTTGCAATAATCCCTGATCAAACGGCGGCAATACTTGAGCAACGCCTTCAACTCAGGCGTCGAGAAGTGGTGCAAAATTTGCAGCACGCTCAAACCCCACCGGAACGTTTTCCGGACATAGCGCATGTCGGCGTTTCCCCGCGGTTTTTGATCGTGCGATCGTTTTTGGGCCGCGCGACGGAAAACGAATTTCACAGCCCGGTCAACAACGCGTATCGAATTCATCACAATTGTAACGAAGTGCGCACGCCAAGTGTCACATTCTGGTCAGCACCCAGCGCTGACGAAGTTGTACAACTTTCGAATTCGCTTGACCCGGCCAGATTGTAGCGGCTTTCTCGGGCGTGTGCTGAGCACGGGGGTGCTGGCGGCGCTGGCGAAAACCTGCGGTGAGACCGGAGGGAAGTAGTCAGCGCCATGCCCCGGCCGCTCCCCTCCGGAGGCATGAGCGCTCTCAAACCTGGTTTTTGGACGGTTTTCCCAAAAAGCAGTGGGCCGGATCTCTCGATCCGGCCCGTGCTGCGGTGGCGCCTTGGGCGGGGGGAGTAGGTCGGCGCCGCAGATAGAACGGCGCGCCCGCCCACTTCGTTCCGGGTAAAGACGAAAATTTTCTCGGCTGCCGCGCGATTTTCGAGGCCCAGTCTACAAACCGATGAAATGGCTCGCGAAACCGCCTTGCCTTGTCCAGGCGTGGAGCATCCAGCCGGTCTGTTCCGTCGTCCGCGGGGCGATCTCCTGCCCCTCGTTCACCGCCAGGCCATAAATCCACGATGTGGACGGGGCGACGATCACCGGCGCATGCGCGATCTGTCCAATGGCGACGCGATGATGGTGGCCGCAGATCACGCGAGCGACCTGCGCGTGTTTAGCGATCACCGACGCCAAAAGTTCCCCATCCAGCAAACCGATCCTGTCGAAGAGCAGGTCGTGCGTTAGGAACGGGGGATGATGCAGCGCCACGATCGTCGGCTTGTCGGGCGCCGCCGCGAGCGTGCGGTCCAGCCAATCAGCTTGCTCCGCCGTCAGCAGACCATGCGTTTCGCCCGGCACAATCTGATCGATCGCGACGATGCGCACAGGAAACTGGTCGAGCACGAACGAAAGCGGGCCTGACCGCGGCAGATAAGCGTGTTGAGGAAACGCGGCGCGCAGGCGCTGCCGCTCATCGTGATTTCCCGGCATAATGAAGAGCGGCGCCGGGGGATCGGCAATCGCCTTTGCCAGCTCGGCATACTCGATATCCCGCTCGTCGTTGACGAGATCGCCGGTCAGCACAATCGCATCGACCTGATACGCCCTCGCCTGCGCCATCGCCCGACGCAATTGCTCAGACGCCGCGCCGCCATCGTCTGCGCGCACGTGCGTGTCAGAAATCTGAGCGAGAAGAAATCGGCCGCTATCGCTCATGCGGCGCACCCCATTGTCTGACAGCCTGCCCCAAAAATGCGAGCATGCTGAAAACAAGGTGCGTTGTCTGTGCCCGCGGTCACAGCCAAACCGTCAGTCGAGAGCGCGGGCGACGCGAAAGCCCACGCTTTGTACGCGCTGATCGTCGCGCGCGGACTGGCGTGCAGCAGCACGCAGCACCGGCGCTTGATCAGCGAAGCCGCCGCCCCGATAGACGCGCCGTTGGCAATCATCGGCCTGTACCGCCGCGCCATCGATCGGCGCGAGATCGTAGTTCGCCGCGTAGCAGTCCTCGACCCACTCGCCGACATTGCCATGCATATCGAAGAGCGCGAACGCATTTGCCTCGTGCGCGCCGACCGGCGTCGTCTGCCGCGCGCGGAACGTCGCCTGCGTCTGAGTCACACGCGCGCCAAACGTGTATGCATCCGTCGTTCCAGCTCGCGCCGCGTATTCCCATTCGGCTTCACTGGCCAAGCGATAGCGCAAGCCGCCGACTTGGTGGTTCAACCAATCCAGGTAGGCTTGCGCATCTGCCCAGGAGACGTCCGTAACCGGCCGATTTCCGCGGCCCCAACCCCGATCGGGCGGCGAATAGCCATTGCAGCCGCCGCCAGCGAGACACGCATCCCACTGCGCGAACGTGACTTCGAACTTTCCGATCGCGAAAGGCGCGATGGACACCTCGTGCTGCGGGCCTTCATCGCGAACGCGGCCGGTTTCGCTTGCAGGCGAGCCCATCTGATAGAGCCCACCCGGCAGCACGACCATCTGCGGGCAATTCTCGCAATCTGCGAACGTGTATCCAGGCACATAGACTGAAGCCGTCGTCGTCGCCGGCGTTTCGATCGGATCGGCGGGCGAGCCAACAGCTGCTTGCGGCGTCTCCTGCTGTTGTTGCTGCTGTTGTTGTTGCTGGATGTAGGGCTGCAGCAAACGCCACGCGGTCGGCGCAAAATAGATCGCAACAGCGAGGATCGCGGCTGCGACGATGAACCCCCCAATGCGTCGCGACAAACGCGCGAGGCGCTGACGGCTCGAGAGAATCTCAAACGTCTGGACGCGCTGCTCCATATTATCGAGCGGCTTTTGACCACGCGATTGGAATGACGCCGGCGAGGATCGCGCCATCGACCGAAACTCGGCCGAGACCAAAGCGGTCCCCGGCTCCGCCAATTCCTGCAGACGCGCCGCGACATTCACGCCGTGGCCCAGCAAATCTTCCGTGGCCGTGACAACGACGTCACCTACGTGCGCGCCAACGCGGATGGGCGGCTCGCCGCGACCGCGTTTGTCCAGAATTTCTTGAATAGCGGCGAACGCCGAACCGGCGGAGCCGAACTCGAGCATGAAGCCATCGCCCGCCGTGTTGAACAGACGCCCGCCATGCTTCGTGGAGACAACGTCGAGGCGATGACGCAGCGCTTCGACTTTGCGTGCGGCGTTGCGCTGGTCGCGCTCCGACATTGTCGAGAAGCCAACGATGTCGATCGACACGATCGACGCCAGCCTGATTGTCCGCTCTTCGCCGTTGTCTGCCACAGCTGAAATCCCCACGCAGGAGCTAGGATAGCCCTCCCGCAAGGGCATTTCCACCGTCCACTCACTCGCCTGAATCGGCGATGAGCAAAAGCGAACTCATATTCTGGATGAACGTACCAGTTGAAATACCTGTCGCAGGGTCCCGGGTCACGAACGGCGAGGTGTCGTACTGGTCGCCAACCAGGGTTTGCGAGAAATCGCCTGGCGTCGGCGTTGCCGGACCGTCACCGATGTAAGGCTGGCTGGTCGCCGCGAGCGGCGTCGGCCAATAGCCTTCGGCGTTAAGCGAAGAGATCAGTTCTTGCGCGCGTTCCGCGCTTGGCCGCTCGATATCTCCCGAGCCGCGGTTGGAGGTCATATCGGAGACCTCGATGTTCTGTGTCGTGAAGAAGCGGGGCAGCCTGAAGTCCGGGCGCGGGTTGAACGGCGAGCCCGCCGCAAGCTGTGCGCGGTCGGCGGTCCGCAGGCGCTCGTAGCGCTCGCGCAATGCGGCGACGTTCAGGTTGCGCCATTGCGAATAGTGCGTGATCGGCTTCTCGGGATTGTAGTCCCAATAATACGCGCCGCTCACGACATTCGAGCCGCGCCGATGATTGATGCGCGCGCGATTGGTGCCGATCTCGATGAACGTTGGGTAGTGGCGCCCGGCGACGCGCACATCGGCGTCGGCGAGACGTACAGAATCTAGCCAAGCAAGCGCTTCAGGCACACGCGCGATAAAGCGCTCCTCACCTGTCCATTCGTAGAAATTGAGCAATTGGCCGATATTGGTGGCCGTGGTGTGCGTTGTGAGCGCATCCGGCTCATACGTGCGCGCGCCGATCGGACGCAGCGTTTGTGCATCGTGCTGCAGGCCCCACCCCGCCTGCGGCGCGGGCTGTTGGGTCGCGATAAAAATGTCCATCGCCTTACGAATCGCGGCCAGCGCACGCTCATCGCCGAGCGTTTGATAGACCATCAGCAGAAACTTGATGTTCTCACCGGCAACATCATCGTTGAACGTAATCTGGTGGGTATAGTCGGGACGGCCATGCAGGCCGCCATCGACGCGCGGGTAGCGTTGCGGCCAGCCGCCATTTTCGTACTGACTGTCGAGCACAAAGCGCACCGCGCGGTCTAACGGCTCGCGCAAGCTGCGCGCCCGCCGCTCCAGATAGAGACGCAACAAAAATTGCGACGCTTCGCTCGTGCCGGCGTCATCGAACGTGGCGTTGCCGTAATAGTGGTGGAATTCTTCGAGCCGCCAGCCGTTCTTGCCGATCGTGTCGTACCAGCGGCGCGTGCTCTCCTCGCCTGCGAAATCGTAGAGATAATTCCAGCCGCCAGCTGGATGTTGCGCAGCGATCAAGCCTTCGGCCACATCCATCGCGGCTTGGTAGTAAAACTCGTCGCGCGTCGCGTGAAAGCAGTCGAGATAGAGATGACCAACCGTCGCTGTGCCCGGCGGTTGGATCCAGATCATCGTTGGGAACGCCTCCATCTCCCCCCAGCGGCGCGACAAATCCGACGCGTAGCTCCACACATAGCCGCCGCGATACGCCACGCGCTCGCGCATGAATCGCGCGGCACGCTTCAGCGCTGTACGGGCGTCGGGCTTCAACGCATTGTTACCGGTGTCATTGTCTGACGAAAAAAAAGAACTGGCGGAAGCGCACGCGCTCGTCAGCGCAGCGCCGGAAACGGCGGCGAGCAGCCCGCGCCGCGATGTGTTCGGCAAATAGCTCATCGATCTTCGCGTCCTTCCCTGGCGCTCACCGGCCTGGCGCTGAGGCCGCCGGCGCGAGCAAGTGCTTTCTGATCTTGCCCGCGGCGGTCCGCGGGAATTCGTCCACGAAACTCACGTGGCGCGGAGTTTTATAGCCAGCCAGATTGGACCGGCAAAACTGAATCACCTCGGTGGCTGCAACATTGGCCGCGCCGGGCCGCAGCAAAATGAAGGCGTGCCCCACCTCGCCCCATTTTTCGTCCGGCACGCCGATAACGGCGGCCTCAAGCACGGCGGGGTGGCGGGCGAGCACGTTTTCGACTTCGGCGGGGTACACGTTCTCGCCGCCGGAAATGTACATCTCCTTGATCCGGCCGCTGACGTAGTAGCAGCCCTCGGCGTCGCAGCGGCCAACGTCGCCGCTCTTCAACCAGCCGTCAGCCGTGAATGCCTTCGCCGTTTCGTCTGGACGCTTCCAGTAGCCGGGCGTGAGGCCGGCGCCGCGCATCCAAATCTCACCCGTTTCGCCAGGCGCAACATCGCGGCCATTAGCGTCAACGATGCGAACGTCGAGCAGCATTTGCGGTTTCCCGACGGAGCCGATTTTCCGCAGAGCATCTTCGGGCGCGGCGACAAACGCCGTAGGTCCCGTCTCAGTCATGCCGTAGCCATTGCAGACGCGCGCACCTCGCGCGGCGTAGCGTTCAACAAGAACATCCGGCAGCGGCGCGCCGCCGCATCCCCACGCGCGCACGTGCGCAAAGTCGGCGTGATCGAAATCAGGATGCAGCGCCATCTGCTGGTACACAGCCGGCACGCCGAAAAACACATCGAGGCGCGGCATCAATGCAAGCGCGCGCGCTTCGTCGAAGCCCGGCAATACGATCACCGTGCCGCCCGCGATCAGAGTCGGCAACGTCACGAGCTGAATGCCTGCAGTGTGAAACAGCGGCAGGAAGTTCAGCGTCGTGTCGCCGCGATTGACGCCAAACGCCTGCGAAACGTGAAACGCGTTCACAGCGGACATTTGATAGGTCTGGATCACGCCCTTAGGCGCGCCCGTCGTGCCCGACGTATAACTCAACGACCAAATCGCCTCGCCTGGCCAACGCGGATCAGTGCGCATGGGCGACGCGGCCGCGAGCGCGGCCTCAAAGCCGTCATCCAGCGCCAAACGCGCAAAATCCGCACGCGCAAGCGATTGGGCCGCCGCCGCATCCTCTTGCCCAAAGAGAAGCACTGCCGGGGTGCAATCGTCCATAATCGTCGCGAGTTCGGCGGCTGGCGCGCGCCAATTCAACGGCACGAGGATCGCGCCGAGCTTCCCGCACGCGAACAGGATTTCGAAAAACTCGATGCGGTTGCGGCAAAGAATGGCGACGCGATCTCCGCGCGCCACACCGAGCGCCGCCAACGCCGCAGCAGCCCGCGCGGCGCGATTGTCCAATTCGGCATAGGTGAGCGTGCGCCCGGTCAGCGCGTCTTCGAACGCGATCGCGTTCGGCGTAAGCGCCGCTCGCTTCGCTGTGATGTCGACAATGTCGACACCCATCCTACCCTCCCGATGACGCGCCTCTCTTCAGGAAGCGTCGTCCTTCTTGGCTCGCGGCGCGAGCCCGTTGATCATTAAGTCCGAGGCCGCAGCGGATACCGCAGAAACGTCGGCCGCATCCTCCCAGACGCCGAACTTTAGCCCAAGAAACGTCGAGGCGCCCATCAGCGCCCACACGCGAACTTCATCATCGCCTTCGCTGATCTCGCCGCGCGCCGCAGCTTGCGACAATTGCTGGCGATAGGCTTCCGAGAACACGCGGTAATAGGCGCGGTACGCCTCTGGCGCGACGAACTGCGCCTCCATGACAACGCGATAGAGCGATTTATGCGTGCGCACGAATTCCAGGTATGCCTGGATGCCGAGCCGCTCAGCCTCGAGCCGGTTGGGCGCGTCCTTCACGCTCTCACTCAACGCATGGCGCGTGCGGGCGCCCATGTCGGCGACGAGCGCCCTGAACACCTCCTCCTTGGACTTGAAGTAGACGTAGAACGTGCCGAGGCCGACGCCCGCCCGCTGGGTGATGTGACTGATCGCGGTCTCGTGGTAGCCGCGTACGCCAAACTCCTCACCAGCCGCATCCAACAGCCGCCGCAGAGTCCGCCGGCCACGCTCCGTTTTTGGACCAGTTCTCCCGTCCAGAGCCTCTGCCTCAGAACCTGAATGTTGACTCATGTTTCAAGTCTCCGCTATAAGCCGAGGCAACACAAGGAAAATTCGGTCCGAAGAAACGGTCCGAGGGGGGAATGCCGGGCGATGCCGGTTTGCGCTTTGCCAGATGGGGCGGCCATGTCCTACGCCGATATCGGCGCGGGTACGCCCATTCTGCTGGTGCACGGCTGGGCCGCGAACGGCGGCTTTTTCAACGACCTGGCCAGCCGCCTTTCGGCGACCCATCGGGTTCTCACCCTTACGCTGCGCGGCCATCCGGGTTCTGCCCAAGGCGCTGCTCCCTGCACGATCGAAACGCTGGGCGACGATATCGCGCATTTCGTCGCCGCGCTCGATTTGAAGAACGTCTGTGCGCTGGGCTGGTCAATGGGCGCGATGGCGCTTTGGACCGCTGCGCCGAAGCTGGGCCCTCGCCTCAGTTCTCTGATTGTCGAGGACATGGCGCCCCGTCTGATCAACGACGATGCCTGGCGCGACGGTTTGCTCGGCGGTTACAGCGCGAGTGATGTTGCAACGACCCTCCGTGACATCAACGCCGATTGGCCGTCGTACGTCTCGCGCTTTGCGCCGCGGATGTTCGCCGCTGGCGTCACCCAGGCGCATCCTGAATTGCTGGCCTGGTCCGCCATTGAAATGGCGAAGGCCGATCCGGCCGCGATGGCGTCGTTCTGGCGCTCGATGACCCAACAAGATTTCCGCGCCGCGCTCGCCCGCATCACGCAGCCCATGCTCGTGATCCATGGCGGCGAAAACCAAGTCTATCCGAACGGCGCAACCGCATTCGTCGCGCATACGGCGCCTAACGCCGAGCACGTCGTCATCCCCGGCGCTGGCCACGTGCCCCACCTCGAAGCGCCGGATCTTTTTTTCAACCAAGTGGAATCATTCCTCCGCACTCAGCGGCGGAGCGAACCGAGGGGAGGAGCACTCACATGAAGCGATTTGGCGATCCAGCGCGTTTGGCGCTATTGTTGGCGAGCGTGGCGGCTGCCCCGTTCGCATTGTGCGCACCTGCGTACGCGCAGGACGAAGCGGCCGTGCAGGAAGATGAAGGCATCGTCGTTACGGCGCGCCGTCGTGAAGAAAATCTGCAAGACGTTCCGATCGCGATCACCGTGCAGTCGGCTGAGCAGCTCGATCAACGTGGCGCGACCGACATCACCGTGCTGCAGCAAACAACTCCGAACGCGACAATCCAAGTTGCGCGCGGCTCGAACTCGACTCTCATCGCGTTCATCCGCGGCGTCGGCCAGCAAGACCCGCTCTGGGGCTTTGAAGGCGGCGTCGGTCTCTATGTTGACGATGTCTACGTCGCGCGTCCGCAAGCGGCCGTGCTCGACATTTTCGACATTCAACGCATCGAAGTTCTGCGTGGCCCGCAAGGCACGCTCTACGGCCGCAATACTGTCGGCGGCGCGATCCGCTACGTCACAGCGCCGTTGGACACCGAAGAAGCGCACCTGCGCGCGCGCTTCAACTACGGCTCCTATAACCAGATGGAAGCCATCGTCTCCGGCTCCACACCGATCACTGAGAACCTTGCTGTCGGCGGCGCGCTCGCGCTCTATGTGCGCGACGGCTACGGCGAAAACCGCTTCACGGGCGGCGAACATTACGACAAAGACGTCGACGCCTATCGTATCAGCGCCGAGTGGACGCCGACGGACGCGCTGACGATCCGCCTTTCTGCCGATGGCGTTCGCGACGATTCCACGCCGCGTAACGGCTATCGCCTCGCTAGCTTCCCGGCCGGCGGCACGTCCTACAACGTGCTCGACGATGTTTACGACACGCGCGCGGGCGCCGGCGATGACAACCACGTCACCGCTTCTGGCCAAGCGCTGCACATCGACTATGAGTTGAGCCCGAACCTGACGATCCGCTCGATCACCGCATCGCGCCGCGGCAAGACCAACGGCACGATCGACTTCGACAACACCGAATTCCCGACGCTGGACGTCCCGGCCTACTACCGCGACAACCAGTTCACGCAGGAATTCCAACTGCTGTTCGACTATGATCGCGTGCAGGGCGTCGCCGGCGTCTACTATCTCGACGGCATGGCGGAAGGCGCGTTCGACACGGTGCTCGGCCTCGCCGGCCCGCTGACGATCTTCACGCAAGGCCGCGTCGATACGGAATCTCTGGCGGCGTTCGCTGATGTGAGCTTCGATCTCACTGACTCGCTGGCGCTCTCGGTCGGCGGCCGCTGGACGCGTGACGAAAAGACGGGACGCGTTTATCGCCAGAACTTCACCGGCATCCGCAGCCCGTTCTTCGGTAACTCGGCCGCGGTGCCTGGCCTCGTGCGCACGAACTACACGAACGACGCGACGTTTGAGGAGTTCACCCCGCGCGTTTCGCTGACGTGGGAAGCTTCCGACAATCTGACGCTCTACGGCTCCTACAGCCAAGGCTTCAAATCGGGCGGCTTCGACATGCGCGGCGACGCGGTGTTCACGCCAGGCACGGTGAACGGCTACGATCCTGAGTTCGTCGACACCTACGAAATCGGCTTCCACTCATCGTTCATGCAAGGCCGCGTGAACCTGAGCGGCGCGGTGTTCCAATCGCAATACGAAGACATGCAGATCACGCGTCAAGAACCGACGACGCTGGGTGGCATTGCTTCGTTCGTTGACAACGCCGCTTCGGCCGAAATCAACGGCGCAGAACTCGAAGGCAACATCTTCTTCACCGACCATTTCCGCGCCAACTTCGCGGTTGGCTATATCGACGGCCAGTTCAACGAGTACATGTCGAACACGGTGGTCGCCAATCCGGCCCCGCCGCCCGCGACGATCGTCGTGCCGATCGATCTCTCTGGTTCGGCCGCGTTGCAGAACACGCCGGATTGGACGGGCTCGCTCTCGTTCACCTACGAAACGCCGGTGGCTGGCGGCATGCTCGCCTTCACGCCGTCACTCGCCTATCGCGGCGACAGCCAGATGTTCGAGTTCGCGACCCCGCTGCTCGATCAAACGGCCTACACGCTCTACAACGCCTCCCTCACCTGGACGACCGAGAACGATCGCATTCGCCTCGGCCTGCACGGGCTGAACCTGGGCGACGAAGAGTATCGCGTGGGCGGCTACAACTTCCCGGGCGCTACGTTCGGAAACTCCATCATCGGCTTCTACGGTCCGCCGCGGACGGTGACGGGGTCTATTGAAGTCCGCTTCTAAGCGAGGCTAGTGCAAGCGGCGGCGCGACCTCCCACGCGCCGCCGCTTTTTCTTTCGGGATTACGATGACTCAAGAGCCCTCTTCCGCGCCGCGCGATCCCTCGCGCCACGTCGTCCTCGCGCTGCTCTTCATCGTTTACACATTCAATTTCATCGACCGCCAAATCATGGGCATCCTGAATACGCCCATTCAGGAAGAGCTCGGCGCGAGCGACGCGCAGATGGGGTTGCTCGGCGGGCTGTCGTTTGCACTCTTCTACACGGGCCTCGGCATTCCAATCGCGTGGCTCGCGGACCGCAGCAACCGCACTTGGATCATGACCGCGGCGCTGACGCTGTGGAGCGGCTTCACGGCGCTCTGCGGCTTCACGCAGAGCTACTCGCAGCTCTTCCTCGCACGCATGGGCGTAGGCGTGGGCGAAGCTGGCGGCGTCGCGCCTGCCTATTCGCTGATCTCGGATTATTTTCCGCCGCAAGAACGCGCGCGCGCTCTCGCTGTCTATTCATTCGGCATTCCGATCGGCAGCGCAGCGGGCATCGCGCTTGGCGGCATCGTCGCGAGCATGGTCGACTGGCGCACTGCGTTCATCACAGTGGGCATTGCTGGCGTTTTGATCGCGCCGATCTTCAAGCTCTTCGTGCGCGAACCCGAACGCGGCCGCTATGATGTGAAGGCGCAATCGAGCGCTTCGGAGAAAGCGGGTTTGCTGCAAGCCGTCGGGTTCGTCGCGCGCAAGCCGACGTTCTGGCTGCTCTCGTTCGGCGCCTCGTGCTCATCGATCATGGGCTACGGCTCGTTCTACTGGATCCCGACCTTCCTGCGCCGTTCGTACGGTTTCGACCTGCAGCAAGCAGCGTTCTACTACGCCTCAATCTTGCTGATCGGCGGCGTCATCGGCGTGTGGCTGGGCGGCATGTTGGGCGACAAGCTTGGCGCCAAACGCCGCGCCATGTTTGCGCTCGTGCCTGCCGCTGCGTGGCTGCTTGCATTGCCCTGCTACGCGATCGGTTTGCTCTCGCCGTCGCCGACGATCGCGTTCTTTCTCTTCCTCGCGCCAACAGCGCTGGGCCTCGTATGGCTTGGCCCGGTGATCGCGGCGGTTCAGCATCTGGCGCCCGCCAACATGCGCACGACGGCGTCCGCGAGCTTCCTCTTCATCAACAATTTAATCGGCATCGGCCTCGGCACGTATCTGCTCGGGCTTTTATCGGATCTGCTCTCGGCTCAGTTCGGCGAGGAATCTCTCCGCTATTCGATCCTTGCCGGCAGCGGGTTCTACCTGATCGCCGCGCTTCTCTACCTGATCGCCTCGCGCTCGCTGAGCCGCGACTGGGTGGATTGACGAGGCCTCAAGAGCTCTTCCTCGGCCTAGGGCGGTCCAGAAAACGGGCCGCCCTTTCTTTTTGGCCTTGCAACTAACTGACTGGTCAGTTATATACCGCATATGGTCAGGTCTGCTACCGACGCAGCGAAATCCCGCGCGCCAGCGCCCCGCTGGCGACGCCGGGCCGAGGCGCGCCCTGAGGAGATCGTGGAAGCCGCATTGGCCGAGTTCACCGCACGCGGCTTTGAGGCCGCGCGCATGGAGGACATCGCCAAGACCGCGGGTATCTCGAAAGCCGCCATCTACCTCTACTTCCCGAGCAAGACGGCGCTGCTCGAAGCGCTGATCGAAGCGAAGGTCAGCCCGCTGGCCCGCAGCGCCGAAACGCTCTCAGCCGCCGGCGCTGCTGACCCGCTTATGGCGTTGCGCATGCTGGCGACAATGGCCGCGCATCGGCTTTCCGACGCATCGCTTTTCGCTGTGCCACGTCTTGTCATCGGCATCTCGGGCCGCTTCCCCGAAATCGCGAAATACTATCGCGAGCATGTCGTCGCGCCCGCGCGCAGCGCGCTCGAAAGCTTGATCAACGCGGCGAAGGCCAAGGGCCAAATCCGCGACGTCGACACCAACGCAGTCGTGCGCGCGTTCATCGGCCCGCTCTTCTTCGAAGCGATGTGGACGCATGTCCTGCTCGGTGAAACCGCTCTCGCCAATCCGCAAAAGCTGATCGAACAACAGTTCGATGTCCTGCTCTCTGGGCTGGAGCCACGCGCATGAAGCGCCTTCTCGTTGTTGCACTCGCTCTCGCCGCGTCCGCCTGTAACAAACCTGCAAGCGATACGCTGCAAGGCTATGGCGAAGCCGATTATATTTATCTCGCTAGCCAGGAAGCCGGCGTCGTCAGCGCACTGAATGTGCGCGAGGGCGACGTGGTCGAGGCCGGCGCGCGGATCTTCTCGCTCGATCCCGAGCGCCTGCAATACGGCGCGGAAAGCGCGAGCGCACAAAGCAGTGCGGCGGCACAGGCTGTCCGCACCGCGCAAGCGCAAGCCACTCTAGCGCAGCGCAATTACGCGCGGGGTGCGGAGCTATTTCAACGCGGCTTTTACCCGCGCGCACGTTTGGATTCGGATCGTGCGGCCATGGACGCGGCCAACGCTCAACTCGCGCAGGCCCGCCGCGAGGCCGGTGCAGCGAGCGCTGCAACTGGTCTCGCGCGGGAGCGTGTCAACGATCTCGCGGGCGTCGCACCCGCTGCAGGCACGATTCAGCAAATCTATCATCGCGCCGGCGAGGTCGTCGCCGCCGGCCAACCGATCGCGGCGCTGCTGCCGCCGGAGAACATGAAGATACGCTTCTTCGTGCCTGAAGCGATGCTGGCGCAATTTCCCGTTGGCGCGCGCGTAAGCGTTCGTTGTGATGGCGCCGGCTGCGAGCAGCCCATTGAAGCGCGCGTGAGCTTCGTCGCGCAGGAACCCCAATTTACGCCGCCGGTGATCTACTCGCTCGATCAGCGCGAGAAGCTCGTCTTCCTCGTTGAAGCGCGCTTCGCGGGCGCGACGCCCATCCGCCCAGGCATGCCGGTGGATGTGCGGCTGGCGCAATGAACGCGGTCGACACCCCCGGCACCGTGATCGATGTGCGCGGGCTCACAAAGCGCTTCGGCGATCGCACGGTCGTCGACAATTTCGATCTCAAGGTGCCGCGCGGCGCGATCTACGGCTTCTTGGGACCGAACGGCTCGGGTAAAACCACAACGATCCGCATGGTCTGCGGCCTTCTAAAGCCCGAAAGCGGCGAAGGCGAAGTGCTCGGCTTCGACGTGCTGCAGGAAAGCCTCAAGATCAAAGAGCGCGTCGGTTACATGACGCAGAAATTCTCGCTCTATGAGGACCTCTCGATCCGCGAGAATCTGGAATTCATCGCGCGGCTCTATGAGCTCGATCGGCGCGCGGAACGCGTCGATGCGGCACTTGAAGACCTCGGCCTTGTTGAGCGCCAATCGCAGCTCGCCGGTAAGCTCTCCGGGGGCTGGAAACAGCGGCTCGCGCTCGCCGCGTGTATGATCCACGAGCCTGAATTGCTGCTGCTCGATGAGCCCACCGCTGGCGTCGATCCCAAAGCGCGGCGCGATTTCTGGGACGCGATCCGCCGCTATTCTGCGCAAGGCGTCACGACTTTGGTGAGTACGCACTACATGGACGAAGCCGTTCAGTGCGATTCCATCGCCTACATCGCCTACGGCAAAAAACTGATCGACTCCCCCACCTCGGACATCCCGAAGCAGATTGGACTCAAAGCCTGGCGTATCGCGGGGCGCCCGCTCCTACGCGCGCAGGAATTGCTGGAAAGCTCACCGGGCATCGACATCGTCGCGCGGTTTGGCGCCGAGATTCACGCCTGCGGCAAGGACGCTGGCGCGCTTGAGCGCGCTGTCCGTGCGGTGAAGCAAGCTGAGCCGCACGTCGAGATAGAACCCATCGAAGCCGGTTTCGAGGAGATCTTTATCTACCTTATGTCCGGCAGCATTGATAACTTCAAATGAGCGGGCCGCGTATCCCCGCGCTCGCGGCGCTGCTTGATCTGTCGTGGGCGCGCGTGTTTGCAGTGTTCTTGAAAGAACTCGTGCAGATGCGACGCGACCGGCCGACCTTCGCCATCATGTTGATGGTGCCGGTGATGCAGCTTGTGCTGTTCGGCTACGCCATCAACAACGATCCACGCCACATGCCCGCCGTCGTCGAGATGCGCGAAGATGGACCAATGACGCGCGCGTTCCTCGCGTCGCTGACGCAGTCCACGTTCATCGATATCGTCGCCGTCACGCAGCACGCCGAAGAAGGCGAAGCCATGATCCGTTCGGGCGAGGCGACGTTTCTGATTTCCATCCCGGAAGGCTTCGAGCGGCGCCTTGTGCGTGGCGAGCGTCCTCAAATTCTCATTGCGGCCGACGCGAGCGATCCCGTCGCGGCCGGCGGCGCGCTTTCGGCAATCCAGCAGATCGCGCAGCAGGCGTTCACGCCGGAGCTGCAAGGCCCGCTCTCATATCTCGCACCAACGCCGCCGCCTTATGAAATCGTCGTGCACCGGCGCTACAATCCAGCTGGCGTCACCGCGTTCAACATCGTGCCAGCTCTGCTCGGCGTTATTCTCACCATGACAATGGTGATGATCACATCGATCGCCCTGACGCGCGAAACCGAACGCGGCACGATGGAAAATCTGCTGGCGACTCCGGTGCGTCCGCTTGAGGTGATGATCGGGAAAACGACGCCTTATGTCGGCGTTGGCGCTGTGCAGGTGGCGATCGTGTTGATCGTGGCGATGGTGCTCTTTCGCATTCCGTTTACGGGATCGTTTTTCGCGTTCTTGCTGGCCGTGACGTTGTTCATCCTCGCGAACCTCATGCTGGGCTACCTAATCTCCACCGTCGCGCGCACGCAGATGCAGGCAATGCAGATGACGTTCTTCATCTTCCTGCCTTCGATCCTGCTCTCAGGGTTCATGTTCCCTTTCCGCGCCATGCCGGGATGGGCGCAAGTGATTGGCGAGGTGCTGCCGATCACACACTTCCTGCGCATCGTGCGCGAAGTGATCCTCAAAGGCGCGGGCATCGGCGACATCGCGGGCGACCTGTGGCCGCTCACCTTGATCCTTCTTGTTTTGGCAAGCCTCGCGCTGATGCGCTTCCGGCGGACGCTGGACTAAGACTTCAGCTCGTCAGCGCGCGACCGGGTGCGGCGATATCAGCCTTCTTCTGCGGAATGATCGCGTCGAAAAGCGCATCGATCACAGCGTCGTCCGCGCCCTCGCGCGCAAGCATGCAGAGCCGCTCCATCACTTCGTGCAGTTCGCCTAGACCGCGCGGCGTCGATGCTACCGCTGTGACGTTCGGCGCCGGATCGGCCTCGCGCCACTCATCGGCGCCAATGAGCAACTCGTGCAGCTTTTCGCCCGGTCGCAGACCAGTGAACACGATCGGCACGTCGAGTTCCGGCCGTTTGCCTTCGAGGCGGATCACCTCGCGCGCCAGTTCGACCACCGAAAGCGCCTCGCCCATTTCGATCACGAACGAGGGCCCACGTAGCGGCAGACCAAGACCCACGGCCGCCGCCTGCAACAGCGCGTCCGCCGACTGCGGGATGGAGAGGAAGAAGCGCGTAACCTCCGGGTCGGTCACGGTGAGCGGCCCGCCATCGGCGAGCTGCGCCTCGAACGTTGGCGTCACCGAGCCCGTGGAGCCCAGCACGTTGCCTAGCCGCACCGCGATCGCGCGCTGAGGCCCGCGCCGATCCAGCGCGTGCACATAGAGTTCGCCCAAGCGCTTCGTCGCGCCCATTACACTCGATGGCTCAACCGCTTTGTCTGTCGAGACGAAAACCAGATCCGCCCCAACATCGCGCGCCGCCTCAGCAACGTGACGCAAGCCGCCGACATTGGTGAGGACGCCTTCGCTGGCGAAACGCTCGACCAAAGGCACTTGCTTCAGCGCGGCCGCGTGAAAAACGATCTGCGGCTTCTCGCGCGCAAACCAGCGACGCATGGCGCCGATATCGCGAATGTCGGCGAGCGCGGGCGTCGCGTTCGGCAATTCGAGGCCGATGCGGAAGAGATTGTATTCGGAGCTATCCAGCAATGTCAGCCGCGCCGGCGACAATCCCGCTACGCGGCGCGCGAGTTGGGCGCCGATCGAGCCGCCGCCGCCTGTAATCAGCACGCGCTTGCCGGCGATCATCGAACGAATGCGCGCCTCATCAATCTGACCCAGCGGCTGGCCAACGAGATCATCCAGCCGCAAGCGACGCGCCTTGTCGCCTTCGACGACCATCACCTTCTTTTGTGCATTCGCTGCACGCTCAAGAATGACGCGCGCTTCAGCGCCGTGCTGCGGCGGCTCCGCAAGGATGAGCCAGCGAGCGGAGAGCCCGGCAAGATCGAGATGCTCCCAATCCGGAATGCGCCGTACCGTCGGCAGATCGGTGTCGCCGTCGCCGATGATAACAGCGCCCGACAAGTCGAGCCCGGAAGGCGCCCAGGAATCGCACGAAGCCAGTGCGTTTCGCACCGCCTCCACACTCCCTGCCAGGACGGCTTCCCCCGCCATGCCCTCACCTGCTGCTTGGCCGCTCAACTGCTACTAGTAACCCCACGTTACGCCTGTCCAGCGCGTTCGCCAGCGGTATCCAATAACGATTCGATGACACCAACGACTAAGTCGCTGAAGTCCGTCGAAATCTCTGTTCTGATTACGGAAAAGTCAGCGGCTCAGGCCGGCAATGATACACAGGCGTTGCCAGCTGCCACTTCAAGCGGCTGATCCAGACGGGAACCGCCGATGGAGTAGTCACCGCCCGCGGCGCGCACCAGCGCGCAACCGCCGGCTACATCCCAAATCATGGAACCGGATTCGCGGTAGGCTTCTGCCCGACCTGCCGCGACATAAGCCAGCGCCGTGGCAGCAGACCCGATCATCCGCACCTTGCGCCATGTCGCCAGCCGCGCCTCGAACAGCTTCATCGAGTCAGGACTGGCGCGCGATGGCACGCCCGTTTGGAGAATGCCGCTGGCGGGATCAGCGATATTTGACACCCGTATAGGCCTGCCGTTGAGCCACGCGCCTTCGCCCACGATGCCAGTGAAGCGCTCGTCCATCGCGAAGCAATCGACGACGCCGATCACCGGCGCACCGTTGTCCAAAAGCGCGATGGAGACCGCACAGTGCGGGTAGTCGCGCAAATAGTTCACGCTGCCATCGAGCGGATCGACGGCCCAAACGAAACGATCACCGCGCTGCTCAGCGCGCACCCAGCCCGCTTCTTCCGATATCACCGCGTACGGGGACGCGTCCTGCAGCGCCTGAAGGATCAGCCGCTCGGCCTCCTTATCGGCCTGGATTTTGACCTCACGGCCCTCCTCGGCTTCGACCACCGCCCATTTCGAGCGATGCGCCTTGAGCGCCGCGCCAGCCTGCGCCGCGGCGGCTTCCGCAATCGCCAGAAGGTCTCTCATCTCGGTCACTTGGCCTTGATAGCCACTCGCCTCCTCTTGGAGAAGCGCGCCATCCGCGCTTTAGTGACGCCGGAGCTGGGGCTATGGATGGCGGACAAGCCAAGGCGTCGACCCCGCGCCCCGCGGCCAAGCCGCCGCAGGGGCTAAGCACCTCTGCGCTCGATAAGAGGCTCTCCCTTCGCAAGCGCGCCCGCGCCGATGCCGAGCGCAATCTGCCGCGTCACGATTCGACCGACCTCTCCGAAGCCGAACTTGCTGTTATCGATGCTGTCGCCGGCGAGCGCGGTCGCGTCGATCAATCACGACATGAGGCCAAAGCCGAGGCCGAGCGCACGTTGCGCGCGCTCTCGCCAACGCCACAGGATTTTGCCGGCCCTGCGCTCGATGCGCGGCTGGCGCTGAAGCAAGCGGCGGGACGGCTGGCGCACGATTGGAGCGAGGCCGGCGCGCGCGCCGCCGAAGCGCGCAGCGATCTCGACGCCTTTAAGCGCATGCACCAATTGCGTCGCAGCGCCGTCTATCCGCGTTCGACATTGCTGCAAGCCGGCATGCTGTTTTGTGCGGCGGTGTTTGAGGCTTTGTTTAGCGCTGCGCTCTTCGCTGAAGACGATGCCCGCGGACTTCTAGGCGGCGCCATCACCGCAATCGGCTTATCAGGCGCGAACGTAACGCTCGGCTATCTCGGCGGCTTTCTTGGATTGCGGTATTTGCAACACGTGCGCTTGCCCATGAAAATCATGGGCGGCGCGGCTTTCGCTGTCGCAACCTTCTTTGCGCTGATGCTCAATCTCTTTGCCGCCGACTGGCGCGATCGGCTGGCTGAACAAGCCGGCCGACAAATCGACATGGGATCGGATTCCAGCTTTCACCTGTGGTCACTGCTGCCGCTTGAGTCTCCGCAAGCGATCATTCTGCTGATGCTCGGCGCCGGTGTCTGGGTGTTCGCGGCGCTCAAAGGTTACTCCGGCTTCGACGACCCCTATCCCGACTACGGCAAGATGGATCGCGCCGCTCAACGCGCGGCCGACGAACTCTCTGACTACCGCGCCGAAGCGCGCGGCGAACTGGAAGCGCCCATCAACGCCGCGAAAGCTGCGCTCGCCGCCCGCGTCGAAAAGATGCGGGCGGAGTTTGACGCGATGAACAAGGCATTCGACGGCGCCGCGATAAAGATGGAGCTCCTCGACGCCAAGGCGCGCGCGTTGGATGAAGCCGCAGCAGGCGCCGTACACCTCTATCGCCAGGAGAATATGGCGCTTCGGACCGCGCCAGCGCCTGCCTATTTCAGCGCCCCGCCCCCTGCCGCCGGCCCATCGCTCGATGCTCTGGCCGCGTCCGCGGCGATGATCGATGAAGCGCGCTCGCGCCTTGCCGAAGCACACGCCCAATCGACCCAAGCACTCGAGGCCTTGCTCGGCGAGTTGGACGAGGCCACACGCAAGCTCGACACAGGCGCAATAGAATGAACCGCCGCACACGCGGGGACAAAGGGCGCAACGCGCTCGGCGCCGTGCTGATCGTCGTGGCAATGCTGACCTTGGGCGGCCTTGGCGCCGCGACCTTCGTGCTCCGCCCGCCGCCAACTGATCCCGAAACACTTTGTCGTACCGACCAGCCGCTCGGGGCGCACACAATTATCTTGGTCGATGCAACGGATCGGCTCGAGACCCGGCATCGGCGCAAGCTTCGCGCTGTGCTCGCGCAAGAGCGCGCACGGCTCGCGCAATTCGATCGCCTCACGATCATGCGCATAAATGTGCGCCGGCCGCAGGAGCCATCGATCCTGTTCTCCAAATGCCTACCGCGCCCGCCGGAGCAGACCAATCCGCTCTTTGAAAACGCGCGCATGGTTCAGCAGCGTTGGGATGAGGATTTTGCCGAGGCGCTGGACGGCGCATTGCGCAGCGCGTCCGCAAGCGGTCCAGCCCGCGCTTCTCCCATCATCGCTGGCCTCCGCGCGGTCGCCGCCGATCCGGATTACGATTCCGCAATCCCACATCGGCGGCTCGTGCTCGTCTCGGATTTGCTTGAGCACGATCCACAGGGCTTCTCGCTCTATGTTTCGGGTGCGGATTATGCACAGTGGCGCGCGCAATCGCCGACAGATCCTCCGGATTTTGCGCACATCGATCTGCGAATCGTACCGCTCGATCGCCCCGATCACGCCGAACAGCAGGCCGCCGCACTGGAAAGATTCTGGCCCTCGTTCTTCGACGCTGCCGATGTCCAAACTGTAAGTATCGATCCAGCGCCTTGAGCCTTGGCCTTCCGAGCGAACCGACTCACTCTAGTTTCACGAATGCATGTGGAACCTTGGGGGCCGGCGTTGAACACGTACAATTGGCAAGGCGGCAGCGGACGTTGGTTCGAGTTCGAAATCGCGCGCGCACAACGCGCGTGGGAGCCAGTCGGCGGCATCTACATGTTCGTGAAGCCGCAGGAGCAGCCTGGCCAGGATTGGGGCGGACCGATCTGCCTGTTCATCGCGCGTACCGATGATTTCTCGCAGGCGCTCGCGCGCCACGATATGTGGGCCGCGGCTCAAAATCTCGGCGCGCGTGAAATCCACTTGCTGCAAATCAAGGACGATCAAACGCGCGCGCGCGTCGAGAAGGACTTGCTGGAAGCGCAAGCCCCGATCCTCAACCGGAACATGCTGCGCCGCGTCGCCTAAGCGCGCGCAGCCACGGCAATTGCTGGAAAATCGCTGAACACACCGTCGACGCCGACGGCGTAAAACGCGCGCACCTCGGCCTCGAGGTCTCCGTGCTGGCGCTGATAGTCCGCAGCGCTGGCATCGCCGCGCCGCAGCTCCGCCGGCAAGAAGAAATTCTCGGCGCGGAAGGTCCATGGATGCACGACAAGCCCCGCCGCGTGCGCACGCGCCACAAGATCGGTCGGCGCAAGTGATCGCCCATCGCTGCCGCGCGGAATGATCAGCGCCTTCTCCGCGCCCAGCCCACGCGCATACGTCGCGACCTCGCGCAGGCCGTTATCGGTCAGCATTTGCGCATAAGTCAGATCACGTCGATCCCATGGCCCGCCATTGGCCGAAACCAATTGCACGCATTGCCAACGGATCGAGGACATCTGCGCCAGCGTACGCAGCGCGCCAATCTCGAAGCACTGCACGTACATGATATCCGCCGCGCGCTGACCGCCGCCTTCGCGCACTGCCGCGATGAAAGCCGGCACGGGATCTAGGCCCTGCTCGCGCAGAAATGTCGGATGCTTCAGCTCGGGATAGATGCCGACGCCACTTTGCTGCGCGAGCGCAAGCGCTTCGGCGAACGTCGGAATTTCTTCCTGGCCATCGAATGCCGTATTCGCTGGCCGCAATTGCGGCAGCCGCTCCTTCGCGCGCAGCGTCTTCAGCTCGGCCAGCGTAAAATCTTCGACCCACCAGCCCGTCGCGGCGACGCCATCGACGGTCTTCTCCTTGCGCCGATCCGCGAACTCTGCGCGCGAGGCAACGTCTGTCGTCCCGGAGATTTCATTTTCGTGACGACACACAAGCACCCCGTCGCGTGTCATTACCAAATCTGGCTCGATGAAATCCGCGCCCTGCTCAATCGCGCGACGGTAAGACGCCATCGTGTGCTCTGGCCGCTCGCCGCTCGCGCCGCGATGCGCAATCACGATCGGCCGGCGCTGTGCGCTTTCACCCATGCTTGCACATCCCCCAAGCGCCATCGCGCCGATCAACAGATCGCGTCGCTTCATATCTTCTCGTCCTGCGGCGCGAGTTTGCTCATCGAGAGACCCATGAACAAGATCGAGCCGACGAACAACAGCGACCACGCGCCGTAGGTAGCGTCGAGCGTGGGATCGATGTTCGGAAACGCCTTTGGAAATTCGTGCGTCGCAAAACCGTTCAGGAAGAGCACCGGCAACGCCAAGCCGATCGCGGCCTCACCCTCATCGCCCCGCGCTTCTTTGAGCAGCTTCAGCAACACATAGGCGGCCCCAAGGCCGACAACAGGCGCAGAGAAGAACGCAAGCATGCGCGCGGTCTCGTCCGGGATGAAGAACATCTGCCCGAAAAAGCGAAACACTGCCGCCAACGCGAGCCACAACAGGAAGCCCAAGCCCATGGCGCGGATGATCATTGGTACTTCTCCTCCGTCTGCGCGAGCCGCAAGGACGCGAGCTTAGCAACCACAACCGAAATACGGTCTTCGTTGGGCGCCAGCTCGATCTGCGTGCGGCAAACCCAACGAAGATAGTCCGCCACCTCACTGGCTTCTTTGCCGTCGATCAAAAGCTTATAAACAGGCCAGACGTAGCTTTCGTATTCATCCTCCGGCACGCCGCAGCCGATCGGGTCCCAGTCCTTCCAGAGGATCGTGTTGATCGCCCGCGCTTCGGCTTTGGTGTCGCGCGTCATTCCTTCAGCATTTCGCGTGAGACGATCACGCGCATGATCTCGTTGGTGCCCTCAAGGATGCGGTGCACGCGCAGGTCGCGCACAATGCGCTCGACTTCGTAATCGGCCAAATAGCCATAGCCGCCGTGCAGCTGCAGCGCTTGGTCAGCGACCTTGAACGCGGTGTCAGTCACGAAGCGCTTTGCCATGGCGCAATACTTGGTCGCGTCAGGCGCCTTCGCGTCGAGCTTGCGGGCGGCTGCGTGCAGCAGCGCACGGCTGGCGGCAAGGTCGGTTTCCATGTCGGCCAGGACGAACTGCGTGTTCTGAAAATCTGCGAGGCGTTTGCCGAATTGCTTCCGCTCCTTGACGTAGCCAAGCGCGCGGTCCAGCGCATCTTGCGCGCCGCCGAGCGCACACGCAGCGATGTTGAGCCGCCCGCCGTCGAGGCCCTTCATCGCGTACTTGAAACCCTCGCCTTCGGGGCCAACGCGATTTTCAACCGGCACGCGGCAATCTTCAAAGTTGACGATCGCAGTTGGTTGCGCGCGCCAGCCCATCTTGTCCTCGTTCTTGCCGAACGAGAGGCCCTTCGTGCCGTTTGGCACCAAGACCGTGGACACGCCCTTTGGGCCATCATCGCCGGTGCGGCACATGAGAACATAGAGATCGGAGAATCCCGCGCCGGAGATGAATGCTTTCGAGCCGTTGATCACGTATTGCGAATTGCCGTCCGGCTTTGCTGACGTACGCAGCGCGCCCGCGTCCGAACCCGAGCCTGGTTCAGTCAAACAATACGACGCGATCTTCTCCATCGTCACCAATTGCGGCAGCCATTGCGCGCGTTGTTCTGCGCTGCCGAATGAGTCGATCATCCACGAACACATGTTGTGGATTGAGAGGAACGCCGCCGTTGCAACACAGCCACGCGACAATTCTTCGAAGATCAACGCCGCATCGAGGCGTGTCAGCCCCGAGCCGCCGTGCTCTTCGCCGACATAAATGCCGGCAAAGCCCAAGCTGGCGAGTTCTTTCAGCGCACCGCGATCGAGCCCCTCTTCCTCCCAGCGCGCTGCATTCGGGCGCAGCCGCTCCTGCGCGAAAGTGCGCGCGGTTTCGATGATAAGTGTTTGGTCTTCCGTGAGTTCGGCCGTCATTGTTCCCTCGTTAGCCGGACTTATAGCCCCGTCTGGACGCCGCGCCAGCGTTCCACACTGGAACCTGAAGTGCGTTCAGGTGTTTTCGCGATGCCGACCCGCACGCGAACGGGCGCGCTAAGGAGACCGATATGCTCAAGACCCTCGCCACAGCTGCAGCGGCGGCAGCCATGCTGAGCTTGGCCGCCTGCGGTAGCGGCAGCGCCGAGAAAGCCGGCGAAAACGCAGATTCCGCCATCGAAGAAGCAACCCAAGGCCACGAAAATCTTGGCGACGGCCCGCTCGAACAAGCTGGCGAAGGCATCGACAACGCCACTGGCGCTGAACGCCAAGGCGATGCCGCGGACGCAGTCAACGATGCGACCGACGGAAACTCGACGACGAATCCGTGAGCCGTCTCGGAACTGCAATCCTAAACGAACGTTGACTGCTCCGGCGGCGCAGACCGCCTGACGAGAGACCTTCAGGAGACGAACATGTTGAAGTCTGTTCTCGCCGCAACCGCGGCGGTCGCGATGCTGAGCATCGCCGCCTGCAGCCAAGGCCCGAACGAAGAGGCTGGTGAAGCGGCGGACACCGCACACGAACAAAGCACCACCGGCACGACGGACATGGGTCAAGGCCCGCAAGAAGAAGCTGGTGAAGCGTTGGATCAAGCCACGCAGGGGACGCCGTCCGGCGAAACCACCACGCCGCCCGCGACCACGACTCCGTAACACGATCCTCGATCGGTTACATGAACGCCCTCCAGGCCCTCGGCTCGGAGGGCGTTCTGCTGTGTGCGCCATTGCGCGCGACGTCCGCGCGCGCCAGAAGACGCGCGGGGAGAAGACATGCGCACGAGTTCGTTGCCGCCTGCGCTCGTGCTGACGGCCGGGATCATGGCGGGCTCGTTGATGGACGCGACCATCAAGCACCTTTCTATGACCAACCACGTCCTGCTCGTGGCGTTTGGGCGCTATCTCTTCGGGGCGCTGTTCTCCGCATTGATCTGGTGGCGCGCCGGCCATCCCGCCATCACGCGCGAGATGTGGCGCGCGCATGGCCTCCGCGGATTCGTGATTGCCACCTGCGCGGTGACTTTCTTCTGGGCGCTGAGCGTTCTGCCGCTTGCGGAAGCCGTGACGCTCTCTTTCATCTATCCCCTGCTCGCGCCATTCGTCGCGCGCGTGATCTTGAAGGAATCAATCCGGGCCTCAAGCGTCATTTGCGCGCTCGTCGGTTTCGCCGGCGTCATCGTCGCCATGCAGGGGGCGCCGACGAACGCGGAATCGCCACGACACGATCTTGGCGTGGCGGCCGTGCTGATTTCGGCGGCGTTCTTCTCCATCGCCATGGTGCTGCTGCGCGAGCGCGCGCAGAAGGACGGCGCGCCGATCGTCGGGCTCATGACCAGCCTCATTCCAGGTCTGATCTTGCTGGCGCCTACAATTGCGTTCGCAACGCCTCCGCTTCTGAGCGACTTGCCGTTCTTCCTGCTCCTAGGAGCGCTGGCGGCAGTCTTCATGTATTTGATGGCGCGCGCCTACGCACGCGCGGAAGCCCAGCAGCTCGCGCCGATCCACTACACAGAGCTTTTGTGGGCCACGGTCGTCGGCTTTGTGATTTTCCACGAGACGCCGCGCCTGCAGACTTATCTCGGCGCCGCACTCATCATCGCGGCCTGCCTCTGGGCCGCGTACGACGAACGCCGTCTCTCACCGTCGCGGAAGCAAACATCGCCATGAATGCGAGTAGCGCCAGCGAGAGCGGCAGGGCCGTCCCGCTGGCGATTTTCACTACAAACGGCGTGCGTTAAGCGCTCGCCTGCACCTTCTTGGCGACATCGTCCGCACGGCGGCCAGTGACTTCGACCATGTGATCAAACTGAGCCTCGAAGGTCGCCAAGCCCTGGGTCAGCGATCGAAGCTCGATGATGAAATTCTGCCGCTCGCTGTGCGGAAGATACACATCGACGCGATCCCAACCGGGCCAGCCTTCCCGCGGTTCGAAGCCCAGGATCTGCCCATTGTGCGCCGAGACGGCTGAGTTGATCTTCGGCGTGCCCCAGCTGGGCGTGTAGATTGAAAGCTTCTCGACTGGCTCAAGCAAAACCGTGCCGCACTGTTCGATCGCCTCAACCATGCCAAGGCGACCCGCCTGCTGGAACGAATGTTCGCTTGAGTCGACCGCGTGGAACGATCCATCGATCAGCGTTACGGAGACATCCACGACCGGAAACCCGATCGCGCCTTTCGCCATCGCATCCTTCACGCCGGCTTCCACCGCCGGGATCCACTGGCGCGGAATAGCGCCGCCGGTGATCTTGTCGACGAACTGGAAGCCCTCACCGCGCGGCAGCGGCTTTACCTGAATGACGCAATCGCCGAACTGGCCGTGACCGCCGGTCTGCTTCTTATGGCGGCCGCGCACTTCGGCGTTCTTGCGCAGGCTTTCCTGATACGGCGTCGACGGCGGCGCGGTGGAGACTTCAACGTTGAAGCGGCTCTTCAGCCGATCCAGCACCGAGCGCAGATGCGGCTCACCTTGCCCTTGCAGCAGAATTTCGTGAGTCATCTGATCATGCACAACATTGAGGCCAGCGTCTTCCTCGACCAGCTTCTGCAACGCGCCGGAGAGACGCACATCGTCCTTGCGATCCTTCGTCGCGATTGCGAGCTGATAGACGGGGAAACGCTTCTTAAAGTTGATCTTGATCTTCTGAGCGCCGCTGGCGCCGAGCAGATCACCCGCAGCAACCGGATCGAGCTTGCCAATAGCGGCAATATCGCCCTCAGGTACGCGCGAAACCTTTTTCGTTTGCGCGCCGCCCAGGGCAAAGAGCGCGCCCGGCCGTTGCGTTGAGCCATCACTGAGCGTGAGCTGATCACTATCGGTCAGCGCTGCGCCGAACACGCGCGCGTAGGCGAGCTTGCCGGCCTGCCCTGCGTGCGAAATCTTCGCGACATAGGCGCCATTACCAGAAAGCCCGATGCGCGCCGCGGCGTATTTTGGCTGCGGCGTATCGTGACGCAGCGCCTTCAAGAGCCGCCGCACGCCATTGCCGTTCGCGGTCGAGCCGAAGAATACCGGCGCGATCTGGCCCTCGCGGGTTTCGTTCACGAGATCGGCGAAAATCGTGTCGCGATCGGGGGTGACGTCCGACAGGAGCTTTTCCATCAGCGCGTCATCGAAATCGGCGAGTTGTTCGAGCATGTGGAAACGCGCTTCTGTTTCGCGCTCGGCCAAATCCTTCGGGATGTCGATGATCTGCGACGGCTTGCCTTGCTCGTAGTGATACGCGCGCTCAAGTGCGAGATCGACGAAGCCTGTGACCTTATCGTTCTCCCAGATCGGAATTTGCCGCGCAACGAGCGGCGTGCCGGAGACCGGCTGCAGCGCTTCAAGAAGATCGCGAATGCGGCCGCGCGCGGAATCGATCTTATTGATGAACAGCACGCGCGGAATGTTCATCTCTTCCAGCGTTTTTAGGAACGGCTGAACCAGAACAGCTTTGTCCGGATCGGGATCGGCGACGACGATCGCGAGATCGACGGCCGGCAATACAAAGTCAGCGTCTGCCAGGAAATCGACGGCGCCTGGCGCGTCTATGAGGGCGTAATGGTCGCCCATGAAATCGATGGCGGTGAAGTGCGTTTCGGTGGATTGGCCTGCCGCGGCGGAGGAAATTCCCGCGCCACCCGAAGCGGCTGAAGCCAGAGCTTGGATCAACGCCGTCTTGCCCGCTCCGGTCGGACCGACGACGGCAATAGCCCTCACAACGTTTGCAGACTTGCTTTCAGGCATGGCGCACACTCCCTTGTTTCCCGCTATGGGGTTGGGGCGGCGCCAGCGGCTGGCGCCGCTTCTCGCTTATGCAGGCCTGTCCAGGCCGTAAGACACTGTTTCACGAACGAGACGAGGCGACAAGTCAAAGGGATGCAGCTGGGGAAAGGTTCATCCGTTCGCACCTGCAGCGCGTGCGTCAACTGAAGCGTCGCGTTTGCAGCGCTGCGATGGCGCGTTTGAGGTCTGCATAAGTCACGCGAACCCGCTCGCGATCATCGGAACGGCACATCACGTAAGCGTCCTCAGAGCGATTGGGATCGGCGGAGGCCTCATACATGCCATGCGCGAGCATGTTTCGGACACGTCGGGCGAACTCAAATTCAGGGTCGTCAGTCTGGCGGGGAATGTGTTGACCCACAGAACGCACATCGTTCTCAAGCCAACCCCAGTGCAGCAGCACAAAGCCGACACGAGCCATCAGCTCGTCCATGCTCGGAAATTCCGCATCAGCAGCCATCGCTCGTCGATGCGCCAGACTGCCGCCCGGTTCAAGGCTAACCCTGCTTCTTCAGTTCCTCGAAGACGCGACCGAGGAAGGCGGTCGATTGCGGCGTGCCGGGGCCCTGCTTTGCGATCTCCGGATCGGCCATCATCTCACGCTTCATGCCGGTGACGGCCTTCATCATGGCTGGATCGCCTTGCGTGAACTCATTTATCAACGCCCGCGCCCGCCGGCCAATCTCCAGCGCCGCTTCCGACCCCGGATCGGCGTTCGGCCCGAGCGCATCGATGTCCGCGAACACCTTGACCCACGCCGCGCTCACACGCGCTTGATCTTCAGCGCTGAACGGGCGCGCGCGCAGCTCACGCAATTGCTCTTGCGTGTAATGGCGCTGCGCCATCTCTTCCATTTTGTCTGTCCATTTGAATTCCGACATGGCTGTGCTCCTGACGAGATTTCCCAACTCGTCCGGGGAAAGGCTCTGCTTGCCCCGAAGCTTCGCCCGCGCCGCACGCACCAGCGCCAGCGCTTGCTCCGCCTCGGCGCGCGCGTCCTCCAACGCCGCTTCTTGCAGCGCCAGCGCAGCCGCAAGATCGCCGTCGCCGCGCAGCAATTCGCCAATGCGCTTCAATGGCAGGCCGAGCTGCTTCAACGCCAGAATGGCGGAGAGCCGCTCGATCTCGGACTGGCGATAGATCCGCCAGCCCGCCACCGTCCGCGCGGGCTTTAGGAGCCCAGCGTCCTCATAAACGCGCAGCGCTTTGACGCTAACGCCGAAGCGCTTCGCCACCGCCGCCGCGGTCTCCTGAAAAACACTGGCCTTCATCGCGCCTTTCCTCGAACGGCGACACCATGCAGCCCGGCCCTAAGGGACGGCTCAAGCAGAATTTTCAAGATAGGCGCCGAGGGCCATCGCGCTGCCGCTGGCGGACGTTGGCTGAGCGAGGCAGCACTGCGTCCTCCGGAGCCTTGCTCCCTGGTCTGCTGATCGCGACGCAAAGCGAGGGCGGTCGCCGAAACCACCGCCCTCGCCCGTCATTGTTGGATCAGCTTTTGATGAACGCCAAAAGATCTGCGTTAATCGCATCGGCGTTGACGGTCGCCATGCCGTGCGAGAAGCCGGGATAGATCTTAAGTTCGCCCTTCTTCAGAAAATTGATCGCAAGCTTGGCGCTATCATCGATAGGCACGATTTGGTCGTCGTCGCCATGCATGACCAAGGTCGGCACGTTCATGGCTTTGAGATCGTCGGTGAAATCGGTCTCAGAGAAGGCCTTGATGCCGTCATAGTGCGCTTTTGCACCGCCCATCATGCCTTGGCGCCACCAATTGTCGACGACTGCAGACTTCGTTTCGACGCCTGGCCGATTGAAGCCGTAGAACGGGCCTGACGCCACCGCGCGATAGAAGCTGGAGCGATCAGCGGCGAGCGAAGCGCGGAAACCATCGAACACTTCCATAGGCAGACCGCCCGGATTATTCGCGGTCTTGAGCATGATCGGCGGCACCGCCCCGATCAGTACGACTTTCGACACCCGGCCCGATTTCGCGCGGGCGACATAATGCGCGACTTCACCGCCGCCAGTCGAATGGCCGATATGGACGGCGTTCTTGAGATCAAGCGCCTCGACCACCGCCTCAACGTCAGCGGCGTAATGATCCATATCGTGGCCATCGGAGACTTGCGCCGATCGGCCATGACCGCGCCGATCATGGGCAATGACGCGGTAGCCCTGATTGACGAAGAACAAGAGCTGGGCGTCCCAATCATCGGAGCTGAGCGGCCAGCCGTGGTGAAACACGAGCGCTTGCGCGTTCTTCGGGCCCCAATCCTTGTAGAAAATTTCGACGCCGTCCTTTGTAGTAACGTAAGTCATTTGGATATCTCCTGCTTTGTGACGTTTCTTCTGGTTCAATTGGGTTGCGTCGCGGACCGCGAGACGCTGCGCGCTGCCTGATCGATCACATCCGCGACTTCACGGGGGCGTGTGACGAAGGGCACGTGGCTTGCCTCCACTTCGACAACCTGCGCGCTGATGCGCTCAGCCATTTGCCGTAGGAGGCGCGGATCGATGGCGCGATCTTGGGTGGCGATCACCGCCCAACTCGGCCGCGTACGCCAGGCGGCCTGCGTCACCGGCGCTGCAAAGTTCGCCATGTTGATCGGCACTTGGCTGTCACGCAGGAAAGCTGCGTCAGTCTCGCTCACATCTGCGGCAAAGCCTTCGCGAAATTTTTCCAGATTGATGAAACCAAAGCCGTCCGGTCCTGGATCGATGACAAATTCGGGCGGCGGCGGAATTTCGGCCAAGAGCTGGCCTGTGCTTTCGCCGACGTCAGGCGCGAACGCGGACACATAGACAAGGCCCGCAACATTTGGATCGACGCCAGCCTCAGTGATCACCGTGCCGCCATAGGAATGGCCGACGAGAATGCTGGGTCCCTCTTGGCGCGCGAGCGCGCGCCGCGTTGCGTTGACATCGTCTTCCAACGAAGTGAGCGGGTTTTGCACGATGGTTACGCGATAGCCGCGATCTGTGAGTTCATCATAGACGCCGCGCCAGCCTGACCCGTCGGCAAATGCGCCGTGCACGAGGACGACGTTGCGCACGGTTTGGTCGACTGGAATGGTCCGCGCCGTCTGTGCTTGCGCACAACTCGCAAGCGTCGCCGCCGCTGCGGCCGCGACGAGAATTCTGCCTACACTCTTCATCATGACACCCTCCATAAACTTGTACACGATTAAATCGTGCACGATCTATATGACCGACCACTCACCTATTGTCAATCGGTTGCGATTAAATTGCGTGCGATCTATATAAACGCTCGAGGTAGAACCTAAGCGTATGAAAAGCCCTACGAAAATGCCGAAGCAAGAATTGGCCGGATCCCTGGCCGACTTCCTTTGCTTTGCCGTCTACTCGACCAACCTCGCATTCGGCCGGGCCTACAAGCAGCTCTTTGAAGAGCTGGGGATCACCTATCCCCAGTACGCCACGCTCATTGCGTTGAACGAGGCCGGCGATCAGACGGTCGGTGAATTGGGAGACAAGCTCTTCCTGGAATCGAGCACGCTGACGCCTTTGCTGAAGCGGCTGGAAGCGGCGGGCTATGTCACGCGCCGACGCGACGCTGAAGATGAGCGGCAGGTGCGCGTCAGCCTCACGCCTGAGGGCAAAGCCGTTTTCGAGAAGGCGTTCTGCGGACGAGAAGCCATCATCGAAGCGACCGGACTCGATCCGGACACGTTCGTGCGCCTGCAGCGCGATCTGATCACATTGCGCGACAATCTGTTGGCGTCGTCGAACAAGTAGTGCGCGGAGCTTGTCTGCACCGGACCTTCGATTTGACGTGCTGTGAAGCGTGCATGCCATAGACGGACTCGATGTGGCGGGATGGTGCATGTGATTAGACAGTTGGGATCGTGCCGCCGTCGATGACGTACTCGGCGCCGGTGATGGATGCGGCGCGGTCAGAAGCGAGGAAGGCGACGAGGTTTGCCACCTCTTCGGGTTTCGCCGGTCGCCCCAGCGGGATTCCGCCGAGGGAGTTCATAATGATCTGCTTGGCGCCGTCGCGATCGGCGCCAGAGCCGGCAGCGACAAGATCGAGGAAGTCAGCACCTCTTTCGGTCTCAATCCATCCCGGTGACACGCGCACCACACGCACGCCTTTGGGCGATACCTCTTTGGATATGCTCTTGCTGTAGGTGGAGAGTGCGGCCTTCGCCGCCGCATACGCCGTTGTGGCTTCCGGCAGCGGCAACACATTTTGAATCGACGTCACGTGAATTACGACGCCGCTCCCTCGCGAAACCATACCTGGAAGAATGGCCCGATCGAGCCGAACGGCGGACATGAGGTTGAGGTCGAGCGCCTTCTTCCATTCGTCGTCGCTTAGTACGGAGAAGCCGCCTGCGGGCGCCGAAGATCCGCCGAGCATGTTCACGAGGATGTCGATATCGCCGAGACGATTGCGCGCGACTTCTGCAAAGGTTGCGCATCCTTCTGCGGTGGATAGGTCCGCTGCAACGAAGACCTCCTCTGGCAAGTCGACAGGCCGAGTGCGCGCGGTCGTGATCACGCGCGCCCCGAGCTCGCGTAAGAGCGCGACGGTGGCCTTGCCGGCGCCGCTCGTGCCGGAGGTGATGACGGCGGCCTTTCCGCGAAGATCAAGGAAGTCGCTCATGCGCCAATCTCCA